>NZ_JBVAYE010000006.1:0-156785 GCF_055413545.1 Lactiplantibacillus sp. 3062
TTTTCTCGTCCCATTTGCTTATACAGAGGCTAGTTATGTCACAGCCTCTCGTTCACACTGACTATTCGACGTTGAACTCCTTGAAATAACTGGTTAGTGGTTTCAATTCGTTCGCGTCATATTTTTCTTTGAAGGCACTGACAGAAGCATCCGATGTCTTGGCTGGATCAACATCAAGGATTTCAACTGGTAACCCCCGTTTGTCCGTAATCTTGGCATCAATTAGGACCGGACGACCAGCCTTTAATTCGGTCATCGCAGTTTCGAAGGCTGCGTGCAGTTGATCAAAATGTTCAACACGGATACCTTTGACGCCCATTCCTTCAGCTATCTTAGCAAAATCAGCATCAATCAAGTCGATACCATAATATGGTTGCGGCACATCTTCTTGTTCTGATTTAATAAAGTTCAACGTTTGGTTAGACGTGACAATATTAAAGATTGGCAAGTGATACTTAACTTCGGTCAATAAGTCTTGCATGACCATTGAGAAGGCCCCGTCGCCAGCAATGTTGAAGGCTTGCCGATCAGGATAACTCATCTTCGCCGCAATCGCACCGGGAACGCCGGCACCCATCGTGGCAAATAGTGCTGAAGTCAATAATTTTTGCTTGGGATTCATCTTTAGGAAACGGAAACTATTAATCGTATTGTCGCCAACATCCATTGAGAAAACTGCATCATCGGCAGCGACCCGGTTGATTTCTTGGTAGACTTGTTCGTATTCAAGTGGATCGGTCGTCCGTTCACTCAGCTTCTTCAAATACTGTTTCCAGTCAGCCATATCTGCTTTAGCCGCTTGGTAGTATGGCGACGGTGACGCTGGTTCACTTAATGCCAAGGCCCGTTTGATGAAGACTTTAGCATCGCCATTAACCCCGAAATCCAAATGATGGTGCCGACCAAACTTGCCAGGATCCAGTTCAATTTGCACATATTTGAAGTCGTGAGTCGTGTACATAATCTGTGCGAACGAATAATCCGCGCCAACTGAAACGACCAAATCGGTAATCCCCATCAGTTCATCTGCCGCTTTCGAGGCTGCCCGATAAGCGCTTCCCATATTACCATCAAAGCTATCAGGAATGACGCCCTTGGCTAACCCAGTGATAATAATCGGTACTTGCAGACGCTCCGCTAACGCCATCATGTCCTCGGTTGCACCACGCGTCCCTTGACCAACGTGGAAGACGGGGTACTTGGCGTTCTTGATCATCGTTAACACCGTCTTAACTTGTTCATCATCAATAGTAGGAATGCCGGTCAGTTTAGCAGGGACACTTGCTGAATCGTAATTAAGATCAGGAATTTCAACATATCCAAAATCATTAGGAATTGTCACCACCGCAACCCCATTTTCACGATAAGCCGTCCGAATGGCCTTATCGACGACGTATGGTAAGCTTTCTGGCGTCATGACGGTTCGATTAAAGACCGCCACATCACTAAAAATCGGTTCTTCAGCGAATTCTTGGAAATAATCATAGTTCATATTAGTATGAGCAACTTGGCCCACCAAGGCAAGTACGGGCACGTGATCTTCCTTAGCATCATACAACCCGTTGAGTAAATTAACGGCACCAGGACCGGCCGACCCAAAGGCGACCCCGATTTTACCCGTCAACTTTGCATCCGCTGCCGCAGCGAGGGCCCCCACTTGTTCGTGACGTACCTGCACATATTGGAGCCGTTCTTGCTCAACATCCAACGCGTGCATGGTTGAGTTAAACGATCCACCAGCATAGCCGTAAATCTGTTTAACATCCCAAGCTTCAATAACTTTTAACATTGCAACAGACGCTTCAATCATCTTTGCCATAGTAAATGCCTTCTTTTTAAAATTATTGTATACGTTTTCATTTACGGTTATCAGAATACATCTAAATTGTTCAAAATTCAATTGTAAACAATCATTATTTTATAAATATTTTCTTAACTAACCAAATTCGATGACCTGACACTGGTCCGAAATCGTGTTAGCCTGCCGTTGTTCTGGAAAATATTGAACGCTTATCCATCGGCTTAATCTAACCAATCAGCAAGGTGAAATAATGATGAAAGATAAAGCAATTAATATTCTGACTGCCGAACTGTCAGCACTCCCCGTTTTAATAATGACGTACTATGCGCTTACCGCGAAACCGACTGGACAGTGGCAGCTGACCTTTAGTCTCCCTGTTTATTGGCTGATCAGTTCCGACCTGTTGGCCTATCCCTGGCTCCTCACCCGGATTCCCTGCTTGCGCCACAACCCCCTTAAAATGAATTCACTGGCTCTAAAGGCAAGCTCAAGATACAACTGCCGGCTCAACGAACGGGTCGCGCGCTGGGATGATGAGATGAATCTCGCGATTTTCTTACTGGAACGCGGCTGTCTAATGTTACTGTCAGAACCACTACTTTTAGGCGATTTAGGCTATCATAGTGTCCGACGGTTATGGTATTGATGGCAATAAAAAGCACCCATGCTGTTCAGTTTTATGAACAGTGTGGGTGCTGTGTGCATTATTTAAGAATGTTGGTCTCCAAGAAGGCGACAGCAGCTTCTTGAATCTTGTGAGGTACATGGTGAACGCCACCTTCAGCGCGTTTAAAGACAGTTGCCTTCAGGGCTGGCTCATCTTTAAAACGGTGCTTAAAATCACGAATATACTGATAAGGTACCATTTGATCGGCCGTACCGTTGAAAAAGAACATTGGTCGTCCCGCCAGTGCTTCTGGGTGTTCAGATAAGTCAAACTTTGCCAATTGTTGATAAGTTTGTTCAATTAGTTCTGCTGGGAGCTTAGCTTGTAATGCCGCTGGTAATTGTGCAACTTGATCGGTTGCAAAGGCCACCGGTTCTGGTGAACCAATTAACGAGACACCAGCAACTACCGTGGGCTGCGTTGCCATAATACCGGCAGCGGTAATGCCGCCCATCGAAGTTCCCATGACACCGATTTTATTAGCATCACTAATTCCAGCAGCCACTAAGGCCGCGACTAATTGTGGAAATTCCGCAACTGAATGTCCAACAATCGACCAAAAATGTTCAGGATGCCGATCGAGATCAGTCCCATCATTTCGACTGCCATGTAAATACGCTGTCGGGAGAATGACTCGAAAACCCGCGCGTACTAACTGATAAGCCGTACCCAGTTCAGTCGCTGTCTGATTTGTCCAACCATGATAATCGATGATCGTTGGTAACTTAGTTTGTGCTTGACTAGCTGCAAACACGTGTAATACGGGCAAGTCACCAAATTTGGTCGTCCGCACCACCACATCTTCAAATAAATTTGTTGTCATGTTTATCACCGTTTCCAAAATTAATAGTTAATAGTGTAGCAGAAGCCCAAACGAAAACCAACCCAAACGCGTCCATCGTGGTTAAAGCTTAACCATCATGGACGCACTCGAGTTGGCTCGTTTTAACACGGTTAGTTATCAGCTAACGTCATGCCTTTCAAAACTACTTTTCAAGTGTATCTAAGAAATCTTCAACTTGCTTTTGGGTCTTACGGAATTTGTCAACATATCGACCAATTTCTTGACCATCTTCAATCCCAACGAAACTAGGAATCCCCATCACACCCATGTCTTGGGCAATTTCAATGTTGGCGTCACGATCAACCGTGATCCAGTCATATTGATCGTACTTCGCTTCGATTTGGGGCATTACTGGTTTAATAAAAGCGCAATCCGGGCACCAGTCCGCCGTAAAGAATAACATGTGTTTACCCGTCTTGATACGTTCGCGAATTTCTTCGTCGCTTAAAGTTGCAGTTGCCATGAAAAATGCCTCCAATATCTTTATAATAATTATAGTTTACCACATACTAAAAGTAAGTAAAGTCTTTTGCTTTATTTTGTTGCTCGGATCAGCGCTTGCTTGAGATCCGCTGCTAAATCAGCACTATTTTCGATCCCAACGGATAGCCGCAATAAGTTAGCGGTGATCCCCTTTGATTGTCGTTGCTCTTCCGTTAAATCTGCGTGTGTCTGAACTGCCGGAACTGTTAACAGGCTCTCGACACCGCCAAGACTTTCCGCAAACGAGATTACGTTCAATGCTCGTAAAAAGGTATCGACGTCGGTACCCGTAGCGAGATAAAAACTAATCATTCCACCACGTCCTGGATATAAGACGCGTTCAACGTGTTCATCTGCCTCAAGGACCGTAACGAGTTCCTGCGCATTAGCCTCCTGCTGATGCAAACGTAATGGCAAAGTCTTCAAGCTCCGTAAGAGTAGCCAAGCGTCGAACGGGTCAAGGACCGCACCAGTCGTCACCAGATTAAATTCAAGCGCATCAGCATCCGCCTGCGACTTGACTACCACTGCACCGGCTAAAACATCATTATGACCGGCTAAATACTTAGTTGCGGAATGAACGACGATGTCTGCGCCTAGATCCAGTGGCTTTTGAATCAACGGTGTATAGAAAGTATTATCAACGATTAACTTGAGGTCATGGGCGTGTGCGGTAGCCGCTGTGGCCGTAATATCTATGACCTTCATGGTTGGATTCGATGGCGTTTCCAACCACAGGGCAACGGTTTGATCGTCTGCCAGTGCTGCCAATGTCGCTTGATCCTGCCCATCCCAGACAGTAAAATCCAAATGATAATGGTCGTGTAAGAGGTCAAAGAAGCGGTACGAACCCCCATATAAGTCATCAGACACAATAATTTTGTCACCACTATTGAAAAGCGTGAAAACGAGCTGGATTGCCGCCATGCCAGAAGTCAGCGCATACGCAGCGATGCCGTGTTCCATCTCTGCCAGCACTCGTTCCAAAATACAGCGGGTCGGTTGGGCCTCGCGCGGGTAGTCAAATCCTGTAGATTGTCCTAAACCAGCATGTCGATATGCTGTCGACAAGTAGATGGGCGCCGAAATTGCCCCGGTCTTCTCATCATCACTCCGATTACCAGCTTGTGCTAACCGCGTTTCAATGTGTAATTTCTCAGCTTGTTTTGTCATAATCTCAATCCCATCCAATCTAGTTATGGTCGGGCAGTCTACAGAGACGCCAGTGTAAAAATGACTACAAAAAAAGCCGCCATCTTCAAGGGACGCCGGTCGCGTGTTACCACCCAAGTTCAATTACGGGTCATCCCGTTAAACTCATCAAGTCATTATTGACTCACTGGAGTATCGGCCAGTCCCGCCAGTACAGCCTTGCGACCGCAACTGGGCATTCCGAGTTCATCTTCATCAGGCGCTACCTTACCGCTTTACACTCCCCACGGCTCCCTGTCAAAGGTATAACCTGACTACTCTTCTCATCAACATGTTATTTAATGATATTTTCATCTTACTCTCATAATAATAGGAGCGCAAGCCCCAATCTTATTTCAGCACAATAAAAAATGGTGCCAGCATTATCCTGACCACCATTTTTACAGAAACGCATTCGACACTGCCTAGCTATCCCAATAATTTCAAGACAATCACAAAATATCCTAAAATCAAAATACTCAACCCCAGCGTCTTCAAGAGGGCTAACCACTGGCCCCCTGCAGTTCGACCTTTAGGGCCCAGACAAATCGCAACGCCGCCACAAATCACGGCCAAGGTTCCTAGCTCACGGCCCCAGTTTGCATTCAATAAGTAAATGAACGGTCCCACTAAGCCGCTGACAATCGCGACGATCCCCAGTATTTTCAGAATCAAGCGGCCCAGTCGCTTATCCTGTTCGTCATAAATTTCATGTTTCTCTTTTGCCATCAAACCAGCCACCAATCTTTATGAACTACTTTCAGTATGCCGTATTTGGTCACAATGAGCAAGAAGGCGGTTACAATATCCTGGTCAAATTACTGAGGCATCACTAGGCTAGCTTGTCATACCTTACCTTGGGCCTTGCCGGCACTTACCCGTGATAACAGCTGAATCAAGCTACCAAATTGACCATGATGATACTAAAAATTAGGTGTTCAAAATTGACACCCGCTGAACACCCAATTGGCAATAACTATTTTTCAATTATAACCTGCTAAACGACGCCATTATGGCTGTGTTGCAACAACTTGCCATACGTTCCCCTTAGCCAACTGCTGTTGTTCCAATTGACCTTGGGCGTTAATCCGAAAACGACCCGCTAAGTGTGCGACATCGGCGTTGGTATTTTCATAAACTTCCACGTAAACTAAACCACCGCTTTGATACTGATTAAACACAAAGTTTTGCTTATTGGCGGTTGTTTGTTGATAGTCCTTAGCCACTTGTTGCCAAGCCCAATCATTAATCTGACTAGCTGTTAACTGCTGTGGATTGGTCGTCTGCTGGCCGCTAGTTGATGATGAGGTCGCGGATGCAGACTGCCCGGTAGTTGTTTGACTAGTTGCAGTGGTATTTGAATGTCCCTGCGAGCTAGCTGCAGTAGCTGTCTTACTACCCTGACTAGTCGTTGCACTAGCTTCGGATTGTGACTCATTAGCTGAAGTTGTGGAAACTGACGATGCTTTAGTTGACGACGATTTAGCAGCTGTCGATTGCTTCGTCGACTTTGCTGAAGATGACGCGTCTTTTTTAGCCTTAGTCTTTGACACAACTGATTGTGTTTCACTAACCCGCGACTGACTAGACTGATGGTCGGCTTCTAAGTAATAACCCCCTCCCAGCGCAATGATCCCAGCAATCACGGCTGAACTAACTAACATTTTTTTCAAGATAATCAACTCCCCAAAGATTAATTGTCTGATGCTAACTACAGCATACGCTATGTTGTCTCACTTTACCAACGTTTACCTGTTCTGGATCGAAATTTAACTTTAAATTATATTTGGCTCAGTTGGTCCATTTTTGGGCACCTAAGATTCATTGTGCCATCCTTTTCTTGACTACGTATCTCCTCAACAACAACCGTGGCATCAGCAGAAATGAATTTTGTTAACTTGAAAGCTGTTTCCACAACCTTATTTCTTTAAAGTTCATTTTGCCATCATACTGCCCCTTATAAGTATATCGTAAATGACACCCGACTACGGCCCAAAACAGGCTAACAATGTAACCGTTTCATAATTTGTCATCAAATTGTTACTTATGTGAGGCCCCCTTCGCATGCTATAGTAATCAACCGATACAAAAAAACTAGGAGTGTGTGAATAGAATGCCACGTAATTTAAAAGAAGAAGTTGTCTTTACCGCCATTATGGCCGGTTTAATGGTCTTTGTGATGACCGCCTATAACGTTACCCTTGCTCAAGGTTTCAGCAATGGGTTAGTAATGGCAATCCTTAGTGGCTACCCACTCGGTTTATTCGTTGCCATCATTTTAGACTTATTGGTCGTGGGACCAATTGCCAAACGATTAGCTTTCAAATATATCATTAATGATTACATGCGCAAACGGGTTGTCTTGATTGGGATTACCATCTCCGTCTTGATGGTTCTTGGCATGGTAACTTGCATGTCCCTCTTCGGGATTGCAGTGGAAGGTGAATTGTCCGGAAGTCACGTTTTAGCGACTTACGGTCACACTTGGATCTTTAACTTGATTGTTGCATTACCACTCCAACTCATCATCGTCGGCCCAATCGCCCGCGGTGTGCTTGGAAAAATGCAACGGGCAACTGCTAACACCGAGTCAGCAGCTGCAATGAACGAAGAGGACTAATCTTTCAGTCCATTGACGGACGGTCGCCGGGATAATCTTATCCTGATGGCCGTCCGTTTTATTTTACGACTATCCAGTCGACCACCGCTTTTGCCGAATAGTCCACCCTATGAAAGTCTTATGCGTGATCTGTACGCAAAAAAAAACGCGTGTCAGCCATCCGAAAATGGTTAACACGCGTTCATCGCGGCACTGGTAAAACCAGCGGGAGTGACACTCCACAATGTCAGTGACCCAGACACTCTGAAATACGTCAGAGAAACGTGCCCCGCTATCAATATTAGTCACTAGCCGCTCGCGCGGAACCGTTATTGCTAACGATCTGACTCTATCGACTCATCGCATGGACTACCATATCATCTTCATTGATAAAATGCAAGTCGCACCGCCACAAAATTCGTGGCTCCTACTCACCACAGTTGGGCCGCAGTACTTAACTTTTCGCAACCAAAAAAATTGAGTATCCCGTTCGATTTAATGAACGACACACTCAATTCCATTGGTATTTTGATTTTGGCTTGGCTCCAATATCAATTCTTACCTTACCATAGTCATGTAAAGATTTAGTAATTAACTCGTAAAGATTACGTTTAAGCTTCCGCCGCCGTGATCTGATCTAAGCGATCAGTCTGAGCCGTCAGCCAATCGGTTAATAACTTTTCAGCGTTGGCTTGATCAGCGAGCACGTCGGCAACGCTTCCCAGCTCATCAATTCGCAATCCTGATGGTAACGCATCGGATTCTGCAATCATGTAAACGTTGATTGGCAGCGTATCCTCTGCCGCCGTAACCTTTCCAATTTCGGTCAGATTAGCCAGTGGCAAATTAATAACACTCGTCTCCAACCGAAAGCTGATAGCTGGCTCATGCTTAGCCGTCAGCGTCACTTGGGCAAGCTGGTCGGCATTGAGTGCCGCTACCAGCTTCGCCAGCCAAGGCTTAACCTTGGTCGCTAGTTTGGCATAGGTACCAGTCAAGCTATCCTGCGTAACCTTGTCAGCCGTAACATCATCAATAAAAGCTTGTACGTTTCGTTGCATAAAACATTATCCCTCATTCATTATTCAATTTCGTTAATTTGCACGTCGCCAGCGAGTCAGTAACACCAACGTATAAAAGTTGATCCCCAATCCAATCACACCCATAACTTCTAACGCCAGTTTAATTTCCATGCCAGCCGTACTCTGATAACCCGACATTAAGGCGCTGACAAGTCCCAAGCTATATATCAGTACAACTAACCCTAGGACGTAAAAACCCAGCATACGATTAATATACACTGCTAGAACGCCTAGAAAATATAAGACTAGGGCAATCAGCAACCCCTGCCACATTTCCGCTACCGAAATATTTTTTGCCTGCAGGTGAAAATGGCTAGTCGACATCATCCAATTGACGATACCGTAACAAAAAAAGGACACAAACGCAAATGCAACTAAGCGAGTCAGTTTCAACAAATCACTCCTATTATTGGGCAATTAAGTCAATAACGGCTGACCGTTCAATTCCCGTGAAGTACTGATTTAAATCAATATCTGCCAGCGCTTTAGCGATGGCCTCATGGTCGTACCGCACACCTTTAAGGGCGGCTTCAATATCTTGAACGTTGCCACTACCAAAGAAATCACCATAAAATTTAATGTTATTGATCAAGCCGTCATCAACCGAGATCCGCGCATCAATGGTTCCCATATCAAAGTGTTGACGCCGCTTAACCGAGAATTCCGGTGATTTACCGTAAACCCAATCCCAATTAGCATAATAGTCTTCGTAAATTTTATCAATAGCTTTTTGTTGTTCAGGTGTCACGTGATATTCCTTATCCGCAATCTGATCCAACGAATCAACATGGAACAACTCTTTTAACAGGGCATCCTGAAATTCTGGCACCGTGATATTCTGATATTCTGGCGCTAAATAAGGCCGTAAATTCGTGACCCGACTCCGAACGGACTTAATACCTTTGGAAGCAATCTTGTCGGTCGGGACTGTTAGCGCCTGTGGGACAACGTTTAAATCAACATTCAACATCAAAGTGCCATGGGAGAACGTCTTGCCATTCCGTGAATACATGGCGTTACCGGAGAATTTCTTACCATCAACGAGCAAATCATTGCGACCACTGACCGTCGCTGTCGTCGCCCCCATATCGTGAAGCGCATCAATGATTGGCTTGGTAAATGTCTTAAAGTCGCCAAACTCTTGACTGTCACTATCCACCACAAAGCTGAAGCAGAGGTTACCAAGATCTTGATACACAGCCCCACCACCAGAGAGACGCCGCGTTACGGTAATGTGATGTTCCCGGACATAGTCGGCATTAATTTCTTCAAGGGTGTTCTGGTTCCGACCAACAATGATGCACGGTTCTTCATAGTAGAACAAAACTAATGGTTCATCGAAATCCACGTTATTCATTAAATATTGTTCGGTTGCCAAGTTACGGCCAATCTCATGATCTTTCATTGCGACATAATACATGTTTTAAAATCTCCTTCAGCTTTAGGTTACTTTAATCATACAGCAAGATGAAAAAAGGACCCACAATGTGAGCCCATTTTTTGGAAGAATCATACAAAAAGTTTGGCGTGGCATTCTTCACACCACAAGATGACTGATTCACTATCCACATCCGTGAACGTTTGATTGGCGGCAATCCGTTCTCCGTGGACATAACCGTGCCATCAATAGATGGAGGTTGGGCCAGTCAGTTATCCGAAATTAGCGGAAACGCTGCTATACTGCACTAGCTATCACTTGACGGGTTTGTTACAACAATTGGGTAACAGTTTGATACTGACCTGTGACTCTTCCGATAAATCCAATATAGCATACAATGTAAGCGATTGCAAACCGAGTAAAAAAACAACCTAGTCAGCCGAAGCCAACTAGGTTGCCGAAACATTAATAGCGGTCGTAATCGCTATTCCATTTCAATATCTTTAGTATAAAGCCATTTGGACGCCGGAACAACTAATATGCCTAGCCTTCAAGCTTAGCAACATAGTGCGTTGCACCGGAGCGACTCAGATATCGGAGCCACGTGTAACCCTCAGCTTGAACCGTCCCATTGTAATAAACCGTTTCACCTGGGTTATATTCACCGACAACGCTTGCGCGCGTACTTGGCGCCGTACGAATATTAGTCGTCGTTACGAAGCGGAACGCCCCTTGACTGTTTGTTACCGGCTTAGACGTCGTATTTCCGGTAGCGGCATTACCACTAATCGCTACGTAATGTTGGGCGCCCGAATAAGACAAATACCGTAACCAAGTCTGGCCGTTAGCCGTTACCTTAGCGTTGTAGTAGACTGTATCACCAGCACTATAGGTACCGACACTTGGGGCATTTCCGGCCGGTGTATTCTTAATCGCCGTTGTTTGCGTAAAGCGATAACTACCACTTTGAGGCGTTACTTGCGGTTTATCAACATTGGTCGACGTACTCTCACCACTAATTTGCACATAATGCTGGGCACCTGAGTAAGACATGTAACGTAACCAAGTCTGACCATTTGTCGTCACCTTACCATTGTAATAGACCGTATCGCCAGCATTATAAGACCCAACCGTTGTCGCACTAGTTGCAGGTGAACTCTTGATTGCTGTCGTTTTCGTGAAACGATACGACCCACTGGTTGCAACCACGTCCGGTTTAGCCACAGCACCAACCTCATCACCACTCATAGCCACGTAATGCTGAGCGCCTGAATAGGATAAATACCGTAACCAAGTTGTCCCACCCGTGGTAATCTTGCCATTATAGTAAACCGTCTCACCAGCATTATAAGTGCCGACCACTTGAGCCGTTTTGCTTGCGGCTGATCGAATGTTGGTCTTTGCGGTAAACTTATACGACCCACTAGCTGGCGTAACTGTCGCCTGGTTATTATTATCATTAGTTGTTGTTTGACTAATCATCACATACCGTGATACGCCAGAATAGGACTGATAGCGTAACCAAGTTGCATTACCGACCGTTAACTTACCATTGTAATTGACTGTTTCACCAGCGTTGTAAGTACCCACTACGGCACTCGTGGCGTCCGGCGCATTGTGAATTGTCGTTGTCTTAGTAAACTTATGTGTACCACTGGTTGGGGTGACGTCTTGATCAGGCTGAACTTGGTTATTATCATTTCCGCCACTTGCCTGACCACTGAGCGCTTCTTGATCCCACTCGTGTAGCTTGTTATATTCAATGATGCTGATCAGCGAACTCGCGTACGTTGGCGCGGTTGCGTAACCGTCTTGTTGCAAGAGACTGGCAACGCGCCGATAATCGGTAACCCCAATTAAATTGCTGTAACGCGGATTGACAACCAAAAAGGCGCCATGATCTTCAACACTAGCTGACCAATTCGGGTACTTCCGAAAAGCGTCTTGAATCGTAATGTATTGTGAGCCATTCCATTCCTGGGTTGGGAAGTAGATTGATTGCCCTTGATAACTTCCCTTGATACCGAATAAGTTATTTCCCTCAGTTGCTAGTTGTGACTGTCCCCAGCCACTTTCCAGAATCGCCTGTGCGGCCGTGACTGATGGCAAGACTTGATACTTGTTCCAACCAGAGATTGCCCCCGCTTTAATCTGACTCAGGAAGATTTCCTGACTAGTCATTGCCCGCGTGGACCGTGCCATCATCGCTGATGACTGGACCGCATCAGCCGCCACAGCCGTCTCAATCTTTGGTGAGATTTTCGCGGCTACCGCCTGCTCAGTCGCTTGCTTAGGTGCGGCTGACGATGCGGCTGACGATGCGGCTGATTTGGCTACTTCACTCGTCACAGTCGCGCTGGATTGGTCCGTAGTGACATGACTATCCTGACTTGCGGCCGCGCTGGCTTTAGCCGTCTCATTAGTCGTACTGTGACTGGCTTGGCTCGTGGCTGCACTAGCTTTGGCCGTTTTATCAAGTTGATCAACAGCACTAGTTGTGGAGTCCGCCGTAGCACTAGCAGCCGCGTTATCCTTGGCAGCTTCACTGGCGGAGGACTGGCTTTGCAGTCCTGTACTGTCAGCTTTAGCGGCTTGGCTGGCTGCCCGCACTGTGACACGACTTGCCGCACTGGTAGTAGACGTCGTCGTACTGGTTGATTCAGCTTGATCGTCAGTCTTGGCACCGTCACTGGCAACTGATTGGTCAGTCGCACCAGCCGCTGTCGTTTCCGTCTGACTGCCAGCACTTAAGGTCACTTGTTGGCTTGCAGCTGAAGCAGCGCTGTTTCCCTTAGTCGCAGCTGCCGGTTTTTGATTTTCACTTGCCGTATCAGCTTTACCACTCAACATCGGCAGCAAAGCGGTACTTAGCAATAATGAAGTTACTACTTTTTTTGTCATTCCAATTTTCAATTTTAAAATCCCCAAACTTTCCGTGAGTTAGCTGTTAGCACAACCGATTTAATTCCCCTGTAGCACCTGCTATTACAGAATAATATTAGCATGTCGAAGAGGGACATTCAAACGAGATCGCTTCGAATTATTTTATTAATATCAATTGATTGACACCGTTATCATTTTAACTGATTGATCAGTTAACAATTTGTTATCGTTGACCGAATTGACAATCGCTGCAAGACGTTATGACCAGGGGCTTTTCCAAAATCACCTTGCTTCTAAATTACTGTATTTAAATTAAATGTGACTGATTGATCGATTAACGACCTTGAAGAATATTATTTTTCAATGACTAGTACCGACTGAAAAAAATTAGTCATTTTTCAGTCCATTAAAATAATTATCCTTACAAACTCAAGTTATCAAATAAATCAATCGATTTTAAATGCTTACATTGCTGAAAATTAATGCTAAAATATAGTTATTAACTAGCCATATCAAACGGGGGTAACCATTATGTTACAACAATATCAAAATATCCTGGTACCAGTTGATGGCTCCAAGGCTACCGACGAAGTTCTTCGGCGGGGCATCGAAGTCGCTAAGCGTAACAAGACCCATCTCGACATTTTAAACGTGTCGGAAGTCAACCAATTTAGTGACACGTACGGCGGTGCGGTCAGTGGTGATGTCATCTACAAGTTGTCGGAAGACGTTCAAAAGCGCTTGGAAGAACTCAAGCAACAAACAATTGACGCTGGGGTGACCGACGTTGATGTCCATGTTCGTTTTGGTAATCCCAAAACGGTTATCGCGCGTGAATTTCCCGCTGACCACCATAATGAATTAATTATGATTGGTTCAACCGGCTTATCTGCCGTTGAACGTTTGATGGTCGGTTCCGTAACCACCTACGTCAGTCGCAACGCAATTTGTGACGTTTTGATCGTTAAGCCGACCGCTAAAAAAGAAGACTAACAAAAAAGTCTGGATACGTTCCAGACTTTTTTAGTGGTTTCCGTGCGTTGCCCCGTCTTCCCCGTTATAAAGGAGCTTTATTCATGACCTGGACTTATCAACTCACTATCCCGTCTAGCTTGAATCAACAGTCGATTCGGGCTTGCCTTCGGACCTGGCTGATTCCTAAGCGGATTCAGGGCCAGTTACGCCAAACGCGGCGGATTCAGCTGAACGGTGCACCAACGTCGATTGCACAACTCGTCAATACTGGTGATTGCCTGACGCTGACGTTTATCCCCAGTGACTTTCGGACTCCGACCTCAAACTATATTGCGGCTGCCACGGCCCCAGCCACGATTTTATATCAAAACAGCGATCTGTTAGTCGTTGATAAACCCGCTGGCGTGAAATCGCATCCTAATCAACCAGGTGAAACCGGATCAATTTTAAATGACCTAGCAGCCACACTCCAACCAACTCAGCAGGTACCATACATGGTTCACCGGCTCGATCAGATGACTTCTGGTGCGATGCTAGTCGCATTGAACCCGGTCGTCGTCCCGATTTTAGACCGCTTAATCAGTGACAAGCAAATTCGCCGGACTTATTATGCCTGGGTACGTGGTCACTTTACCACGCCAACTGGGCATTTCACCGCGCCAATCGGTCACGATGCTACCGACAAACGCAAACGCTGGGTAAACACGGCCGATGCCCAGCCAGCACTCACCGACTACGAAGTATGTGCAACAACCGCCCATCAGAGTTTAGTTAAACTGACCCTGCATACTGGCCGTACCCATCAGCTACGGGTCCACTTGGCCGCCAGTGACCACCCGATTATCGGTGATCCACTTTACGACTCGCAAGCGGAGTCGGCGCCTCGGCTGATGTTACATGCCCAATTGTTGGATCTACAACTTCCATTTAGCACCACACGGGTGACGGTACCGGCCCCATTGCCAAGTTTATTTAATAGTCCGCATTTAATCGAGCGCTACTGACTAAGCAAGTTCAACTTCATTCAGATGGCTACCGGCGCTTGCCATCAAACTGTTGTGAAAGTATCTATCTTGAAGGGTCCAAAAAGGAAGCTCAGTGAGCTTCCTTTTTTTGACACCTGCATATTTATCTTAGCCAAAAAGAGCTTAATTATGCCTCTAAACTGTTAATTTGAGCGATAATAAATCTTATCACTTGGAATGTTTTGGGGATCATTTTGCGTTCCTAACGCTACGATACGGTCCCGACTACTATCACCATTATTTAGGTCAGCATTATTTCCACCGGGCATAAATACCACATCATAAAGTCCGCCAGATGAGCCTGATATTGAAAAACTGCCTTGAAGCATGCTGGCACCATTTGAGGTTTGATAAGTTAATTGTTGATGATACTTCAATCCATCAACCGTCTTAGAATTTCCTTGCTGATCATCTAATGATGGCACATCCATTTTGAGTT
This sequence comes from Lactiplantibacillus sp. 3062, assembly GCF_055413545.1. Lineage (NCBI taxonomy): Bacteria > Bacillati > Bacillota > Bacilli > Lactobacillales > Lactobacillaceae > Lactiplantibacillus > Lactiplantibacillus sp. 3062. The sequence goes on from NZ_JBVAYE010000006.1 coordinate 15,368, forward strand.
TAGTAATCGTCCCCGGAGTAGCGTCTTGCGTCAGGCCAAAATCGCTAAATTTCATCCGCTGATTATGAATCTTGATTTGATTTCCTTGTCCATTTTGCCAAGTCCCATTCAAACTTGAATAATCACCAGTTTTAATCTGGCCGAGCGCCATTGTCGACTTGCGGTTTCCCGTATTGGCGGCGGTCGTTTGACGTTCAAAAACTTTTACATAAGAATTATTACTTGTGCGCGTTATGATTCGCTCAGTATCCGTCTTAATGGTGGCAGGAACGTTATCACCCCAGCCACTGATTGCAACTCCCTTTGGATAAAACCAGTACGTGACGGCAGCTGCACCGATATCACCATCAATATGCAGTGCGCCTTTTTCCTGTTTGATGGTAGTAGTAACAGCCTCTTCATCACCATTCGCATCTTCAAATTTCCCACTTGCTAAGGCTATTTCACCGTCACTGATTTTCGTGTCTTTTACGGTTAATTTAGCGCCAGCCTCGGGAGATTGCCAAACATCGCCCTTAGTATCATGCTTATTGACACTACTAGCAACTTCCTTCCAGTCACCTAACAAACTCCCATAGGAGCCCTGACTGATCTCATTAAGATTCATAGTCGTAGCCCCCCGTTGTTGAGACGTTGTTTTTGTCGACTGAGAACTTGCGTTGACTGACGTACTCGTTGCCTTAGTTGCATCATTTGTTTTGTGCGCCTTATCAGTAATCACTTTGGGCTTCACTTTGACCACACTAACGCCATGCTTCTTATCCGCATGTGACGCTTGCGAGGCCTGCTGTGAGCTACCACAACCGCTAATAAATAACAGTAACAGCAGACTGATACAGACAGTTTCACTTTTTTTCAAAATCTGGTCCCCTTTTTTTCCGCTCTGAATCCATGGCATCGTCTCTTTAAAAATTAACTAATCCGTCACGGCGGTAATCCGACGGTACTAACGCTTACGAAAATAGTGACGATAGTTGTGAGAAAAGCATATTGCCACCTAAAACGGCTAATATCATGACATAAACAGATAGTGCAAAACCTAATGCGATTTCAGCAATGATTAACGCATAAAATTTGTCAATATGGGGCTTCACAACATTATCAATAATGATATAAATAAATGCCAGATTCATAATCCCGATGGTTGGGATCATAAAGAAGAACAATCCAGTCATGCCAGAAAAATTACCAGTTCCAGTGAGAATCGTCAAAAGCAACGTGAGTAGATTAAAGATTAGAATCAAATTCGTAATTGCTGCAAATTGATTGATAAAATCACTAAATTGCATCGAACCAGTATTAACAACGCGGCGAAAGGCATAGGCAATGCTAACATAAATCGCATATATCCCAAGAACCATGAAAAACACCAGCATACTCGTTTTTAGGATAAAGCTGCCAGCATGAATCGCAGCTTCCGAACTACCACCAGTCAATGAACTAGTAAAATCATTGGCGACATTTTGTGCCTTACGTAAGATTAACGCAATTGATAAAACCAGTAAAAAGGCCTCAAGACCGATCGAAGTTAGTCCAAAGTACCGATTAGTCGGTTCAATCGGATGACCGGGATGCCGGATCGTCATCTTAAACCACGAAAAGTAGCTTCCAGAGAACTTTTTGACATGTTGGACGGTATCTGTGGTCAAAATTTTATTGACGGTATCATCACTACTACGTTCAACCGTATTCTCGGATTCGGCAACTGACTGCCCTTGATCCGGAATTTCCTGGTTTGGGGCAACCACAGCACCACATTTCGGGCAAAACTTCGCCCCGGCTTTCAGTTGATTGCCACACTGCGAGCAAAAAAGTGCCTGCTTATTCATTTAAACATCCTCCAAATTAATCATAAATTTCTCGTTAATCATTTGAATCTACCGTTTCAAACTTACCGGTACTCGTGTTGTAGCGCGCTAGAATATCATTAACATCATCATATCGATAAGTATCTGCTAAATCATTAGTACCACTAACATAGCATTTAATTTCATACACATCCGTGTGTGGTTCACTCGCCGTATAATCATAATCACTAATATCCCCACCGGTAGCCGCGGCAATTTCTGACACAGCTGTCTGAGCTGAACTAGACAAATCATCATAAGCACTGCCCGTACCACTCTGCGATTCACTCTCGCTGTTGATTAAACTCGAGTCTGATTCATCACTGGCAGTGGTAGCTTTGGTGTCAGTATTCGCCGTTGACGTTGTCGCTGCCTTTTTATTCGCAACTAACGAAATTAATTCATGGACGTTCGCGTGCCCCATCAGATTAACCTTGTGCGTGATTGTCGTGTCAGAATTACTTAGTTTAAACATATAGGTCCCCGGAAACAGCGGACCAACCTTATAAGTGGTATGCGCACTTTCGGTGGTCACCAATTCGATGTCATTTGCTTCCAGTGTGGCATTTTTTAGATTGGTCGTGATTAACGGCTGCATCGTGGTGACGCGTAATTTGTAAGTTGGGAATAGTGTCCACTTAGTTCCGATTTGCTTAACAACAAACGTGTGATCACTAGAATAACCGTTATGTTGTAAGTCTGTTTTCAGATCTTGTGCGTACTGGGGATGTTTTTGGATATAGGTCATTAAGGGCTTTACGGACTGTTTTGTGATTTTTAACCCAGTATTATCGCTAACTAAGTGTTTCGACAATGTCGTGGGCTTATTACTAGTCATCATTTCGACTTCCGCGGCAATCTGCTGATTTTTACCAGTGTGATATTGATAAAACCCAAATCCACCTCCCACAATAATGACGACTGCGAGCACGCTTCCACTGATTCGCAACCACCTTGATTGCTGCGTCTTAGCTGGTTTATGAGCTTGATATTGCCTTGAATCCCCGAGTTTCTGCTCCGTTCCACTGGCTTGCGTTCGTTCAGCACTGTCAATATGAGTCAGATCCGCTCCGCAATTTTCGCAAAAAACATTATCAGCCTCATTTTCATGCTGACAATTTGGACATATTTTCATTTTTGGTACACTCCTCCATTAATTTGACATCCGATGAAATAAGCTCCTCCCAACACTCTGATTTCTATTCTGCTTTGCAAGCTATACTAATTATTTAATAGCGTTATAACAAAGCTTTAATAACATTATATACGACTAAAAGAAGTATTTAAAGACCTTTATAGTATGTTGCTATTTTATCATTAACCGTAACCTAATAATTGCTTTGTCACATTCAACGGATCACAAATTCAGCATGAGTTCGATAACTGAAAGCAAAGTAACGTGATTTAATTAGCATCACGTATCAAAAGCTTTAATGACCTTATAACGGTACTTATAAGGTACTTACAGCTCTGTTTCAAGCATAGCGAAACCTCTAAAATTAGTGCTAAGACGCTTAATGGATTAAGGAGGATTCCCATGTTAACCGAGATAGGCAAAATCATTCGGCAACGCCGACAGCAACACGGCATCACCATCGAGCAATTGGCCGAACAATCGAATGTTTCAATCTCGCTAATTTCTCGACTCGAACGTGGTAAGGTCGATAACATTAAACTACAAAGTTTGACCGCAATCGCTGAAACTCTGAATTTAAAAATAGCGGACTTCTTTCGCGACGAGCTTCTCCAATCACCTAATGTTGTTGCATTACTCGACTACCTGAGTGATCTGCCAGCCCATCAACGTGAAGAACTTGCCGGTACGTTACTCAAACTACTCCGACTATCCAAATCGTGAGCATTTGCGCAACGCACTCCGGACAGTTAGTTCACCATTGAACCCCGTGATTCATCTACACTAAAAAATGATTCACCTTCCTCTGACAAGAAGGCGAATCATTTTTAATTTATCAAGCTTGTTAACGGTCGGCTAAGCGCCCTTAAAGCCAGCATACAGTTCTTAATGGTGCGTTGTCACTAATAACCCACTCATCACTGCCAATATGATACCCACCGCCATGGCTTTGAATGGTTCACGAACGATGGGGGTGGCGGTCAAAGCCTCGACCATCGCCCCACCTAAATACGTTACAACGAGCCCCAATACGGCGCCCCAAAAGATTGTGACTAGTAAACTAGCCAGCCACGTTGTCTTCAATAGCAAGCTCCTCCAATGCGGTCAGGCACGGCTGACCTTTTGATTGAGTGTATCAAAGTCGTCACGCGTTTGCAAATTGATTAATAGAATTCATAACTTTTATATAATAGTTCTATCCAAAGAAAATCCCCACCATCAATGACAAAAAAGCTCAGCACCGACCATTCAGGTCCTAAGTACTGAGCGATTATCATGACCGCTATGACAGGCTAATGTCCCCCACTACTCAAATCCGCAGGCCAATTTGATTCGACGACCGTTTGCGGAACATATTGGCGATTCAATAGTGCCAGCCACTGCCGGACAATCTTGCTCAAGGTAAAGTCATGACTGCGTTGCCGAGCGCGCGCGGCATATTCAGCGCGACAGTCAAAATCAGTTAACAGTGGCATTAAGCCAGTAATCAGAGCATTAACATCGCGGGCCGGAGTCAACACACCGTACTGGCCACCCTGCAAGTACTCGGCTGAGCCAGTATTCCACATTGAGACGATCGGTAACCCCATCGTCATCGCTTCCCCCATAACTAATGGCATCCCTTCCCAACGCGAAGTCATCATGAAGACACTCGCCTGTTGATAATGCGCCCGTAACTCAGTATCTTTCAGCGCACCCCGATAAATAATGCGGTCACGAACATCGAGTTCAGCCATCAACCGATTGAACGTCGCTAATTGGTCTTCGGGACCAGTCCCTGCGACTGCAATTTGCCAATCATCGGGCAAGGCTCGCGCAACTGTCAACAAATAATCGAGCCCCTTATGTTGCAGGTCAATACGACCAGTGTAGGCAATGATATGTTGCGCCAAGTCGGCCTGCTGACCATGAGCTTGCATGGTCGGTGGATTATAGAACTTGACCGTATGGGCGTTAAAACGTGAGTAGCCTTCCCAATCATAATCGGTCAATGTCACGACCGTATCAGCCGCTAAGAGCCCTGCGACCAGTTCATCTTGCATTTGGACGTAATACTGATTGAGGTAGATATCAACATTATTGTGCATCCACGCAATGACATTGACCCGTGGAAAACGCTGTTTGATTGCCGGAGCAAAACTCGTCAGTAAACCTCCCGGGAGAATAACGGCATCGTAAGCTCCCGACCCAATCGTCGTGAGTAAATCATCTATTTGAGGCGCATAAACGGTCAACGGATCAGCGCCAAAGTAATTAAGTACCGTCGCACTTGCAGGCCGGCGCGCCGTGATAAGCGGTGCGCTCAGTTCATAGAAAGACCGGGGTTGGGCCAAGGAGTAAAAAGCAACCTCGGCTTGCGAGGTCAACGCATTGCCGAGGACCGTCGCCGCTCGTTTGACACCATCCATCACTAAATTCTCGACTGTTATCAAAATTTTCATTAGCATCGTTGACTGGCGATTAAACAACCAGTCGCTCCTTTCCACATAAACTCGGTTCATGGAACCGGAATCGACGATGTTAGGCTGAGCTGATTGCGTCAGACCCGTTCATCCTTAACTAATCACCATCACTAGTATCAGCTTAGGTAGCGTTATTATAACAGGAATAATTAAAAACCAATTAAAATATGCTCACAATTCACATTATGCTAGTCATTGCAAGTTGCTTCTTGATTAAACGTCAGTTAGCTAGGTTCTGATTAAGACGTCATAGGCTACATTCCAGCACCAATCAACACAATTAATAGCGCACAAAAATAGCGTTGCTACTGGAGGCACAGGCCAGTAGCAACGCTATTTTCAAATTAAGATTTTAACTGCTTATTTTAAACCCTTCCATTGCCAATCATTAACTTCTGGCAAGTCAGTTCCGGCATCCCGGATATAGGCATTGTGTTTAGCAAGCATATTATCCATGGATTGAACGAAGGCCGCACCGGTGTTTTCCATTGCTGGTTGCGCCGCAATTGCCGACTTAGCTAAGTCGAAGCGGTCCATCTGGTTCATGACCCGTACGTCGAATGGTGTGGTAATATCACCATTTTCACGGTAACCGTGGACGTATAAGTTATGGTTGTGACGATCAAAGAAGATGTCACGAACTAAGTCTTCGTAACCGTGGAAAGCAAAGACCACTGGTTTGTCCTTAGTAAAGTAATGGTCAAACTCAGCATCTGACAAGCCCCGCGGATCCTTTTCAGGACTACGTAACTTCAAGATGTCGACCACGTTCACGAAACGAATCTTCATCTCTGGGAAACTGTCGTGTAGTAATTGGATGGCAGCCAACGTTTCAAGCGTTGGTTCCGTCCCAGCAGCTGCAAAGACAATGTCTGGTTCGCTACCTTGGTCCGTACTTGCCCAATCAATGATACCAAGACCATTGTCAACTAATTGCTTAGCTTCTTCAATGCTGAACCATTGTTGACGTGGGTGTTTTGACGTAACCACGTAGTTGATCTTTTCTTGGCTCCGGAAAATGACGTCACCGACAGCTAATAACGTGTTGGCATCGGCTGGTAAATATTCACGAATGTATTCTGGTTTCTTTTCGGCCAAATGAGTTAATGCACCTGGATCTTGGTGGGTATAACCATTATGGTCTTGTTGGAATACAGTTGAAGCCGCGATAATGTTAAGTGATGGGTACTTTTTACGCCAATCAAGTTCATTGGCTTTACGTAACCACTTGAAGTGTTGCGTCAACATTGAGTCCACAACGCGTAGGAAGGCTTCATAACTGGCAAATAACCCATGACGTCCAGTTAAGACGTAACCTTCTAACCAACCTTCAGCTTGGTGTTCAGATAACTGAGCATCTAAGACCCGGCCAGCTGGTGCTTCATATTGGTCACTATCTGGATGAATGTCTTCCATCCATTGACGATTAGTGGTTTCGAAGACACCATATAAACGGTTAGACATGGTTTCATCAGGTCCGAACAACCGGAAGTTATCAGGATTTTTCTTGATGACATCCCGCAAATAGTCTGACCAAACGATCATATCTTGCTTAACATTCGCGCCTTCTTTGGACGTATCGACCGCATAATCACGGAAGTTTGGTAAGTTCAAGGCTTTCGGATCGACCCCACCATTGGTGATTGGGTTAGCAGCCATCCGACTGTCCCCAGTAGGAATAATTTCTTTAATATCATCCTTCAAAGAGCCATCTTCATTGAAGAGTTCTTTTGGTTGATATGATTCGAGCCAATCAACTAAAGCATCCGCATGTTCCATGTCATTTTGATCAACAGGAATCGGAATTTGATGAGCACGGAATGAACCTTCGATCTTATCACCGTCCCATGACTTCGGACCAGTCCAGCCCTTAGGTGCGCGGAAGACGATCATTGGCCATACTGGCAATGTTGCATCGTTATTTTCGCGAGCATGCTTCTGGATTGCCTTGATCTTTTCAACGGCTTCATCCATGGCCTTAGCTAAGGCTGGGTGAACCTTTTCAGGATCGTCACCTTCAACGAAGATTGGTTCCCAATTCATGCTTTCGAAGTATTCCTTAATCTTAGCATCAGAAGTCCGACCAAAAATCGTTGGGTTAGAAATCTTAAAACCATTTAAGTTCAAGATTGGTAAAACAGCCCCGTCGTTGATTGGGTTAATGAACTTCGTTGATTGCCATGAAGTTGCTAATGGACCCGTTTCGGATTCCCCATCACCAACAACAACCGCGGCGATTTCGTCAGGATTGTCAAGAATTGCCCCAACCCCGTGTGAAATTGAGTAACCAAGTTCGCCACCTTCGTGGATTGAACCGGGTGTTTCAGGTGCCGCATGGGAAGCAACCCCACCTGGGAATGAGAATTGCTTGAAGAGCTTTTGCATCCCTTCAACATCCTGCGTAATTTCTGGATAAATATCGGTGTAAGTACCGTCAAGGTAAGAGTTTGAAACCATCACTTGACCACCATGACCTGGACCTTCAACGTAGAACATCTTCAAACCGTACTTGTTGATGACCCGGTTAAGATGAGCATAGATAAAGTTTTGACCGGCAATCGTCCCCCAGTGACCAATTGGATGAACCTTAACGTCACTGGCCTTCAATGGCCGTTGTAATAGTGGATTATCTTTTAAATAAAGTTGACCAACTGATAAGTAGTTGGCAGCACGCCAGTACTTATCAACTTTTTGCAAATATGCTGGTGATGAGTAATCTGTTGTCATTTCAAAAACACTCCTTAATTTGCTTTTCACTTGAACGCTAACTGTTTAAATGTTTTCGTTTACAAGTTCTATTTTAACAACTCATTTCAAAAAATCAACCTTTTTGTTAATTGGAACGGTCCAATTTTATAAATTAAAACAAAAAAACAAGGCTCATCCCTTGGGACACCTTGCTTTTAGATTAATATATTTTTTAATAATTTGTACACAGAATGATTGAAGCAGCCCATCAATTAGCTTTAATATGCCCAGAATTAACACCGGCGCCCTGATTAGTTAGTGGCAACCAGTTCAGTGCTTTTAATAGATAGCGGTCCCAGAAATCCCACTCGTGCGCTCCAGAACCGACCACATATTCATGCGAAACTTTTTTGGCCGTTAGAAAATGATCAAATTCATCATTCGCTGGCTTTAAGCCGTCCTGATCGCCAATCGCCATAAAAATCGTGGGTAAAGCGACGTGAGCTGCCAGTAATTTAGTTACGAGCACTTGCGGGTTTAATTCCGAATGACCAGCAGCTGCTAGATCTGGGCCAAAAACGCCATGCTGATATGCGGCCGTTTCCGCAAACCACTGAGGTTTTGCCGGTAACTTTTCCATTCCGGGTCGCACATTCAGTCCGGCTGATAAACTCACAATGGCCCCAAAAATATCGTGAAATTTTAGTCCGTTATACAGCGCCCCGTAACCACCCATTGATAATCCGCCAATAAAAGTTTGGTCACGCTGGTGTGATAGTGGAAACGTCCGGCGTGTAAAATCAATCAATTCCTGACCAATAAATTGACTATACGTCTCCCCAGACCAAGGATGATCAGTATAGAAACTATTCTCGCCCGCTGGCATCACGACAGCCAGGTTCCGTTCGTCGGCCCAGCGCTGGATTCGTGTGCCACTAATCCAGTCGACTTCACTACCTAAGATACCGTGCAATAAGTACAGGGTGGCAAACGGACCCTGAATCGGGCGCGGCACGCCCTGCTCATCTGGGACCAATTTATCCGTTGGTAAACACACCATCAGGGGAACGGTCCGGTGTAAACTAGCCGCCATAAAATTAATACGAATCAGTGCCATGACACCTCAGACTCCTAACTATTCGTTGACACAAACGTTGTATACTTCATATATTGATAATGTAGTCGCATATTAGACACTTCAAAGGGTGTCCCATCATCTAAGAAGAAAATCCCACTCATCAGGCCCACCGGTTCATTTGGCTGCAAATGTAACAACTCTTGATCAGTCGTATTGGACGCATCGGCCGCAATCGATAAGAATGATTTGGTCACTGCGGCGTGCAAGGTCTTTTGCACGTAATTAAAGATCGAGCCACTGACCACTTGCCGGTTCAACTGGGGCACAAGCTTGATTGGAATATAGCCACTTTCAATCATGAAAGGCTGGTCATCCAGTAATCGCAGCCGTTTGATTTCATAAACAAACTCGTCAGCAGTTAAAAATAAGTCTTGTTGCAACTCTTGACTTGCAGGAATGACGCGAAAGTCTAATAATTGAATACTGGGCTTAGCACCCTCAGTATTTAAACTGTCCGTAATTCCTAGGTTAGTTCCTTCATACTTAAACGAAGATTGATTTTTAAGATATAATGGATTAATGAACGTTCCCGAACCCCGCTTCTTGAAAATCAGGCCCTTATTGGCTAGCACGTTAAGCGCGCGCTTAATCGAGCTACGACTTACCTGATACTGTTCGCTAAGACTACGTTCATCTGGAAGCTTCTTATCAACAAATTCATTCGCCATGATCCGTTTATTGAGATCATTGATGACTTGTTGATAAACTAGGTCAGCCATTGTAATCCCTCCTTTGAGGTTATTTCATACCTCAAGTATAGCAGAATTAATGGCGTTTGGGTGAATTGTTCCGGTCCATTTATAAAATTGGACCGTATTTTTAATAAATGTGAGGTTAACAATAATGTCAAAAAAGAAGAAAAAAGATCAATTAGGTAAAACACTTGTTGAAAAGATTTTGGATAAAGCAAATATCAGCTATCAACAATATGAATTTCCAACCGAAGCGGAAGGCGACGTTCAACAATTACAAGTCGACCACCTCGGTGTTGACGAACATCATATCTACAAGACCTTAGCGCTGATTGGTAACAAGACTGGTCCCGTCGTCGGTGTCTTGCCGTTAGATGAGCACCTCAGCTATAAAAAATTGGCTAAGCTATCCGGCAACAAAAAAGTTGGCATGATTCCATTAAAGGACTTGGAACGAACTACCGGATACCAACACGGCGCCAACACACCAGTTGGTATTTGGGAAACTAAGAAGTTTCCCATCTACTTAGACGAGACCGCTAAGCAGCAAGGTAAGATTCTCGTATCTTCGGGTAAAATCGGGCGTTCAATTGAAATCGACGCTGATGATCTACGCAAGCTCGTGCACGGCACTTTTGGTCCAATAACGGAGTAGCCTCGTGGATAACTTGATCAAGAATAACGGCATCGTCTTGCTGGTCATCATTGGTTTACCCGGACTATTCGCTTGGTTACTGACGATTATCAACCGACAAACCAAAGCGAATCTGGTCAACCACTACGGTATTAACAGTCAAGTCTACTGTGGTTTTCTGGGCATCATCATCCACGAGCTTAGCCATCTAATCCTCGCACTGATTTTTCGCCACGGCATCCAATCGGTCCGGCTGCTCAAACGCCCTCACCTCCATCCTGAAGATGAGTCGGCGGATGATCTGGCACTAGGCTATGTTAACCATACTTGGAATCGGCACAGCCGGTATCAAGTCATTGGTAACCTGTTCATTGGTGTCGCCCCCATCTTCGGATGCACAGCGGCACTCCTTGGACTAGACTGGCTACTCGCTCCTGGCCTATTTCAAGCCATCTTCAAATTAGCTGATACACCCGAACAACCACAATGGGCTGCAAGTTTTCACGCGTTAACCAGTACGCCAACGAGTTGGTGGCAACTATTAATGTTGCTCTTTCTAACCCTCGTCATTGTGATTGGTGGCTTCGATCTAAGTCCCGCTGATTATCAGAATAGTGCGATCGGGTTGTATAGCACCATCGTCATCATTATCGTGCTGACTACCTTACTGACGTTCATCGGTATCACCGGTTGGATCCATACGTTAGTTACTTGGGGACTAATGGTCGCCATTATCTTGGGCTACTCACTACTCGTGTCCCTACTAGTCATGTTGGTAACCCATCTTCTGACCAACCGTGCCTGATTTAGATTGCCAGCCTTAAAACCAGAATAAGGGCTAAAAAGGCCATCACAAGAATTCACGATACATTCTTGTGATGGCCTTTTTCGTTAGCCAATATAAATGGTAATTGCATCATCTGATAACATGATCTCAGCTCAAAGAACTAGTGATTCAACTAGACGTAGGGATGCCATTACGCCTTATCATCCGCCGTCCACTCAGCCTTAAATTGGTCAACAAACTCGTGCATCACCGCTGTCCGGTGGGCTGCCAGTGCTTTGGCAGTATCCGTATTCATGAGAGCTGCTAACTTGAACAACTTTTCATAGAAGTGATTGATAGCCGTGCCGGGCTGGTGTCGATATTGTTCACGCGTCATATGTTCACGTGGCGCAATTGCCGGGTCATAGATTTTTTCACCGACATGACCTGAATAATACAACGCCCGGGCGATCCCGATAGCGCCAATCGCGTCTAACCGATCCGCATCCTGAACGACTTGCCCTTCAAGACTTAATTTTTGAGGGCCGTTGAAGGATTTGCTGAATGACATGTGATCAATAATTGCAAAAATAGCCGTTTGATCGTCAGCCGTAACATTTTGCGCGTTCAATTGAACAATCAAATCTTGATGCGCCTTCGCTGGGTCGGCCATCAATTTATCGTCGATCACATCATGCAGCCAAGCTGCCGCTAAAGTCAGATTTAAATTCGCCCCTTCGTCTTTTGCCAGCCGGCGTGCTAGCCGGTTGACCCGCTGCAAATGATCGCGACCATGCCCACTATGATCGTGAGCAAGCTTTTGCAAAGCATACGTTTGAATTGCTGTTAATTGTGTTTCAGTTATCATACACTCATCCTATCCCTGGGTCTGGTAGTACGCCCGTAACTTCTTGATCGTTCCCCGGCTAAAGGTCAAGTGATCATGATTGTCCATGCTAATCACGCCCTTATTAAAATCAACCGTAATCACATGGTCAAGGTTGAGGGCATAACTTTGAAACTCATTAAAAAAATGCATCGCTGTCAGTTGTTCCTTAATCGTATTTAAATTCTTATGTACGACATAGGACTGGGTCGTCGTCACGATTCGCGTGGTCCGCAGCCCATGTTCCTTCTCACAGTAGATGATATCTTTAAGCTTCAGCGTTAATAATAACGCACCACTTCGAATCGTTAAAGTCGGTTCAGCAGATTGCTGTAACATACCTAACCGTTTTTTTACGACTTGTAGGACTCTTTGTACTTCTGGAACAAACTTTGCCTTATCGAACATATTTGTTTTTGAAATAAACCCGGTTGGTGTTGTCATCGCACTCAACGTATCCGGGATCATGTCATCACGCACCGTCACATAGACAATAAACCCATCAGGATCATAATCACGAATTTTAGAGGCCAATTGAATGCCATTGATTTCGCGTTGTAAAACGATATCTAAAAAATAAAGATTTGGTCCGCCGCCATCCTTTACCGCCGCTAACACATCGGTCGGCTGCCATACTGAGACTAACTCATAATTAAAGTGCAATGCCTCCAGCTGTGCCGTAATGATGTCGTTTAACCAGAGACGCTGTTGTTCTTGATCGTCACTGATAAACACCTTCATATCAATCACTCTTCCCAATGTAAAGCAGATTAACAAACAAACCACTGTTGATCCACTCTATCCCAATTTAAATTGCTTACAATCATTTTATATGATACTAAAGCCCCGCCATTCCAGCAACCAAAAAAACACGTATGGACCAAATAACTGACATTACTTGGTCCACCGCATTCAGCTTATTTTTCAATTTGTTGTGGCTTGGTCTGTACTTGATTAAGTCGCAATAATTCATCCGTGCGCAATTTATTAACAATCAGTTGAGCCGCTGCGGTTGTTAAACTGTGACTGAGATCCTGATCAGAAATCGTAATTGGATCATCGGGATGATGAAGTTGATTCGTTAATACCGTAATAAAATTGTCGTAAGCTCGCTTGGGATAGCCAGTCGCAGTCACTTGGTCGATTCCCTGACGAATTTTATCCAGTGGATAACTCGGTTTTAGTAAGCTAATGACAATAATATCCGCCAATTGCATAATTTGATATTTCTTCTTGACTGGTGACAAGATCACTTTATGTTTGACATAATTATTGATCATTGCGGCAGTAACTGGATCAGCACCTAATGGCTGCAACGTTTCATTAATTAATAATAGGACCTGATCCATATATAAGTCAAAGTTTGGTAACTCGATCCACTTCGGCAGAATCACCTTTGCCATGCGGGCTTGCCAATCTGCATAAGTCTCATTAGCTGCCATGCTGCGTCCTCCTCTGATAAATAGGTTACATTAATTATACCTAGATTAACTAGTCTTGTAAACTAGATGACATTGTAAATCACATTAATTTCTGAATATGGTATCATTTATGGGTTAATGCAAATACAAATGAAAAGTAGGTTATGTAGTATGTATGAAATGACCAAAAAGCTCCGTGTCGGTGATGATGTTAAAGAAATGATCCCACAAGCAGTGATTGCCGGACTTTGGGACCGTCTCAAAGCGATGCGCAAAGAGAAATTATTGATTGATAGCACGATGGCCATCATGTTCAGTGACGACTACGAAGACAATAAAATTTTCTTCATGACACTTCAAAAATCCGGCTCATTCGCCAATGAATATGAAATGGCCTATGATGGGCCCAAAGACTTCCTCGGCCATGGGACGATTGTTATTATCAAAGACCGTCCCCGTACGATTCAAATGAGCATCTCGGACGCTAATAAAGCTGAAGACACCAATGACGATGCGACTGATGAGCAAAAGTAGGCTCGCACTTTAAATCACATCATGATTGCTAATAAGCTGCTCAGGTGGTGACCGATGTTCACTGACTACCCCGAATTTGTACCTGGTTATGCTACAGACTTTCAGATTCGTGCTCACTTAGGTTGTCACGACTGATTGCTAGCTCTATCAACTAGTTGAGACAGCACCTTGCTAACAACACCCCTAAGTGTGCAAAAAAATCCGTTGTCATCAATGTGTATGTACCGAATAAAAGCACCGTCAGGATTCGCTGACGATGCTTTTATTTATTGTATTTCGATCTTACCTTCGCTATCCGCAACGGTTTTTGGCAACGTCACGGTCAGCAGTCCTGCTTGATAATGCGCTTGAATCTCTTCGCGCACGACATTCGTTAGATGAAACTTCCGGGTAAAGTCCGCGTCCATTCGTTCGCGATGGAGTACGCGCCCGTCATCGTTGCGATCGTCTTGCGACCGGTGCGCCCGAATAGTTAGCCATTCGTCAGCATACTTCACCGTAATAGCGTCCTTATCAAAACCGGGTAATTCTGCCGTTACGGTGTAATCATCGTCATGTTCAACCACGTCCGTTTTCATCCCAACGTGTGCGTTTAAGACGTTCTCTGCTTCCCGGTGAGCCCGCTTCAATAATTTGGTGGGCTTTAGTAGATCATCCAGATGATGACCGAATAATTGCTGGCGCATGTCAATAACCTCCGTATCAAATCAATTATTAGTAAGCCTGTTGGTGAATGGCTTCAGCAAGTAAATCTAAGGCATGGTCACGCGTGCCAACTTGGTCCATATCAAAGATGATCGAATCAATGTCGCCACCTTTGAAATCAAATTGTTCGAAGTAGATGTACGGGTCTTCGCCTTCAACTTTTAGGAAAGCGGCTTCAATCTTTTGATCAAAACCGGCCGCCCAATCCGCATCGTCCATCTGATTGAAATCTGCACGGGTCACGTAACCACGGTCACGAATTAAATCCATCGCTTTTTTGACATCACTATCTTGATAAACCAATTTCTTCGAATCCTCATGAATCTTAGTTTTCGTTTCTACTGGCATCATTAAAGATCTCCCTTTACTTGGTATACCCTTAGTTTAGCACCATTCATTGGAAACGTTAACCATCTTTCTCGCAATCGCATTATTTGGGCTTAAAGGGTTGCCAGTAGGCCCGCTGACTACGATAGACCAATTAATTAACCGTCGCGGGGGCTGACAAAACGGGTGATAAGCCTTATAATATTAGCTACTTCGCGTTATACTTAAAGTAACTAATATTATGAAATGAGGAATGTTTCTTTGGACAGTGGCCAGATAATTTTAAATTTAGTCATTATTGTCATTACGTTCTTCGTCGCGGCTTTCTTTGTGGCCTGTGAATTTGCACTCGTTCAGACCCGCCCTAGCGCTCTCGAAGAAGAACAAAAAAAACGTGATAAACCGTCAAAACGGATCGCAACTTCTTTGCACATGGTCCGCAACCTTAACGAGTATCTTTCAACCACCCAAGTGGGGGTCTCGTTAGCTGGTATCATTTTAGGTTGGATTGGTGAACAAACAACTGAACACTTTGTGCTTGATTTCTTATCCCTCTTCAACCTATCCGTCTCAACCGCGGTATTACGAGGTATTAGTATCGTCATTGGGGTTTTCCTACTGACCTACTTAGAAGTGGTCTTAACCGAAATCGTGCCTAAAAATATCGCAATCGACATGCCACTCAAAGTAATGGCAGTCATTACGACACCATTACGGTGGTTCCACGTGATGTTCTACCCCTTTGTATGGTTGTTGAATGTCTCATCAGCTGGCGTCGTCAAAATGTTAGGCATCCCAGTTGCGAATGAAGATAATGATGTTTATTCACAAGCCGAAATTCTTAACCTATCACGAAATGCCGTAACTGGCGGTGAGCTTGAACGTAACGATTACCTTTACATGGAGCGGGCATTTGAGTTCAATGACAAGATCGCTAAGGATATCATGATCGACCGTACTCAGCTAGTTGTGATTGATATCAACGATACCGTCAAGCAAGCCATTCGCGTTTATTTACAGAAACGCTTTAGCCGCTTACCCGTCGTAGCTAACAATGATAAGGACAAGATTCTGGGTTACGTTTATAACTATGACTTAATTCGCCAAGGTGAAGTTGACGATGATATTCGGGTCAATAAGTTATTGCGTAATATCATTACAATTCCTGAAACTACACCGATTCAAGCTATTCTCCAAAAGATGATCGACAAACAAACGCCGATCGTCGTCGTGGTTGATGAATATGGTGGGACCAGTGGGATCGTCACTGATAAGGATATTTACGAAGAACTTTTCGGAACCGTCAATGACGAAATCGACAATGTTTCTAACGAATACATCGAAAAGCAGGCCGATGGCACTTACCGCATCAGTGGTAAGATGACCATCTACGACTTTGAACGCTACTTCAAGACCGACTTACAAGAATTTGAAGATTCCGATGTTGTCACTTTGACCGGTTATATTTTGGATAATTTTCCTAAAATCCAAGCCGGTGATACGATTCAAATCGGTAACTTCAATTTCAAAGCGCTTGATTTTGAAAATGCTTATATCAATTGGTTTGAGGTTAGCGCCCAGAGGGATAGCACACCTGACGATCATAATGACGATCAAACACAAGACTAAATATTTACACGCACTACTTAAAATGGCACTTAAGAAAGTTGATTTCTTAGGGGCCATTTTTTTGTATCCGGCGAACTTCAACTGGTCAACTTTGGTACTTTTATATGATAAGTCGTGTGAATTGCCACTAACCTGTTGTACATAAATTGGATGCGGTTGATTTAAGGGAAAGCCTACTAAAAATTAAGTTTATCTTAAGCCGGCCGTTATCACGACAAACTGCGACGATTCGGAGCCGTAGTCGTTTGCAATTAAGTAGTGCCCAGCGTAAACTAAAACTAATGTAAAACAGAAATGAGGAACTGCTGTGAGTGAATCAACAATCAATATCATTTATATCTCCATTGAAGGCAATACCCGCTCATTTGTCACTGGTATGCAGGATTACGCCAAGACCCAGCATGCAGCTGATGATAGCAACCCGTTAATTACCTTAAAAGAAATCACCGAACAGTCAGACTTTGCCATTGAGACTGAACCCTACTTCGCCTTTGTCCCAACCTACCTTGACGGTGGTAACGGCATTGACAATGGGGTTAAGGAATTGATGACCAACGTGTTAGGTGAATATCTTAACTACGATCAAAACTCACGGTTCTGTCTCGGAGTTGTTGGTTCTGGTAACCGTAACTTTAACGATCAGTACTGTCTAACCGCTCGGCGTTATGCTGAACAACTTGACACGGACATGATTGCGGATTATGAGCTTCGCGGGACTGCCGTTGATACTGAACGCGTCTATAACGTGATGAAAGACCGTTTGGCCGCCTATTTAGACAATCAAACCTTTTAATCGAATTAACCAAACAATCAAGGTCCAAGTTAGTTTTCGCTAACTTGGACCTTGATTGTGTTCACAGCACGAAGTTGACCAATCGCCTCAGTAACGACGATTTCACGCTATTCCGTTGCCTTATCCTTATCAAATATCGTGGGGCCGATGACTAGTGATTCCGCTAATAAGGTTTCATTGTACAATTTAAAAACGTACTTCTGATACTTGACCTCTCGTTGTGAAATCATATCCAAATATTGCCGTTCTTGTTCGAGTGCATTCATAAATGCTCGCATCTCTAATTCTTTTTCTGCACCAGTAAATTCCGGTCGCCGAACAACGTCAACCCAGGCCCGTGCAAAATCACGAGTCCTAGTCCGTTGTTTCTGGGTCATCAAATCAAAAATGACGGATTCTTTCACATTCGGCGGCAAATACATTTTCTGAACTGTATCAATCGCGTGGTGAACCATCGCCACCCGAATCTGATCAATCTCACTAGTTGCCTCATCATCAGTCAACGCCGGCTTTAGCAACCAGCGAAAAATAATCGTCGGCACGACCATACTCAGAATAATCAACGTACTGGCAGCCATTAGAACCAAGTTAAAGTCACCACGTCCGACCGCAGTATCGGTTAACGTATAGGCTAAGGCCAGCGTTACCGCACCGTGCACGCCACCTAGCGCAAAAATCCATGCGGGCCGATTTTTGAAACTCAACCGCAACCGACCGTAGCTGTAACGCACCAGCACATTGCTAATATACAGAACAAGCCCAATCAACAAAAAGTTCAAGGACCCATGCCCGAATTGTTCGTTAACAAGAATTTTGATAAACATGAATCCAAGAACCACAAACACCATGCTATTAAAGATTTCAGTAATCATGCTCACCAAGTCAAAAGCAAAATGAACTTGTTGTGCATTAATTAACCGGCTTCGTTGGGCTTCCGCATTATGCACTAATCCCGCAACCACAACCGTAATGATTCCAGAAACGTGAATCGCCTCAGCAGCATAATACAAAATAAAGGGCGTAATCACGTACATCAACAGCGACGCATTCAACGAATTATACGAAGAGCGTAACAATACTTGCCGAAACAGAACCATGATCCAGGCACTGACAAAACCAAAGAGTACCCCACCCACAGCTGAAATAATAAAATCAATAATCGTTTGCCCATAGTTAATATAGCCATTAGCATACCAGAGAACCGCCATGTTCAATAAGATGATGCCAGAAGCATCATTAAACAACGACTCCATTTTTAAAAAAGTTCCCTCAGTTGATGGCATCTCCAAACCGTTCGTCACCGATTCCATTGCCGTGGCGTCGGTCGGCGTACTGATAGCCGCTAGAATAAAAGCTAACGGCAAGCCGACTAATCCCAGCCCTGCCAAGCTAAATCCCGCGACAATTAAGGCAAGAATGACTAGTCCAACTGTCGTTTGGATAATGTGCTTTAATTCCTTACCAACAGCATTCAGTCGAGTGGCTTGTCCTTCAAAAAACAGGAGTGGCGCAACAATCAGGCCAATAAAGATTTCAGAATTGAAGTTTTCAATATGATTGCTCAAAACTGGAATAAAAAACAAGCCAATACCGACGATCAGACTCAAGTAGTTCACAGATATTTGCGGCATTACCCGGGAAATAAAAATACTAACAACCGCAGCCAACACCAGAATAAAACTGGAAACCATCAAATTCACGTACTCACCTCATTTTATTAATTAATTCATTTATTCTATCCGATAATGCTCAAATTGTATCGTCAATCGTCTCCATCATCACTTTCAAAGAATCAAAAAAGCTTTCAAGGCATTTGACCTTAAAAGCTTTGTTAATATCACGGGGCCCACCTGCTCCTTAACCATTTAATAAGTGTTCTCGCCGGGCGCGCCACAAGACTAACGCCAAACTACCTAACATTAAGATAGTCACCGTAATAAACAATAACGAGTAGGAGAACTGAGCCACCATCATGCCACCGAACAATGGTCCCACAGCTCGTCCCAATGACAAAGCCATGTTGTATCGGCCTTGATATTTTCCGCGCTGATCATCAGCCGCCATATCATCGACCCAGGCGGGTGCAATCGGTAAGCCAATGACCTCACCGATCGTTAAAACCACCATGATAATAATAAAATCAACGTATTGCCGGGCAAATACTAATCCCAAGAATGATAAGGCAAATAGCGTAATGCCCAAGCCAATCTGAGTGCCAATCTTAAATCGTTCGTTGAATAACGCCACGATCGGCTGACTCACAATAATTAATAGCCCGTTAATCGTCCAAACTTCACTATACCGGCGGAACGGAATCCCCAAGTTGGTCATGTGCACGGAAAGAATACTTTCCCATAAGGCATAACTCAGATAAATGGTGAAAATCATCAAACAAATCATCCAGATTAATTGACGGTGATTTTTAGGCGTCACATCCCGCTTCTGTGGCGCAGCTTTCTCTGTCCGAACAGTCGGTGTGACGTTAAAGGTACTTAGCGTAATCGTCATAAGACCAAGGTAGCAAACTGTTGCCACCATGAACACCACATTGATACCTAGTTCCAACAAGTAACCGACCAATAATGTCCCAATAACGACCCCAACGTTGAGTGCTAAATAAAGCATGTTAAAAACATACCGGTTGGATCTAGTCGTTACCGTTGCGGCATAGGCATTGACGACTGTCATGCTGATACCATCACCAAAGCCGACAATGATCAAGCCAATCGCGTAAGGCCACAAACTATGCCAGAAAATCAACGTTGTTAAAATTGCGGTCGAAATACCACCACCAAGTAGCGCTGTATAATATGGTCGCCAGTGATCAAACAAGCGCCCGCCAATAAAGTTACCAGCAATCATAGCCAACGACATCAAAAAAAGAATAATTCCCGAAAACGTCAAGCTTTGTTTGAGATAATTATGCATGTAGACCGTTGTTAATGGCCACATAAAAGCGGCACCCGCATTATTCAGCAAATTGGCTAGAAACAGCCACCGTAACCGAACTTCTTTTTGCATCTCCTCACCACATTTCTAATTTAAGTTTATTCATTGAGAAAACAATACCCTAAATAGTATACGCCGCCTGACCGTTTTTACCTACCAATCAGGTCGCAAAAGGTGCTGAGTAGTCTACGAAATCATTTTTACTTAAGCCGCGCTTAGCATCAAGTCTTACACTGCATGTTGTTTACAATCGCAACGCTGTAGTCGCAGCCTAGGCCCGTGCTTTGACTATTTGGTGCATTCTAAATGCGGCCCCCACTCCGCGGATCCGTTTCATCCGTTTTAGTATTGTTCCGAGAAGCACTGACCACGTGTATACTAAAGTCAAAAAGGAGCAATTGACATGAGACTTTTCACCATTCCAGCCGAACAAACGGCATTTAGTACCAAAGAGGTTGTCGCCATCACCGGTATGACCAAGGACGCCCTCCGTTATTATGAACAACAACAGTTGATTGGGCCCGTACCACGCAACCACAACAACTACCGACAGTATTCACGTCAAAATTTAGAGCGTCTACAATTCGTTGCCACTTTTCGGCAATTAGGCCTTGATCTAAAACTACTCAGCGGTGACGGCAACATTCCAAACCGGGCCCAGCGAATCCAAGAACTGAGCGCATATCGTGCTACTGTGAAAAAGCAAATCGCTCAATTACAGGCAACTGATCAGTTTTTAGCACATAAGATTGCTTACTTTGAAGCTTCTCCAAATCATTAACCAACTTTTTTTACTTTTTACTTGCTATCGTGTGGACACCATAGTTTATACTAACGGCACACTTAATCAAAGAAGGTTACGATATTATGAAAACAATTGCTATTAACCAATACGGTTCCGCAGATGAATTTACGATGGTCGACATGCCCACGACCGAACCACAAGCTGATGAAGTTCAAGTTGCGATTCACGCCTTTAGTCTCAATCCCATGGATATTGCTGGCCGGATGGGAGCCCTATCCTCACCTTTTACTGACTTATGGGCCTTTCCATTGGTCTTAGGTTGGGATTTCGCTGGTGTCATTACCAAAATGGGCAAGGCCGTCACTGGTTTTAACATCGGTGACGCTGTGTTTGGTTCCGCCGCGCCTGCCCACGCAGCTAATAACGGCACTTATGGTGAATTTATTACTGTTAATACTAAAGAATTAGCCCATCTCCCAGCAGGCTTATCATTTGATCAAGCTGCTGCTTTGCCAATCGCTGGACTAACCGCTTATTACGGCATGAAGCACAATCTTAAGCTGCAATCCGGACAGAAGATTCTGGTGCAGGGTGGAGCTGGTGGTGTTGGCCTCTTTGCAATTCAAATTGCTAAAGCCTTTGGCGCTTACGTCGCGACCACCGCTAGTGCTAATCACCGTGACTTGTTAACTCGCCTAGGGGCCGATGAAGTCATTGATTACCATGAAACCGATCCTGCCGCCGTCTTGCACGACTATGATGCCGTTTTTGACACCGTTGGTGATATTGATACTGGTCTCAAGGTCCTAAAAGCTGACGGCCAGCTTGCAACCATTGCCGGTCAACCGACGGACGAGCAGCAACATGATCAACAGAAAAAAGTTGCCTTTCAGTTCACCCAAGGCTCATCACAAGACCTAGCCGACTTAGCCCAATTAGTTGTCAGCGGTCAAGTGAAGCTAACCGTTGCGACATTACCGTTCTCCGTAGCCAATGTCATTAAGGGTCATCGATCCATCGAAAGTCGCCATACGACGGGTAAAATCGTCATTCACGTGACGGATTAACCAATCCTGCTACTCAATAAATATCTTCCGGCACCATTCTTAGTAGCTAGTCCCACTGTAAAAATGAACGTTCAGAGTTCGAAGGACTTCTGAACGTTCATTTTTATTTTAGCGGCCCAATTAACCATGGCACACTTGGTAACAAACCAATCAATTTAATTTAATGAATCACTTTAAACTTCCCAGCACACTTAACAACCAGTTATAATTCACGATGCCATGATGAATTTGGACTAAGTTCAAACTGTCTCAACCAGGTTGTACTAATATTAATTCGACAATCCATAAAAATTAATATTGAAATGTCCGGTTTTTGAACCTGATTGTCGACTACCACCCCTGATGATTGTTATAATATAATTAAACACTGCCAACCGGTGTAATCTTTCAACAATTGAGGTGACAACATGGCGAATAACAACTTTGGCTTGGCGTTAGGCTTCCTAGTGATTCTGTTGCTCTGGATCTATCAACGCGTGCGAATGCCTAAGATGCGCTCACTCGCTGGCTACATGTCGCGACGCGCGATTGAAAATGAGGAAACATGGCGGTTCGCACAACGCTTCTATTCAATGTTTGGCATCGAAATCTTTTCCATTTTGTTAATCGGCGCGATTATTGGTGGTCTGTTCAAGATTCCGCTATTGCAAAGCTTTAATTTTCAAGCCATCGCCTTAGCGGTTGGTTTGATCATGCAAAACGTTGCAACTGAGCGTGAACTGAAACACCAGTTCCCAAAATCTCCGCAACATTAGTACTTTATAATTGACCATCACCACGTATGGTTTAATATTAATACGGTAGTTTAATCTGAATTAATGCTTATGAACAAGTACTTGGTTTAAAATATTCTTAGTAAAGAAGTGAAATTGATGAGTAACGAAAAAATTGCCTTATTCACCATCTTTGGCGGTACTGGTGACCTCGCACAGCGTAAACTGTACCCGTCACTATTTAAGCTCTATCAAAAGGGCTATCTCAAGGACCACTTTGCCGTTATTGGGACGGCTCGGCGTCCTTGGACTGATGATCACTATCATGAAGTTATTAGTGACTCCCTAGCTGATCTGAATGCTGATCAGGAAACGGTGACGCAATTTGCGAGCCATTTTTATTATCAATCGCATGACGTTACTGATGCTGAACATTACCGAACTTTGAAAAAATTATCAGAAAAGCTGGACGCCCAATATGGTTTACAAGGCAACCGGATCTTCTACTTAGCAATGGCACCAAACTTCTTCGGTACGATTGCCCAACACTTACGTTCCGAAAATATTCTGACAGATAACGGTTTTAACCGCGTCATTATCGAAAAGCCTTTTGGTCATGATTATGAAAGTGCCAAGGAACTTAACGACCAATTAACGGCTACTTTTAACGAAAATCAGATTTATCGAATTGACCACTACCTTGGTAAGGAAATGATTCAAAATATCACGGCCATTCGTTTTGGCAATAATATTTGGGAATCATTATGGAACAACCGTTACATCGACAATGTCCAAATTACGTTAAGTGAAAAACTGGGTGTCGAAGAACGGGCCGTTTACTATGATAACAGCGGTGCCTTGCGGGATATGGTCCAAAATCACATTTTGCAAATTTTGAGTCTGTTAACAATGGATCAACCAGTTGAATTCACTGAAAATGATATCGACGTGGAAAAGGTCAAGGCTTTACGGAGCTTACGACCACTTAAACCAGAAGAAGTCGCAACCAACTTTGTCCGTGGTCAATACGGTGCCGGCGATGATGCTAAAGCTTACCGTGACGAAGATAAGATTTCATCAGATTCTAACACCGATACTTTCGTCGCTGGTAAAGTCATGATCGATAATTATCGGTGGTCCGGAGTGCCGTTTTACATCCGGACTGGGAAACGCTTAGCCGATAAGTTCACGCGAATCGACGTGGTGTTCAAACGGCCAGTCGTCAATATCTTCAATCATGAAGACGTCCGAGCTAATGACGACGCAGCAACCAGTCTCGATCCAAACATCTTGACAATCAACGTTGAACCGACTGAAGGCTTCGAGCTCCGCATGAATGCTAAAGCAATCGGCCAAGGCTTCGCAACCACCCCGGTCAAGTTGAATTATTCTCACGATGCTGAAGCCACGGCTGGTAGCCCAGAAGCTTACGAACGTTTGCTTCACGATGCCTTAAATGGCGACGCAACCAACTTTACCCACTGGCAAGAGGTTGCCGATTCGTGGAAATTCGTTGACGTCATTCAAAAATACTGGGATGAACATCAACCCGAATTTCCAAACTACCGCCCTGGTACAATGGGACCAGATGCGGCCGATGAATTATTACGTCAAGATGGTCACCGCTGGGTCTACCGCAACTAGCCGTCCTAGCGTATTCACTTAAATGGCTTAATTAAAAGAACCAGTTACCAACACTTGCCTAACAACGTGTTGATAACTGGTCCTTTTTATATCGCTTTAACAATTGGATGGGTTGCTGCCCATCGGCAATACACGTTTATTTTGCTCTTCGGGATTGCGCCTGCGGATTAGCTTAACTAGCGTCGCAATAATCCCTAACACCACCCATTCCGCTTATAAACGCCTACCCTACCAGTTGTTCACAAACTTGAATCAACCGTTTGACACCGGTCGTCAACTCTGACAGTGTCAGCCCGGCAAACCCTAACAAGTAATAGTCCGCCGTGGGCATGTCGCGCCAATTGGAGTTAAGCGGATAAATCCGAACCTGTTGCCGTTCTAGGGCTTCTAATAATTTAGCCTGTGCAATGCCTGGAATCTGAACAACTAAGTGTACCCCCGCGCCGGTTGCAATTGGTCGGATCTGCTTAGTTTGCGCTAACTGGTGACAAAGTACCCGATACTTTTGTCGATTAGCAGCTCGGTTTCGACTAAGGTGCCGATAATACGCCCCATCTTCAAAATAATTAGCCATTGCTTGTTGTAACAGGCCGGCCACCATTTCAGCCCGATATTGATACCGTTGATGATAAGTTGCCACCAGTTGTGGTGGTAAGACCAAATATCCCATCCGTAATGTCGGATCAATTCCCCGCGAAAATGTCCCCAAATAAGCCACCTGATTAGCCGTTGCTAGCGACTGTAGCGCGGGTAATGGGTGCGCACTGTATCGGTATTCACTATCATAATCATCCTCAATGATGAGATGCTGAGTCCCCGCCCATTGTAACAACGCTAATCGTTTCTCGATGGGCAAGACGACTCCTAATGGAAATTGATGGCCAGGGGTCGTATAAATGATCTGAGGATTACGCGCACGAACTTGTGTCAAATCGAGCCCATCTTCCGTCACTCTGATGGGGACCGCCGTCTGTCCATAACTAGCCGCCAATTCGGATAAACCGCGGTAGCCTGGATTCTCAATTCCGACCGTTCCGCGTGGCAAGATACTAAGTAGAATACTGAGACCTGCCTTAGCCCCACTCGTGATGACAATCTGGTCCGCTGTGCACCGCACACCACGAGTCGTTTTCAAAAATCGAACCAAGTTTTCACGTAAAGCCGGTAAGCCCTGCGCATCCGGATAAACGGCCGTTGGTTGCTGCTCAGTCTGACGCAACGCTAGTCGGACAGCCCGTTTCCAAGCGTTCCAACTTGGCGATAACAACTGAGTCACACCATACCGAAAATCATAAGTGAACGCCCTGGGTTTAGTGGGCTGTGGCACAGTCTCCAGCGCCTGTTTAGCTGCTGGCCAGTGTGTCCGATCGCGATAAAAGTAGCCACTCCCGGGAACGGTATAAACATAGCCCTCTGCTAGCAACTGATCGTAAGCTTGTTCGACAGTGGTCTTGGAAACTCCCAAATTTTGTGCCATTTTACGAATTGACCATAACTGGTGGTTGGCTTGAGTAGCATCATAGTCATCACGCATCTGCTGGTATAACTGAATATATAACGGTGTCGTTGACTGACGATTTAATGGCATCACACAACTGTCCTTTCATTTTTATCAAAATTGTCTATTTCTAACCGGACGATTGTTGTTTATTATAAACGGTAATCACGTTGAGAGGAAGGTCCTAATGATGAATACAAATATTCGGATCCAACAAATTCAAGTCTCTGGCATCCGACGCTTCGATGAAGCAATCAGTCAAATTCCCGATATTATCAGATTAACGGTCGGCGAACCTGACTTACCCACCCCAAGTCACGTAAAAAAAGCGGCAATTCAAGCTATTCATAATGATTGGACACACTACTCGCCACTAATGGGATTTGCCGCTTTGCAAGATGCTGCGAGTCACTACTTTCAACAGAAATACCAACTCACCTATGCACCTGAGCAAATCATTGCAACAGTCGGCGCTAGTGAAGCCGTTGCAACGACCCTGCTCACTTTACTTAATCCTGGCGATACCGTCTTATTGCCAACACCGGCTTACACGAGCTATCAACCCGTCGTTGACATCGCAAACGCAAAATTAGCTCCCATTGACACAACCGCAACGGGTTATAAATTAACACCCAGTGCGTTACAAGCTGCGCTAGATGATCACCGTCGCGACCACGTCAAGGCCTTAATTTTAAACTACCCGACCAACCCCACCGGCGTCACGTACACTGATGATGAATTACGGGCTTTGCAAGCCGTCATTGCTACCGCTGGAATCTACGTTATTAGCGATGAGATTTACAGTGAACTAACCTATGAACAGCCCCATACTGCTTTTGCCACACTATATCCAAGCAAAACGATCACAATCAATGGCCTCTCCAAATCGCATGCCATGACTGGTTGGCGACTGGGATTCATCATGGCCCCAAGTAACTTGATTACCGAGATGAAGAAGACCCACCAGTACCTCGTTACTTCAACGAGTTCAATCACCCAAGCGGCTGGTATCGAAGCACTTACCCATGGTCTGGATGATGGCTCAGAAATGCGTGACGTCTATCAAACACGCCGCGATTACGTCGTCAAACGTCTGAGTGAAATTGGATTCAATTATATTTATCCGACGGGCGCATTCTATATCTTTGTCCAGCTACCACAGGATTTCCAAGGCACCAGCTGGGACTTTGCGACCCGACTCGCACACGAGGCCCAAGTTGCTGTCGTTCCTGGCTCAGCATTTGGTACGAGTGGCGAGGGTTGGTTCCGGATAAGTTATGCAGCCAGTCAATCGGCACTACGCGAAGGGCTAAATCGTTTAGCCTTATGGCGCGCCCAAACTACCACACAGGAGGATTAGCCACATGAATTTAGCATCCGCACACCTGATTACCGCCATGGTCACCCCATTTGATGACCAACAACACATTGATTTCCACCGCTTAGAGCAACTGATCGAACACTTACTTGCAACTGGCACGGACGGCTTATTAGTCGGGGGCACGACTGGCGAAGGCCCCACGTTGAGCATCGCTGAGAAACGAGATTTATACACGCAGACAGCTAGGATCGTTGCTGGGCGAGTTCCAATCATCGCTAATACGGGGACCAATGACACTGCCGCCACAATTCATTTCACCCACATTGTCAGTCAAATCGAGGGCATCGACGCCGCCCTCGTCGTTGTCCCGCCTTATAACAAACCCAACCAAACCGGGATGATGGCGCATTTTACAGCCATTGCCGAAAAATCAGACTTGCCCATTATAATTTATAATATTCTCGGTCGCGTAGGCGTTAAGATGACGGTCACGACGATTCTCACGTTGGCCCACAACCCCAACATTATTGGGATCAAACAATGTGGTTCCGATGAAGAACTGGCCGCAATTGTTGAAAAGGCGCCTAAAGATTTTCTCGTTTACACGGGCGAAGATGCTCAGAGCTTGACCACCCTCGTCTTGGGTGGTCAGGGAACGATTTCAGTGGCGAGTCATTTATTTGGAAATGAAATGGCGACGATGCGCCGCGCCTTGAACCACGGCGATATCACCCAAGCAGGGCAAATTCAACGACGTTTAATGCCGAAGATGGCAGCACTATTCACACAACCCTCACCGGCACCCGTCAAAGCCGCGCTGAACGCCCAACACTGGTTAGTCGGAAGCACGCGCCTACCAATTTTACCGTTAACCACCAATGAACAAAGTCAACTACTCAACAGCTTAAAATAATGCAGAACGGTTGGTAGTACCTGGCAAAAGCGCGTATACTGAACCTAAAATAATTAGGAAAGTGGTGACCATGATGTGCGGTTGGGCTTTTACTGGCGGTATGCCCTTTATGTGGATGGGTGGCGGCTTGGGCATTATCAGCTTACTGATTCTGTTAGCCGTTGGTGCTTACTTTTTAGGGACACGTTCACGCCATCACGATTAAAGTTCTCATTGGGATAATCAAAAAAGACTTTCAAGGCACGGCTTGAAAGTCTTTTTTGTTTCATCATCAGGGATCAGACAACCGGGTCAACCCCTCCCCATTTCAGGTGACCTGCAGTTTTGCCTGATAGTATCAGTCCAAACGCTGATTTAGACCCAATGACTTAATTTCAAGATCGTAACGTAAGTAAGTTTACCAGCCTTAACATTGCTATTGAGTTTGTCCCCACTAACTTCATTTTCACTCACAATCCATAAGCCGATTTGAACAAACTGGCCGCCAGTCCCAATGCCCCGATTCCAATCACAATTTTAAGTAATCTGGCAGGTAAGTGGCGTACAATTCGTGGTCCTAAGCTACCACCAATCAGAAACCCAATGCCTAAGGGTAATACATAGCGCCACTGAATTGGCGTTTGCAAGCCATAAACGACGGCTGAAACAATATTGGCTAATCCCAACGCCAGATTTTTCTGAGCATTATAGACGACGAATGGTGCGGCACTCGTGAAAGACAGGATCGACAACATCAAGACACCACCCGCAGCACCAAAATACCCCGTATAAGCCCCGACTAAAAAGATGCCCAACCAAGCTAAAGCCGTCATCCATTTAGGTGTCACAACAATTTCACCGGGCTGTTTAATATGAATATGACGAGGAATCAGTACTAAAATTCCCGCAATCAAAATAAAAAATGGGACGACCTTCGCAAAGGTCGCTGCCGGGATAATAAATAACAGAATTGCCCCAACAATACTCCCAACTAAAGTCAGTGGGATGAGCGTCTTCAATTCCTGACCATGCCCCCGTAGTTCCCGGCGTGAGGCTGGCACGGCTCCAAAGCTAGTAAAGACTAAGCCCACGGTGTTAGTGACATTAGCCGTAACGGGCGGCAGTCCCAGCGCCAGTAGGACCGGGTACGAAACCAGCGACGCTAACCCCGCTGCAGTGCTAACGATACCCGCAACAATCCCAACAACGACTAAAATAACGATTAACTCTCCGAACGTAAACATGTGCAACGTTCCCTTCTCTCTTAATAGCCCTACAATAGCCACAACGATTACCATAGTCAAATAACCATGTTATAATAACAAATCATAATACTAACAATTAAGCATTAATTAAATAAGGACTTTAAGATGAATATTAAAGATTTGCAATATTATGTTTCGTTAACTCAGCTGAAAAATTTTTCATTAGTTGCAGCCCAATTTCACGTTAGTCAACCGACCATTTCGGCTGCTATTCGGCGATTGGAGACCGAACTGAAAACACAATTACTAATTCGGGCTAATCCCCACTTACCCGTGGCACTCACCACGACCGGGATTCAAGTCCAACGACACGCCAATCAGATCCTATTAGAGCACCAACTGATGTGCCAAGAAGTTGCCCACACCACAACCGATCAACTTGTCATCGGGATGCCGCCAATCATTGAAATCAACTACTTTCCCCGGATTGCAAGCCAATTACCACAAGCTTTATTCAGCCAGATTCAACCTATCAGTCAAGGTTCACTCGCGGCGCTCAAAGGATTAAAAAACGGACAATTAGACTTAGCCGTACTTGCTTACCTCAATGAATTCACGGATACGACCATTCAACTCACGACGTTTGACACCCAGTCATTTAGTATTGTTGTACCAACTGACGATCCGCTAGCAACCAACTCACAACTTCAGTTCAGATCGTTGCGTCATCAGCATTTTGTGGCTCTCAAAGATAACTTTGTCCACCGCCAGGCGTTTCGTCAACTCAGTCATCAAAATCATGTTCGGCCAACGATTGTCTTTGAATCCAATGAAATCGGCAGTATCTTAAACATGGTTCGTCAGCATGTGGGCATTGCCTTATTGAGTAACGCCGTCCAATTACCGGCGGGATTACAGCGGCTCCCCCTAACTGACGCGCAAGCGCCCACGTTCAATGTCGGTGTTGCGTACCGCCACTCAATGACGTTTAGTCCAACCCAAGCCGACCTGATCCAACGACTGACCGCTGCTTTTCAATCCGTCGATTGGCACGCATACTAACCAGCACCTAAAAATCCACCGTGTAAGTTTATCAATATGATAAGCTCACACGGTGGATTTTATAACGACTGTACGTCAAGTTAGGTCGCCAAATGCAGGTCATTAAACAGACAAGTTTTAGTAACCTATCATGGTCGCTAACCCGTCTCAACCTCAGATTAAGCTTGTTGAACAGCCTTTGAGATTGGGGTATCGCCATTGATCAACGCAATGGTTTTACCGACCGTTGCAGGGGTGTGTAACGTTTGAACTGTAAAAGTTGCGACATCATCACGCGTAATCTCACCGCCAACGTCAGGGTTAACGGTTACTTTGCCAGTACCGGCATCATTGATCAGCGTACCTGGTTGTAAAATGGTGTAATCCAATTGGGTTCTGTTTTTTAACCATTCGTCAGCATAATACTTTGCCACGTAGTACGGTTGTAATGCTCGTGGCCAACGACTCCGATCCGGTGTAAATTCAGCACTAATAATTACGTAGCGTTTAACGCCGGCAATTTTGGCTGCGACCATTGATTTGACAGCCCCATCCAAGTCAATCATTAAAGTCATATCATAACCCGTTTGACCACCTGATCCGGCTGCAAAAACAATGGCATCCATACCATTAAAAGCCAACGCTAAATCTTCAGGCTGAGCCATCAAATTGAATTGTACTGGCTGCGCACCAGCATCCTCGAAAGCCTCAGCCTGTTCTGGTTGGCGAATACCCGCGTACACTTGGTCACCTTGGGCAACTAACTTGGAAACGATTTTCTTACCAATCTGCCCATGGGCACCAATCACAAAGATTTTCATCTGGGTCACTCCTGTCCTTTAGTTAAGTTTCATTATAAAGCTTACCAGGACAAAAAAGTATCATTCTGTTCCTGATTTGTCCAGTTTACAAAATTGGCTTATAATATGAGCATCTAAACGAGAGTAGTGATAATTCATGTCAAAATATATTCGTCAAGCTACTAGTGCTGACTTACCAGCCATGATGGCTATTATCGAACAGGGCAAACACGCCTTGGCTGCCGATCAGATTCCCCAATGGCAAGATGGTTACCCGTTAGCTGCTGATATTCAGGCTGACATTGATGCTAGAATTGCCTGGGTACTCATTGTCGATGATCAGATTGCTGGGACGGCTGCACTGCTAACAACACCTGACCCCAATTACGCTATTATTTATGATGGCAGCTGGGCGCCTACTGAGAACCACCGCTATGCCTCGATTCACCGTATTGCTATTGCCAATGGTTACCACGGACAACATCTGACTGACTTTTACTTTAGCAATCTCATTACCATGAGTTACCAACTCGGCTTTCGTCAACTCCGAATTGATACGCACTTGTTAAACAAGCGAATGCAACACATTATTACCAAAGCTGGCTTCGAATACCGTGGTATCGTCTACATGAATCATGACAACAACGATCAACGGAATGCTTATCAGTTACTACTATCCTAATATTTGTCAGCCACGCGGCATTTGGCTTTAAACATCACGAACGCTTTAATTAAGACCAAACTCAACAAAAAGCACGCCAGATTATTCTGACGTGCTTTTTCCAATTTTGTAAACACCACCTGACAGCCAAACTTAATTAACTGGCACAAACACCTGTTGTGGCAGTGAGTACAAATACTGTTTAGTCACCTTTCCTGGATACATCGACGCTAGCGCTGCTGCATATAGTTTAACTTGACCAGCGTAGCGCGTCTTCAAATCTTCAGGCCGTTTGACGTGGTCCGTCTTATAATCAAACAAGGTTAACCCATCAGCCGTTTCTAAATAGCCGTCAATAATTCCATGAATCAGAACTTTTCCCGTTTCATGTTCATCAACATCGAAAATCTGACGTGCTGGAATCAGTAACGAGAATGGCACTTCGCGGTGCACCTTCGCCGGATTATCCAAAATTTGACTGCCCAGCGCACTCTGGTAAAAAGCCACGATGGTGTCAACTGCAATCAATTTCGCGACATTGGTCGTTAAGACCCGGTTAGCCACTAACCCATCAATCGTACTTTGAACCGTCGTTTCATTGACCGGTTTGGTCAAATCAAGTTGTTCTAAAACTAAGTGGGTCGCACTCCCAACTTCCGCACTGGTTGGCGCCTGCGTAGTTTGTAAAAATTGTGGTAACTCCAGTGACCCTGTCACAAACCGGGATGTCGGTCGTGAACGCCGCTGACTAACAGTCGGGTTCGCATTCATCAGCGGGGTATCCGGATCTTCAAAGATTCGTTTCACTTCTGATACCGATTGATATGCCGTCGTCGTCGTGGAAGCCTGGTGTGGATAATGAAAATTCAGTAACGTGGTCAGATAATCACGCGTTACTTGATCAACATCGATGGTGACTTGCTGTTCAACTAGTTCAAGCGCATCAGGTTGAGTATCCGTTACCGCTTCACTTTGCTCCGCCAGGACGGTGGTGGCATCTCCCAATTCAACGGCTAGCTTGGTCGGATCATCCGTCAATTCGTAATTGGGCCATTCATCTCCCCAATATGCCTTCATGGCCGGATGCCGCATCACGGCCATACCGACCCAATCTAATTGATTAGTCGCAGAAATTCGTGCCTGAGCACTCAAAACGCGCCCGTCGCTAGCAAAGGCCTGCCGCCATTTTTCGGTCGCGGTATCAATATCCTTGATTGTTCCAACCAAATAGAGCTGTTGTTGAGCTCGCGTCATCGCGACATATAGTTTCCGCATCTCTTCAGCGCGCATCTTCTTGCTGACTACCTGCTTAGTCACAACTTGTGGCAAGGTCGGGTACTTCACACGCGTTTCTGGGTCCAAATAAGTAATCCCAATCCCCGCTTCTCGGTCCAATAGCGCGCTCGAGCGCGTATCAGTCTGATTGAACTGCTTATCCATATCCATCACGAAAATCACAGGGTATTCAAGCCCCTTGCTACCATGAATCGTCATTACGTTGACTGCTTCCGCATCAGTCTCGGCCACGGCAGCTGCCAAATCCTGGTCCTTTTCCTGCATCCGGCGAATAAAACGAACGAACTGAAATAAGCCCTTAAAACTGCCCTGTTCATACGTATAAGCACGTTCATATAAAGCGTGGAGATTAGCCTGACGCTGTTTACCAGCTGGCATGCCGCCAACGTAGTCTAAAAAGCCAGTTCGTTCATAGATTTGCCAAATCAGGGTTACGATTTGATTACGTCGTGCCAAATCTCGAAATTCAGTCAGTTGTGTCAAGAAGGTCTCGATCTTAGCATAAACTTGATCACCATATTCAGTCGCCGGACCAGTTGGATAATGATGATAAAAGTCCTGGACGGCTTGAAAATAATCACTCGTTTTATTCTGGATACGCAAATAAACTAATTGATTTTCGTCTAATCCGACAATTGGCGAGCGTAGAACCGCCACTAACGGAATATCTTGATATGGATTATCGATAATACTGAGTAGTGACATCATGATCCGAATCTCAGTGGTTTGAAAATAATTCTGGGCATCATTGACCACAACGGGAATGTGATACCGTTTGAAAACATCAATAATTGTTAAATTATGATTACGTGTTGGCACTAGTAACGCCACGTCGCTGTAACGAAACGGCCGGTATTCCCCATTAGCACGTTCATAGATTGGCTTATCTTGGGCCTTAAGTGCCAAAATCTTTTGGGCGACCATCGTGATACTCCCAACGGCAGGATCATCAATTGAAAAATTGGTTTCATCCGTGGAGACATCTTCTGTCGACTTGTCAGTTTCCGTCTGGTAAAGTAATAGATTCGTCGTTTGTGGCATATCGGCCGGATAATCCTTGGGCCCATACTTGAGGTAAGCCGCTTCATCATAATCAATTTGCCCGACCGGCGCGTCCATCAGCTGACTAAAGATTAGGTTAGTCAAATGATCGACATTCGCCACCGACCGGAAGTTTTCAGCTAATACGATTCGTTCCCCGTGTTCGGGATTCGTCCCAAAATCGTGATACTTGTGCAAAAATAATAACGGATCAGCTAATCGGAACTGGTAAATCGACTGTTTGACGTCTCCCACCATGAACATATTTCCTGGCTGGTCGCGCGCCAACAGCTGCAAAATACTTTCTTGCAAAGAGTTAATATCTTGATATTCATCAACCATAACTTCTTCAAATTGGGCCCGTAACTGCGCCAAAGCTGCCTGACCACTTTCATTGTCACTCGTTAAGATTTGCAACGTTAGGTGTTCCAAATCCGAAAAGTCCAGGACGTGTCGCCGCCGTTTTTCAGCTGCAAAAGCCGTCTTAAACTGCTTGGTCGCATCCACTAGCTCAGTCACAATTGACTTTGCCCCTACCATAATATCTAAGACTTGCTGCTCATCGGCCGCAAAATAGGTCTCACTAAGGGTGATCATTTGTTTCTTGACACCGTCAACAAATTTGCCCATAGTTTTGGCCCGTGCAGTCTTCTCCGGCTCGTCCTTATAAGTTTTTTTGAGAGCTCCAATCTTGAAAGTGGCGACTTGAGTACGTAACTCATTCCAACTTGCCGTTGCCAATTGTTCACGGAGCGTCGTCAGCGTTTTTTGTGCTGTAGCGAGTACCTCAAGCGTTTTCGGGACTAAGTCAGCATCCGTCGCAACTTTTTGTGCCTGTCGTAATTTCATTTGCATCCCATCGACTTCATTAATGAGCAATGGTAATAATTGTTGTTGATAAAAGGCACTGGCCGTTAACGCTTCCTCATCCACCTGATAAGGTTCCGGTAACTTGCTCAGCCAGCCTTCCGGATCCGGGGTCGACTGGGCAAAATCAAATAACCGAAAAATCAATCGACTGAGACCATCATCACTTCGATCATTAGAAAAATTCGCTGTTAATAAGTCAAATAACGTACCATCTTCATCATATAATTGTTCACGAACACTGTCCCAAACCTGATCACGAATGAGTAACCCTTCAGTGTTGTCCGTCAATAGGCGAAAAACAGGATCCAAATCAATAACGTAGTAATAACGCTGAATCACGCGGAGACAAAAAGCATCCAACGTACTAATGTTGGCTACCCCGAGCAAATTTAATTGCTGCCGTAATTGCCGAATCGCTGGTGACGCCGTGGTTTGCGCCGGATTGTCCGTCATTAACTTTGAGATTTGCTTATTGATTTGCGATTCCAGCTTTTGTTTCATATGCTTGGCAGCTAAGTTTGTAAACGTCACCACGAGTAACTGGTCAATATTCGTTCCGGCCAATATCTTGCGCATAATACGTTCGATCAATACGGTCGTCTTTCCAGAACCAGCCGAAGCTGAAACTAACAAGTTATTTCCCTGCTGTGCGATAACAGCTTGCTGGCTAGGTGTATAGTTTGTACCCTCACTCATGGTTTTCTCCACCTTTCTGTGTCTTCAGTAAATCAAGAACCTGTTTGGCTGATAATGGCGGTAGATCCCGATAAGCATTTTCTGCCAACATTGCATCAAACTGCATAATTGATAGATACGGCGAATACTGTAAAGCAGTCGTCTTATCGTTCAGCCGAATTGGATTTAGTTGAATTTCTCCAGCGAAAATCGCTTCAGCAGCTGCAATAATCAATTGACTATTATGCTGTAATAATCGTTCTAACTGGTCATTCGTCACCAGTGAAGCTGCACGCCCCCCACTATACGCCCCATCCTTTTTACGTGCGAATGGGTAAACTTTCGAGGTCCCGTTACCTTGTTGTAGTTCGCTATCTAAATGTTCCAATAGCTGCGGATCATCGAGCAAAATTCCCTTATACTTATTCTTCTTTAGAAGCGCTGCTTCAAAACCGCCCTGAATATCTTTTGGTTTCAGAGTTGGATTTTGAATGTGCATGTAAAGTGCGCCGGCTAATTTAACCGCAGCTTGATCAGAACCGACTAAAGCTTGCTCGTTGTGCAGCACAGCATCCAAATAAGTTAACATTTGCATTGCGAGACCATAGTAAGCCTCTTGAAAATCAAATTTATGTTGGGATGACTTATAATCGACGATTCCCAGGTAACTTTGATCTGCCACTTGGATTTGGTCGAGACGGTCAATTTTCCCCCGCACGTGCACACTATGCGTTGCATCAATTTGAAAATCGAGCGCTTTTAATCCGTGTTCCTTGCCAACGTTACCGAATAAGACCTCGGTTTGCTTCGGTTCAGCGGCTGACAGTTTACTTTGATTGCGAATCGCAAACGCAATCTGCCGGACTGTGTTGATTAACTGCCGTTGCAAGTAAGCCATCCGGTTAGAACTCGTCAAAATTGTAAACTGTGGTTGATCTAAGATTTGACGGGTCACAGTCTCTAAATACTGTCCTAACTGCTGATCACTGGCTTGGGCCAATGGGATTTGATCAGACCGTAACGCCTTGATGAGCCCATCTAAGACAGCGTGGAAAAACTCCCCAGTACTAGCAGCTGATAACTCGAACACATCACGCTCACGCAGTTTGAGCCCATATTTCAAGAAATAAGCGTACTGATTACGATAAAATTCTTCTAGTTTTGAAATTGACGTATAAATTTGATGCCCATACAAAGCCTCAACGCTGGCTGGTGTCAGCTTGACAGGTTGATTGCGATAGCTTAATCCAGCCATCAATTGACGTGCTAGCTCACCGAATTGGGGGTCACGCGTCAATTGTTGCCGTAACCACACCCACACCGGAGCAGGTTGTAATGGTGCGCCAACACGATTACGGTCAGTATTCGTCGTTAACACATCGCGGTAAACCTGAATCACATGACTAATCGTCCGGCGCTTAGTCCCAACAAATGGCCGCGCATCGGCATTAGTCGGATCAGGCGTCCCAAGATAAGTATGTTCTCGCAAATTGAACTGGCGTTGAATTCGCCGCACATAGTTGGACCAATTTAAATCTGTTTCTTGATCATCTTTTAACGGGGCGCTGAAAAACAAGTGTCGACGGGCACTTAAAAAGGCCAAATAATTCAGACAACTTTCATCACCGAGCTGAACGACAGCTGAATCATTTAAATAGTGGTCACCATCTAACGAACTGAGCGTTGGTTGCAAATTTTCTTTATCCACATCACTCAATAAGTTGTTCGTCATAATCCGGTCAGGCATCACTAAATCGGTTGCCCCAACCATGAAGACAACTTTATGGTCCTGACTTTGAACCATTCCGCTCTCTGAAATTAACACCTGGTCCAACGTCGACGGAATTTGCGAGTAACTAGCACCTTCAAAGCCCGCTTGTAATAGTGCCAAAAAGTCCGTAATTTCAAATGGCTCTGCACCTAAAATCGTCACGTATTCATCTAGCATCCCACAGAAAGTTTGCCAGGTCTGCTCAGGCTCGGCAGCTGCCCGGACATCTTGGCGATCCAAGGCTTGATCACGCCAAGCTAATAGCTGGTCCGTAACGCCCTGGCTTGTCAAAAAGTTGACCAGCAATGTCACGGCCGCTTTGCCATCCGGTGCTTGCCGCATTTTTTTAAAAAACGGTGGTAACGTTTCAGCAACAAAGTGATGAATCAAGTTGATTTGTCGCGAAATTTCAGCATTTTGGTCCGTCTCGACCCCGGCATCACCCTCGGTTAATTGAAAGTATTGCCAATCTTCCCTTTGTACCCACCGCTGGCCGTGATAACCACTTTTAAGGATAAAGTTTTCGGTCAGATCTACTGCTTGGCGGTAGGCTTGCCGATCCATCGGTTGCCCATTGATATTTGGCATCAACAGCTCGGTTTTCAACACTCGCATAACATCACGATATTGATACTGCTGTGCGTCGATATCAAACAACGCGTTAATCAACTCAACTAACGGATGGTCGGCCATTGAACGCTGTAAATCAACAAAGTATGGTATTTCTAATTCATGAAAAGTCGGCGCTAACATCGTTTGGTAGGCATCTAAGTGCCGTGTCATGATCAAGAAGTCCCGATAATGATAATCGTCGGCGGGATCGGCATGTTTTTTCGCGACCATTGCCCGAATCATGCGGCCAACTTGTGCCAATTCGGTCTGTCGACTATCGGTCCGGAATAAATGCACATTCGTATTCGGCTCCTCGTAACCGGTAGCCGCTTGGGGCTGACCACGCCAAAAATCATCGAGAGCCACTAAGCCGGGAGCCACGCGCGGCGTTTCAGCATAAATATCTTGGCTAACCGGAATCTGACGAATACGGGCATACTGATAAAGCCGATAATAAAGCCGACCAGATTGATAAAACAGCGTGCCATTTTCTGGCGCCCGGTCAACGACTTTGTGATCGAGCATCAAACTGATTGTCACGTCCGCGCCCTGTTCCAGCATAGTCGTGACGATTCCCTGTTCCTGGGCCGGTAATTGGGCAAAGCCAGCGAGTTCCACATAAACGTGCGTTCCGTGCAAGTCTTGACGCCGTAAGTAAGCATTCAATTGAACGAGAATATCAGCGGGCTTAAGATACTTATCTGCAGTCGCCGCCACGAAGTCTTTGTAAACGATCGCCAGATCATGTAGCTTAGCCTGCAAGTCACCCGCCTGAGCATTCGCTGCCAATTGAACCACATCTTCTGGTTGCAAATTAGCGGTCTGTAACTCATTAATTTCACGAGCTAGTTGAGTCACAAAACCCGTTTGCGAGATTTCACCACCAAACAATCGCAGCTCATCGGCATGTCGTTGTAGAATGCGATATAATAGCATGTCAATCCCAGCAGCGGAGAGTCGTGGTACTTGATAAGCTGCTTCATTCTTCATCAAGTACCAAGCAAGACGGGTAAATGAAAAGACCTGAACCTGAGTCTGGGCATACAAATCTGGTTGCCCAAATGCCTGTGCCAAGCGGTTCAACACGTCAACTTCAGTATCGAACTTAATATGGTTCGGTACCAAATAAAAAAACTGATCTTGTGGCTTAGCCATCAAAGTTGCCACTAACTGCGCCACCATGGTACGGCGATGGTCCATCTTGGCTGGTCCCAATACAAATTGTAAGCTCACCACTAATTCCTCCTCTGAACTGAACAAATGTTCTCATTAAGTTAGTCTCATTATCGCATATTTAACCGGCTAAAAAAACACCTAACCCGTAAGTTAGATGTTTATTATCGCGTCCATTAAATACCACGTTATTCAGCCAGGCGACCCGTGTGCTGCACGTCTTAATTCTCAACGTTGACGGCCACTGCTGCCAGATGTGCGTCGGATTTATAATGGCTTATCGTGCCCGGCATCCAGTACCGTTTTGTCATCCTGATTTGAAATTTTAGAAGCTTTAACGAACGTGGTCACGGCTTAATGTGGTCAACTCGCACGGTCGCTTATTCATCCGGCTGCAAGTCTCGACCTCAAAACACCTTACCGATCACCCGGTGACACTCGCCAATCCTCAGAGTGCTTAAAAGACGCGAATTAGCACAACCCCCACAATCATGACGAGCAAGCCCATCAACTGGACCCCCGAAATTGGGTTCTTTTTTGAAGCAAACCAGCCAAATTGGTCAATCATTAAACTACCGGCCATCAGTCCGACTAAAACAATGACGACCGCTAAACCAGTGCCAACGACCGGAACCAAGTAAACATTACCCAAAACATACAGCGCGCCAATCATGCCACCAATCCACATCCACCAAGGATTAGGCGTCTTAGTTGGCCTAATCAATTTGAATTGAGGTCGCAAGACTAACACGATGACGATCAGCCCCAGAGTACCAACTAAAAAAGAAACAAATGCCGCGTGCACTGTGGAGCCAAGCACCCGACCTAGGTGCCCATTGACCGCAGTTTGCATCGCACTGAGCATTCCGGCAACCACACCTAGTGCACGCCAAATTCCAAGGCCACTTTGGTCAGTGTCAGTGTCAGTAGCTGTATCTTTTTCCGCTGTTTCAGTGATTCGATTATGCCGCTGTTCGAGCCACCCCTGAGCCGCAACGGTGATGATGACTCCCGCCAAGACTAAAATTGCACCCAAAAATCGGGTCATCGTCAATGTACTTTGGGGTGAGTCGAACCAACCAAAATTATCAATCAATAGCCCGGCCAAAATTTGACCAAGCACGGGCATAATAACGGTTTGAACACTACCCAGCTTCGGAAACAACAAGATATTGCCAGTTAAGTAGACGACCCCCAACAGCCCACCCAGCCAAATCCAAACCGGTTGACTCGTAAATAACGTCGTCGAAAATCCTAAAGTATGGACATCAATTAGTGTCATTATCGCCAAAAACAACGTCCCCACAGCAAAAGATATTAGGGAGGCACCAAATGGAGATCCCACTGAATTGCGCAATCGCGAATTAATACTCGTTTGCATTGGTAACCCAATCCCGATTGCTAAGCCAACTAAAATTGCTAACATCGAATATTCCCTCATTTCTTTATCTTGTCTTAACA
This sequence comes from Lactiplantibacillus sp. 3062, assembly GCF_055413545.1. NCBI lineage: Bacteria > Bacillati > Bacillota > Bacilli > Lactobacillales > Lactobacillaceae > Lactiplantibacillus > Lactiplantibacillus sp. 3062. The sequence goes on from NZ_JBVAYE010000006.1 coordinate 56,460, forward strand.
ATCTGTCACAGGTTAATATTAGCACGAGCCGGTAACTAAAATAGTCATGAAAATCGTCTGGATAATCCAGCTTAATTTTCATGACTATTTTAAATATGCCAGCCATTTATGGCGAGTAATCCTAATCAGTCACTCCCCAGTGTTCTGGGTCCTGACGCCACGTATGCAGCGAAGCTAATTCCTCGTCATCAATGTAATCTGCTTGGCGAGCAACTTTGATTAGTTCAGGATAGTTGGACAAACTGAACAGCGGTAATGACGCAGCAGCAAAGTTTTGCGTTGCCGCATCCAAGGCATAACTGAAGATTGCCCCAACAGCCTGAATATCGCCACCTGCTGCTTGAACGGCTTTGGCCGCCTGTAACACACTGCCACCCGTCGAAATCAGATCATCCAGCATGACAACTTTTTGACCGGGCTTTAACACCCCTTCGATTTGGCGGCCAGCACCGTGATCCTTGGGTTTAGCACGAACGTAGATCAATGGTAGATTTAACAATTCCGCCACCCAGGCTGCATGGGGAATGCCAGCCGTTGCGACCCCCGCAATCACTTCGGTCGCCGGGTATTCACGCTTGATGATGGCAGCGATTCCGTGCGCGATATGCTGACGGACCGCCGGATAAGAAATCGTCAGCCGATTGTCCGTATAAATTGGACTTTTAATGCCACTGGCCCAGGTGAACGGGTCGTTTGGTCGTAGTGTAACGGCTTTAATCGTCAACAAATCAGTGGCGATAGTTGCTGCAATTTCACTCATATTAGTTACTCCATTCTGTCATAATATCTCGGTAAGCTTGAACTGGTTCTGCAGCCTGCGTAATTGGCCGCCCGATGACGAGACCGTTGCTCCCAGCCTTAGCAGCGGCAGCCGGTGTCATCACCCGTTGCTGGTCATCTGACTGCGCCGACGCTGGCCGAATTCCCGGCGTAATTCCGAGAAAATCAGCACCGACGGCCGTATGAATCGCCTGAACTTCTTGGGCGGAACAAATGACGCCATCACAGTCACTCGCCCGTGCTAGTTTGGCATAATGCACGACACTCGCCCGAACCGTTCCCATGATTTGCTGGTCCTGATTCAAAATAGCTTGATTAGTCGAAGTTAACTGCGTAATCGCTAATAACTTGGGGGCAGTGACTCCAGCGGCCATTGCACCCGCGACCAATCCTCGTTTGGCGGCTGAAAGCATCACGTGCCCACCCGCAGCATGAACCGTTGTATAGGTTACCCCTAACCGCCCGATCACCCGCATTGCGGATTCGACGGTATTGGGAATATCATGTAGTTTCAAATCTAAGAAAACCGCATGGCCGCGAGCTTGCACGTCCGTCACAATACTCGGTCCCGCTGCATAAAATAACTCCATGCCGATTTTGACAGTGACATGTAAATCAGCCGGAAATTGGTCTAAAAAAGCTAAGGCCCGTTCGGCGGTGGGAAAATCTAACGCAATGATAATTGGTCGCTTCATCCTTGAACCTCCTGGATCAACGCTTGCAAGCTGGTGATCCCGTACTGATCCATCGCCGCCGGTAATCCAGCAATAATGTCTGTACAAGCAGTCGGGTGACCATACGTTGCGGCCCCAACTTGAACAGCATTTGCACCAGCCAGGTAAAATTCCAACACATCAGCCGGCGTGAACACGCCACCAACGCCAATAATCGGCAACTTGGTATGTTGACGCACGTCATGGATCATCCGAACAGCAAGTGGATGAATGGCTTTTCCAGATAAACCGCCCGTACCATGCGCTAAGATCGGTTGGCGCGTGGCTAAATCGATGCCCATACCCGTTAACGTGTTAATCATCGTCAGTCCAGCCGCTCCACCAGCTTCGGCAGCGAGTGCAATTGGGACAATATCAGTGACATTCGGGGTCAGCTTCATGAAAACTGGTTTATCGACCGCGGCAACAATCGCCTTAGTCAACGCCGTTACCGTCGCTGGATCAGTTCCAAATGCTAGGCCGCCATGGTCGACGTTTGGACATGAAATATTGATTTCCAATAATTTGACGTTAGGTGCCGACGCCAGTTTTCGTGCGACTGCCACGTATTCATCAAAGCTCGCCCCCGCGACACTCCCAATAATCGGTAAATCTGGATAATGAGTCGCTAACCACGGTAATTTATCGGCCAGCACATTGTCAATTCCGGGATTCTTGAGTCCAATTGCATTGAGCCACCCCGCGGTTGTTTCCGCGGTCGTTGGTCGTGGGTTGCCCGCTTTCGGTTCGGCGGTGGTCGACTTGATGACCAAGCCCCCCAGCGCACTCAGGTCTAACTGTTGAGCCATCTGTTGACCATATGCCGCCGTACCACTAGCCGGCATAACCGGATTTTTGAACGTGACACCGGCTAAATTTACTGTTAATCGTCCCATCGTTTTCCTCCTATGATCAAGCTTATCGGCGGGTGTCCTGATTTAGAGCGCCTGCGTTACAAATGATTGTGATTCTCGTACTTGCAAAATTGCCGCGACCGTATCTAAGGCCGTAAACAACGGAATACCGTGCATAATTGACGTGTTTCGAATCAGGGTACCATCATTTTCAGCCTGTTCTTCATCCGAAACCGTATTAATGACGACTTGAATTTCGCCAGCTTCCATGCGATGCAGTAAATCATGCTCGCCACTATCGATCTTGTCGACGGTCGTAACGGGTAACCCGTGTGTGGTCAGAGCAGTCGCCGTTCCCCGAGTCGCTAGCAATTGGTAACCCAACGCATGGAACCGCTTGGCTAACGCCACTGTTTCTGGCTTGTCTTCATCCCGGACAGTCAAAAGTACGTTACCATGGCTCGGCACGTGTAGCTTAGCCGCTTCAAAGGCTTTGTAAAGCGCCTTTGCCATCGTGACATCGCTGCCCATGACTTCACCCGTTGACTTCATTTCTGGTCCCAACAAACTATCCACACGATTCAACTTTGAAAATGAAAAGACCGGCGCTTTGACGTGTACTAAGGGACCCGGTGTGACCAAGCCAGTCTGATAACCTTGTTCAGCCAATGACTGGCCAAGGATTGCCCGAGTCGCAACTTGAGCCATCGGAATGTTCGTGACCTTGCTTAAGAATGGCACCGTCCGGCTCGCGCGCGGATTGACTTCAATCACATAAACTTGGTCGTCGTGGATTACGAATTGAATGTTCATCATCCCGACACAGTTGAGCGCAATGGCTAATTTTTCAGTATAATCCACAATTTGTGCTTGGACCGCCGCCGAAAGTGACTGTGGCGGATAAACGGCCATCGAATCGCCAGAATGGACACCCGCCCGTTCGATGTGTTCCATAATTCCCGGAATCAAGACTGTTTGACCGTCACAAATGGCATCAACTTCACATTCCTTCCCGACCAAATAACTGTCCACTAAAACGGGGTGGTCGTGCGACACCTTGACCGCGTTATGCATGTAATAGTCTAAGTCGGTCCGCTTCTTGACAATTTCCATCGCCCGGCCACCAAGGACATAACTGGGCCGGACAAGGACGGGATAGCCCAACTTATCCGCAATAGCTAGCGCGGTTGCTTCATCACTTGCCGTATCACCAGCCGGTTGTGGAATAGCTAAAGCTTTGATGACCTTATCAAATTCGTCACGGTCTTCCGCGCGGTTGACATCCGCCACACTCGTCCCTAAGATTTTGATACCATGGTCAGCCAATGGTTTCGCTAAGTTAATCGCTGTTTGACCACCAAATTGCACAATCACGCCCACTGGTTTTTCAAGTTCGATCACGTTTAAGACATCTTCAATCGTCAGTGGCTCGAAGTACAATTTGTCTGATACTGAGAAATCAGTCGAGACGGTTTCCGGATTACTATTCATGATAATCGCTTCATAGCCAGCTTTTTGGATGGCTTTAACGGAGTGAACGGTAGCATAGTCGAATTCCACCCCTTGCCCAATGCGAATCGGCCCTGACCCTAACACTAAAACGGATGGGCGTTTCGTGACAATACTCTCATTTTCAAACTCATAAGTGCCGTAGTAATAAGGTGTCTCCGAAGCAAACTCACCGGCACAAGTATCGACCATCTTATAAACGGGCGCTAGTTTGTGCGCTAAGCGGAAGTCGCGAACCTGATCGATTGTTTCGTGCCAATAGTCAGCTACCGTTTGATCGGCGAAGCCATTGCGTTTAGCGACAGTTAGTGTCTCTATGTCATCCGTATGGGTACGCAAGGCTTGTTCGATTTCAATAATGTGTAATAGTTTATCCAGGAAGAACACGTTGATCTTGGTGAGTTCGGCTAATTCATCAATCGGGTAACCGCGGCGAATTGCTTCCGTTAAGTAGAATAACCGATCATCCTGCGCATGAATGAGCTTATCGCTGAGTACATCATCGTCAACACTACGCAAAGCGGGTTCTTCAACGTGGTGCACCCCAATTTCTAGTGATCGGACCGCCTTTAGTGTGGCTTCTTCAATATTGCGCCCAATCGCCATGACTTCGCCGGTCGCCTTCATCTGAGTGCCCAAACGACGATCAGCATGGGTGAACTTATCAAACGGCCAGCGAGGAATCTTGCAAACCACGTAGTCCAACGCTGGCTCGAATTCAGCGTAAGTGGTTCCCGTCACCGGATTTTTAATTTCATCCAAATGCAAGCCGACTGCAATCTTGGCAGCCATCTTAGCAATTGGGTAACCAGTCGCTTTGGAGGCTAACGCTGATGAGCGACTGACCCGCGGATTTACTTCAATAATATAGTAATTAAAACTATTAGGATCGAGGGCCAACTGAACGTTACAGCCCCCCTCAATCTTCAACGCCCGAATAATCTTCAAAGCAGCATCCCGTAATAATTGCACTTCGCGATCTGCTAACGTTTGAACAGGTGCATAGACGATTGAATCACCGGTATGAATCCCCACGGGGTCAAAATTTTCCATATTGCAGACGACCATCGCATTATCCGCAGCATCACGCATAACTTCAAACTCAATTTCTTTGTACCCGGCAATACTTTGTTCGATCAGAACTTGGGTCACTGGTGATAACGCCAACCCATTTTCGGTAATGTCGTGTAACTGTTGGGGCGTCTCGGCGATGCCACCGCCAGTCCCCCCCATCGTAAAGGCTGGTCGCACGATGACCGGATAACCAGCTTGCTCAGCGAAAGCCAACGCTTCGTCAACCGTCCGCGCAATACCAGAAGCTGGCACGGGTTCGCCCAATTCTTCCATCAGTGCCTTAAACTGTTCCCGGTCTTCCGCCTGATCAATTGCGCTGAGCTTCGTTCCTAACAGTTCAATGTGCAACTCATCGAGAATACCCGATTTAGATAATTCCATCGCCATATTCAAGCCCTGCTGGCCGCCTAAAGTTGGCAAAATCGCATCCGGATGTTCTTTGCGGAGAATCTGTGAAACAAATTCAAGTGTAATTGGTTCCAAGTAGACCTGGTCCGCAATTTCTTTGTCCGTCATAATCGTTGCGGGGTTAGAATTGACCAAGACCACTTCATAATCGAGTTCTTTTAATGCCAGGCAAGCTTGTGTCCCAGAATAATCAAATTCTGCGGCCTGACCAATAATAATTGGTCCTGAACCAATTACCATAATTTTATGAATATCTGTCCGTTTAGGCATTGAATTGGCTTCCTTTCTGGGTTGCTTGATTAGCCGCCATCAAATCAATAAATTCGTCAAAAATATGATCAGCATCGTGAGGACCCGGCGCTGCGTCCGGATGATATTGCACGGAAAAGGCCGCGTAGTCGCGATGCCGCAAGCCTTCCACGGTACCATCATTAATCTCCTCATGGGTGATTAACAAGTCAGTCTGCGCTAATGAATCCCGATCCACCGCGTAACCATGGTTTTGCGACGTAAAATCAATCCGCCCAGTTGCAATCTCACGAACGGGATGGTTAAACCCACGATGTCCGAACTTCATCTTGAACGTGTCCGCACCGTTTGCTAGCGCAAAAAGTTGATGTCCGAGACAAATTCCAAATAGCGGCACATGTTTTTCCACTTCTCTGATCATCTCTAAGGCTCCCGGAATATCTTTGGGATCACCAGGGCCGTTCGTCAACATCACACCATCCGGATTCAAAGCCATGATTTCACTCGCCGTGGTATTGTACGGCAACACCGTCAAGTTGCATTGACGCTTTGCTAATTCGCGTAAAATCGAATGCTTCAACCCAAAGTCGACGACGACCACGTTGGGGCCTGTCGCTGGGTTGGGATAGGCGTTATTCGTTGAGCTCTGGGCAACAACGGCCCGATTTAATTCCGTGACTTTGAGCCGGTCAACCGTATCTGGTAAGACGTTATCGACGATGGTGGCCTTCATCGCGCCCTTCGTTCGGATATGTTTAGTAACCGCCCGCGTATCAATATCCATAATGCCAGGAATCGCATTCTGTTTTAGATAATCGTCCAACGACTGAGCATTACGCCAATTACTGGCTCGTCGGGCAACTTCGTGAACAACAACGCCCTTACAAGTTGGCTTGATTGACTCATGGTCATCCCGATTAATGCCGTAATTTCCAATCAAAGGATACGTAAACATCAAGATTTCGCCATTATAAGACTGGTCTGTGATCGACTCTTGATAACCACTCATGCCGGTATTAAAGACTAATTCACCAACCGTGGCCGTTGTCGCACCAAACCCCGTGCCGGGGTAAATCGTACCATCTTCAAGTACTAAGTATCGTTTCATGCTTGCGTTTCCTTTCCATATGCCAACTTACCGTCAACTAGTGTCATTAAGACGTTGCCATAAACGGGCCAACCGATAAACGGGGAATTGTGCCCCTTCGATAACATGGTGGCCGCTTCGATTTCATATTGATGATCTAAATCAATAATGGTTAGATCAGCCGGTGCCCCCACTACCAACCGGCCGGCTGTATTTAAGCCAAATAGTTCAGCCGGACGCGTGCTCATCAGTTCAATTAAACGACCGAGCGTCAGTAACCGGGTCTTGACCAGCGCCGTATATAGCGTGGCAAAGGCAGTCTCAATCCCAGTAATCCCGAAGGCTGCCGTCTTCATGCTGCCCTGTTTTTCGTCATCAGTATGCGGCGCATGGTCCGTCGCAATCATGTCGATCGTGCCATCCAACAATCCCGCAACTAACGCTGCGCGATCCTTGGCTGAACGCAACGGTGGATTCATCTTTAACATCGGGTTATCCATCGTAATATCTTCATCACAAAGGAGTAAATGATGGGGCGATACTTCACAAGTCACGTTGATGCCAGCTGCTTTCGCATTGCGAATCACGCGTAAACTTTCCGCCGTTGAGACGTGACAAACATGGTAGTGAACCCCACTCGCTTCCGCCAACATGACATCACGAGCCACTTGGGCCGCTTCTGAAACATTATTGATACCAGGCAATCCTAGCCGATCAGCAACGGGCCCCGCGTTCATCACGCCATGATGATAAAGCGAATCATCCTCAACGTGTGCCGCTAATGGCAACCCAACTTTAGCAGCACCTTGCATGGCTGCAAACATGGTTCCGGCCGTTTGAACACCGGAACCATCGTTACTGACGGCAAAGGCCCCCGCAGCTTTGATGCCGGCAAAGTCAACGAGCTGTTCACTAGTCCGCCCAGTCGTAATGCTGGCATATTGTGCGACGTGAACATGTGCTTCCTGCTGATTACGCGCCACCATCGTCGCGACCCGCTCAGGTGTATCGGGTACCGGATCCACATTAGGCATTGCTCCGACCGTTGTGAAACCGCCATGCGCCGCGGCTAACGTTCCGGTCGCAATCGTTTCCTTCGCTGTTTGACCAGGATCGCGTAAATGGACGTGTACGTCGACAAAGCCCGGACTAACAAAGTGCTGATCGGCACAAATGACGTGATCCGCCGGTCCAAACTGATCGTGCAGTTGATGCCCGATCGCCTTAATTCGGCCCTCGGCAATCAGGATATCCGTTGTTTGTAACTGCCCTGCTTGCCACACTTGAGCATTCTTAATTAATGTTGTCATGCGTTAAACCTCCACTTGAGTTGCTGAAATTAATCCTTGATGAGCGAGGACGCTCGCCACCATTGCCATCCGAATATAAACACCATTCGTCATCTGCTGAAAAATTCGTGATTGCGGCGCTTCAACTAAGTCACTCGCTAGCTCAACACCTCGATTAACGGGGGCCGGATGCATGATAATCGCATGCTTGGGCATTCGTGCGGCGCGTCCAGCTGTTAAACCATACTGTTGATGGTAGGCAGACGCATCGAAGGTCTGATTGTTCACTTGCGATAATCGTTCGTGTTGGACACGTAATAACATCATGACGTCCATCGTTGCGACTAACTGGTCCATCGTCTGATATTCGCCGTATGCTTCAAAGTCACGGCCATACCATTCTTTGGGGCCGCCAAAGTAAACCTGGGCTCCTAGTTGCGTCAGTAACGCCATATTGGAACGGGCCACACGTGAATGGGCCAAGTCACCCACAATAGCTATCTTTAAACCATCAAAATGACCAAATTCTTCATAAATAGTTAGCATATCCAACAACGATTGTGACGGATGTTGCCCACTACCATCACCAGCATTGATCAAACTCATGTCAAACCCGGCGTCGAGAAGTGGTTGATAATAACGATCGCGTGGATGCCGAACCACTGCCAAGTTGACGCCAATGGCTTCAATCGTTTTCAAAGTATCCAGCAAGCTTTCGCCCTTAGTCACGGAACTAGTCTTTGGGTCAAACGGAATCACCTGTAATCCTAATCGTCGTTCGGCCATCTCAAAACTTGTATGTGTGCGGGTGCTATTCTCAAAAAATAAGTTCATCGCAAACGTTGGCTGTGACAGTTGTACCGTTTTCCCATTCTTGAAAGCTTGGGCCAACTTCAAGTAGGCCATCACGTCCTGATTACTAAATTGTTCAACACTAACTAGGTTTTGACTCGTTTTCATGGCTATTGCCGTCTCCTTTGTATATAAAAAAAGTCTAGCTTCCGCAAAAATGTTTGCAAAGAGGCTAGACTCCGATTAAGTGGTCACGCATGACCAAACCGTTTCGTTCCTCTCTGGAAACAATTAAATGGTTTTATTCAATTAAATCATTCTTCTAATTTTTCAATACTAATTCCATCATGTCCGTCGTGTTCTTCAAGGGCGACACTGACTTGTTCATCCAAGGCCGTTGGAATATTTTTACCAATAAAATCAGGCCGGATCGGTAATTCACGATGTCCACGATCGACTAAGACCGCTAACGAAATCTTTGCGGGACGTCCATGGTCCATCAAGGCATCTAGCGCAGCCCGAACTGTCCGGCCTGTAAATAAGACATCATCGACCAAGATAACGTGTTTGCCATTGATATCAACCGGAATATCAGCACCATTTAGCTTCGCTTGACCGGCAACATCAACCGCATGATGATCATCCCGATATAACGTGATATCTAACGAACCAACTGGCACGTCAACGCCTTCCAACTGTTTCAATCGTTGCGCTAACCGTTGGGCCAAAAAAATCCCACGAGTCTTGATACCGATAAATACCAGGTTACCAACACCCTTATTCTGCTCAATAATCTCATAAGTGATCCGCGTCAGCGCGCGGCGCATGGTCATTGCATCAACGACTTCTCGTGCCATTAGTTTGTCAGCTCCATTTCTGTAATTTCACCTTAATCCACGGGGTAAAAAAAGAGTCACCCTGTTTTCCTGCGAAAAGCGTGGGAGACCCTACATGACCGTTCCCCTTGTTAGCCTCACAGGACTAAGTTAAAGGTGCTTGTTTAATTGGACTAAGTGTAACGAACTCCACCACAACTGTCAAGGACTAATCAACTTAAGTCGCGTTAATTATCTGACGACTTTGGCCATTTGCCCTTTATGTTGACAAGCATCATTGAGAAACCTGGCGAGTTCAATAGATTTCCAATCGTGACACGTAATCGTCTTATTCCGGCCTCTAAGAATAAATGATGAGCGGTCGCCTAATATTAGTACCATTGGTCGTTGAATCCGTTGATATTAGAACTTCAATTAAAGCTGGGGGACCATCAATTCACTTTAATGACTGTTTTAATCTTAACGTGCTAATTTAGCAACAAATGGTCTATCAAAATATCATTATATGCGAAATCTCCCCTTTATGAGCAACAACAAACTCAGCAAAAGTTAAGTCCACCCGTCACTTGAACATCACCTCGACTGGAAGGCGTTGCTGACAATACTCAGCACTGGAAGCCGGTGAAGTTCAGACGGGTTGAAACTGAAGATTATCTCAACGGCGACGTTGAGGGGTGAACTTTCACTTAGCTAGCTGGAAGTCTCAACCCGAGCGAATCCCGTTTCTGTATATCGGCATCCAACGCCCTAACCAGGTGAATTTACACTAAACAAAACTTTCTTCAGCAGTCCTGCGCCGGCTACTCCTGCGCTCAAATGAGGATAAACCTTTCCAACACTTAAATTCCTTAACCCATAACACTGGTTCGGCACTTCATTTGTTTTTAATCTATTTTTCATTTAATTATAGTCAAACTGCCAAATTATCGGTATACTACTTGTTAAAGATAACTAATTTTAGGGGGACTTACCATGCGTTTACAAACACTATTACAAACACCATCAATGCAACATATGCGGGTAATTGCGGGTGAACGCGGTCTCAAACGCGAAATTAGTAATATCGGAATGATCGAGTCACCTGACATTGCTGACTACCTTGCTAATGGTCAGTTTTTGATTACGAACGGCTATCCCTTCGTCAATACAACCACCGACCCACTAACTTTGATCAAGGCGATGCACAATGCCAACTGTGCTGGTCTCGGATTTAAGGATCATCGTTACGTTGACCATTTACCAAAAAAAGTGATTGAATTAGCGAACGAACTCGCTTTTCCAATCATTATTACGCCCGGTGATGAGTTGATTTCTGAAACCATGCGCAAAATGCTGAGCATCATCTTAAAGTCACAAACTAATGAGCTCAGTCGCATCGTCAAGGCAAACCAAACACTAGCGGATTTGTTGCTCAAAGACCCAACGAACACCACGGTCTTGAATAAATGTAGCGAGCTAATTCATCATCCTCTCTTCTTAATGGATAGTCATTTTCGGGTGGTCAGTGCTTCCCAAGATTTACCGATGACCCGCAATACCTTGACTGATTTTTTACGCAATCAAACCGATATCGACTATTTCAACCTCAATACCCGCGTCATTCTCCCTTACCAAGCAAATGACCTGACCATCATGCCACTATTTTCGGCTTATAAGGAAAATAAGGCCTTTGTAGGCGTCGTCGACTTGGACCCGGCCAACTCAACTGATCAGATGCTGACGCAAGTCGTCTTAAACACCTTGAGTTTCGTCAATGGTCGGGTGGACATGTTAAACGAATCCGCATTCCGCAACCAAAGTGGTTTCTACTTAAACGTAATGGATGGCGGTATTTCAAACGACCTCGTGAATAAGACTCTGAAAGCCCGCAATATTGATCCGAGTACGAAGTTCCACTGCGCCACCATTTTAGTCACGACTAATCACCAGGCCCTCTTAAGTAACCATCTCTTGGAACAGGTTCAGCAACTGACACTGTGGTTTATTAAAGAATACCAAGCATCCGTCATTGTTTTTTCATTAAAGCAGCAATTGGTCTTATTAATCAATGACCAGCAAAATGCCCAGCACTTCCTGACCGCCCTCGTTCAATTTATTCAGCCAAAGTTGGACAGACAGGCGCGTTTGATTGCTGGTTACAGTTATTCGACTCTACCACTAACCGAACTCGCAACAACCTATAATGAAGCGGCAGAAGCCTTGGCACTCAGCAAAAACAGTCCCCACGCAGTCACGATCTATCGGCCCAAGTACGTCAAGGAACTAATTTCACTGATTCCACAAAATGAAGCGCGATCGTTTGTCGAACGGGTCTTAGGTGGACTCGTCAGTGGTGTCAGTGCGAATGAACAACTTAATCTACTCACGACCCTGTATGGCTATTTTTATTACCATCAAAACATTGCCGAAGTGGCCGGCCACCTAGATATTCACCGCAATACGGTGATTTACCGCCTTAAAAAGATCGAAAAAATGCTAACGTTGAACTTGGACGATCCTGAACAGACCCAAACACTAGAAATGGCAGTGCTACTTTGGCATAATCAACAATCACAAAAGTGAACGCTTTCATTTTCATCTTCCAAAAAAATATCGTTTTCACGAACATTAATTTATTCGGCTACATTTGTATTCGGTTTTCATCTGTGCTAGAATAAGTCTCATTCAAATAAGTGGTAATTGCCTATATAATGTCATGATATGGTTGACGAGTTTCTACCCAACCCCGTAAAGGTTGGACTATAAGCAAACGAGGTCATCCCGTTTGCCGGGGTGACTTTTTTTATAGGCAAATCAGCTTAATCGAGAGAGGAAGATTGATTTGAAGGAAGTATCCGCAGCACCTAAAATTACCAATGTTAAGGCGGCCATTTTAGGGTTTCAACATCTGTTAGCTATGTATTCGGGTGATGTGCTCGTGCCATTATTGATTGGCGCGGCCTTGCATTTCAGCCAAGAACAATTAACTTACCTAGTCTCAATCGACATTTTCATGTGTGGGATCGCAACGTTCCTACAATTAAAACGTACACCACTAACAGGAATCGGGCTTCCCGTCGTGCTTGGCTGTGCCGTTCAAGCCGTCAATCCGTTGATTCAAATCGGTAAAACATATGGGCTGGGGACCATGTATGGCTCAATCATTGGTGCTGGTATTTTTATTTTTCTGATTGCCGGCTTATTTTCAAAGATCAAGAACCTCTTTCCACCAGTCGTTACGGGATCGCTAATCACGATTATTGGATTCACGCTGATTCCGGTCGCCTTCCAAAATCTTGGTGGCGGCGACACCAGTGCCAAGGATTTCGGTAACTTGCAAGCACTTGGCATTGGTTTTCTCACCATCGCAATTATTTTATTAATTAGCGTGTTTGCACGTGGCTTCATGAAATCCGTTTCGATTCTGATTGGTATTTTAGTTGGGACTTTGATTGCCGGGGCAATGGGGATGGTTTCTTTAAAACCCGTCGCTGAAGCTAGCTGGTTCCATTTACCGACCCTCTTTTACTTTGGGACCCCGCACTTTGAATGGTCATCCATTTTGACCATGATCCTCGTCTCCTTAACAACGATGGTTGAATCGACCGGGGTCTTCTTTGCCCTTGGCGACATTACCGGTCGTAAAATTGAAGGCGACGATTTAAAACGTGGTTACCGGGCAGAAGGAATTGCCGTCATCCTCGGTGGCTTGTTCAGTACCTTCCCCTATTCAACGTTTTCTGAAAATGTCGGCGTCGTTCAATTATCTGGTGTCAAGACGCGAAAGCCAATTTACTTTTCCGCTGCGTTCTTAGTTGTATTGGGCCTACTGCCTAAGATTGGTGCGCTAGCGACGATTATCCCCGACCCAGTACTTGGTGGCGCCATGGTCGTCATGTTCGGGATCGTTGGCATTCAAGGGATTCGAATGTTAGCTCAAGTCGATTTCCGCAATAACAATAATTTACTCGTGGCAGCCGTTTCGATTGGTCTTGGTTTGGGCGTCACGGTGCAAACCAATATCTTCCAATTCTTACCTGGTGCACTTCAAATCATGTTGAGCAACGGGGTGGTCGTTGGTAGTGTAGCCGCAGTTGGCCTTAACTTACTCTTCAACCGCCACGCAGCCGAAAACACGGTTGATGATGAATCAGTCGGTCTCAATGAAACAGAACAACCTTAATTATGACGCTTAAAAGCAGCGGTTCACAGTCCTAATCTGGCAGTGAACCGCTGTTTTTTTTGTTCTGCTACTTAATAGCCGCTCTCATTCTATTGATTGCTTTATACTGCCATTTTTTGCTGAATGTCAAGCGTCGTACCGATGAAGACTTTTTTTAAAGTAACTTTCTTTCGACTTGGCATAAAACTTGCCCATGCTGCCGAAGAGTCATCTAAACCTGGTCCATTCCAAAAACAAGCCATCGTGAGGCAATAAACTGATTAATCCCCTGTTACCCTAAAAATCAGTATGTTATACTAGACAATTGTTGAATTGTTAGTTTTTTATTAATTTTAGGAGTGGGTCATTATTCTAGAACAATTATTTCATTTGCGTGAAAACCGCACTTCAGTCCGCCGCGAGTTGATTGGTGGTCTGACGACCTTTTTAGCCATGTCATATATTTTAGCCGTAAATCCCGAACTATTGGGAAGTACTGGTATGAGTAAGACCGCCGTCTTCACCGCAACGATTTTAGCGGCCATCGTTGGTTGTCTCTTGATGGGGCTAGTTGCCAACTTTCCCGTAGCATTAGCACCGGGGATGGGGCTGAATGCCTTCTTTACTTATACAGTTGTCCAGGAATGGCACATTCCTTGGCAAACCGCTTTGGCGGGAGTCTTTGTTGCCGGAATTCTTTTCATCCTACTAACGCTCTCCAAGTTACGCGATAAACTGATCAACTTGATTCCAAGTGCGCTAAAATACGCCGTATCTGCCGGAATTGGCTTGTTCATTGCTTTTTCAGGACTACAAACCTCTGGGATTATCGTTGCGAATAAGTCCAACGCGGTCGCCCTGGGTAACTTGCACAGTCCCACCGTTTTGTTGGCGATTTTCGGGATTATCGTCGGCATCATGCTAGTCACCGCTAATGTAACTGGTGGTATTTTCTGGGGCATGTTCATCACCGCCGCAGTCGGAATGATCTTCGGGATTATTCCCCTACCAACTGGGATTATCAGTGGGGTTCCGAGCGTTCAACCGATTTTTGGTCAAGCCGTGACACACCTTGGTAATATTAATTCGTTTCAAATGATCATTGTCATCCTGACGTTCTTCATCATTGGCCTTTTCGATACGTCGGGAACCTTGGTTGGGGTGGCAACCGAAGCCGGCATGGTGGACAAAGAATCCGGCGAAGTCAAAGGCGTTGGTAAAGCGCTCTTTAGTGGTGCACTCGCCACAACTTTAGGAGCAGTCTTTGGCACGTCACCGACAACGGCTTATGTTGAATCGACTTCCGGCGTTGCCGTGGGGGCCCGTACTGGGTTATCTTCCGTCTTCGTTGCCCTCTTGTTTGCCATCGCCGCCTTTTTCTCTCCAATTTTGACGGTGATTACGTCCGCGGTGACCGCTTCAGCCCTGATTATCGTTGGTATTTTAATGTTATCAAACGTTCAATATATTGATTGGACCAAGTTTGAAATCGCCGTCCCAGCCTTTTTCACCATGATTATGATGCTACTAACTTACAGTATCTCAGAAGGTTTGGCCGTTGGCTTTATCTTCTACCCAATCACCATGACGGTCAAAGGCCGTTGGCGTGAAGTAAACGCCCTCATGTGGACGATGATGGTCGTCTTCATTCTCTACTTTGCATTTGTCGCTTAGAACTGATGGTTCGCTAAGCAATGATGGCAGTCTAAAACACCCCTGAGTCTTTAACTCAGGGGTGTTTTTTAGTAGGCACGGCTGCATCTAACGCCTACTAGTGTTTAAGAACTTGTTGATTATGGTAATCTTCAGCGTAGACTTGGGCAAAGTCAGCAAGTTTAACATCGCCTAATCGAGGTTGATGTGCTCGATAATCCGCGTAAAAATCGTGGTCACGCTGGTAAGCGACCGTTTTAACATATTCCCGTGCAAATGCGACCGGGGTTCCGGCAGTCACTAAATGATCTTGCATGACCTCATCAGGCACTTGTGAAACGCGCAAATCCGGCATTTTAAGAGCCTGTGACAGTGCGGAAGCAACTTCCAAATAAGTTTTCTCATCACTCGCAACATATGTCACCGTTTGCCCCGGTGTCGGTTCGGTCAGCGCCTTAATCAGTACAGTTGTAACGTCGACCGGCGCAACCCACACGTTCTTAACAGCCAAATTGGCATTTGTGTAGATTCGATGACTCTTTTTAACGGTTGGCACACTGCTCAGTAAATTATAGTACATTGCCGTTGGGCGGATAAACGTTAAGTCCACGTCTGGTAAAGCGGTTGTTAACGTTTGTTCGATAATATGATACATGTAAAGTGCACCGACTTCTGGTCCCAAGTCGGCCCCCACGCTACTCAGATTCACCACTCGTTTTACGCCGGCTGCCTTGATCGCGGCGGCATAGATGTCCGCTTGTCGTTTGGCAGCGGTATAAAGATCATCACTCGCCGCTATACCAGTTACCATGAGGTATACCACGTCAGCGCCCATGAACGTCTTGGTCAAAAACGCTTCGTCATCAAGTCGACCAATGGCAGGGGTTGCGCGAAAAACCTTTATCAAACTACTGCGAGTTGCTTGATGACTGATGACCGTCACTTCATGACCAGCATGGGTCAGCTTAGGTACCAAGGTCTGGTTAATACGACCGATTGAACCCGTTAAAACAATTTTCATTTTATGATAACCCTCTTCTATACTTATTAAATTATCCGTCAAAGTCATTATCGATTATAAGCGACCACTAAAACCCCGTCAATCACTGGTGGTTTAGTTGGCTAAACAGTGTTGATGTGCGGTTGCGTGATTCGTTCATAAGACAGGACTGATTAACGTTAATCAAAAATCATTTCTATTTATCAAGAGATAATTTTTGTTGAAACTGTGCAAAATTAGGCCTATAATGTCAAAATGTTTGACACTGTCAACTACGACGGTTAGTCGTCTTTCCTGTTACCATAAGTTTTTCTTACGGAGATTATATTAGATGAGTCTAGCACAATTAGAAATAGGATTACTGTGGTTGACAGGCTCAATTGCGGTCATCTTCATCCTGACGATTGGTACTTATTATTGGTACTCCCGCAAACGTTCCAACAATTACCTTGAAAATGATGATTTTAATCTACGCTACTTTATTCAAAAACAAGTCGATTTTCGTGGCCGCACTACCGGCTATGAATGTCTCCTGCGTCAACAAAATACTGATGGTTCGTGGTCATTACCACCACAACTTGACTCACTTCCACTTCAGCGGGTGATCTTCCTGCTTGAAGATACCTTTAAGGCGCTACCTGATGAAGCGATTACGTTATCAATCAATTTAGAATACGAACAAATCATCAGTCCCGAATTCCGTTATTTTGTTCGCTGGGCAATTGCGAACATCGAACCGATGCACTTGGCAATTGAGTACACACCTCAATACCAACCACGTCGTATCAATAAACGCCTATTTCGGCGGCGAATTCGTGAAGCCCGCGGTTACGGCATGCAGTTTGGAATCGATAACGTCGGTGCAAGTCTAGCCAATCTTAAAAACATTCAGTGGCTTTTAAAAGATATCGACACGCTCAAATGCTCAATGCGCTCATTTCGCAAGGAAGACCCATCCGTCTGGCTGGACCTGAACCTCCAATTCTGGAATCAGCTCTCTAAGGAAAACAATATTGATCTAATTCTAATGGGAATCGAAAATGAGGCCGATGAACAGCTCGCCGAGCAACTGCAAATCAGCATTCGCCAAGGCTACTTATTCGGCCATCCAATCAATCCCCAGCAATCAACCACAAAGGAGAACCACGATGCCTAAACCAACCACTGATGATGTTAATCGGCAACAACTATACTCTGATGCGTACTTTGACACTGGCCATTGGGGACTCAAGATTCGCCAAACGATCGTTGGTATCGTGGGTTGGCTCGCAGTGATTGTGCCCATCACCGTGACAGTCCTTTCCATTTGGTCAAGTTATAATCCACACATTCCGCGTTTCTGGCACTACCATGAAGGTCTTTTCGAATTTAAGTTCATCGGTATCTTACTGGCCTTTTGCTTTGCACTCGCATCCCTTTTTGCAGTGACCATGACCATTATACAGAATCGTAAGCGTGAACGTGTCGTTGAACAGTGGCCAACCTTTAATCCCATTAATCAGAAAAAACGGCAGCAACTGCTCGCTCAGTTCATGGCGGACCGTTTCGGCAATGCCGAATTTCGTGAACATACCCGCCACTACCGGGTCAAGCCAGAACAAAATCTCGATACTAATCAGATTCAGCAACTTTATCAACAAAATAATTTAGACGATATTAACGATTAACCAGGGGGCGCCATGACAAATATTTTTATTGACCACATATTCGCCGCAACCTTATTTAAATCGGTAATCAACATCGCACTCCTGATTTTATGCCTCTACCCCATCGTTGGCTCTTTTTTCTGGTTCGCCGGCGCGCTATCCTACCGCTTTATCAAGACCAATAAGCGTGATGATGACTGGCAGTACATTCCGGCTGAACAGCAACCAATGATTACCATCATGATCCCGGCGCACAACGAAGAAGTCATGATTGAAGAAACCATCACATACTTATTTACCCAGCTCAATTATACGAACTACGAGGTCCTAGTCATGAACGATGGTTCGACCGACAAGACGGCCGCCATTATTCAACGGTTGCAGTCCGTCTATCCACGGCTACGAACCGTTGAAATTGAGAAAAACAAGGGCAAAGCCCACGCCTTCAATATTGGCATGTACTTTGCCCAGGGTGAGTATATTCTCAGCAACGACGCTGATACGATTCCAGAAAAGGACGCCCTGATAAAGTATATGAATTTCTTCATCCATGACCGCGATATGAATACATCCGCCGTCACCGCCAATATGGATGTTCAAAATCGAACGTCGCTTTTAGGTAAATCTCAAACCGTTGAATTCTCTAGTATCGTCGGTGTTATCAAGCGGAGTCAAACTTCCATCAACGACTCTATGTACGCGTATAGCGGGGCAAATACCCTCTACCGCAAACAATTTCTAATTGACGTTGGTGGCTTTCGACAAAATCGCGCGACGGAAGATATCAGTATTGCCTGGGATCACCAAATGGTGGGCGCCGTCCCGCGGTTTGCCCCTAACATCGTCTTCCATATGAACGTCCCCACCACAATCCGAGACCTTTATCATCAACGCAAACGTTGGGCACAGGGTGGCACGGAAGTGTGGTTAACGAACATTAAGAAATTCATTTTCCACCCAATCGTTCATCGCTATCAACTATCAATGTTCGTCGATTCGACGTTGTCAATCATCTGGTCCTTTTTCTTCGTCATCACTTCCTTGATGTTTTTGATTCTGATGGGTTCCTTCCTGATAACCGGCAATTTTGAACGAGTCTACCACGGCTTGATGTTGTCATTTGTCTTTGTTAGTTTTGAACTATTGGCCGGGTTCATGCAACTGTTAGCGGCACTCCTGTTGGACCATCATGGTGCGAAACTAAAGTACTGGTTCTTCGCCCCACTCTACATGTTATTTTACTGGATGATCAATCCTATCACCGTCGTTGCAACGTTTATTCCTGCACTCAAAACCATTCTGGGCTTTGGCTCCGGAACGTGGGTCAGCCCGAAGCGACAGTCATTGCAGGGTAAAAAGTAAAACGGTGTCGCTATTAACGCTTTCAATAATCGATAACGGGTCTACTGGTGCGAGAACTTGCAACCAGCCCAACTAAAAACGTGCACTTACCTGAGTGATAACTGACTCAGGTAAGTGCACGTTTTAATATTAATCCCTTTTGATCGTTTTCTTAGCTATGCAAATGGAGCTGCCCAGACTACGCTGAGTAACAGGTCCCATGTGTCACGTGCCACTGAACGCAGAGATCGGCAGGTAAATCACGAACGGCCTCACGACTTACCTGTGTGCCAAGTTCAGTAATTGATCGCCCTTGCTGACTGCCGAGGCCCTGGCGATTCAGCTGAATCGTCCGCGCACCAACTCGATACAAGTCACTCATGATCTGGTGGTAGGCTGCGGCCAAGTCATGCACCATTTCCGTATCTGATTGATAGACTCGATTAAGTGCGCGCGCATTATCGGGCCGTTTGAGTTCTGCCAAGCACAGCTCGGGAGCGGGCAAGATTTGTTTATCCACAGTTCCACCACTGATTTGATTGCGCATGAATTCAAAATGCGCAACGGCAGGATGGTTGAAGCCACTGATTTTACCGGTCAACGCGAGCGCCGGTACCGAACCTATCCCGGATTGGGTGATGCCTTGTAGCCCCCAGAAAAAGTTAAAGTGCCACCAATTTAGATTATGCGGCTTATCAACCGGTTTCCGAATATGATGCATAAAAGCAACGTCCTCCATCCGTTTAAGTCCCGCCGCATTAATATTCAGCGTTGTTGTGCCCCGATGCAACCCTTTTTGAGACCGCATTGCCATTTGCCAACCATGTACACGGTGCCTAACCATCATCATCAATGTGCCAAATTCCATGCCCGTTTAGCCTCCAAATTAATTGCATTCTGCCAATATAAAAATCGTCCCCTACTGCTTAAAAAGGACGATTTCAACGTTTGGGTCAGCCTTTAACTGCCAACACCAACCATTATTCTTTTATGACGAATTTAAGTAATGTTTCCAGCATAGAATGGTGCTCACCGAATGTCAAGCGCTAATCGTGGGACGCTGTCATCCCCTTAACGCCAATATCAGTTCGGTACACTAGATCACCGACTCTGAGTTGGTCGATTTGTTGATAAACAGCC
The DNA here is from genome assembly GCF_055413545.1 of Lactiplantibacillus sp. 3062. NCBI lineage: Bacteria > Bacillati > Bacillota > Bacilli > Lactobacillales > Lactobacillaceae > Lactiplantibacillus > Lactiplantibacillus sp. 3062. The sequence continues at coordinate 76,972 of NZ_JBVAYE010000006.1, forward strand.
CGCTGTGCTGCGACCAAGCTCGGGGCACTTGCGGTAACCATCATCACCCGGCCACCCGCACTGACCAATTGATCCGGGGTACCCGCAACGCTAGCATAATCCGCACCAGCAACCGTCGGAACCGGTACACCGGCTTCAGTTGGTCCCGGATAACCGGGAGCAGCTAGTACGACGCCAAGATAAGTTGCCGTCGTTTGCCACTGCGCGTGTGGTTGCCGATGTTGCAGTAAGTCGACGATGACTTGATAAAAATCACTCTGTAGTTGTGGTAATAAGATCTGCGTTTCAGGATCACCCAGTCGCAAATTATATTCAATAACTTGAACACCGGTCGCAGTCAGGATTCCCCCAACATAGATAACCCCTTCAAAGCTTAACCCATCGGCTTTGAGACCTGCAATCGTCGGTTCAATAATTGTCGCAATCGTTTGATCGATAACCGCGGGCGTGATTTGCGGTACTGGTGAATAGGCCCCCATGCCACCCGTGTTCGGTCCCCGGTCATGGTCCTGTAACCGTTTATGATCTTGGGCGGTCGGTAATAACGCATAGTGCTCACCACCAACCAAAACCATTTGGGAAAACTCAAAGCCAGCAACGTAGTCCTCGATCAAGACCGTCGAACTAGTTTTAAAGGCCGTCTTAATCGCTGCCGCGGCTTGTTCATAACTCGTCGCAACCGTCACCCCTTTACCAGCTGCCAGCCCATCGACTTTGATAACTTGTGGCACCGCTTGTTCATGACTATAAGCTAGTGCCGAATCCAATTCATGAAATTGCCGGTAGTCGGCCGTCGGAATGTGATGGCGACTCATGAAGGCCTTCGCAAATACCTTAGAACTTTCCAACTGTGCCGCAGCTTGGTTGGGGCCAAAGATAGCCAGGCCAGCTGCTTGAAAGTAATCAACAATGCCTGCGGCTAGCGGTACTTCGGGTCCGACGAAGGTCAGGGTAACCGTATTGGCCCGTGCAAAGTTGACCAACCCTGCAAAGTCCATTTCGTCAATCGCTAGTGTCCGAATACCATCCCGGATCATGCCTGGATTACCGGGTGCACAATAGACGGTACTGACTTGCGGACTTGCCATCATTGCCTTGGCAATGGCATGTTCGCGACCACCACCACCAACTACTAATACGTTTGCCATGCACGCACCCATCCTTTCATTAATGCCGGAAGTGTCGAACACCAGTGGTGACCATCGCAATACCATAACGGTCGGCCATGGCAATCGAATCCTTATCACGAATACTACCACCTGGTTGCACGATTGCACGAATGCCGTGCTGCGCAGCATATTCGACGCAATCATCCATTGGGAAGAACGCATCCGAAGCTAGGATAGCATTTTCGTAGCCAGCTTGTTGCATCGCCTTACCGATGGCAATCTTAGTTGAATCGATTCGATTCATCTGACCAGAACCGATTCCCAATGTCCGATCTGCGGTGGTTACAACGACCGCATTGCTCTTAACGTGCTTCACAACTTGTTGGCCGAAAGCGAGTGCTTTTAGCTGCGCAGGTGTCGGTTGGGTTGCGGTGACTACGGTAAAATCAGCTGGCGTTTCGAAGGCCGCGTCGACCTCCTGACGTAGTAAGCCCCCACCGACTGAAATCGTTTCAAACTTATCGGCCGTGTGCGTTTGCTCAAAGTCAACCGTCATCAAGCGCAGATTCTTCTTCTTGGCCAAAATAGCAAAGGCATCGTCATCAAAACTCGGGGCAATAATAATTTCCAAGAAGAGTGCGTGCATCTTCTCAGCCGTTGCGAGATCGACTGGTCGATTTAAGGCAATGATTCCCCCAAAGATTGAAATCGAATCGGCTTCATAGGCTTTATCCCAAGCAGCTTCAATCGTCGTACCCAAGCCAACCCCACACGGATTCATGTGCTTCATTGCAACTACGGCCGGCTGTTGATATTCACTGACCATCCGCAAGGCGGCATCCGCATCCTTGATGTTATTGTAAGAAAGCTCTTTCCCATGAATTTGCTTGGCACCCGTAATCGAGAAGTGCGTCGGTAAGGCATTTTCGTAAAAGGCAGCCTTTTGATGGCTGTTCTCACCATAACGCAGGGCCTGCTTCTTATCATAAGTAAGGGTCAACTTTTCTGGAAATTCTTCAGTCGTTAAATATTGGGCAATCAAGGCATCATAGGCCGCAGTATGTTGAAAAACTTTGGCCGCTAACCGTTGACGGAGTGCCGGTGTGACCGCGTCCGTCTGCAAATCAGCCAGAATCTGCTCATAATCAGCAGGATCAACAATTGGCAGTACCGCGGCAAAGTTCTTAGCTGCGGAACGCAGCATCGACGGACCACCAATATCGATTTGTTCAATAGCTTCAGCTTGTGTGACGTCTGGTTGTTGAATGGTCGCTTTGAATGGGTACAAGTTAACCACGACCATGTCAATCGGTTGAATACCAGCTTCTTTTAGTTGCGCCATGTGCGCTGGCAGGTCACGTCGTGCTAATAGTCCGGCGTGAACCTTAGGATGGAGCGTTTTGACCCGACCGTCAAGCATTTCAGGAAAACCGGTCACTTCTTCGATTCCGATGACTGGAATATCAGCTGCTTCCAATGCCTTTTTGGTCCCACCCGTTGAAATCAATTCATAGTCAAGGGCAACGAGGCCCTTCGCAAAATCAGTTAATCCCTGCTTATCAGAAACACTTAACAACGCACGTTTTGTCATCTTAAATTGCTCCTTCATTAATGAGTGTCTGTAATACATCTGGATAAAATTGGTGTTCACAATCATGAATCCGGGTCGCCAGGCTGGCTAGCGTATCGTCTGGTGCAACCGGAACGACCCGCTGGGCAATAATTTGCCCGGTATCGATTCCGGCATCGATATAGTGAATGGTAACGCCCGTCTCAGTCACACCAGCGGCAAAAGCATCCTCGATGCCGTGACGACCAGGAAACTTTGGTAACAATGCTGGGTGAATATTGATGATTTTATGAGCATACGCATTCAAGAGGGTCGGACCAATAATGCGCATGTACCCGGCCAATAATACCAGTTCAATTTGCCGTGCTTGCAAGGCCGTCAAAATGATTGCTTCCGCGGCCGCTTTATTCGCATAATCATGAAAATCAACAATTAATATCGGTACGTTAGCTGCCCGGGCCTTGTCAATTACCGGCGCTGTCGGCTGATCACACACAAGTAACCCAATCACTACCGGTAATTGTCGTTCAATAATCGCTTGGTGGAGTGCAACAAAGTTGGTGCCGTTACCCGAAGCAAATACTGCAATTTTATTAGGCATGCTCAGCCTCCTCAAAAACAACGGGTGTCGTACCAGTTTGGACTGTTCCAACTCGATAATAGGACTGAGCGTTGGCCGTCAAATTAGCCGTCACAGCTGCCACTTGGTCGGAGTGAACGATCAGAACCATTCCCAAGCCCAAGTTAAAGGTCGACCGAAGATCCATAGCAGTCAGCCCACCGAGTTCGGCCAATAACGTCATAATCGGCGGTGCCGGCCATTGACCCAATTCAAGGTGCGCACTCAAGCCCGCCGGTAACGCTCTGGCGACGTTCTCAATCAAGCCGCCCCCGGTAATGTGGGCGATACTCGTCACTAATTTCTGCTGTAATAATGGTTGAACTGCATCAACGTAAATGGTCGTTGGTCGTAAAAGTTCCGTTTGTAAATCATGACCAAGTTCGTCAAAAACCGTGGTCAATTGGTAGTCGTGTTGTTTGAATAAAATATCACGAACTAGACTAAACCCATTCGAGTGGAGGCCATTAGACGGCAACCCAATCAAGACGTCCCCAGCCCGAACATTTGCCGGTGATAACAGGTCCGCGCGGTTCGCAATTCCGACCGCAAAACCAGCGAGGTCGTAATGGTCCTGACCATACATATCGGGCATCTCCGCAGTCTCGCCACCAATCAACGCTGTATGGGCCTGCTGACAGCCCGTGACGACGCCAGTCAAAATGGCTTTGACCCGCTTCTGATCCGTATGTCCAAGACCTAAGTAATCTAAAAAGAACTGGGGGGTCGCGCCTTGTGCCAAAATATCATTCACACACATTGCGACCAAGTCAATTCCAATCGTGGTATGTTGATCAGCAGCGATTGCGACTAAGAGCTTAGTCCCCACACCATCCGTCCCCGCTACTAACACGGGATCGTTGGCAGTTGCATCCGAACTAAGTGGAAACGCCCCCCCAAACGCGCCTAATTGCTGATTGCCACTCATTTGTTTGACCGTCTTTAAGACGTCGTAACCAGCGTTGATATCAACGCCAGCCCGCTTATACGCATCGCTCACTTGATCACCCCTTCATGATTGGCTTGTAATTGCGCAATTTCCGCATCATACTCGGCTTGGTAATCATACAGGGCCGTTGGATAATCCCCATTAAAATAGGCCATGCATAGTCCACCATACGGTTCGGTGGTCGACAAGCCAACTGCATCAACGACGCCCTGTTCACTGAGAAAACCAAGTGAGTCCGCACCAAACGTCTGACACATCTCCCGAATCGTTTGCTGAGCCGCAATCAATTCATTAGTCGATTGAATATCGATACCGTAAAAACATGGATAGCGTAATGGTGGCGATGCAATTCGTAAATGAACTGACTTTGCACCCGCATCTTTCAATAATTTGACGATCCGCCGACTGGTGGTACCACGTACAATCGAATCATCGATTAAGACGACTCGTTTACCAGCGACAACACCTTTGACCGCTGAAAGCTTCATCCGAACCCCCTGTTCTCGCAATGCTTGGGTCGGCTGAATAAAGGTCCGTGACGAATATTGATTTTTAATTAATCCCATCTCGTAAGGCAGGCCACTCGCTTCCGCATAGCCGGTCGCCGCTGATAAAGATGAATTGGGTACCCCGACAACAATGTCGGCGTCCACGGGCTGTTCAACAGCGAGCTGAGCACCCATTCGTTTACGTGCAGAATGGACGTTGACGCCGTGAATATCAGAATCTGGACGTGCAAAGTAGATAAACTCCATTGAACAAATCGCCAACTGTGTATCAGTCGTATAATGGTCGATCGTCAAACCATGATCATCGATCGTTAACAATTCTCCCGGCTGAACATCTTGAACAAACGTCGCACCAATCGTATCAAGCGCGCAAGTTTCACTACAAACGACGTACCCGCCCGTGGGTAACTGACCGACGACTAATGGTCGTAACCCGTTAGGATCCAAAGCGGCAATCAAACAATCATTCGTTAGTAGTAAGTAAGCAAAGCCTCCGTGGACTTGACGTAAAGCATCCTTAACCTGTTCCGTTAACGTTGCTGCGGGGCTGCGTCGAATCAGATGCATTAAAATCTCACTATCAGAACTAGCATGAAAAATGGCACCATGCTGTTCCAACCGTCGCCGCAGTGTCACCGCGTTCGTCAAATTGCCGTTATGTGCGAGTGCAAACTGTGAGTCGCTAAAATTAAAACTCAAGGGTTGAATGTTTTCCAATCCATGATTACCAGCCGTGGCATAACGTACATGGCCGACTGCAGCTTGACCCGTCAAACGTGCCAACCGCCGTGGGTCCCGAAAGACATCAGCCAACAACCCTAGTCCGTGTTCCGTCTGCAGTTTGCCGTGATCATTCGCCGTGATACCGGCTCCTTCTTGCCCCCGGTGTTGTAACGCATGGAGCCCAAAGTACGTTAATTGGGCGGCGTCCGGCGAGCCCCAAACCCCAAAGACGCCACATTCTTCATTCAGACTTCTTACTTCAGTAGGCATGGTAAGGCCCCTTCCCACAACTGTTTGGCGAAACTAACCTTAATATCAAACGCCTGATCAGCAGTTTGAACGTGTAGCCGATCCGTTGCAGTTGTTCGTCCTAAATAGGTCACATATGGTTCCATTAAACTTTCAAACGCGGCTTGCTGTGCTGGTGTCACCGAGATAACAAATCGTGACTGCGTTTCCGCAAAGAAGTTGGCAGCGGGCAAGTCACTGGCCAGTTCCACCCCGATATTTTGTGGAAAACATGATTCGGCAATCGTCGTAATCAAGCCACCTTCAGAAACGTCGTGGGCACTAGCAACTAGTCCTTTTTGAATCGCAGTTAACAATAGACGCTGATTACGATTTTCAGTCACAAGGTCAAAATCAAACAGCTCGCCACTGATTGTTCCCGTCAACATCTTTTGCAGCTCACTACCATTGAAATCGGCTTCTGTGGTACCTAACACGTAGACTGCATCGCCAGCGTGTTTAAAATCGCTAGTCGTAATATCTTTCTGATGCTTAATTAACCCGACCATCCCAATCATTGGGGTGGGATAGATGGCTTCCCCGTTCGATTCATTGTTCAACGAGACATTGCCAGAAATCACGGGCGTATTGAATAATTGGCAGGCACGAGCGATGCCCATCGCCGATTCGTCCAAATCGTAAAATTGTTCAGGTTTCTCTGGATTACCATAGTTCAAGCAATCAGTGATGCCTAAAGGTTGCCCACCGGAAGCGACAATGTTTCGAGCAGCTTCCGCAACGGCGATTTCTCCACCGACACGGGGGTTTAAGTATAAGTATCGCCCGTTAACATCGGTGGTGACCGCCAACGCCTTATCCGTATGTCGAATCCGTATGACCCCCGCATCGGAACCCGGCTTGACGACCGTATTCGTTTGGACCTGCGAGTCATACGTTCCATATAACGACGCTTTGGAAGCAATCGTTGGCTGTTGGAGCATCTTCTTCAATGTGCCAGTTGCATCAACTAGTCGTGGCATAAATTGATGATGGCTCTGATGGTTCAAGCGCGTTGGTCGTTTCTTTTCGCGTTCATAGACCGGCGCTTTGGTCGCAAGTGCATCGACGGGAACATCTGCAACTAACTTACCATGATGGAATAATTGATACTGGTGGCCGGCTGTCACTTTACCAATTGTGACAGCATCAAGACCGTACTTTTCAAAGACTTGATAAATTTCTGCTTCGGCACCAGCTTTGACACATAGTAACATCCGCTCCTGTGATTCAGAGAGCATCAGTTCAAACGGCGTCATGCCAGTTTCACGTTGTGGTACCAAGTCAAGATTCAGTGACAACCCACTGCCTGCTTTGGACGCCATTTCGGCTGAGGAGGAAACTAGGCCCGCCGCGCCCATATCTTGAATCCCGATTAAAACATCACGATGATCATGAATAACCTCGAGACACGCCTCCATCAATAATTTTTCCATAAAGGGATCACCAACTTGAACCGCGGAACGCTGGGTTTCATTGGCGTCATTAAATTCAGCAGAGGCGAAGGACGCACCGTTAATGCCGTCACGCCCCGTTTTTGCGCCGACATAAATAACGGCGTTGCCAATTCCTGTTGCTTGGCCCTTCTGAATATCAGCTTGATCCAAGATTCCAACACACATGGCGTTCACCAACGGGTTCTTCTGATAACTCGCATCAAATACCGTATCACCACCGATTGTCGGAATTCCAATACAGTTGCCATAACCGCCAATGCCGGCGACTACTTGCGAAATCAAGTATTTCGTATGAGCATCAGTCGGTTCCCCAAAGCGAAGACTGTCCAGCAGCGCAATCGGCCGGGCCCCCATCGAAAAGATGTCCCGAATGATACCACCCACACCCGTTGCCGCACCCTCATAAGGTTCAACTGCAGACGGATGATTATGACTTTCAGCTTTAAAGACCACGGCCTGACCATCACCGATGTCGATAATACCGGCGCCTTCACCAGGCCCTTCAAGTACCTGTTCACCCTGCGTCCAAAATTTTTTCAAGACTGGTTTTGAATTCTTGTAGGAGCAATGTTCGCTCCACATGCCGGAAAACAACCCGGTTTCAGTCTCGTTAGGTAAGCGTTGAAGGACCTTATCCGTTAATAATTGATACTCAGCATCGGTTAAGCCCCAATCCCGATAGACCTTAGAATCGCGAACATCTGTAGGTGATAATGGTTGCTTTTTAAGCATGGGTGACCTCCTCTTGACTCGCAATGACCGATTGAAAAATTCCGAGACCGTCCGTGGAACCTAAGATCATCTCCACGGCCCGTTCCGGATGGGGCATCATCCCAAGCACATTTCCCGCTTCATTTGTAATGCCAGCAATATTAGCCGTGCTGCCATTTGGATTCTCGACGTATTCGAAGATGATTTGATGATTAGCACGTAATTGCGCCAAGGTGGCCTCATCACAATAATAATTGCCTTCGCCGTGGGCAATCGGTAAACTAATTTGATCTGTCGATCCGTATGCGGTGGTAAAAATCGTCTCATGATTGGCAATTCGTAATGGGCTGTCCTGACAAATAAACTTCGCTGAGCGATTGGCCTGCAATGCACCAGGTAATAATCCGGCTTCGGTCAAGACTTGAAAGCCATTGCAGATTCCGATGACTGGTTTACCAGCGTTAGCAAATGCAATAACGGCCGGCATGATGGGCGCAAAGCGGGCAATCGCACCACTCCGTAAATAATCACCGTACGAAAAGCCACCAGGTAACACCACCGCGTCATAACCTGCTAATGAGGTCGCTGTCGCCGGAATCAAATCAGCCGTAACGTGTAAAATATCGCGCAAGGCATTCACCATGTCATGATCACAATTAGAACCAGGAAAGACTGGTACGGCAAATTTCATCATTACAAAGCCTCCATCTCAGTAATTTCGTAACGATAAGTTTCCATATTAACGTTGGCTAACAAGCGATCACACATCTCGTCGATTTCAGCGGCAACTGGCCGATCATCCGCGTGAATTTTCACCTCAAAATACTTACCTAATTCAACGGCATCGACATTCGTATATCCAAGTCGGTGTAAGGCATCATGAATCGCCTCACCCTTGGGGTCTAGAATTGATTGCTTATAAGTCACATAGATTTTAACTAAGTACATGTTAGGCCTCCTCAACGGTTGCTAGCCGCGTCAATACTTCCTGATAAACACTAGTCAAGTCGCCTAGATCCTTGCGGAAGACATCCTTATCAAGCGATGCACCGGTCTTTAGGTCGACTAACCGACAACTATCTGGTGAGATTTCATCAGCCAGCAAGACTTTACCGGTGGTCGTCAACCCAAATTCGATTTTAAAATCAACGAGCTGTACCCCCATCGCCGCAAAAATTGCCATCAAACGCTGGTTAACCTGTAAGGCCTGCCGTTTAATTTCCGCCACGATTGCCGGTGTTGCAACATTTAGCGCGTGGATTTGTGAATCATTGATAAATGGATCATCCAGCTGATCACTCTTATAGAAAAATTCCAGTACTGGTTCTGCAAATTTGGTTAAGTGTGGCACGGCAAATTTACGCTCAAAACTACCCGAAGCCGCATTCCGAACAACTGTCTCCAAGGGAATCATGGTCACGCGACGGACAAGTTGCACATAGTCTGAAGGTTGCTCAATAAAATGGTTGGCAATGCCGTGATTGGCTAAGTCTTTGAAAATCAAACTCGCGATGCGATTATTCAATCGGCCTTTCTGGTCAATGGGAACCTTCCGCTTACCATTTAGCGCTGTTGCTTGATCTAAGTATTCGACCCATAGAATTTCAGGATCATTAGTGGCATACATCGCTTTCGCTTTACCCGTGTAAAGCAAAGCTTGTTTCTCAATCGCTGCCGTCATTATTATTGTTCCCCTTTCAAATTTGCCACCGACGCTAATGCTGCGTCAATATCGTGATTTAATACGGTGACATGACCCATCTTGCGCTGGGGCTTAATGGCCGCCTTACCGTAGTCGTGAAAATGCCATTCTGGGTGTTCAACCAACTGTTGACGTGCCACTGTTAAGTCATCACCTAGCAGATTACGCATCACTGCCGGACTGGTCTGCGTAATGGCCGGAATCGGTAAGCCACAGATACTTCGAATATGGGCCTCAAACTGCGAGATGTTGCAGGCCTCAATCGTATAGTGACCAGAATTATGTGGGCGTGGTGCCAGTTCATTGACTAATAAAGTATCATCCGGTAAAACAAAGAATTCGATTCCTAGCACGCCGCGTAGTTTCAGGGATTCAGCAATCGAAACCGCAATTTTGCGGGCCGCACTATGAACACTGGGCTGAACATTAGCTGGGGCAATCGTTGTGTGTAAGATATGATGTTGATGCTGATTTTCAACTAACGGAAAAGTCGTAACAACACCAGCAGCACTACGCGTCACCATCATGGAAACTTCTGTTCGAAATTTCTGCCGCGCCTCTAGAATGCACGGCTGTGTCAATAAGGCACTAGCGGCTTTTGTCACCACTGCTGTGTCTAGATCCGTTTGTCCGTGACCATCGTAGCCACCTGCCGCCGTTTTGAGAATTGCCGGCGTACCAACACGGTTGAGGGCGTAATTTAATGACTGTAAATCCGCCACCGGTGCGAAAGATGTGACTGGGATGCCATGATCATGAAGAAATTGCTTCTCATTAAGACGATCTCCAGTAATATGCAGGAGTGCAGTGCCCTGCGGTAACTTTGCATAGGCTTGCGCAGCAATCAAAGCATTCTCATCAACGTTTTCAAACTCGTAGGTCAAGACATCACTACGGCGCGCTAGATCAAGTAAAGCCGCCTGATCATCATAAGCCGCAACAATCTGAAAATCTGCGACCTGGGCTGCCGGTGCTTTGGGTGTCGGGTCAAGGACACCTACCCGATAGCCCATCGCCTTCGCGCTAAGCGTCATCATCTGACCGAGTTGACCGCCACCAACGATTCCGATCGTTGCGGGTGGTAAGAGTGCTTCCTTAAAATTGGCGTTCACTTTGTTCAGCCTCCTGACGTTGACGAGCACGAAATTCTCCAATTGCATGTTGTACTTGTGGTTCCCGTAAACCGATAATTTGGGCGGCCATTAGCGCACCATTCTTAGCCCCCGCATCACCAATCGCCATCGTCGCCACGGGTACGCCAGCTGGCATCTGTACGATTGACAATAACGAATCAACTCCGTTCAACGTATGGGTCTTAATGGGCACCCCAATTACCGGGAGTAGTGTATTGGCAGCTAGCATCCCGGGTAAATGGGCAGCGCCCCCCGCACCCGCAATAATAACTTGAATTCCCCGTGACGCTGCTTCTTCACCATAGGATTGTAATGTCTGGGGCATTCGGTGGGCCGAAATAACGTGACGCTCATAAGAGACTCCCAGTGCCGTTAACTGTTCTGCCGCTAATTGCATGGTTGGCCAATCAGAAATTGACCCCATAATCAAACCAACTTTCGCCATCATGATCCCTCTTTCCCTGTTTTCACCATTAGTTTAGCAATCAGGCGGGACGCTGTCAACGAATTTCTTAACTTTATCTATTAATTAACGTTTTAATGTTCGTGTTAATGAAATTGATAATTAGATTAATGCTACCTCAACATGTACGAATTACCTCACTGTTTGCAGGTTTCCGGTGTCTGGAAAAAGTTATCAACTGATTTCAAGCGACTATTTTGATAATATTATTAATATTGAAATTTCCGAACAATCCGTCATCATCTAAATTTCACCATAACAAACTTACTGCTACCATTATCAACAACTATCCGTTGAAACGGGCCATTAACTTTTGTCGGTGCGCGCCAACAATTAACAGCAATGACTGGGAATCGGCGTAGGACGAGCAACTAAGCATGTTTATGCTAACTCAGATTATTTATAGCGGGGCTAAACTGACTGCCGCTGAACTTAAAAACAATCAACAACTTAATTTGCGAACGCTTTCCTAAAGGATCGGATTGAAGTGACCAAAATAACGCAAAAAAAGTCTCAAGGAAGTGATTCCTCGAGACTTTTTAAGGTACTAATTATTTTGCTGAAGCGCCGGAAACACTATCGACATCAGGTGCTTCAGGCTTGGTTGGTGCTTCTGGTGCGGCTTCCGTATCGGCTGAAGCGCCAGAGACATCATCCACCGCTGGGGCAGCATCAGGCTTCGTTTCCTTCGCCTTCGATGAAGCTCCTGAAACGGCGTCCGTCTTAGCATCTGGATCAGGTGCTAACATCTGGCCCGTCTGCTTCAGGTAATACTTCACGATTGGTAAGAGGTCGAGCACAAACTCGTTGATACCTTTGTACTCACCCTTATCGTCATGCAAAGCTTGATAATAGTGCATCACATACTTATTAGGGATACCAGGTACCGGTAACTTGAAGAGATCAGTCTCACCGGTTCGTAGCATGTGTACCGCTCGCTTAACACCAGGTACGGCCCGCTTTGGATGACAGTCAGCTAGTGGATTACCGGCTTGAGCAGGTGTCCGTGAAGCTAACATCTTGTCGCCATCCATTTGATGGTTATAGTATAAAAATTGGTTGTTGGCATCGGCATACGTCAATTCCATTGGCATCGAGTTGAGGAACCAATTTAATTGGTTGACGGTCAGCACACCCCGATCGAGCTTAACGTAGTCGTCACCCTCAGCCGCATGGGTCTTGGCAGCCGCTTGTTCGACCCAATCAGCCGCATGCATGTTGACGCCCTTGATTGTCGTTTCAACTTCGCCCTTAGCCTCAAGGTCTTCATTCTTCCAATCATCAGCGTGTGCTTCCGCATCCATCGCGTTGACCATCTTGACAAACTTCAGAAACTTGCCTAACGTTTCTTGTAAGAACGAGACAGTCCGAGCATCCTTCAGATTGTTTTGGTCATCGAAAGCCTGCTTAACTTCGCCGAGCAAAAATTCATTACCAGGCATGACCACAGCATCAACACCCGGTGACTCTAAAATCTGGCGTAGATTCAACTGTGCCCGCGACGAACCTTGATCATAGTAAGAAGCGCCAACGATCAATACGGGTTTCCCTGACATCGGGTGAATTTTAAACGACAACCATTCGATCACGCTTTTAAGTGCAGCAGTAATTGTATGATTATGTTCAGGTGTCGCAATAATGACCCCGTCCGCCTGCATGATCTTTCGTTTCAAATATTGAACAGCTTCACCTTCTGTTTGATCATCACTCTGATTAAACATTGGTACATCTTGAATATCCAAAATTTCAATATCAACCATGTCACTAAAATGATTAGCAATAAACTTTAACAGTAACCGATTATAAGACTTATCTTCAATTGAACCCGCAATTCCAACTAATTTCATCGTCGTCGCCCTCTCTATAATTTTTCCCAATCCATTTCACGAACTTCTTCATACGTCGTCGCGTTGGCATTCTTTAATTTTTTCGTGATTTCGACAAAGACTTGGAAATCCTTGAACAACCCATCGAGCTTCGTCGCTTTCTGTTGGTCCGTTAAATTCCCCTGGTCATCAAAGGCTTGCAATGAATGACCAAGCATAAATTCTGAACTTGGCATGATCCGCGCCCGTAATTCTGGTGAATCCAAAACTTGCCGCAGATGTGCTTGAGCCCGTGATGTGCCGAGTGCCCCGTATGAGGCCCCAATAATCATGACGGGTTTGTCCACGAAGGGCTGGATATGGAATGATAACCATTCGAGAGCATTCAGTAATGCCGCGGGAGCCGAATGATCATACTCTGGTGTACTAATAATCACACCATCAGCTTGTTCGATCTTATCCGCCATTGCTTGCGCCTGTGCCGGAATTTCATGATTTTCGGGCTTATTGAAGATTGGTAGACCCTTGATTTCCATTAATTCAATCTCTGCTTGATCCGCATAGTGGGACTGCATATATTGCAACAACTTACGGTTGGTCGACTCATCTGAATTAGTTCCAACCATCGCGATAAATTTGTGCATTGAGAACAACTCCTTCTATGATCAAATAGTCAAATATTATATAATTTCTTAGTCAATAACTATATTGTAGTGGATTTCACTAAAGAAAGCAAAACAATTTTAAGCGCTTTCAGTTTTACTATGCAAACAACTGAACTCACTGATATTAGGCTTATCCGTGCAATCAAGTAAATTCAGTATCCGCGCAACGTTGCCGCAATTATATCTGCTTAACAAATTTTTTCACAAAGCTACGACGCTACGATCAAATCAATCAAATCCGCCGGGGAAATTCGACCAAAGTAATGGGTTAAGTCCAACGGTGCTAGCGCCGTCATAATCGCCTGCCGTTCATATTTCACACCAGTCAACCGTGCAACGACGGGAGCAATCGGTTCTGCACCGAAGAAATCGCCATAAATCGTAACTGCTTCGATGCGCCCTGCCACCACGTTTAACTGAAACTCGACGGTCCCAGCATCAAAATGCCGGCGCTGCTTAACTGTAAACGCTGGTGACTGACCGTAAATCCAATCCCAGTTGGTAAAATATTGTTGGTTCAGTGCTGCTACCCCTGCCAGTGCCGTTTCATCTAACTGATACGTCTTAGCTTGACTCAAATCAGCCACGCCCAGGATTTCACGGGCCAACGTATCGCGAAATTCCTCAATCGTCAAGTGCTGATAAGCCGGCGCCATGTACGGTTTCAAGTTCGTGACTCGACTTCGGACCGACTTGATACCCTTAGAGGCCAACTTATCGGTCGGCACCGTAAGAGCTTTCGCAATTTGCGTCTGGTCGACATCATACATCAGCGTTCCATGGGAGAACATCCGGCCATTCTCAACGTGCATGGCATTTCCTGAGAACTTCTTGCCATCAATCAATAAATCATTGCGGCCACTCATCGTCGCACCAGTGGCCCCCATCGCGTGTAAAGCCTTTAGAACTGGTGCTGTGAACCGCTTAAAGTTACCAAAACCGTCCCCGTCGTCCTTAGTAATAAAACTAAAACTGACATTTCCAAGGTCATCATAAACCGCTCCACCACCAGAAGTTCGCCGCGTCAATGTAATGTGGTGTGCGTCAACATAGTCCTGGTTAATCTCTGCCTTGACATTTTGGTAACGGCCAACAATGATGCAGGGGGCGTTAATGTAAAAGTATAGAATCGGTTCCGTCAAATCGGCATGTTCCATCAAGTAAGTCTCAATGGCAAGATTCGTGCGAATATCATGGCTGGAGCTTGCAAGATAGCGCATCGTCACACTTCCTATTCTAAATAAATCCGTTGCAAATCATTGATTTCATTGTTAGTTAATTTAAGCTCAGTGTGTAAATAGTGGTTTAAATTACCCGATTGTCGTTTAATTTCGGTCATAGCGGCGTCCAAATAAGCCGCATCAACTGACCAGAGGGCCCGAATACTTTCGACCGTTGCATCTGATGCGCCCTGAGCACGTGCTTCGGCCATCGCACCATTGATCCGGCCAATCGAAGCCTGATTAGTTAAGAGATAATCCTGCTTGATCGTTTCAAAATCGACTCCGAGTGCGGTTAACAGGTATACCGCCCCCATTCCGGTCCGATCTTTTCCCGCAGTGCAGTGAAATAGTAACGTCGAATCGGGTTGATCATTTGCAAGTAGATTATCAAAGAACCGGCGATACTCGTCCTTGGCATGTTGCTCGTCGGCCACCATCTGATAGACCTTTAGCATGTGCTTGAATCCACTATCTGGATGCTTCTCCAAGTTAGCCGTCATCTTGTCAGTACCGTCAGAATTCCGCGTTTCGTCCACATTGAACACTGGTGCGTACACGTACTTAGCATTGGCAGGAATTCGATCTGGCGCATCTAAGACTTCTTGTGGTGAACGAAAGTCAATATCGTAGCGGACGCCATAATCATCCAGCAAAGCTTGGCCGGCTGGCGTTAATTGATCAAGTCCACCAGTCCGAATGACCTTATGCCACTTGATTTTTCGACCGTCTTTAGTCGAGTAACCACCGAGTTCACGGAAATTAATGCCACCTGGTACAGTTAATACACGTTGATTTGTCATTTTTGAAACCACCTATCTGTTAACTTTTCATTTTCTATTCTAACATTATCGGTCAGTTTAACGGTGCCCCAATCACCGAATCAGTCGCTTTATTTCCAAGATAATTCGTTAGCACCATCGACACCAACCGACATCAACGCGTGCTATAATGTAAGTTACATAGCCAGCGACGGCCCGTCGAATCCAGAACACGTTTGCTGACAAACAGCATCACAACCTTGGACCGATTAGCCATAAATTTCCATACTGGCACTAAATAAAAAATATTCACTGAATAATATAACGGAGGATCTTTCGATGACATTTGATTATGCACACCAAACTGATTGGCCCATGACTAGTGGTCAACATCAGTCACCAATCGATATTCAAACACAACACGTTCAGTCTTCACAGCTATCCGCCATCAGCTGGCGAGGCTTGTACCAAGCCAAAACGATTACGGGCGAAGCGACAACTTTGAAGGCTAGTGGAATTGGTGCCGCTTATTTGAACGACCGCGACTTTGCCTTTCAACAGATTCACTTTCATACGCCGGCAGAACACTTAATCGATGGGCAAGCCGCACCAATCGAATGGCATCTCGTTCATCAAAGTGCTACCGGCCAGCTCGCCGTCGTCGCCGTTTTTGGACGGATTGGCAAGCCTAATTCTAGTTTACAAGGCTTACTTGACCAGTTCACAGCCCAAACGAGCCATGAACTGACAACACCGGTCAACTTAACTGAGCTCCTCCCAGATACCGGGACTGTCTATCACTACTTGGGCTCATTGACGACGCCGCCACTAAGTGAAACCGTTGAATGGTATGTCTGTGCCGATACTGTCATGATTGGTGAACAACAATTAGCTGCTTATCAGCAATTATTTGCCGCTAATAACCGCAAGATTCAACCGTTAAACGATCGGCCAATCATTGCCGAACGTTTCTAAATAATTTTAATGGGGTGAGCTGATGCCTAAGAAAGTAATCTGGGGCTTGATTGCAAGTGGCCTATTTCTTTTATTGATCGTCGGTCTCGGACTGACAACACAAATCCATCAAGATAAAGTCAGTCACGTGATTACTGCGCAAAAACGGCCATTGATCATGATTGGAGGTAGTAGCAGCACGCGGACTGACTTTGATGACATCGTCCGTTCACTTAATGAGCAACAGCACCATCCGCTCATCACCCTGACTGTTAAGGCGAACCAAAAATTGGCGTTTAAAGAAAAACGCGTCGAGAACACCAACCTTAACGATGCCCTCATCGTGATCTTTTTCGAAGATAGCACGGACTCAACAGAGAACATTATGACCCAAACGAACGGCTTAGCCAAAGCTATTCGTTATTTGCAACGTCACCAACATCTCACCACGGCCAACGCACTCGGTTATTCAAATGGTGGCCTGATCTGGAGTCGCTATCTAGCAGGTTTGAGCTCGTCCAAACCATTAGCAGTCCACGATTTGATGTTGATTGGCACCCCATTCTTGGGTACTGATGCTGCACATCCTGATAAAACGCTCTATACACCACTTCTTGATCACAAGAACCAATTCAAGAAATTGCATGCGGTCATCAACATTGCCGGTGACACTGGCGAGGGTAACGACGATATCGTACCGCTCAGCAGTGTGAACGCTGGTGGCAACTTATTTATGAACAATGTTACCCGCTATACCGCCATGACTGTTAACCAAAAATCAATTAGTCACGGTGACCTGCTTCACGAAGCATATGTTGCCCGGCTCATTCGTCAAAATCTGATCAATCAATAGTATCTTTAGCTTTAGCTGATAAAAAACTGAGCCACCCTTCATAATGATGAAGTGATGGCTCAGTTTTTTTATGATTGATCGTCCGCTATGACTACTGACGATCAAACTATCCAACAATTTTGTGTCACGAGTAGCCCATACACGGGTTGCGCAGGGCTCAAAGGGGCGCCACGTCGATTATGAATTGGCAGTCGCTACAAATCGAGCTAGCTCATCGGTCGACATACCGGCACTGACACCCACCAGTAACTTAATCCGGGCTTTTTGTCCATTCAATCCCTGACAAAAAATCACACCCATTTGTTTTAATTGAACACCGCCACCTTCATAAGCATAGACATCCTGAGCGATACCGTTGAAGCACCGGGAAACCAGTACAACCGGAATCTGCATGTCTAATAATTTTTGCACAGCTGGTAACGTCGCCGGCGGCAAATTCCCCGCTCCCAACGCTTCAATGACTACGCCATGAGTCGTGGGTTGCGCAATGGCGTCAAATAGTTCTGGTCCCATCCCGGCATATGCTTTGATCAGAAAAACATTATCTGTGACCGTTTGAATCGGGCAAACCGTTGACCGTAGTAATGATTCAAAAAAGACAATGCCTTTATTAGCGACTAACCCAATCGGGCCAAAAGTCGGTGTTCTAAAAGTGGCCACGTTGGTCGTATGCGTCTTAGTGACGTAGCGGGCCGAGTGGATTTCATCATTCATAACCACTAAAACACCTTTTTCGGCCGCATCCGGTGTACTAGCCGTTTGAATCGCCGTTTCGAGATTATGCAGACCATCCGACCCAATCTCATTGGCGGACCGCATTGCGCCGGTAATCACAACGGGGAGCTCATTCGGTAAAGTAAGATCTAGAAAATACGCCGTTTCTTCTAGCGTATCCGTACCGTGAGTCACAACCACCCCATCGACCCCTTCGTGTGCGGCCTTATCGATCCGTTGCTTTAACTGCAACATCCGTGCCGGGGTGATGTGCGGCGACGGCACGTTAAAGACGTCCTCAGTCTCTAACTCAATATCCGTGCCAAATGAACTCTGATAATTGTCTAAAGGATTTTCATCTCCGGGGGTCACATTGCCGGATTCATCAGCCGACATCGCAATGGTGCCACCAGTGTGTAATACCAAAATCTTCTTCAAGAATACTCCTCCTCATC
Organism: Lactiplantibacillus sp. 3062; assembly: GCF_055413545.1. NCBI lineage: Bacteria > Bacillati > Bacillota > Bacilli > Lactobacillales > Lactobacillaceae > Lactiplantibacillus > Lactiplantibacillus sp. 3062. The sequence goes on from NZ_JBVAYE010000006.1 coordinate 95,650, forward strand.
TTTTCACGTGCCTACGCACATCTAACAGTAAAATTATTTTAGGCTTGCCATCGCCTAATTGCAATCCACCCTCACTGGTTCTTCATGACAACTTCCTTAGATTCTCATACAAGTGATATCAACTAAAAAAACTATCAACCATTCAAACAATTTACAAAACCTAGCAACCAGATCAGTACGTTTTATTAGCCTACATAGTGCTAGTCACTCAATTAGTTCACTTATCAACTAGTTCGTTAATCGGTTCGTCGGTTAGTTACCCCTTCAGGACGAAGTCACTAACCTCAGTGCACCTTATTACTCAATTTCAGTCTCAGGGCTAACCGATTGACTACTCGCTAGACGTTGATAAATCAGCGTTTGACGTCCCAATGACTATCAAGCGAGAAAATAATGATTGACACTCGCGTTAGTTGCCTTTATAGTTAGTTACATAAGCAATTAACCAAATAACAAACCAACTAACTTAAGAGAGGTATTTAAAATGACAACCACACCAATCATGACCGTCAGCGACCTGCACAAAACGTATGGTAAGGCGGGCAGCAAACAATACGAAGCGTTAAAAGGCATTAATTTCAATGTGCAACCAGGGGAATTTGTCGGAATCATGGGCGCATCTGGTTCAGGGAAAACCACCTTGCTCAATATGCTGGCCACACTGGACCAACCAACTAGCGGTGAAGTGACTATTCATCAACAACCGATTACACATCTGAAAGGCAATCAACTTGCTGATTTCCGGGCCAAAGAGATTGGGTTTATCTTCCAAGATTTCAACTTATTAGAAACTATGACTGCTTACGAGAATATCGCCCTACCATTGTCGCTGCAAAATACGCCAGTCAAAAAGATCAAGCCAGCTGTCGAAAAAGTCGCACACCAATTGGGAATTGAAGAATTCCTATCAAACTATCCTAATGAATTATCTGGTGGTCAAAAGCAACGTGTGGCAGCCGCACGAGCCTTAATCAATGACCCCGCTATTCTATTTGGTGATGAACCAACTGGTGCCCTTGATTCTAAGTCAGCGCGTGAATTACTCGACCTGTTCACCAAAATCAACCAAGAACGGGCTGTCTCTATCTTGCTGGTGACCCATGATCCATTTTCAGCTAGCTTCTGTCAACGAATCTTATTCATCAAAGATGGCCGGATTGGGCAAGAACTTAAACGTGGGGATTTAAGCCGCAGTGATTTTTATCAACAAGTCCTCGACAACCTAGGGACATTTGAACAGTAAGCCGAAACAGTAAAAGGAGTCCTTTAAACTATGTTAACTAAACTTGCCATGACCGGCTTCAAACACCGTTGGCGCGACTACCTCGTTCTCTTTTCAGGACTGATCATGTCTAGCGCAATCTTCTATATGTTTGAAGCACTGGCCACTAACCAAGATTTCTTAAAACAAAATACGAGTATTAGTATGGTCGGCCTCATCTTCCAATTTGGTTCCGTACTACTCACAATCATCACATTAGTCTACATTGGCTATGCTAACTCATTCTTATTAAGTATGCGTAAGCGAGACTACGGGCTCTTCATGCTCGTTGGTGCACGCAAAAGTAAGATTGGTCAATTAATTTGGCTGGAAACACTACTTGTCGGTATCACTGCAACCATTGTCGGCATTCTTGTGGGAACAGCCTTAACTGTCGGCGTAAGCCAGATTCTGATTAACAGTCTAGGCCTGACGCTTCACCATTTTACAGCCTGGTACACGCCAGCTGCCATTGCGACACTGTTACTCTACGTTGGATTGTTCTTAATTGCCGGTTTATTCAACCTGCTATCCCTGACCAAGACACCAGCCTTGAAATTACTACACAGTAATGATCAACCTAACCGGCCACAACTAAAACCAGCCCGTCAACTCATCGAAATTGTCGTCGGTGTCATTTCAATTGCAATTGGTTACTGGTCAATGGCTAACCTGAAAATTTTGCAACTGATGGGAATTGGAATTGCGCTCGTCACAATTGTTCTTGGAACTTATCTGCTGTTTAACGCTATTTTTGTCTGGTTAATGGTCGCACTCAAACGATTCTCATTTGCCCAACGTGGTTTGAATGGCTTCACCTTATCACAGCTAAGCTTTAGAATTCGTAATTACACTAAGATGCTGTCAATTGTCGCAATGCTATTCGCACTAGCTCTCGGCGCAATTACAGTTGGAATGGGCTTTCACAGTCAAATTCCATCAATGGCTAATATTAATAACGCTTATGATATGGGACTGGTCAACGCTAGTACCGCTGAAAAAGCACAAATTGCAGCGATGAAGCCCAAGACAACGGCGACCTATCATTTCAAAGCAACCAAGAAAGTCGTTTATTTCCAAGCTGCTGAATTCAATCGGCAACCATTCACGACTATTCATACTCGCAATAAGAATCAACTGACTTTTAATACCGTTCATAATAATGCGGCTAAATTACAAAAATCAGAAGATAATTATCAACTGATGCAGCTTCAGAGTGGTGTCATGGCAACCGCAACACCCGTATTTTTATCAAAAACGGCGTACGCGAAACTTGCCCAGCCTGAACAGCGACTAACTGTGTTTACTACCAACAACGTTATCGAACATCGCGTTGCATTGAACAAACTGGCCAAACATCACTTTCACACTACCAGCCCTGAACAATTTGGAGGTCGCTATGCGATGTATCTAATGGTTAACGGCATGTACTCCGGGCTGGAATTTATGGGTATGTTCCTCGGAATCGCCTTTCTTGCAATGCTAGCTAGTTGCCTGATGTTCAAGATTCTGTCTGGTGCCGATGCTGATCAACACCGTTACAAGATGCTCGATAAAGTTGGAACCACTAGACGCCAGCTCAACGGTGCCATTAACAAAGAAATTGCTGTGCTCTTTATTCTTCCTGGAATCGTTGGTATTGTACACGTCTTGTTTGGGTTACAAATGTTCAAAATCATAATGGTTACCTCACCATATACCGGAATTTGGTTACCATTCTTGATTTTTGCCGGTCTCTACCTACTTTACTATCTCATTACGATCACCATCTATCGGCGAATCGTTTTACAATAACCTTTCGGAGGAGGGAAAAATCATGGTATACTTTGGATTAGTCGCTTTATTAATCGTTATTACACCATTACACCGTTACGTGCTCGCAAGTCGTCGTCAATTCTGGTTAGGGGCGCTCATGCCGCTTCTGTGGCTGAGCGTTAACTTCGGTTTAGCCACCCAGATTATCTTTGAACATCAAGACATTCTACTGGCCGTACTGGGCACCCTCCTCCTACTCTCTAGTTGGATTGCTGCCCGGATCGATCGTACCGAACGACAACTGCACCAGCCGCAACAAAAGGCCACAACGAAATAGGGCAATCACTGCAATGAGGTGAATAAAATGCAGTTCAACTTTAATAGCACGGAACCAATCTACTTGCAGGTTGCCGACCAAATTGAAGAAGCTATCTTTACGGAAACCTTCGCTGAAGGTGAACAAATTCCTTCGACAACCGAGATTTCTAAAGAATTTCATATTAATCCTGCGACCGTGCTTAAGGGCATGAATATTCTAGTTGATGCCCAACTGATTGAAAAACGGCGTGGGGTCGGGATGTTTGTCATCGCCGGTGCACAACAACGAATCGTTGAAAAGCGCCGGGATCAGTTCTACACCGACTACGTTAAAAAACTAGTCGCTGAAGCACAAAAGCTCCACATTACGCAAGATGAATTAGCTAAATTAATTGAACGGGGGTTTTCCGAATCATGAGTATTCAAGTTCAGGCTGTCCAGCAGGCCTTTCGCGGTCAAACCGTCCTGGATAATCTTAACCTAACGATCAAACCAAACACGATTTACGGTTTGCTAGGCCGCAATGGTGCTGGTAAAAGTACCTTGCTGAACATTATCAGCAATCGTATCTTTGCTGACAGCGGAACGGTCACCATGGACAACGAATCCATGTGTGATAACGACCGCACGTTAGGAAAGGTTTACTTGATGAGTGAAGTTAACCTCTATTCTGAGCGTTCCCGGGTCAAACAACTGTTTAAAACCACCGCACTACTCTATGGTGATTTTAATGACACTTATGCTAAAAAACTAGCACAAACCTTTGGCCTCGATTTAAACGCGCGATTTGGCAAATTATCGACGGGTTACCGAACAATTTTTAAACTGATTATTGCGTTATGTGTACCGGCTGAATACATCTTTTTAGATGAACCAGTCCTCGGTCTGGATGCTAATCACCGCGAAATTTTCTATCAAGAACTGATTGAAACCTATAGTGACCATCCCCGCACATTCGTGATTTCGACTCATCTCATTGAAGAAATTACGAACTTGATTGAACATGTCTTTGTGCTGGACCATCATCATATTATTGTTGATGGTGATGTCACCGACATCCTAGGGCAATCTTACGCGGTAACTGGTCCACAAACTGATGTCAGCACTTATACGGATGGTTTAAATATTATCGGCAAGGATCATCTTGGCGGAATTACGGCCCACTACGTTTACGGGCCATTAGATAACGACCGACCAATTCCTGATACGGTCACGGTCGAGCATCTGGACCTACAAAAACTATTTGTTAACCTGACTAATACCAAGGAGGAGGCCGCCGCTCATGTCAATTAAGGTTCGCAACACCACCCGTTATTTATTAACGGAACAATTGAAAATGACGGGGTGGTCGGTACTCGCTTTATTCGTCGTATTCGGAATACTACCGCTACTATTTGCAGTTATTACGGGTAATATTCGGCAGTATTCTCCACTTGGTAATTTTGCTAGCCTAAGCCTCGGGCCACTCTTCTTCATGCTTATCTTTATTGTGGGGTCACTCACTTATGACAACTTTAAGCTCTTAATCCAAAATGGGATTTCCCGACAAACCTACTTTCAAGCTCGAGTATTCGCATTACTCATGCTTAGTGGTTTGCTTGTCATCATCAATGCCATTTATTACTACGGTATTCATGCTCCGTATTTACACTGGAGCACCAACACCGCGTTGATGAGAACGGGCTATTCGCTGTATAGCCATGCGCTGGGAAATCAGGTCTGGCTAAACATTTTAGCTAGCTTATGCTTTAACTGGATTTTCTACATTGGCGTTGGCCTTACCGGCATCGCTTGTGGGACCTTACTCGCGTTATTTGGTAAATGGGCCAAAACGATTTTAATCATTGGCACTCCCATCATTGGCATGCTTATTATTTGGATAATGGTCATTATTATGACTCGCAATCAATCGAACTATAATTACACGGGGCTTGAAAACTTCTTGAAATTTATTATTGGTTATCCCAGCCACGGTGAAGCGACAACTGGTTACTTTAACCCAACCATGCCATTCATCACAATGCTGGTAGGTTGCGGTATCATCGGTGGTCTCGCCTATCTGTTCAACCGTAAGTTAAGAATCAGAAATTAAGCTGATAATCTAAAAAATGAAGCAGGTCGTGAAGTTATTGACTTCACGACCTGCTTCATTTTTTAATGGTTAATACAAACGTCACACCATTCGAGAAGTGGTTTTCCCACTAACGCTACTTTTCAACCTGCGTATTTTGCAAATCCGTCTTAACCACGATTACATCAGTCAACGCATTACGCTGCACATACGTTGTAACCGAGCCTTCCAGCACGCGTTCAACGGCATTTAACCCGGTTGCCCCCATCATGATCAAGTCATTATGATGATCCTTGACGAAGTCCTGTGAAATAATTGGTTTCGGACTTCCCATTCGAATGTGGAAGGCAATGTCCGTAAAGCCATCCTTTTTGACTTGATCAACCGTTTCTTTTAAATAAGCTTCAGAATCCTGAACCAATTGATACGTAATATCACCATCCGCCAAACCAGCTAAATTATACCCAAACTGACCGGGATCAATGACTGCTAACACATCGATATGTGCCTCATTACGTTTAGCGACTGCAACTGCTTTATCAAGCGCAATCTCAGCTTGTTGTGAGCCATCGAGGGGAACTAAAATATTCGAATATTCTTGTACCATTGACGTCACGCCCTTTCCATCTGTTAATTCTATTTTACCATTTATCAGCGTTGGTTGCGTTATCATTTATATAAACTAACTACCAGTTATGCACAGCAGCTCGCCGGCTAGCAGTGTCGGGTTTACATAATATTTACAACAACGACATCTGATATTTACAGTTACCCCTTACAATTGGAGTTAATCCACTTGGGGGTGAATAGTATGCTTTCTTTAGGTATTCGACCAGGCCTAATCGCCAGCCATACAATTGTAATCAACGATGCCCTTTCATATCAAATCCGGTTAAGCAAATTGCGTCTCGGACCCGATGTCTATCGGCTAGACATCCGTGCAACCACTACACTGGGCCGCTTGACCGTGTCCCACGCACATTACCATAACTTTGCCACGGCCCAGCAAGCCTTTAATCATCAGCGCCACCAACTTGAATCGCACTAAAAATATCCAACACGCAGCCATTTAATTATGATAGGATGGTACCTAGTAATAATCAGCTAAAGTGAGGGTATTCATCTGTGGGACAACTTATCAAACAACTCTGGCAGCGCTATCAAAGCGTCCTTTCCTATTTAATCTTTGGGGGCTTAACCACCCTAATTAATATTATTGTTTTTGGAATTTTCAACCAATTCTGGCCCTACTGGATAGCCAATACGATTGCCTGGCTCATCTCAGTGCTATTCGCCTATATCACGAATAAAATTTGGGTATTTGACTCACAAACACCTACTTTCCGTGCTGTTTTAATTGAAATGACATCATTCTTCGGATTCCGCCTACTCAGTTACTTTATTGACCAGGGGATTATGATTGTCGGTATTTCGGTTCTGCACGGAAACAACCTTATCGTCAAATTAATTGATCAAATTATTGTGGTATTACTCAATTGGTTCTTCAGTAAACTATTTATTTTCAAGGACCGTGGTCATTAAAGCGAACCAACTTAAACATCAAAACAAGCGTCGTAGGAATGTCCGAAAATTCCTGCGACGCTTATTTTATTCATAATAATTACCGACCCATCTTTTTTTCTGATACTTAACTTAGCTACTATTTTAGCAACCATATTTTTCACCCAAACTGGCGTTGCACCGTATGTAACGTCGCTAACTTTGTGACCACATCATCAATATTGACCCCATCCCAATTATAAAAAATATATTGGCGACCACAGCGCATCTTAATCACCAAATGACGTGCTGATGAAGCATAACCATTGCGAACTTCGGCCTGATCCGTCGTCAATGCATAGTATTGAATGTCATCCGTATTTAAAGCTAACTCTCCAATTCGTATCATGACTTGTTGACTGACCTCATTCGGCGGTCGAACTGACAAACAAGTCCCATCATGGTGCTGATACCGTAACTCTACCGCAACTAAACCGGCCGCGGTTAGCTGCGGTCTAAAATAAAACTCCGCGCCAATATGCAACGCACTTGACGGCCAAACTGCGGTTAGCCGAAATTTAAAATGCCGGCCATGAAAATCAGTCAGGATGCCTTGGTCGTAATCTGGTTGCATTACCGTAATATGCCCAATCATGACGATTCACTCCCTTCACTTAGTTATTGATAATGTATCACGCTTCACAAGCATAGTTGTGTTTAAAACCCATAATCAGTCGTTTTTACCATTTTTTATTAAAATAGTAATTAAATTATCCTTACTCATGCTAATATTTGAGTTAACCAACTTTATTGATCGGAGGTCCCGTTTTGATGACATTTACAAATCAAGAAACTGACTATCTTATGAACCTACTAACCAACCAGTTAATGGCCCTACTAAGCCGCGTCACGCGCTGGCAGACGCACAGTCTGAGTCAACACCAATATAACCAACAAGTACACGAAACGCTCCAACCCGAACTGAACATGCTCACGCAAATCACTGCTAAACTCCAGGGACAAGCCCGTGACCAAACTCAGCTAGGGGTCATTCAAACTGGTTTGAAGAAACTTCAAGTTGCCACCACCTATCAGCTAACTGCCGACCAACTTGCACACGCTAATGAACGCCGGCTGAATCGCCGATACCGCGATTAACTTTTACAACATCAGCATATTTACCAGGAGATTCAAAACTATTTCGCAATCCTTAACAGAAAATTCAAATTTCAATCACGAGTTAGCTACTTTTTCTCGGTACAATGGTTTTATCAACTCATACAACCACTTGACTGAAGGAGGGCTTCCATGTTCTTAATTGTTTACTGTACGTTCGCTATTGCGGTCTTTTTCTGGATATTCGGTTACGTTAAAACCGCCGTCATCATTGGTATACTGGCACTGAGCTTGATTGCTTACTCCTTCATTCGCCGAGAGATTACTCGACGACGTTTGCTCAAGCGACGCACGGTTACCAATAAAAGTCGTTAAAAAAATTCCAACACGCCGGTGTCGGAATTTTTTGGTTATTTTTGCATTTGTGATAAACAAGTGACGATCCGCTGAGCCGCCTCACGCACATTTTGCGGATTAGTCGCTAGGTTCAAGCGAACAAACCCCTGATCATCAGGACTAAACCACTCACCAAAGTCAACTGCGAGCTGACATTGATCTTGAATAAACGCTTTCGTTGCAGCTGGCTGAACGTACGCGCGTAAATCTAGCCACGTCAAATACGTCCCCTGCAAATCGGCTAAAACCAACTTAGGCGCGTGGGCGGCAAAGGTGGTGCATAAATAATGATAATTATCACGGACGATTGCCAAAATCTGGTCTAACCAGGCCGCACCCGATTCATAAGCCGTTTGGCCGGCAACCTGGCCTAAGACGCTGATCTCAGTCTGGCTGAAGCGCCCGATTTGTGCATCATAGCGTTGCCGTAATTTTGGATTAGGAATTACTAGATGTGAGTTCAAAAGCGCCGCCAGATTAAACGTCTTAGACGGTGCATTGACGACAATCACCCGGTCACTAAACCGCCCATTGGCTACCGTTAACGCCGATTTGAACGGATGGTTGGTCCGATCAATTTCTAAATCCTGGTGAATTTCATCTGAAATAACAAGCACATGATACTGTTCACATAATGCTAACAGCCGCGTCTCTTCATCTTCAGACCAGATCCGCCCCACAGGATTATGTGGCGAACATTGAATGAACAACCGCACCTCGTTCGCCTTAATTTGCTGTTCCACATCTTCAAAGTCAATCGTATAGTGACCACGATCATTGCGTAACTCAGATGTGACCAGCTGACGATGATTATCCCGCACCGCGTTGAAAAATGGATAGTACACGGGCGTCAGAATCAAAACGCCATCACCTGGTTGCGTTAAAATATTAACGAGCGCGTACAACGAATTGACCACGCCACTACCAAATCGAATCCAATCGCGTTTCAATGTCAGACCATGGCGTGCCTGTTCCCAATCGATAAAGGCTTGATAATAACGATCAGGCGTAATGGAATAACCATAAATGCCATGCGCCACTCGTTCTTGTAGTGCTTGCGTAACTTGTTCTGGCACTTTGAATTCCATGTCAGCGACCCACATTGCCAACAAATCAGGATTGCCATACCGAGCTTGTAGTGCGTCCCACTTCAATGAATCCGTATGCTGGCGCGTTGTTGCGTACTTCTTAATAAATGCTGCTTGTTCCATCTTAAAGGCCTTCTTTCTCAACAAAAAAACTTCGTCCTTAACTTACTAAGGACGAAGTTTATACTCCGCGGTACCACCTATTATTACAGTCTTGCTGTCGCTCACGCAACGTACTCGTTACGTTCAACCCAATTATCGGTGGTCAATCCGGGCTAATAGCATCAACCATTAGCCAACTCCGAGTTCATCTTCACAATAAGCTGATGGTCAAATTACACCACTACTTTGACTCGCTAGGCATCAACTTATTGTTACTCTTCTCATCAACATTTAATCTTCACGTTGCTTCTAAGTTACAACGTGAAGATTAAAAAGTCAACAACGTCTTTAAAATTGCGCTTGCTCTAAAACCTGGTAGCCATCGATTCGTTGGTCAGCGGTAGGAAACGCCCCGGTCTGTAAGAAACGCTTGGCCTGCATGACCCGCGGCGAACTATTCGACCAATTTAATTGATCAAGTGGCACTCGAGCGGCCCCCGCCGACATTGATTCGGTGTAATGCGGTCGTTTGAGCAACAAATGGCCCCCCACCGGTTCCAGTAAATAATAAATATTAATTAACGTTGCTGGCAATTCTAATGTTGTTAAGGCTGGAATCGTAAGCTGGACGGTCCCAAGTTGCTTTGAAATAACAGTTTGTAGTCCTGTTTGAAGTTGTGCAATCTGACTAACGGCCTCACTCAACGTGGCCCGTGTCGTCACTGGTGCGGTTACTAAATCATAACGGTTCTTGAACGGCCCGGTTAAGGATTTATTAAGGACCATGGCCGTCGAATCACCAATGATACCACAAACAAATAGTGGACTAATTGCTGGTTCGTTAATCATCAATCTTTTCCTTCTCTCAGTCATACGATTAAATAGATAAATTAATTAGCCTATAAAAATATAACAGTTACATTTTACCTTAGAATTATGATAAGGTTCCTAAAAAAAGCATGCGAATATGAATATTTAACAACTTTTAATAATTCTATGAAAAAAACCGAATCTTGGCTACTAAAACGCACAAGGTTCGATTACTTTTTTTGTTATTTAGTTAGATTGCACATCGGTCGTATTAATAAATGACTGGGCTGGCACACGAATTAACCACCGCGTCATGGCTTGATGCCCCACATGGACACCTAAGCCATTCCAGAATGACGGCTGATAAGTGGCTGTCAGCTTCACTGCGTAGGCTTTTTCGTGCTGCCGGTCTTCTTTAACCAGCTGCTTTTGTGACCACGGAATACCAGCATCCGCCACTTTAACTTGCGAAAGATTAGTCACCACGGTCGCCTTGTTACTTGAAACAGTATATTTCGCACCATTAACCCAGTAATTATAAATATGCACGGGTTTTTGGGTCGTGCCCCGATCCACCGCGACATAGTAGGAACCATTAGTCCCAACTCGCAAAACCAGTGGTTCAACTTGATACGTTACCTTAACGTCCTTAGCATCTGACAGGTCGACCTGGTGATTGAAAGTCACGTATCCCATGCCAACTAGTAATCCGAGACTAACGATTAATTCAACGGTGGTAATGATAAGATTTCCCCACTCAAACGTATGCTTACGTTCCACGATCATCTTGATGCGTCGTACGCGAATATGATGAAATACCCACACGACTAACGCCAAAACAATGATCCACGCAATGATCCCAATCCAATTCCATGCAGAAGTCATTGATTGCCAACCCTTTCTCAATTACATTATTATGTTCTAATTGTAAATAATCCAACCTTAAATAACAAGTAATCCAGCAAATTCAACACAATCATTCAGAAGCAGATTGTGAAAATAATCACTGAAACGGTGCCAATGTAATCGAATTCATGGTAAAATAAAGTTATTAACTTGTAGAAAGAAGGAGTACACATGATCGCGTCACTAATTTATTGGGTCGTCGTTGTTGGCTTGATTGTTTGGGGTGTTTGGATGGCCATCCTTTCCGCATATTGGGCCAGCCAAAAACAAAACGGCAACATTTTCTTTATTGCAATTATGAATACATTAGGTGCCTTGGCCGGCCTCTTAGTATGGTGGGTCTTCAACAATCAAGACTGGCAGTACTACTGGTTATCCAGCACCGTTAAGACAACCAACCTCTTAGGCATCGTCCTAATCTGCTACGTTGTCTTGATTGTCATCGAATTCATCCAAGGCCGGGGCATCAAGCCTGAGACAGCTAAATAATGATTATTTTAAACGCCAAGCAAGTTGCTAGGCGTTTTTTATTGTCAAATGCGGCAACAATCTTGCTCTTCAGTGTTTGTTACGGTGATAACATTTGATTTGTCATGCTGCATGCTTCATCATGATTAATAAAAAAAACGATTCTCAAAGACATTGAGAATCGTTTTTTTATAAGCGACTGTCCTAATGGCGGCTATCGGTCTTGAAGCTTTCAACTGGGAAACACACAGAACGCTCCACCAGTCGACTTGTGACACTACTTCACAACTAAGCCACGGTTAATTCAAAGCCTCCCGGTGCCATCTCATTTGCGGTAATACCCGCTGTTAAGATTGGCGATACGCCACTTACTGTTGAGACTGCCTGTGCACCTAAATTAAAGCGGCCTTGAATCGTCTGTTCAACATCCGTCCGCGTTAAGATTAAGCAGTGACCATCAATCGTCCATGTCAATTGGCTAGTTGCTAAAAAGTCGGCCTGTTGCCGGCGAAACTTGATCAAACGCGTGACAAATTGTCGAACTTGTTGTTCTTGCTCGTCTGGTTGCCAGTTCATGCACCGACGATTGTCAGGGTCGGCGCCACCGGCTATGGCCACTTCCGTTCCATAATAAATACACGGGCTCCCCGGCAATAGCATCAGTAGCGTGAGTGCAGATTTAAATTTAGTTAACTGACCATGCAACGTGGTCAGTAGCCGTGGCGTATCATGCGTATCCAACGCGTTGAACATCGCCTGTTGATTAGGTTGACGATACATCATTAATTCCAGATTGGTTTTACCAACGTAATCTTCAAGGTTGAGTTGACCATTAAACAACGCCAGAATTGGTTGTGTCAGTGGATAATTCATAACCGCGTTAAACTGGCCGTTACCGACTAACGATTGACTACTATGCCAAGACTCACCTAATAGGTACACATCAGGTTTGATTGCCCGCAAGGCACCACATAACGCTCGCCAGAAACCATGGTCGACCTCATCAGCAACATCAAAACGCCAAGCGTCAATCCCGAATTGTTCGATCCAATATTTGGTCACATCAATCAAGTAAGCTTGTACCGCGGGGTTCTGGGTGTTAACTTTCGGCATCGCTGCTCCCGTCGCAAAGGTTTCATAATTAAGCCGCTTCGTCTTCGGATCACGTCCCACCGGCCAGCCATGAATATGAAACCAATCAACAAACCGTGACTGCTCGCCATTTTTAATCACATCTTGCCACTGTGGTGACTGCTCGCCAAAATGATTAAAGACGGCGTCTAACATCACGCGCATACCGCGCGCATGGGCGCCATCGACTAGCGCCTGAAAATCGGCTTTCGTACCAAAGTGGGGATCGATTTCAAAATGATCGATCGTATCATACTTATGATTAGATGGTGACGTGAAAATGGGACACAAGTACAGGCCATTGACCCCCAGTGCAGCCAAATCATCTAAATGCGCTGTAATTCCGGGCAAATCCCCACCATAAAATGAATCACGGTGAACACGCCCAGCACCCCACGGTTGAACATTAGCCGGGTCATTTTGCCGCACACCATTTGCAAACCGTTCGGGAAAGATCTGGTACCAGACCGTCTCCTTAACCCATGCCGGTGGCAGCTCCGCATCACTGACGTGCATATATGGCATGTGAAAATAGTTGCCCACTGTTTGCCAGTTAGTGGCAACGTCGTCAAAGAAGCCACCCTCACCATAGCCAACCGTCGCACCGGTCGTATCCGTGATCAGAAAGGCATAGACCACCCGGTTAGTCGGTACGGTCAGCGTCGTCTGCCAGTACTGGTTGCCCTGCGTCGCTAATCCGGGCTGCATTATCCGCCGCTCTAGCGCTGTTGTTCCTTCTTGCCATAAGTAAGAATCGGCAAACAAAATCTCCACTTGGGCAACATCGTCACGCGCAGTTTGTAGTCGTACCTGTAGTTGATGTGCGGCTAAGACGGCTGTATCTTCACTTTCAGGGCGGTGCCTAATTCCAGCTAGTTGCATTGTAAGATCTCCTTTTATGTAAACGATTACATTATTAACTAGACCATTTACGTCAATTATCCTCATGATTTTGGTGAAAACGTCCCCGTTCGCCTCGATTTTAGTGTATCATTTAGTCAAAATCAGTTGAAAGGACGTTATCCATGAAAACACTTTATCGCAGTACCCGCGAAACTGCAAGTCACACCATGACGTCATCACAAGCCGTACTTCAAGGCCTGACGCCGGATGGTGGTCTCTTTGTGCCCGTAACGCTACCGACCGCTAATTTTGACTTCGACCAGCTCGCCACGATGAGCTACCAAGAAGTTGCTTACGAGGTCCTTAAACTCTTCTTCACGGATTATACCGCTGATGAATTACACGCCTGCATTGACGCGGCTTATGGTGATCAGTTTGATGACCCCCAAATTGCGCCGGTCACCAAGCATGGTCAGCAGTATTACCTTGAACTTTTTCATGGACCGACCATTGCATTCAAAGACTTGGCCCTTCAAATCCTACCGCATTTGATGACAACGGCAGTTAAAAAGAACCATTTACAAGCCGAAGTCGTTATTTTAGCGGCCACCTCGGGCGATACTGGTAAAGCTGCCATGGCCGGGTTTGCCAATGTTGATCAGACTCGCATCATCGTCTTCTATCCAAAAGATGGTGTCAGCGCAATCCAAAAACAGCAGATGGTGACCCAAACCGGAGCCAATACTAGTGTTGTTGCGATCAACGGTAACTTCGATGAGGCCCAAACAACGGTTAAAAAACTGTTAAACGACCACCAATTACACGCGGAATTAGCCACCCACCAGTTCCAATTCTCAAGCGCTAATTCCATCAATATTGGTCGTTTATTCCCACAAGTGGCCTATTATGTCTACACCTACGCTCAACTTATCAAGCAGGGGCAAATCAAGAACGGTGATGAGATTAACTTTAGTGTTCCAACTGGGAACTTTGGGGATATTTTAGCTGGCTACTATGCCAAACAACTGGGCACGCCCATTCATAAACTGATCTGTGCTTCCAATCGCAATAACGTTCTCACCGATTTCTTTAATACCGGGACTTATGATAAAAACCGTGAATTCTTCTTGACGAGTTCACCGTCCATGGACATCTTAGTCTCAAGTAACTTGGAACGGCTCCTCTTCTACTTGACAGGATCAGACGCCACGGCGACTGCTAAACTAATGACTGATTTGCAAACGACCGGCCGTTATACGATTACACCGGCAATGCGTGCCAACTTAGCTGATTTTTGGGCCGGCTTCGTGACTGAAAGCCAAGATCAAGCTGAAATTCATCACCTGAACCATGCCCATCACTACACAATCGATCCACATACGGCCGTGGCCTCGGCGGTTGCCAAACAGTATCAAGCCGCAACCAGAGATCAGCGGCCCATGGTGGTTGTTTCAACCGCTAGTCCGTATAAATTCCCACAGGCCGTCCTAACGGCAATTACTGGTGAGCTTAGTGCGGTAGATGGCCTAGCCGCAGTTGATCAGTTACATGAGTTGATTCAAACGCCCATTCCAGCAACGGTCACAGCCCTCCGTACTGCGCCCGTGCGCCATAAGCGGGTTGCGGATGTTGATGATATGGGAACGACCATTAAAACAATTTTAAATCTTAACTAGAAAGTGTGACCAAGATGATTACGACCATTGCGTTAGACCTAGATAATACGTTACTAACTTCTGAGAAGACGATTTCTCCGCGAACTGAAGCAGTTCTCAAACAGCTGCATTCGGCCGGCAAACGGATCGTACTGTGTACTGGGCGACCAATTAAGGCGATTCAACCATACTTACAACAACTTGAACTCAACCAACCAACTGACTACGCGATTACCTTTAATGGTGGGCTCGTTCAGCAAAACACGACTGGTGACGTCCTTGCTCGTACTAGTGTGACCAAACAAGATTTACAACCCTTATTTGAGCAAGCCCAGCGCGATCATTTCTACTTAGACGTGATTGATTTGAAGCAAGTCTACTCCATTACGGATCTAGGCAAGTCACCGTACGAAGAATTCTTGCAAGGCTTAATGCCATTTAAGAATGTTCGTTTTGCCGACCTGCCTGCTGATGATCTATTCGGTAAAGTCGTTAGTGCTGGTCAAGATGCTAAAACAGTCCAGGCCAAATTACCAAGTCAAATTACCGATTTCTTCCACGTGGTCCCATCCCGGCGGACTTTGTTGGAATTCTTACCACCGCATACTGATAAGGCCAGTGGTTTGAAACAACTCCTCGGTCACTTTAATGAAGACTATGACAACTTGATGGCCTTTGGGGACGAAGAAAACGACCTAGGAATGCTAACCGCCGCCAAAGTTGGCGTAGCGATGGCGAATGCGATTCCTGCGGTCAAGGCTGCAACCACCAATGCCACCCTGAGTAATGACGAGGACGGGGTTGCCGTTTTCCTAGAAAATTACTTCAACTGATCCCAAACTGAAGCCTGTAACGGGCTTCTTTTTTAGCACAACAACTCAAAATCAAACTAACGAGGTGTCCCATGCAAGATCCCCGCATTATCCCAGCAGAATTAACGACTGGCGCTTTTTTCGATATTTTAGCAGATGAGGACCACAGCTTAAGTTATATTCAGGTTAGTGAAGAAGACGTGAGTCACCAGCACATCGATCACCCCATGCTGGATCACGTGCACTTCGAAAATGTCCGGTTTACGGCCAGTCAATTCGAACGGCTTGACTTGACCGATGCCGTCTTTATCAATTGTGACTTTTCTAATTGCCAGTTTGAAAAAGCCAGCTGGCTACGTGTTCAATTCAAAGATTGTAAGCTCGTCGGTGTCGATTTGAACGAGGCTGCCCTCAATAACGTCGCCTTTGACCACT
The DNA here is from genome assembly GCF_055413545.1 of Lactiplantibacillus sp. 3062. Classification (NCBI taxonomy): domain Bacteria; kingdom Bacillati; phylum Bacillota; class Bacilli; order Lactobacillales; family Lactobacillaceae; genus Lactiplantibacillus; species Lactiplantibacillus sp. 3062. The sequence goes on from NZ_JBVAYE010000006.1 coordinate 112,317, forward strand.
GTCAGCTCGACTTAGCCATGCTGTGCGACATGCGGTTCAAAACCGTGACCTTTGATCACTGTCGGCTGAATGGGGCCAGCTTTATGAACAATCGACTAACGACCGTCAAGTTTAACGAAACCAACCTTGACCAAGTCGCTTTCAACGATACCGCCCTCAAAAATATTGACCTAAGTACCTGTCAATTCGAGCGTCTCGAACTTGATACTGCCGCAGCACGCGGTATGATCGTCAATATTGATCAGGCTGCTTATTTGGCTGCTGCTTTAAACGGCATCAAAGTTAAACCCTGATACCGGTGGAACAGTCACCGTATGAGTGACCAACTCACAATGCCAAGGACGATTAAGCTGCTGACTGGTAAATCTTCTAATAACACTGCACGTATCTGTCAGAATACTTTTATGCGCTGAACACAAAATACAACCTTCGCAGGTTGTTACCTGACGAAGGTGGTATTTTGTCGTTCATCATGACAATTCGAATTGCGTCCCGGTATAACCAGTGCGGTCAGTCGCCGTGATTGGTCGAATAACTTGGCAAGGGTTGCCAGCCGCGATCACGTTGGCTGGAATATCGTGGGTTACCACGCTCCCACCACCAATAATCGTGTTAGCACCAATGGTCACTCCTGGTAATACGGTGACGTTAGCGGCTAGCCAACAACCATCACCAATTGTGATTGGTCGGGCGATGCAGCCGCCCCTAATTCGTTCGGTTGCATCAAACAAGTGGTTGCTCGTGTAAAGACCAACTTTTGGCCCCAGCAAGACCTGACTGCCGATCGTAATTGGCGCCCCATCTAACATCACACAATCATAGTTGGCATAAAAGTTATCCCCTAGATGAATGTTCCGTCCAAATTCAACGCGAAAATTAGGATTCACAAATGGCTTGCGACCAGCTGAACCAACCAATTGTCGCAATAAAGTTTCTTTAGTCTCTGGATCAGCAGTCGCATTGACCGCGTTCGTTGTCAACGTTGCTTGGTCACGCAACGCCGTTAGTTCTGCATCCGTATCTCGATACGGCTGACCAGTCGCCATGTACGCAAACTTCTCATCTAAATTCATTCCGCACCCCACTTCTATCGAATAAAATTCAAGTACCATGTTATTGCGCAAATTCCTTGTGCTGAACGAATCTGGCCATTCTTTAATAGGTCAATCACTTTACTGAGCGGGACAAGTTGCGTATTCACGTATTCGTCCGCGTCAAAATGCCGTTCGCCATGTTCTTGCGGATCAATGTGAGTCAAAATCAAGCTGACCGTTTCGTCCGTGAAACCTTCCGACGAGCTAATTTGCGTCATAATTTGTGGTTCATGGGCAATGTAGCCCGTCTCCTCTTGTAATTCACGGGCCGCGGCCGTTAACGGATCTTCCCCCGCATTAATGAGGCCAGCAGGTAAACTAATCGTCTCGGCATTGCGACCGACCCGGTACTCTGAACCTAGCACGACTTGGTCATCCGCGGTGATGGCTAAAATCGTGACGGCGTTCCCATGCTGAATCAAATCGCGTTTTACTTCTAATCCATCAGGTGTTTCAATCGTTTGTTTGACCAAATCAAAAATCGGCCCATGATACACCGGTGTCGTTGATAGGACCTTACCGCGCCGGCCAACTTTCTCAAATAAATCTGCCATACACATTCACTACTCCTTAATCTATCTCAAATCCGGTACACCATCCGGCAGCATCTTACGAATGCCACCCGCGGGGTCTGGCACGTCACCTTGATATCGCGGTATCAGATGGAGATGACAATGCATTACGGTTTGGCCCGCAGCCGGATCAACGTTAATGCCAATATTATAGCCATCCGGATGATTGTGCGCATCTAGGTACGCTTTTGCTTGGGTCAGTAAGGCGAGCATCGCATTCCTGGTCGCCGTGGGCACATCAAAATACGTGGCATAATGTGCTTTCGGAATAATCAACAAATGCCCCGGACTCACCGGCTTTTTATCGAAGAAGGCCGCTGCTAGGTCATTCTCCAAAATATACGGCAACGGCTGACAAAAAATACAAGCCATACCAAAGTCCCCTTCCTATTTTGCTAACCAACCACCATCAATTGGAACCACCGTCCCATGAATATAATCAGCGTGCTGACTCGCTAAGAATAGCGTCAGATCTGCAACTTCCTGCGGTTGGGCCCACCGTTTTGCGGGCGTCTCACTGGCAACCCATTTCGCCATCTTACCATCGCCAGCAAAATCAGCGGCATTCATCGGGGTATCGATAGCCCCCGGCGCAATGCAGTTGGCGCGAATTCCCTGAGCCGCATAGTCCAAGTCAAGTTGTTTCGTATAACCAATGATGGCGTGTTTGGCTGCGGTATACGCTGCGCCGCCTCCGCCACCCACCAGTCCAGCGATCGATGCCATATTCACGAAAACGCCGTGTTGTGCGGCTAACATTGCAGGTAGCACCGCATTAGTCACGATAAACTGGCTTGTCAGATCCGTCGCCAAAATATCTTGCCACGTTTTCAGATCCGTTGCTAAAGTTGGTTGATAGCCGTCTAACTTACCGGCCGTATTGCACACGACGGTTGGCTTGCCGAGTACGTTAACTCCTGATTTAATCGCCGCGACGAGCGCATTAGTGTCGGTCACATCAGCAATTTCATAGCGCAGGGCTGACGTCGTTACTAGCGCTGATGGCTGTGGTTGCCGATCAATGGCAATCACGTCAGCCCCCTGGGCTAGGAAACTCTGGACCTGGGCTAAGCCAATCCCGGAGGCAGCTCCAGTAACCAAGACAGTCTGTCCACGATATTCATCAAATTGCATTAGTCAACCAACTGCCAGTCCGTCGCTAAAATATCACAATCTGTTGGTGACCACATACTATAGGCTTCATCGGCCGTTTTGATTAAAAAGTACGGGTTCAGCGGGTCGCCGTTGAAAGTGGTTGCCGTCTGTAATTCGACGAACAATTCGGTCCCTTCCCAACCAGTCCGAACAGCGCGCTTACCAGCTTTTAATTCAGGTAAAATAGCTTCAAATGTCATCATGATACCTCCAATTATTAATACCCAAATCGTATCATAATCCCGCGTGGAGTGACAGGCAAAAATTGGTACCAACAAATTGTCTATTTTACTGGTACGGACCAATTATTTGTGCGATAATGTAAGCGAATACAGAAACTAATTATTATTTGGAGGAATTTTAAATGAGTAAACTCGGTGTTTCCGTTTATCCCGAACGATCAACCTTTGAAAAGGATGCGGCGTACCTCGATTTAGCCGCAAAATATGGCTATCAACGGGTATTCACTTCACTGCTTGAAATCAAAGGGGACCAAGCCGCAGTGGTTGCCAACTTTAAAAAAGTGATCACTTACGCGAAGCAATTAGGCTTGCAAGTAATGGTCGACGTCAATCCTGACCTCTTCAAACAACTTGGCGTGTCCTATGACGACTTGTCATTCTTCCACGACCTCGGTGCCTGGGGTGTCCGCCTCGACCTAGGATTCACTGGTCAAGAAGAAGCCCGGATGACGCACAACGAATTCGGCATTAAGATTGAAGTCAACATGTCCAAAGGGACTCACTATGTTGACACGATTATGGATTATTCACCTGAAAAAGATAACTTACTAGGCTCACATAACTTCTACCCACAACAATACACTGGTCTTGGTTATGATTATTTTGTTCAGACTTCTGAACAATACCGTCAGTATGGCATCAACACCGCCGCGTTTGTTTCATCAAATGATGCGACTTATGGGCCTTGGCCCATGCAAGACGGGTTATGTACCCTTGAAGATCATCGGGGGTTACCGATTGCGGCACAAGTTCAACATTTGAAAATGACGGGGCTGATCGACGACGTTTTAATTGGTAACGCCTACGCGAGTGAAGCCGAACTAAAAGCGGCTGCTGAAGTGTTCTTTAGTCCTTACCCACTGCTACACGTCGAAACCGTTGCTGATCTATCGGCAGTTGAAGAAAAAGTACTCTTTGCGCAACCACAGACTTATCGCGGTGATTTTTCAGATTACGTCATTCGTTCTTCTCAGACCCGGGTCATCTACAAAGACGAAGCCTTTCCTGCTCATCACCTAGATGCCATTCATACCGGTGATGTCTTGATCGATAACGATGAGTTTGGGCAATACAAAGGTGAATTGCAGATTGCACGCCAAAATCTTGAAAATACTGGCCGAATCAATGTGGTTGGTCATATTACCAAGAGTGACTTACCTTGCCTTAACTTGTTACAACCGTGGGCCGACTTTAAATTTGTCGCTGCCAAATAGTACTCAACGAATGGAGGGGTCGCATTAATGACAACTGATTACCGTTTAACTAGCGATGCTGACCGCGAAGCTTTCTACCAACTTTATCAATACGCGTTCAATAATCACGATACCCCCGCGCGGCGGCGATTTTTCATGGATCGCTACCAACATGGCTGGATCTACGGCCGTCACGATCATGGTCAACTGGTCAGTGGGCTATACAGTCTGCCACTAGCAGTCAACTTTCATGGTGTCACCTACCGGATGAATGGTATTGGCGACGTGATGAGTGCGCCTGAATATGCCGGTCAGGGTGGCGCGGGACAGCTGTTAACGACGGCGCTGACAGAAATGGCAGCCAACCACGTGACGCTGTCCTACCTTGCCCCCTTCGCGTACGGTTACTATCGTCGTTTTGGCTATGAACACGTCTTCGACCACGCGCACCAAGTCATGGCCGCTCCAGACCTACCACGTGTCAAACCGACGGACTGGTCTGGTACGATCACCCGCTATGGCAATGACGGGCTGGCCCAAATCAACGATTTTTATGCACGACAACCGCAAAATCAGCGTGGTGGTCTGATTCGACCAGCCTGGTGGCAACATTACCTGACTCTCAAACATCATTGGTCGGTCGCAATTTACCGCAATGCGGCTGCCAATATCGAGGGCTATTTGATCTATGAACGGCAGGCCACTAACTTTGCGATTCAAGAATGGGTGACTAGCACGCCGACCGCTTTCGAACGATTGGCTAACTTTATCACTAAGCATGGCACCACCTTTGAAACGTTTAGTTATGATAGCCCAAGTGCGACCAACGGCTTGGACCTACTAGCCGACCCATACCGTTTAAAAGTGACTGTCCAGCCGTACATGATGGCCCGCATTGTTGATTTATATGACTTTATCAAGCGCTATCCGTTTCTCACGGACATCCAACCAATTCGCCTAGCAGTCAGTGACGCTACCCTCCCTGCTAATCAAGGAATCTGGTCATTGACGCGGCACAACGGGCAAGTAACGCTCAATCGGGTTAGCGACCAATTAACTGGACCGGCTGACATTCAGTTAACGATTCAGCAATTAACCACTGCTTGCTTTGGCACCCAGAGCTTAGCCCGGGCGTACCAACACGGATTAATCACCGGTGATGTGAATGCGATCAACCGACTTGACACTAGTCTAGTTAAAGAACGACCAGCACTTATTGACTACTTCTAAGTGCTTAATTTAGATAAGCAGCATGACTGACTCAAAGTGGGCCGCCAGAATAATCATTCCGGCGGCCCACTTTTTGTTCAGACGCTGACTGGTATTGAGATTTGCATAGATTAAGTCATTTACGAATCAGATGGCAACAGATACTAGCACCAGTCGATTAAGCTGGAGCCGTGAGCAAATCAACTTAATAATAATGAATTGCCCTCAAATCACGGACCTCATTAGTCTCCATGTTTAAGCTACCTTAGCAAATACGTTGGTTATTTACTCGACAGGAATATTCCAACGCAGTAGGCTTCAATTGCTATTAGAAAGTGAGGTCATTATTCGAATAAATCACGTTAATCATGATCATGCTGTCGCTATCACTGCAACGCCAACGACATTTCCCACTAATACATTAAACAAATTATGCCCTATTACCACGTGACCTAAACCGAATTTGCTGAACACACTGCAATCTCTAAAAAACAACTGTCATTTACCTTGAACCGACGAGCCTTCATGATTATCCTTGTCGCCCATCAAATTAAACCAGCAACTAGTTTAAAAGCACACTGTTGAATGGCACTGGATTTGAATATCGACTTACAAACTATCAACCATAATTCGAATCCGATGTGATTAAATTCGAATGGGCGACTGCTTAAATATGACAGCAACCACTATTTTTCCAAAAAGATCTGTCTTTTTCATTTGAGCAATCATGCTTAATCTTCCAGATATATTCAGAATCTTCACCAACTATACAAATACTTACCGGCTACCTGTTTCATCATGACTAGGTGCTGTCTAGCGAAAATTGACAATTCAATTAAAAACATTAAAATTATATTAGATTATCCGTTTTTCATTTCTAATCAATTCATACTACCGAAAGGAACTCGCCATGGCCATCAAACAACCTGATTTAACCATCAACATTAGTAATCATCAATCTAGCTTGCAAATCTTCAAAGCTGCCGCAAGTAATTTCATTAGTTCACTAAGCGGTAAAATGTTCACTTTTGGCCTTGGACTCATGTTACTCGATGAAACACACTCTGCCATTAGCTTTGGTATCAACATGATTATCAGTCCAATTGTTGGCTTGCTTTGCCTTGTCCCAATTGGCAATCTGATTGATACTTATCCGCACAAAACCGTTCTCACTGGTAGCCTGACTGCCCGCACGCTTGCACTAATTTTATTCGCTGCTAGTATCAACTTATTTACGGCAACAGCAAAACTCATTCCAATCGTTCTTTTTCTAATTATCGATGCAATTTCGACAAATATTAATGATACCTGTTATTCTGCCGCCACCCATGAGCTTGTTAACGCTCACAACATTCAACGTCTAAGTTCATTAACCCAAAGTGCAATTTCTCTTTCCTCGATTCTATCACCAGCGTTAGGCGTTGGGTTATACAGTTTAGTCGGCTTTTCTGGCTTCGTTATATTAGAGATTGTTGCCACACTCGCCTCATTTGGCATTATGCTCACAATGAAATTTCATTATCACGCAACTAATCAATTCGCTAATTCACAACACGCCCCAGTAACTTTGCACAGTCAGTTTGCAAAATTTCATTCTGGTCTAAATTACATGCGGTCGCGAACAATGATTAAAATTACAATTCTGTTGAGTGTTATTCTGAACTTCTTATATACTGCTGTTACGATTGGAATTCCATACATCTTAAAAGATCAGCTTCACACAGGTAATGGTCCTATTGGCGTGCTTGAAACCGGGAGCGCAATTGGTATGCTACTTGGCAGTCTACTTTTAACTTTGCTACCGCCAACCGGTCAGAAACGTCTCTTTTTAAAATTAATTATTCCGGTACTTATTCTTGATAGCCAAATATTGCTATTAGGTGTTCTGTTCATGACGTCCCAATCACCAACTGGATATGCCCTGCTTGGTAGCTTTATCATGGGAATATTGGCTTTCGCGCTTGTTATTCTTAATATAACTTTTCAGGTCTACTTGCAGCAAACCGTGCCAACTAAATTACTAGGCCGAGTCGTTGCAACATTAACAACAGTCAATAGCTCAATCATGCCAATCGGAACACTTATGTTCACTTTAATCTTTCAAAGTACCACTCATGGCGGTCTCGTACTAATCATCAACGGAATTCTACTACTTGGGTATACGTTACTGCTGTTGCGGCCATTAAATCAGGCCATTCATAGTGAACAGCCATGAGTCACGTATCATCAGGCAATTAACAATCCCGATTGCGATGGAAAACGTTGCTTTCGACTTTCAACGGGCTCACCACCGTGCTTCTATCACTTCGAGCCCTCATAAAACCGCCAATAAACAAATTATTGATTAACGACCGACATAATACCTAGGAATTATACCAGCCAATGTTACGATCAACATCACGACCAATCGTTATGAACAACTAGCGCTTTTGCAACGGCAAATAGTTATTCTATTCAAAAAAGATGTTTGAAGATCCGACTAGATCTCCAAACATCTTTTTACTGACATTATCCTGGTTAATCACCAGCATCGTGCGTAAATAAAACTAACGAATATCAATTAATTACCAATGTAATATTAACCATGTCTTGACATTAATTTTCATACAAATAACCCGCATCCCGTAAAGCTGCCTTGATGGCTGTTAATTGTTCCGGGGTCTGATAAGCAACCGTATGGCTATGGACGCCATCTGTTAATTCTGATAATAAATGGCCTTGTAATTTCTTGAGCCGGCCCATAAACAGATTAACATCACCAACTGAGCGAATCTCTAATTCACCCCGGAGCCGGCCATACAATGGGTGTTCGACTTCAACATCCTTGATTATGCCCCCTGCGTGAATGATCAAGGCCATTTCCTGCATCGCTTCATTTGGAAAATGACGGCAAACTAGGACAGCAGTTGGCTGATCCGCTTTTTCTAATTCATACCCTTGAAGAGTAGCAACAATGGCCGTTCCGTGAGCCCTCAATAATGAAATATCCCCAACAATGGTCTGACGACTAACGTTAAACTGCTTCGCTAGCGTTGTTGCACTTACGGGGACCTGCGTTTGCGATAATTTTGATCGAATTTGTTCACGCCGTTCTGATCCTGTCATGACTCACCCTTCTTACTCTTTCAATAGAATCATTCTACCAGAAAACCAGTAGAATAGCTTTCATCAAATACTAAATTATGATAAACTAAGTTCATTTATCATAGGTGTCAAGACACCTAAATCTTAATAACGGGATTGATTAGCAATGCGCAATTTATCTTTATTAACCGACTTATACGAACTCTCAATGGCAAATGGATTTCATCACGACTTACCTCAGACCAACGCCACCTTCGACCTTTTTTATCGCCGGGTTCCTGACAATGGTAGCTTTGTCATTGCGGCCGGCCTCCAGCAAGTTGTCGAAGCTTTACAAGATTTTCATTTTACCAACAGTGACCTCGACTACTTCCGTCAACTTAACCTATGGGATGAATCCTTCTTAGCCATGCTGGCAAATTTTAAGTTAACTTGCCAAATTAAGGCACTACCAGAAGGAACCCCGGTCTTTCCTCGTGAACCACTATTGACAATCACTGGACCACTTGAGCAAGCGCAATTACTTGAAACGCTCGTCTTAAATATCGTCAATCATCAATCACTGATTGCCACTAAAGCTCGTCGACTGAGTTATGCTGCGGCAGGACGTCCAATTATGGAATTCGGTGCGCGCCGTGCGCAAGGCCCGGACAGCGCACTTTACGGCACCCGGGCATCCATTATTGGTGGCGCCAATAGTACTTCAAACGTTCTCGCTGCGAAACTGTTTGATATTCCCGTTGCTGGTACCATGGCCCACAGTTGGATTGAAGCCTTCCCGGATGAACTAACGGCGTTTCGCAAGTGGGCCGAACAATATCCTGACAATAGTGCGCTACTAGTCGATACTTATGATGTGCTTAACTCTGGGATCCCTAACGCGGTGACGGTCTTTAAGGAGCTACGAGCAGCTGGGCATGAACCCGTCGGTATTCGAATCGATTCGGGGGACGTCACGACTTTATCACAAGCTGCCCGGACACAATTGGACGCGGCTGGCTTTCCCAATGCCAAAATCACTATTTCTAACGCATTGGATGAACACATCATTACCTCGCTGTTGCACGAAGGCGCACCGATCGATAATTTTGGTATCGGTGAAAAGCTCATCACTAGCGCGTCCGCACCGGTTCTAAGTGGCGTCTACAAGCTTGCGGCAACTGAGAGCAATGGTCAGAGCACCCCCAAGATCAAGGTCAGTGCCAGTCGCGAAAAACTAACGATTCCTGGTGATAAGCAAGTCTATCGTCTGTACGAACCAGGAACTCAGCGGGCCTTTGCTGACTTGATTGCACTAGCTACCGAGACGATCGTCGATGCGACCAGCCTAACCGTCGTCAACAGTGACCCACTCAGTGTCGACCGCCAACAGCGACTCACCCATTTTGAAGCCCGGCCCTTACTCGCGCCGGTAGATTTGTCCAACACCACGTCAATTCCGGTTACAACCATTCAGGCAACGACCCAGGCTAAACTTGCCGAGCTCCCACGAACAACCCAGCGGCTCGTCAACCCAGATCTTTACCCGGTCTACATGACAACCACACTCAGCCAGTTACAAACTAGTTTGTTGAATAAAATGACGATACTAGCAGATTAACAAACGAACACGCGTAGCAACGACTAAAGCCACTTCTGATCAGCGTTCAAATGACCGCTTAGTACAGAAGTGGCTTTAGTTTATAACAAGTAACAGTTAGCTCACTGACCAGTAATTTGATCATGTTCACCCGGGGTCAATATTTTGGTCATCACCGTAATCAAATACGCTTGTTCGCGCTCAATTTCAGTTCCCGGCAATTCCAGCATTAACCGCGCTAGGTAACCGAATAGCTGCGATAACAAACTTTGCAGTATCAAATCATTCGGCCAATCCACAATCAAATGATCTGCTTTTAGTTGATTTATGACACTTCCCATCTGCTTGACCATCTTAGGCGCAATCTGGCTAAGAATCTGTTCGCGTCGTTCGGCGTCAAAAGCTGCCATTTCAAAAATGACCTTTAACTCTTTCACGTTAGCTTTAGCAAATGCAACTCGGTCCGTAAAAATTGCTGTGACGAATGCCTGTAGACTGGGATAACGCTGCCGTAATTCATCCTCTGAAAAATCACTCGCTAAAATTGGCACAATGTGTGCGGCAATTGGTGCTAAGATGGCATCCCGTAAGGCAGCCTTAGTCTTATACCGCCGATAGACCGTCCCCTCCGCAACGCCGGCCCGTTGTGCAATATCACTAGTACTAGTCTGGTCAAAACCCTTTTCAGCAAACAAATCGAGACTTGCCTGGAGGATGGCCCGTTGCTTAGGTGTAATCGTTTCATTCTGACTTAGATCATGTTGAAAATAATCCCGTATCCGTGGTCGTTCCATATCCTCACACCTTCCGATAACGTTTCATTCCAACAATATTCAACATTGTTAGTACGACCATAAACCCTACTAATATTAACAAATTGACACCAATATCGCCAAGCCCAGCACCCTTTGTCACAACAGCCGTCAACGCATTAGCACCATAGTATAACGGCATGATGTGGGCAATTGCTTGCAACCAACTCGCCATGCCATCGACTGGAATCAACCCAGCAAAAAAGATTTGTGGTACAACAATCAGTGGAATAAACTGAATCATTTGAAATTCTGAGTTAGCAAAGGTGGAAATAAAGATACCCAAGGTCAAAGCCACTAACGCTAATAATAAGTTAGTCAGAAAGACCAGCCAAATACTACCAACTAAGTGAATCTTGAAGACCGTAATTGCAAAAACAACGGTCAGGACAGTCTGAATGATGGCAAAGCCCCCATAACCAATTAGATAGCCCATAATAATTTCACTCCGTCGAATTGGGGTTGCAAGTAGCCGGCTTAGGGTTCCAGTAGTGCGCTCATTCAAAAGTGAAACGCCAGAAATCAAGAACACAAAGAAGAAGACAAAGAAACCGAGAAAGATTGGCAAAAAGTTTTCAAAGAACGTTGAATCACTACTACCATAAATATAATGACTGCTAGTGGTATAGGTCGTCGTTTGTGATTGACTATTTGTTGGCGCCGCAGCACTCGCTGTAGCCTGCCTCAATTGCTTTTGAATTTTAGCCGCCGCAGCAGTATTCCCACTTGCCTGTGCTTGGGCCAAGGCCGTCTTTAGCTTGCTAACCGTTGCCTGTTTTTGCGCCGCGGTCAACTTTTGTAGTGCCACCTGTTGCGTTTGCAACACCTTTTTTTGTGCTTTAGTAGCCGTGACCAACGTTTGAATTTTTAATTTGACCAGTCCGCTTTGCAAAGAAGCTTTGATCAATGACGTATTGGTCGGATTACTATTAGAATACGTGATCGTTAAGTTGCCATCTTTTTGCGTCAAATATCCATCCAAATCATGCTGCTTAATCATCGCTTTTGCCTGGTTACTACTGTAATGGTGAATATCGACATGCTTCGTATTAATGGCTTTGACCACCTGATGATCAACATTGTGAACACCTAAAGTCGCCACTTGAGTCGTGTTATTTTGAAACAAAAAATACATCAACGCCATAATTAAGAGTGGTGCCAAAAACATCAGCGCCAAGGTACGCTTATCACGTAACATTTGCTTAAAAACTCGTCTAACGATTGCCATCGTTCGCATCTTGCATCCGCCCCGCTTTCAAAAAGACCTGTTCGATCGTATCTACTGCATACTGTTGTTTCAGTGCCGCGGGTGTCCCCTCAGCAAGCGCAATCCCGTGCCGAATCAACATGAGATAATCACACCGTTCTGCTTCGTCCATGACATGCGTTGTCACGAGCATCGACTTACCGGTATCCTTGAGCTTATTTAGTTCGGTCCAAATTTGTTGCCGTAATTCTGGATCAATCCCAACGGTCGGTTCATCTAAAATCAATAATTGGGGATCCTGAATCAGGGCGATTGCCAACGACAAGCGCCGTTTCATCCCACCCGAATAGCCACTGACCCGCTTGTCTAATTGGGACGTCAAGTCAACTAATCCGGCTGCATAATCAATCATCTGTGCTAACTTTATTTTTGGAACACTCATCAATTGCCCAAAAAAGGTCAGGTTTTCACGGGCCGTTAGTGTCTCATACAAGGCGTCACTTTGGGCCATATACCCTACTTGTGCCATTACCGCCCTATTGGGCATCACCGTATCCATAACTTTAACAGTGCCACTATCCACAGCTTCCATCCCTAAAATACTCTTGATCAAGGTGGTCTTCCCAGCTCCCGATGGCCCAATCAAGCCATAAATCATTCCAGCCGGCAGTGTCAAATCAATCTGATTAAGCACTTGCTGATGACCAAAGTGCTTGCTGACCTGCTTGGCGATGACATAATCCGTTGCCATTTTAATAACCCTCTTTCTCGAGGTGAGTGTATACTCACTCACTTAATGGCTTTAGTATAATCAGTACATCTCGGTTTGTCAACAGCAAAATGAGTTGTCACTCACTCATTTTATTTCCAGCCCATTTGTCACCGCACTGCAAACAAAAATGCGCCACCCCGTTGTTGGGATGTCGCATTTTAATTAAATATCAGCACTGATATAAGCGTTAGCAATGTTTTAACGATTGTTAATCTTGGTCAGCAATTTTTGTCCTAGCTCATAATCCAACTGACGCTCCGATTCCGGCATCATGTCGCCGCCAGTTGCCCAGACAATGTGGGTGGCGTCTTTGCCAGCAAGCGTGGGAAATTGGGCCATGATGGGGGCGATCGCGGTAAAGCCGGCTGCAGCGGATGGTTCGACCATTACATCTTCAGTATCGACGAGCTTCGTCAAATAACGATATAAATCATCATCTTCAAATGTTGCTGTTCCGAGTAATAGCGTTTGCATCACCTTGCCTGCCAACCGTGATGGCCGGCTAACGGCTAACCCATCAGCGGCAGTCAGGCCATCTAAACCAATGTCTTGAACAGCAATTTTTTCATTCAGCTTGGTCATCATCCCTAAGGTCACGGACGGCACGTGGGTCGGTTCACAAAAGACGGGGTAAATATTGGCTCCCATAATCATCTTGAGGCCAAAAGCGACGCCACTAGGACTGCCACCGACCCCGGCCGGTAAATAAACGACGACCGGGTGCGCAGCATCCATCTTGATGCCTTGTACTTTTAATTGATGTTGTAACCGTACCCCAGCAACAGCGTACCCGAGGAATAAGTCACGTGAACCTTCATCATCAACAAAGTGCGTATGGTCATCCTTGGCCGCGGCGGCACGGGCCACCGGAATCACACTTGAAAAGTCGGTATTTAGTTCCTCAACGGTGACGCCATTTGCCCGCAGTTTATCCTTCTTCCACTGACGAGCATCGTGAGACATATAAACGGTCGTCTTAAATCCAAACGTTGCGGCCATGATGCCCACACTGAGTGCCAAGTTTCCCGTCGATGCAACGATGACGCCGTATTGTGCAAATAACTCGTGATACTTAGCCGTTGCCAAGACACTGTAATCATCCATATACGTTAAATCCGTATGGGCCATGGCTACCTGTTCAGCAAACTTGAGCACTTCGTAAATCCCACCACGTGACTTGATCGAACCCGAAATCGGCAACTGACTATCAGCTTTTAAATAAAGCTGCCCCGCCAATGACTGGTGGTTGAGAACCTCCCATGCTGGTTTCATCTGCTCAAGTGGTAACAATGGTGACTCAATAATCCCATTCATAGCTGCCGTTTCTGGAAAAGCAACGGCCAAAAATGGTGCGAAACGTTCCCAACGTGCGACCGCGTCAAAAATATCGGCCCGCGTTAACGGCAGGTCCGCCCGCTTCCCATAATCTGGGTTCTGCCAAACAATTGGTCGTTTTGCCATCAATTCCTTAATCTGTGGGTGTTCTTCAATCATTACCGTTGTATCCATACTTTCAGGTCCTTTTCATTTAATTGCATCATATTACGTATCGTGAGTTAAAATTATCAGTTTTCGATGGCCGTCTGCATGCGTTCAGCCTATTCCGACCTTCCGAGACTAGGTAACATACTGAAACGTCACCACGATCAGCACAAATGCCGATAAGTCGATATAACACGCACTGAGCCAACAAGCCTCCCCCAACCCGACCCTTTCAACCGAACCTAAGTTAGTGGCTTTTCTCTGAATCTAACGATTTTTAATCACAACTCATGTTAGATAATATGACATCGCCTTCGTCCATCATTTAACCATATTTGATACTTAGAAACAATCTTTAGGCACTGATTAACAATAATTGTTGATTAGCCAATCAAACAAGCTAATAAGGCAATCGAAAAACGACGTTCAAAGTTCACTCACTTTGAACGTCGTCTTCAATTAGTGGTTATTAATTGACTAATAATCGTCGTTCGAACTGCATAATCATTCAGTAGTCTTCTAGCACAACGAGTTTCCTACTTCAAATCGGCCCCATTCGTCCGAATCACTTTTTGATACCAGTAGAACGAATCCTTCTTCGAGCGCTCTAGTGTCCCGTTACCTTCATCGTCCTTGTCGACGTAGATAAAACCGTAACGTTTCGACATCTGACCAGTTCCAGCTGAGACCAAATCGATACACCCCCACGGCGTATAGCCAATCAAGTCGACCCCATCTTCGGTAACGGCCTTGATCATTTCACTGATATGAGCGCGTAAATAGTCAATCCGATAAGGATCATGAATACTACCATCGGCTTCGACTTTGTCGCGGGCACCCAACCCATTCTCAACAATCATCATTGGCTTGTGATAGCGGTCTTGTAACCAATTCAAAGAATACCGCAAACCTTCTGGATCGATTGGCCAGTCCCATTCGCTCGTCTTCAAATATGGATTATCAACGGCTTCGGTCCCGACAAAGTGGTAACTTGGGTTATCATCCTGAGCGGCGACCGTGTTGGAATTATAGTAACTAAAGCCAATATAATCAACGGTGCCTTCCTTCAAGACTTGGCGGTCTTCGGCCGTGATATCAGGGCGGAAACCAGTCTGTTTGAAGTAAGCTTCCATATTATTTGGATAATAGCCCCATGATTGTACGTCTGCAAACCAATAACGCTGCTGCATAGCCTTTTCAGCTTGCATGATATCTTGTGGCTTAGCAGTTGCAGGATAAATCGGTGTCATGTTGATCATATTGCCAATCTGGAAGTCGGGATTAATGGCATGGCCAATCTTAACGGCTAGCGCACTGGCAACGACTTCATAATGAGCAGCTTGATACATCAAAGCTTCAGCGTCAGGATCATCGGGCTTCAACACTAAACCAGAATCCGTCGCCATCAGGAATTGGTTCGTATAAGTCGTCTGATTATTAATTTCGTTGAAGGTCATCCAGTACTTAACCTTGTTCTTATAGCGTTTGAAGACCGTTTCAGCGTAGTGCACGAAAAAGTCAATGACTTTCCGCGAACGCCAGCCACCATATTCCTTAACTAAGTGGTACGGCATTTCAAAGTGGGCCAGCGTGATCACTGGTTCGATACCATATTGCCGGCAAGTATCGAACATATCATCATAGAACTTCAAACCCGCTTCATTGGGTTCTTCTTCATCACCATTTGGAAAAATCCGCGTCCAGGCGATCGATGTCCGAAAACACTTGAAGCCCATCTCAGCAAATAGCTTGATATCTTCCTTATAGTGACCATAAAAGTCGATGCCTTCATGGTTCGGGTAATTCTTACCCGCAATCACACCATCCGTGATTTCACGAGGAACACCGTTGGCACCGGCAGTCATGACATCAGCCACACTGACCCCTTTGCCACCAGCTTGCCAGCCGCCTTCTAGTTGATGGGCTGCGACCGCCCCACCCCATAAGAAATCAGATCGTAAACCACTCGTTGTTGCCATGCATTATCATCCTTTCACTATAAATCTTTACCATCACTCGCAATAACTTGTTGGAACCAGTTAAAGGAGTCTTTCTTAGAACGGTCAAAACTGCCTTGACCATTATCATCGGCGTCAACATAAATGAATCCATACCGTTTCGCCATTTCACCAGTACTTGCTGAGACCAAATCAATACAGCCCCACGGTGTATAGCCAATCAGATCAACACCATCTAATACGACCGCTTGTTCCATCGCCAAGATGTGATCACGGAAGTAACTGATCCGGTAGTCGTCATGTACACTCCCGTCGGCTTCCTTCTTATCGTAAGCACCAAAGCCATTTTCAACAATGAATTGTGGTAAGTGCCACCGATCTTGCATCCAGTTCATCGCATAGCGCAACCCAGTTGGATCAATTTGCCAGCCCCAATCAGACTTCTCAACGTAGGGGTTCTCAACAAAGTCATCGGGTTCCTTGAAATCGTAATCACTGTCACCGTCACGACCCTTTGTAACAAATGACATGTAATAACTGAAACCAACGTAATCCACCGTACCAGCCTTTAAAGTTGCCAAGTCAGCAGCGGTAATATCCATATCGAAGCCCTTGCGTTCAAAGTACTTCGGTAACCACTTTGGATATTCACCGAGACAGTGGACATCCCCGAACCAATACCGTTTTTGCATGGCCCGTTCCGCCATCATCACATCCGCTGGTTTAGCTGTTAGTGGATAGATTGGACACATCGCGACCATACAGCCGATTTGAAAATCAGGATTGATTGCGTGGCCCGCTTGCACAGCTAGGGCACTCGCTACTAATTCATAATGAGCTGCTTGATACATCGCCTGTTCCCAATTGTCATCCTTGCTAAGTTGTAGGCCGGAATTTTGTAACAATGGGTGCGGATCACTCCAAGCTGTTTGGTTATTGATTTCGTTGAAGGTCATCCAATACTTGACCTTATCCTGATAGCGCTTGAAGACAGTCTTCGCAAAATGAACAAAGAAGTCGATCATCTTACGGTTGCTGAAACCACCATAAGCCTTCACTAAGTGGTATGGAATTTCAAAGTGTGACAGGGTCACAACGGGTTGGATGCCATGCGATAATAAATCATCGAATAAGTCATCGTAAAACTTCAAACCAGCTTCGTTAGGCTCGCTCTCGTCACCATTCGGGAAAATCCGGGTCCACGCGATTGACGTCCGGAAACACTTAAAGCCCATTTCTTCAAATAATCGATCATCTTCTGAATAGCGATGATAAAAATCATTGCCCCAGTGATTAGGATAGATTTCACCATCTTTGACGCCATCCGTGACTTTACGGGGAACCCCGTTACGTCCGGCTGTCATTACATCGGCAATGCTAACGCCCTTGCCATCAACATCCCAAGCGCCTTCTAATTGATGGGCCGCGACCGCGCCACCCCACAGAAAATCTTTGGGCATTTTGTATCCTTTTGTCATGAACTAATTCCCTCCATTAATGCTGCTCAGGCTATCCCTGAGTTACAGTCTTTGTTACCTTAACTAACGAAAAGCGTGTAACCGCCACGTCACCGTTGTTAAGCTGTCTGCCATTATAAGCGACCACGGCATGAATGAAAAAACAAGCCCAGACCAACACCAGCAGGTATTTGCCTAGGCTCAAATTAATTAACTACTTCGCCTCATCGGCAGCTAAACGCCGATAAACGTCTACAACTTCACCAGCTAAGTCGCGGAAGGTGATGGCATTCATGATGTGATCTTGTGAATGTACTAATAACAATGACACGTGGGTATGTTCCCCTTGTGCTTCCGCCGTTAACATTGAGGTTTGTGAATTGTGTGCTTCGGTTAGAAAGTTATCTGCTTCCTTTAACTTGGCATCAGCGGTTTCAAAGTCGCCTTCCTTAGCAGCTTTAATTGCTTCGAAAGCGGAACTCTTTGCATTACCACCATTAACGATCAAACCCATAATGGTTTCGAGACTTGCTTCAACTTCTTTTGTTTGTTCTTCTGCCATTTACCCTCATCCTTTTAGCATTTATTCGTGTGCATCACAATCAAAATGCCACCGGCCGCGATTGATCTACCTTAGGCTGGTAGCACTTACAATTTAATGATTAGTTTGCTTTTGCAATTGATGCTTCGGCTTCCTTTAAAACTTTTTCGCCGTTCATCATGCCGTAGTCTTGCATGTTGATAACTTCAACTGGAATATCAACGCGCTTTTGGAAATCACTTAACATATAACGAACTTGTGGTCCAAGCATTAAAATGTCAGGATTCTTTTCAGCTAACTTCACATCAGCGTCACTGGCAGCGGTTGCAAAAATATCTGCATCAATGCCTTCTGCTTCCGCAGCCTTTTGCATCTTTGAAACTAATAATGACGTTGACATCCCAGCGGCACATACCAACATAATTGTTCTTTCAGCCATAATAAACACGCTCCTAGATTGTTTTAAATTTATATGTTACAGCGGTTGCTTTAATAAACCGCTTTCATTACAATTAGAATTATAAGTCATGGGTACAAATTTGACAAGCCTTATTAATCAGATATCTGCAATTTATTTGATTTGTACCCACAAATTATTAAATAACAACTTAATATTCGAAAGAAGTGAACACCATGTATCGTGACATTGCAACCAAACTCGTTGCCGCCATTCAAGACGGCATTTTTACCGTCAAACTCCCCACGGAAGCCCAGTTAATGGAACGTTACCAAGCCAGCCGCAACACCATTCGCAAAGCGATTGACTTGGTGTACCAGCAGGGGCTCCTGCGTCGGGTTCAAGGCAGTGGCTATTATATTACTAATATTCAGCTTCAACATAAAACGGTAGTGAATCTGTCAGCACGCTCACTCTTCAATAGTCATGTCCACCCACGGACTTTAACTTCCAAGATTCTGACTTTTGATACGATCCACGGCGATAGTGCCCTGAGCCGCAAACTCAACATTCCCGTCGACGAAGAACTGTATCGTATCATTCGCCTCCGCTACTGGCACGACCAACTGTATTGTTTGGAAAAGGCCTACTACTTACGCTCTGTCGTCCCCTATCTATCGACCGAAGCTGTCAATACGTCAATTTGGGACTTCATCAACGAAGCTTACGGCATCGGGATTGCTAACAGTGATGATTATCTTTCACTCACCAATCTTAACAAGGAAGAGGCCGAACTAATGAATTTGGCACAGGGCGCAACTCACTTGGCCTTGGATTCTTGTAACTATTATAAGAATAATGGCTTACTAGATTTTTCTCACACCATCTTTGTTTATCCCGACCTTGCATTGTATTTTCATACGACAAATCTTGCAAATAATTAATTTATGGCTAAAAAAAGACGATTCACTATAATTTCATCACAATTTATGGGTATACTAGTAACAGTATCCAAATTTACGATGGAGGAATTAGCGTGTCAGCACCCCTTTTTTCAGTGGTTGTACCAGCTTACAACCAGCACAAATTTATAGATAGCTGCTTGACTAGTCTACAACGCCAAACCTTGACAGACTTTGAAGTCTTCGTGGTTGATGATTGTTCGACTGATGACACTGGTGAACAGATTGCCGCGTTAATCAAAGGCGACGACCGGTTCCACGTGATCACTCACGCCCATAACCGGGGCGTCTCCGCAGCTCGTAACTCCGGTATGGCTGCTGCTAAGGGTAAGTACCTTTGCTTTGTCGATGGCGACGATTGGGTCGAACCAGACTTTCTGGCAACCTTCCTAGCCGCCTACCGGTCAGCACCCGATACCCAGCTCGTTGTATGCGGTCACTACGGTTACTTAGCCGTTCCGAGTCCTGCCAAAACATACAACCAAAAAGACTTGATTGCCAACATCAACTTTGGCACGGTTGGCGGTTTTTCGTGGAATAAAGCATTCATTCGCAGTATTATTACCACGCATCACCTCAAGTTCAACGAAGATATTGATTTTCTTGAAGACCAGTTGTTTGCCTTTCGTTACGCTAACTACGTACAGTCCTCCGAATACGTACCGGACCGGACTTACCATTACCGTTGGCGTTTTCGAAGCAACCTTGCTCACATTGGAATTCCATTCTTCACCGCTCGTCGTAAGATGATGAAGATTCTCAAGCAGGAAAACAAGCAAGTTTTGAACGAAGATTGGAATAATCAGTAGCAACGTTACGTTGCCATCGCCTCTAAAGGTCGGTAGCTGAAATAGCTATCACCCTTTAGGGGATTTTTTGATACCTAGCATAATCGGCTACGATGACCAGAAGATGCGCAATTATTCGAGGCTAGTAGCCATCCACTCGCAGCCTCAAATGCGCTTTCGCCGCCGATTAAACCGACCGTGGCGCGAAACAAGCTAGCTGCTCAAGCTCTTTTTGATATCAGCGACAAAATAAAGTGGCAATTAACAATTAAAGACTTGTTGAATGACGAGTAACGCTTTACAATTGGACTATATTAATTAATTTGATGGGAGGGTTAGCGATGGCTACGATTCACTTATACTTAGTCCGTCATGGACAAACCAAGCTCAACGCGGCCGGCCGTTTACAAGGCATCTATGATTCGGAACTCACACATACCGGTGTGCGCTCCGCTCAACGGTTAGCCCGCATGCTAGCAGATGTTCATTTCGACGCTGCTTACGTCAGTGACTTGGGCCGAGCACAACAAACGAGTCGCATTATCACCGCACTCCATCCTGAAATAAAAAAGCCGACGATTGACGTCGGCTTACGCGAATTTAACTTCGGTGGGCTTGAAGATACCAGAAACATGTGGATCGTCAAGCAAGTCCAAAAACAATTGGGTATTGGAACGTTTGTTAAGTTGATGTTGAGTCGTGAACGCTTCGCCACCCTACTATGGGTCTTTAACTCCCTCGACCAGACTCGTGGCGCCGAGACTTTGGTCGGTGTCACGGATCGAATCAGTAGCGCGCTACGACGAATCTGTTTGTATGAATCTCAGGATAGTCAGCATGACAAGAATATTCTTATCGTTTCTCACGGGCTGGTTCTCAGTGCATTCCTATACCAAATCAGCCCCCGTGAGCTTCCCACCCGACTCCTGAAAAATACAAGTGTTAGTCGCGTGGACTACCAAAATCGGCAATTCAAGTTGATCGACATTAATATCACCCCTAAGAAGCGGGCCTAGTTGTCTCGATGCTAACAGGTTGCGTGGTACAACTCGGAAATTGCAAGCGCGCCTGAATACCAAAAAAGGCTTTGATTTTGCGTTGTAATTCTTGACCAGTTGCATGCACTGAAGCTTCACTTGCATCTGGATCGCCAACTACAATTAAAATGCGACTGCTTTTACTATCCAAATTAGGCCTGATTGGGGTGGTAGCATCCGCTGAAAGACTGGCCCCCTGTGCCGTTAAATGAAGCTGAACCTGCTCAGTGCCAAGCGTATTCATATCCCACGCATTGATCTGCACTGGATGGCGCGCGTGAATCACTTGAAGCAAGTCTGCCAAAGCATTCTGCGGCTGAGCAACGGCAAGCCCTTGTGCAGCTAATTGTTTTTCAATTGCTGGATTCAACTCACGGTTATCAAGATTGCTCATCGACAAAATTGCTAATGGAATTTCCGTGGTAGTCGTCGGTAAAATTTCAATTTTCAACAGTTATCACTTCCTAAAAACACTTCAATACTAAGTGTGCCAAATTTGACGTAAAAGTCAATTACCACCACTTAAGTCATAGCGAAATTTTAATAATACCACAAAAGCGATTCCCACACACGTGAGAATCGCTTTTTTAATGGCCTTATTGTCCTCGTCGATACACCGATACGCTTGTAAGCTGACCTTACTTAGTCGTTGATAATGGGTGGGCCGCGAAGTATTTTTCTAAGAATAGTGCCAAACCATCATTATAATTCATATCAGTTACATAGTTCGCAACTTTCTTAACTTGTGGCAAGGCGTTGCCCATTGCCACCGATAAGTCAGCTTCTGCCATCATCCCAACGTCATTCAAACCATCCCCAAAGACAAACGTGTGGGCGGCATCGACATGTTGCTCACGTTGAATTTGTTTGACCGCCGTCCCCTTATCCGTATTCAGAGGAATCATCTCAATATTATTCGGGTTCGATGATGAAAGTCGCAACAATTTACTATTAGTGAGCTTTTCGCGGGCAGAATCCAGCCGTGACATGTCTTCACGACTGAGAATGACGCCGTTCGTAATCTGGTCCTCAATCGTGGCTAATTGCGTAAAGCTCTTCACTTCTTCATAGCCAATCGAGACTTCATCCGCATCAAAGTTAGCCGCATTACGAGCAACGAACCGTGGGATTTGTTCCGTATAGTAGGCCATGTCTGGCGTGAACAACATCATTGGTAAGTTATCACGACGTGCAATCAGATAGGCAAGCTCAACCGCAGCACCCCCGAGTTTGGTTAGCTCACGGCCCTGGGCACCATCGAACACCGCCCCGTTAGACGTCACCAAACGAACGTCAGCGTTTACTTTGTCTCGAACGATCTTCGCCAGCTCGTACATGCGCCCCGTAGCGATGTAAAATAACACGTCCTGCTTCTGAAACCGTTCAATCGTCGCTCGAGTTCGCTCCGAGACATATTGGTGATCCGTTAATAATGTTCCGTCAATGTCCATAAAGACTAAATATTTTGGCATAGTTGAACTCCTCCTACGTATTTACCTATATGTTGTGCTAGCTAACTGATCATCTGTGACATTCAGCTTGACTGCTTTTGCTGGGTTTGCCAATCAGTCGGTACCATCCTGCCATCGTCAGTAAATACGCAAATTGGCGTATCCGCACTGATGAGTAAGCCGGTTGGCCGGACTTGAATGGGCTTAAATTAAAAAGATGACGCACCGCCGCCTTTTTTAGCAATCATAATTAGCACAAGGCTTATTTACACTCCCAATTGTACGCTATTCCCTCCTATAATGGAAATCGCTTTCAAAACCGAACTAGCCACCGCATTTTCACCACGTAAGGCTAAACAATCTTAAGTTTAGAAGCTATTTAGAGCATTATTTGCCCTCATCAGCTTTATATACCAAAGAATTCAATCTCACTACTTGACATTCACCAGTCTAGCCGATAAATTAGAGAACAATTAATAAATGATGATAAAAAGCATTGAACAGTTCAGTAGTTGCCGGTCGTTAGCCTTAGCGAGTCTGAGATGGTGTGAGCAGACCTAATCCGGTATCACGAATATCGACTGTGAGTTGTATGGGTGAAATCAAGTAACCCGTACTGGTTAACACCCACTAACGTGTGGTACATCTTTCATGATGTGCTTAAGGTCAGTAATGTAAATTGCTGATGAATACCGGTGGTAACCCGCGCTCGCGTCCGGCAGACGACTTCGTCTGTCGGACGTTTTTATTTTCATTTATTAATAAATCATTTTAAAGGATGGTCATACATATGCATTTTACAGTACTCGGCGCAGGCGCCATGGGATTACGTTACGGTGTGTTATTACAAGAAGCAGGCAATCAAGTTGATTTTGTGGATACTTGGCAAGCAAATGTTGATCAAATTCATCGTCAAGGTGGCGTCTACGTGTCGCGCGATCACCAGAATCGACACTTAGTTCCCGTCAAAGTCTCAACTCCCGAAGATTATCACGATGATCCCGACGTGTGGGTCGTATTTACTAAACAGATGCAACTTGCTGATTTTTTGACTCGGACGGCCCACGCTTTTAATGGTCGCCAGTACGTGCTCACTTGCATGAATGGGATGGGTCACGTTGAAAAATTATTACACTACTTCAAACCCGAAAAATTATTAGCTGGGACCGCACTAGTCGCTACGGTCTTAAACGGCCCTGGTGATGTCGACTTCATTGGAGCTCGCGGCGCCGGCACCATGAATCTCGCCAATTATACGGAACACCCTGACGAAATGACCCACCGAATCGTGACAGAATTAGATAAATGCCAATTCCACCCTAATTTAACAACGAACTTCCGCGGCACCTTGCTGGCTAAAGTCGTCTTCAACTCAGTGGTCAACACCCTCTGTACCCTCTTTGAAATTACGATGGGCGAATTCGCGGCCTATCCAGGGGCTGATGAGCTGAGTCGTCAATTGATCGATGAAGCCTATGATGTCTGTGAGCGTGATGGTGTCACCATGTTGAATACCCGCGCGGAAGAGCTCGCCTCTGTCAACTACGTCAGCAAAGTGGCTAATCCCCTCCACTACCCATCGATGTATCAAGATATGTCTCATAATCGGCCAACTGAAGTCGACTATATCAATGGCTACCTCGTCAAGCTCGGCCAAAAGTACCATTACCAAGCAAAAACGCACGCGTTTCTGACCCATCTGGTTCACTTAGCCGAAACCACCCGCCAAACCAGTGCCACAACTGAACACACTACTGAACAAAATGCTCAGAACGCGACCGAACAGGCTAGTCAACAAGCAAGTGCATAACCGATTCCCCTTTTCTCAGCAAAATCATGTACAATGGAGGTTAAGTTGATTTTACTGAGGAGGCGGTTTGCTGTGCAAGTCAGTCGGGAATTCAAAGGTATCTTTCTTGCTAGTATCAGTGCGACCTTCTGGGGGATTTCCGGAGCCGTCGCACAAACACTTTTTGATACGACCGATATTAATTCTATTTGGTTAACGGGAATTCGCATGCTGGGTGCCGGAATCGCACTATTACTGGTCAGTTTGCTGACCCATGTTGATTTGTGGTCGATTTGGCGTCAACCCCGCGATCTCCTACAGATCGTGGCCTACACACTATTGGGTCTAATGCCGGTTCAGTTCACCTACTTTTTAGCAGTTGAAGCTAGTAACGCGGCGACCGGAACAATTCTACAATTCATGGGACCCGTGTTCATTGCTCTGTGGATGCTAGTCGCTCATCGGCAATTGCCGACCCGTGCAGAAGGCCTTGCAATTATTTGTGCACTACTGGGCTCATTCTTGCTCGTGACTCACGGCAACCCTCAGACCCTAGTCATCTCCGTCTGGGCGTTGATCTGGGGACTCTTATCGGGGGTCTCGTCCGCTACGAATACCTTGCTACCAACCAAACTACTTACTAAGTACGACCCAATGACCGTCAACACCTGGTCAATGTTGTTAGGGGGTATCTTGTTTAACATCGTTCAGCCAGTCTGGTCAATCCATATTCCACTGACTATGCTTAATATCAGCAAGTTGACCTTTGTTGTGCTGTTTGGAACATTGTTAGCTTTCCTATTCTTCTTGCAAAGTTTGCAATATATCCGGCCAACCGTTGTCAGTCTAC
This sequence comes from Lactiplantibacillus sp. 3062, assembly GCF_055413545.1. Taxonomy (NCBI): domain Bacteria; kingdom Bacillati; phylum Bacillota; class Bacilli; order Lactobacillales; family Lactobacillaceae; genus Lactiplantibacillus; species Lactiplantibacillus sp. 3062. The sequence goes on from NZ_JBVAYE010000006.1 coordinate 137,948, forward strand.
TAGACGCTTTTGAACCTTTATCCGCAACCATCATTGCGGTGGTTCTACTCGGTGTCAGCTTCGGTTGGCTCGACATTCTGGGCAGTGTCCTGATTATTAGTACCGTCTTTATTTTGGCTATTGGGCAGGGTCCCAATGATCGCACGGCAGAGAATTTCAAGCAACCATAAACGATGACTCATAATTATGAAACCAGTAAAAGCCGGTTGTGACTAAGTCCTAGTCACAACCGGCTTTTACATTGCCGCTACCGTTACATATATTCAATTAATAACCACGATTCAGATCCACTTGGTTACGTACCAGCGTGCCATCTTTGACAAACTGTGCAAAGTTCGCCGCAAAGATTGGAAAAACGGTCGCCCGAAAGTGGGCAATTTGACCTGAAATATGTGGCGTAATCAGCACGTCATCTCGTTGCCACAACGGGTGGTCCGTCGGTAATGGCTCTGGTTCAGTAACGTCCAACGCTGCCATACTGAGTTGATGATGATCCAGGGCGGTCATTAACGCTGTAGTATCAACCGCCGGGCCACGCCCAATATTAATCAACATCGGTTGCTGTTTGGTCTGCTGAAATAATTCAGTACTAAACAAATGATGCGTTGTTGGCGTTAATGGCAAAGCGTTGACAATAAAGTTAGCCGTTGCTAACGCGTCAGCCGTCGCGGTAAATGCCACTGTTTCATGAAAATGATCAGCGGGGTGACCGGTCGTATTGACCCCAATCACGTGCATGCCTAACGCACTAGCCTTAGCCGCTAACGATTGCCCAATTTGGCCCGTGCCATATATCAACAACTGTTGCCCGGTCAAGGTAGATGTCGTCATTGGCAAGGCCCATTGCCGTGCCCCGCGCTGATTCAGCCAGGCCGCATGGTACCCCCGGACTACGCTTAACATCGCGGCTAAGACCGATTCACTAATCGCATCGGCGTGAATACCACTCGTGTTCGCAACCACCACCCCGGCCGCTTGCAATGCCTTTAATGGCAAATAATCGACGCCAGCTGAAATGACCTGTACAAACTTTAACTGATTGGTTGGCCGCGCTAGGATCGTCTTTAATAACGGATGATTACCATACATGACTTCAATTTGGTCGTAATCGGCCGCCGTGACCGCCGCCGCATCCTTGAACGTCCAGTCCGGATAAGTGGTTTGTAACTGTTGCAGCTGTTCAGGTTTGGTTGCTTGAGCCATCAATACCATTGGCATAACTTATTACCCCATTTCTAATTTCTTGATCAATACTTTTATCATACCACTATCATTCACTTGAACCGTAATGATCCACAACCGGATATTAGCTAAGATTGGCCAGTAAGTTAGGCTGACCCTTTTTTAGCCCACAGTTTGGTTTAAATCACAATGTTTGACGCTACTGCTGACAAACGGCTCGCAAAATACCAACAAAAAAGCGATGTTCGAAAGTCGCACTCCCGAGCATCGCCAATCGGTAACTAACCTAATTGGGTTTAATCGTTGACCAATTATTTAACAACCGCAAAGCCACCGGTCCAGCCGATTTGTTCACTGGCTGCTAATGTCATTTACATAAACCCCATCGCTTCAAGCTCACGGGCCCGCTTTAACTTACCTACATCCTTCACTTCTAACGGACTGTCAGCCAAGGCGCGGGTGAAGCGTTGCTTGGCGCTATCGTCATTACCAGCAACTAACACGGTTGTTGGTTCCTTACCATTGACCTGCCCACTCTGAAGCGTCGCCGCAAAAGTCGTATTGAAAGCCTTGAGCACCTGACTATCTGGTAGTTGCTGCTGTAATTCTTGGGCAGCCGAACTATCAGCTGGAACAACCAAGTCATCCCACGTGTCAAAATTCAAGGGGTTCGTGATATCAACGACGATTTTGCCCTTCAACTGAGTCGCGTACTGTTTAGCCAGCGCAGCTAAAGCGGGATAAGGTACCGCCATGATCACGATTTCACCGAGCGTTGTGGCTTGGTCCTTGGAACCATAATAAGTGACCTCGTGCCCAGCGATTTCAAAATTATGACCAATTGATTGCCCCATGTTGCCCTTACCAAAAATTGTGATTTCCATATCAAAACACGCCTCTTTCACTTTATAATTAATTTTATATTTACATTCTAACATTGATGTCCCATTTACATCACTTTTATGTCTGACAGTTACCGCAAACCGGTCGTCAATCGCCCTAGCTAGTAGTCGCTCCTTGAATGACGACAATTAGTGGAACTAATGGCTAATCAGCTCGGATATTCACCTGCCTGCACGCTTCCCAGGTTATTGACACGAGTCGATCAGTCACTAACGACCAAAAACCGACCAACTTAATTATGAATTAATTAAGCTGGCCGGTTTTTAAATTTTCAGTCGATCATCAAGTTTACTGGTCTGTTACCCCCAAAAATTAATTATTGCCCGTTGCCGTACTATAACCATCTGTAGAAGAAGCAGTGCCACCGGTCGTTGTTGAAGACGTATCTCCATAATTCGTCGTTGAGCTACTATCGGTGTTTGCACTATAACTGTAGCTAGGCGTACTTGAGCTTGACGTTGCCGAGCTCGTGTCCGTATCGTTGCTATAACTATGCGTTGAAGCCGAACTACTGTTGTCACTACTTTCACTATAAGTCGAATATGATGAACTCGACGATGATTCTGGTTCACTATAGCTATACGTGCTCGAACTTGAGGTTGAAGACGATGCGTTATTCGCTTTCGCCAACTTCTTGCGATCCGTAATCAACTTCTGGTAATCATCGGCCGCTAACTGCGACTTTTTGCGATAAGCTTTCAGGTTTGCAAGTACTTTATCGACTGTCGTTGACGGGGTCGAAGCCTTGAGTTTATTTTTCTTGTTATATAATTTTTGAAAATCAGCATCATAGCTGACCACTTTCTTAACCGTTTTTCCCGTTGTCGTAAACAACTTGTCATACTTCTTAGCAAAGTACGGCTTACTACTCGTTAAGCCAGCAGTCGTCAACCGCTGCTGACCCTTAGTAATGGTGTCCATGGTCACGTCGGTCTTAAGTAACCCCTTAGCGTTGCGTAAATCTTGGTAACTAGTCCGGACCGTCAACATCTTAGCAGCCGTATCATGCTGTTTCTGCAAACGGGTCTTTTCACTTGAATCCTTCATATTATCAATATTATTTTGCAACTTGGTCAAAGTCGAGCTTGAGGCACTCGCCCGCAAGTCCCGTTGGGCTGATGATGTATAAACTTGGTCCACGATCTTTTCCGCATTGGTTCGTGCCGCAGCTTGAGTGGCTTGCCCATGGTTCCACATGAAGAAAGCTCCACCAGCAGCAACAACCAGAATCGCAACACCAGCCAACATCAACTTCCAGTTATAGCGCCGAGCTGGCTTCTTAAGATGTGGATTCTTTTCATCCGTTTCTAACTCAGAAAAGTCACGGTCGTCATCCGGCTGATCATCATGTGGTAGCCGCTGTTCTTCGTGCCGAGCGACCCGTGACATGGTTGGCTTATTGGGCTGCTTGCCACCGTTGGGCTGCTGATCACCATACAACTCTTCACGTGATAATGGTAACTCAGGCTGCGTGTCATCATCCGCTTGTTCCGTCCCCTTGACCGCAATCCGCGGTTGCTGTTTACGAGCAACCGGTGGAATATGATCAGCTGGGATGCGCCTTTCGACCTTCGGCTGTTTAGCAGCAGTCGCTTGCGGATCCTTAGCGGTTGTGGCCGTGGCCTGAGATACCGCAGCCTTTGATGTCGCTGACTTGGGGGCTGTGGACTTCGGGGCCGTGGATTGTGCTACCGCAGATGCGGCGGCCGCGGCACTCGATGTCGAAGCACTAGACTGTTGACTGTGCGTCTTGGCCTGACTGGCAGCTTCCTGACTAGCACGCCGGGCCATCCGCGTCATTGGAACTTCCGACGTTGCCGCCGACTGATGAACCTTGGTACTTGCTGTTGTTTTAGCCACACGCTTCTGATCAGACACTGCGGTGCTGGTTGCTTGTGACGCTTCCTTAGCGGCCCGCGCTGGTGCCGATTGAGCCGCACTAGCTGTCGTCGAAGCTGCGTGCTTGGAACGCTGGTCACTTACTGCCTGTGATGAGACCGCGCTGGCCGTCTTTGGCGCCGCCTGACTTGCTGTTGAGGCCGGTTTAGTTGCGGCGGACTTTTTAGTTATTTGCGCGGATTCCGCCTTTGACGACGACTGAGAACCAGCCGAGCCTTTTTGCTTAACCGCACTAGTCGCCCCATGCTTGACGGGTGCCGCCGATTGTTTTACAGCCTGGCGATTGTCTCCGGAATGGCGCGCTTTTTTAGCCACCTTTTCTGGTTCAATTACTGCGTCAACAGGTTGCTTTTCGGCACTGTTATTCGCCGTCGAGCGGGGAATATTGACCGTTGATTTTGTTTCGGCTTCGTCCGCCTTTGATGCGGCCGAGTCTTTCAGATCATAGGCCAAAGGGATCTGTTCATTATCTTGTTCAGTACTATCATCGTCGGGAATTGGCTCAGTAATCGAATTCCAGAGCCGTCTACCCAATCCTTCTTTTTTATTTTTTCTAGACAAAACCAACGCTCCTCGCCAATTTATAATTTACATTAGATTCCTGGTTAAGCGCCGACCAAAAATTTTTATCAATTTCGGTAAAATAACCATTAATAGTTAAATTATAGCATGGAATTGGTTACTGAGAAACCACTGGTCAAGCGGATTTGTGAATAACTGCCCAATACCTTAAATTAAGGTTAAAACTCTGCTATAATCGGCTTATCAAGATATTTGAAAGCGAGGAGTTCATATGGCTACTGCGAAAGTTATTTTTGCTACCATTACCGGTAACAACGAAGACGTTGCCGATATTATTACTGAAAAATTTGAAAAGCTTGGGGTCGATGTTGCCAAAGAAGAAATCTCGCAAGCCGACGCAACTGAATTCAACGATGTTGATATTTGTGTTGTCGTCCCTTACACCTACGATGAGGGCGCCCTCCCTGAAGAGGGACTCGACTTCTACGAGGACTTACAGGATTTGGATTTAACCGGTAAGATTTACGGCTGTGCCGGCTCTGGCGATACTTTCTATGATGATGATTATTGCCGCGCCGTCACCGATTTCAGTAACGCGTTGAAGAAGGCTGGGGCTACTCAGGGTGCCAAGGACGTGTTCGTTAACCTTGCACCAGAAGCTGATGATGTAAAAGCCCTGGATTCATTTACTGAACAACTCGTTGCTAAAGTTCAGTAACCTGACTAGTTTGATTGAGTGAATAGCAAAGAAACGCTTCAAGAATTCATGACTAATTCTTGAAGCGTTTCTTTTATTAACTGCTATCGACACATCATCCTGACGCTGATACCGAAAATCACAATCACCGTAATCACTTTTATTCAGTCCTTACGATTTCGAGCACGTTGTTTAATGGCGTTTCACACGCCGAAATCCGAGCCAACTACCGAACATGGTCAACCCCAATAGCACTGTTCCCATCACATTTGCACGACTTGGCGCTTCACCAGTTTGCGGTAAAGCCGATGTGCCGAGTTTGACCGTTACAGGCTGAACAGCTACCGAAGCTGATTCAGTCGGCCATGATTCTTGATGATGACCGCCAACGATAGTTTGCGCGTGTTGCAGACTAGCTGTGTTGGTCATCTGGCTCCGATGTGGCCATGAAGTGACTACTGATTTAGCCCCATTAGCCGTCGTTTGCATGCCAGAATTACGATCCGCACCCTTTCCATGATTCGTGCCAACCGCGGGTGTTGCGTCATCAATAACTGCATTTGCATCAACGTCAGCCGCATCACCCTCCATCTGGTCAGCATCATCCGTAGGTATTTCTGCTTGATCATCACCATCGATACTTCCAGTCGAGCCGCCGTTCACATCGTCATTGGTATTGGTAGCGCCTGGCTGTTCAGTATTCGTATCGCCATCGCTCGCCGCAACGACCGTGACTGTTGCCACGCGAGTGAAAACTTGACCACTCGCATCCGTATACTGATAAGTCACCTGGTAAACACCGGCTTGATTAGTATCGACCGTGCCAGTTACGACTAGGTCAGCAAGCGACAATTCACCGCCATTAACATCCGTAGCCAAGACTAAATTATCGCTTGGTTGCCACGACTCACCGACAGTAATAGTTGAATCATGAATCTGTAAATCGCTTTGGGATTCCGCCTGTTCGTCGGCCTCCTCGATAACCACCGTTACCGTCATCGTTGCCGTCACCAACTGACCAGTCTTGTCAGTAAATTGATACGTCAACCGATAGTCCCCGGCTGTAGTCCAATCTGGCGTTCCAACGACCTCAATGGCCGACCAGTCTAACGTTTGACCATCACTATCAGTGGCATTCTGAAAATTGCTTTGGGGCTGCCAAGTACTGGTTCCCTGCCCATCCGTATGCACCGTTGCGTGGTTTTGATATAAGTTCAAACTGGCTTGGTTTTCCTTAACAGTTACAGTAATCGTCTGCGTCTGACTACCATACGTGTAAGTAATCTGGTAATCACCCGGAACCATGGTGTTCACTTCACCTGTTATCGTCACATCGTTAAAGTCGATGGCGTGACCGTCTTTATCCGTCGCCCCGTCAAAACCGTCCTGCGCATGCCAAGTGCCACCAGCGTGTAACTCTGTATCATGGACAGTCAAACTTGTCTGGTCAGCTTTCACGATCACCAAAGCAGTGACCGTCTTACCTGCATACTTGAAAGTGACCTGGTAAGTACCCGGCTGACTTGTATTTACTCGGTCACCCGATAGTTTCACAGCCTGGGGATTAGCCACATAGAGGGCCTGAACATCGACTTTTTGACCAAATTGGTCGGTTAAACTCTCGATACTGTCCGTCCAGTTCCAATCATCGCCAACTTCCAGGGTAATGTCGTTGGCATCGATAACTGCTTGGTTTGCTTCCCAGATGTAGGTTCCAATCGGCGTATTTTTTCCTGAATACAGATTCATCAGTTCAGCACTAGTTAACCGTTGCTGGGGATTGGCTACATTTATCCAGTAACCGGTATATTGGTCATTAGCTTCAATGTCCATTAGCCCAACCGACTCGATTTTGGCTGGCGTCAAATCAGTATCCGGACCAAGTGTAATTTTTTGTAGACGCTCACATCCCGCAAACATGTCGAGATTTTGTTCAACGCGATGCAAATTAAAACCAGATAGATCCACCTCAGTTAAATTGGAACATCCTGAAAATAGCAAATGAATCCAAGTAACCTGATCTGTTTTGAACTGAGACCCGAATTTAACACTGGTTAAGTTGTGCATGTCCATAAACCAAGCAGCCATATTGTCAAGGCTATCAGTCTTCCATTTGGATAAGTCTAGCTCCGACAACCCCGTTTTGATAAACAAACCGCCTGCTTCTTTTAGGCTTTCAAAGTTCAAATTCTCGATACCAATAATACGAGTTAACTTTTCATTGGGACCAAACATGTAGTCCGCTTCACTTACTCGACGAGTGTCCCACCCTGAAATATTGATTGTCGTTAGTTGGCTAGTCCCTGGAGAATTGAAAAACAGGTAAGACATATCAGTCACATTTCCCACCTGCCAGCTGCTCAAATCTAGCTCCTTAACATGCGTATTTTCTGAAAAGAAATATCTTAAATCCGTCGCAGAACTAACATCAATTTTTTCAAACCCTTCATAGTGTTCAACATTCGTCAAATTTTCAAAGAAGCCCCCACTATCACCTATAATGCGAATTGGCTTTGAAATCACAACTTTAACTATTTGTAACACCCACGATTTTGATTGCCACGGACTATCCCCATAGCAATCGTAAATATCGCCACCGTCCAACACTAACACACCAGAATCCGCGTCAAAATGCCATTTAATGCCATCGGCGTTGTAACCAGCACCCCAGATGCCGGCCATCGAGTCATCGTCTTCCATATCATCGTTGCGATAACCATCCGTGAGATGTGGGCGTTCTGGATTTCGAATCACGCCAGCCAAATCACCGCTTCCCCGCTCATTGATGGTTTCCGTTTTATGCTGCGACGACAAGACTTTTGCAGTACTATCCGTGTCAATATCTTGCGACTGCTCGTCGGCACTAACCGGCTGTTCAGAATCATCAGTTGTCGATTGGTTCGGATGCGTATCAAGTGTTGCAGTATGTTCGTCTGACGGAACGGGGGTCTCACTGTCAACTTGATCCGTGACCGGTACACTGACCTGATCAGAATTCGCATGCTCATCATCAGATTGATTGACAATCTCATCAGTATACTGTTCTTCAGCGGCCTGCACTTTAATTGGTTGAGCTTCAGTTACCAGTTCACTCATTGCGGATTCATCCATGGCGTCCGTTACTGGGGATTGCTGCTCAGCGTTACCTTCAGACAAAGTTGCCACTGCCGGTTCAGTCAATGCTTCTACGTGTGTTGATTCATCTGCTCGTCCCGTCACCACATTCATGTTCAACGTAACGAGCGTGATTCCAGCGAACAACCACGCCTTACCACTCTTGTACATCTTGTACCGTTTCTTCACTTGTTCCATTAATTTCTCACTCCTTTATTAATTAACCTTGCCGACGTTTAATGCCGACGATGCTGGCTAAACCAGTCACCATTAACATCATGAGTCCCAGCAACCCGAAGCGATTAACTTGTTCGCTAGTTTGCGGTAGCTCACCAGCTACTGACGCTGGATGGCTGACTGGGGCCATAGTCACTTCCGGTTTAGCTGTATCAGCCTTAGCATAACGTTTAGCATCAATTCCGTCCTCATTGCGTTCAGCCGTATTCAGTTTCAAGTTATCACGAAACACCGTGGTCACTTGCTTCTCTAAACCACCGTTAAATTCTGGTCGCACTATCGTGTCTGCTTGCTCCCTTTGACTGCTGGAACCAGCGTTTGCGCCCGTTAAACCACTGCTAGGATCACTAGTATCAGGGTGTTCAGTAGTTCCCGGTTGTTCTGATTGTTCAGGAACTTCCGGCAGTTCTGGTTGATCAGGTGTCCCTGGCGCTGACGGTTCCCCTGGTGTTTCGGGGGTTTCAGGGGTTTCAGGGGTTTCAGGCTGTTCGGGTGTTCCTGGTTCTTCCGGTAACTCCGGTTCAGCTGGTTCTCCCGGTAACGGCGTTTCACCATTGCCAGCACCTTCGACTACCGTAATGGTGGCTGTTTGAGTCCACTGCAGGCCATTGGCGTTCGTGTATTGATACGTGATTTCATAAGTACCGGGTTGCGTCGTGTCAACGTCACCAATCACAACTAAGTCCGCTAGTGTTAATGGCCGTCCCGTCGCATCACTGGCACTTACGAAGTTGTCTGCCGCCTGCCAGTGGTCGCCAACTGTCACCGTTGTATCTTGAACAACCATTTCTGTCAGGTCTTCAACGTCAGCCTCTTGTTCAGTCACCGTGACGGTCGTTGTCGCCGTGACTAACTGTCCGGTCAAGTCAGTGAACTGATAAACGACCTCATATGTCCCCGGCCGTGTTAAGTCTGGTTCTCCAAGCACCGTCACGTTCTGCCATTCCACTGAACGGCCATCTGCATCCGTTGCACTCGCAAAATTATCCCGTGGGCGCCAGACAGCGCTTCCCGTTGCGGGATCAATTTCAACCGCAACTTCTTGCGCATGCAAATTTAGTTGACTTTGATTAGCCACAACCGTGACAACCACGTTTGTTTGCCGACCCGCATAAGTTAGTATCACGTGATACGACCCTGGCCGGCTGGTGTCAACAGGCTCACCGCTAACTGTCACCGCTTGGGGGTCTGTACTGAACAAGACTCCTGGATCAACTAACTGGCCATTTTGATCAACTAGTTGCGCAATATTTTGTGTCCAGTCCCATTTTTGATTCAAGAAGAGCGTGCTGTCTTTACCGGTAATCGCGGCCGCAGAGACGGTTTCCCAGACAAACGTCGCCGTGTCAGCGTGGTTTCCCGAATATTGCGCCAGGAGTTCAGCACTCGTAAACGTTTGCGAGCTATCAGCTACGTTGACCCATTTGCCGGTATATTTGCTATTCTTAGGCACTTCCGGTAAATCAACTAAGGGTTGCGTGCCGTGTTGACTAAAATCAAGTCCCGGACCAAGTGTCAACGTTTGCAAACTTGTCAAACCAGCTAGCATTTGCCAGTTTTGTTCAACACTCTGCATATTGAAATGGGACAAGTCGAGCACCTTTAGTTTGGCATCATCATTAAACAAACTATTGATTTGAGTGACTTTAGCGACGGTAAACTGCGTACCGAATTCGATACGCTCCAAATCGGACATCTGCGCAAAGGCACCATCGATTTCAACCAGGCTGGCTGAATCAAAGCTCGTCAGATTCAAGTGACGGACGCCTGTGCGCGCAAACATGTTAGCCATCGTCGTCACACTGCGCGTATCCCAGTCAGTCAAACCGTCAATAGTTCGAAGTTGGCCGTTGAACTGGAACATATTTTGCATGTTGGCGACATTATGAGTATCCCAGCCACTGAGATTAAGGTATTTAAGTTCAGTACCCATGAAGTTCCCCATAAACATGTTCACCATTGTGGTCACATTGCCGACTTGCCAAGCACTCAAGTCCAGTCGCTCTAGCGAGGTATTTTCTTTGAACAGAGACTGCATGTTGGTCACAGCACTGGTATCAATCTTTTCTAACCCTTCGTAACGCGTCACGCTGTCAAGATTCGCAAACAGACTATTCATGTTAGTACCGGCAACAATTTTGTCAGCAATCACGATACACTTGATCATCGGCGCCCAAGACTTGCGACGCCAAGGATTATCCCCATAACTGTTATTTAACGTTCCCCCGTTCAGCGTTAGCGTGCCTGTACTGGCATCAAAGTGCCAATCAACGCCAAAGTTACCAGACATTTCATCCTCATCCGCCCTAGTCACAGCACGAGTATCAACGTGCTGTGACTCCACCTTAAGGTCATCTACCAGCTGATGCTGCTCAACATGTTGCAAGTCAGCGGCGGGTTTACGTTCTGACGCGTCAGCAGTATCGAGTAATAACTGTTCACTCGCTTCAGGCTGTTGTTCACTAACAGTCGATTCTGCGGCATTACTGAACAGATCGTCAGTCCGTGATGCTTCATAACTGTTCGTCGCGGGCGCTACCGTGTTTAGTCCGTTCACTGCTGCCATCGAATCAGCGGCTACCTCACTATTGGGCGCGCCAGATGTCCCGTTCAACGCAGCCGTTGATGCAGCGGATTGCGGCTCGTCATTAGTAGCTGGCTGTGCATCGATTACCGTCTGATTAGTAATCGAAGCGTTCTCATCATTAGCCACGACAACGTTATCCGTTTTAGAAACCGAACTTGCCAGTGTTTGATTGCTGCTACCTTGATTTTGAATTGACACACCGTTAGTCGCTACGACACTCGTTTCGCTAGTCGATGCAGATGTTGGTTCATCCGCATGTGCGGTTAACAGTTGAGTATTCAACAATAATAGTGAAGCGCTCGCAAACAACCACATCTTGCCACTTTTATACATTTTATAACATTTCACTTCTGATTCACGGTAATTGATAGTAATTCCCCATTTCTTCAAAAACAACCTAACTGACCTAACGATTAATCTCATTAAATAAAGTGTTCTTACTATATTTGATTATCGTGTTTAACTAGTACATCATTTACGATTTTTAAATATACCATGGTACCCTCATAATGCTCAACTGATTATCACAATTCTAATTAACCTGTTATCATTATGATTAATCCGCTTGTTTATCGCAAAAATATAATTATCAACTCCCTATTTCTGCAATCGTTTTCATCGTGGTGATTCATTAATTCTGGTCGTTTTAGTATTCGACCACCACTATTCGTTCACCATACTGACAGTTGCATCATGCACCGGTCAGCTGTCACCATGGCGACTGACCAGTGTCTTCCAGTAATCCCCGGCCATCAAAAAAGCCTTGAGCAATATTACTGCTCAAGACCTGGTTTACCCATTCTAATAGCGTATTTCCCTAATTTGAATCGAAAGACTCCCCCCGCGTAATCATGAGCTAGTAGATACGATAATTGTCACTCGGCCCCGAGTCATTTGGATCGTCGTTTCACAACGATTTGTCGAATCGCATTATAAACTAGCTCAACGATGACAAACAGCACCGTGATACCCACAATATCAATTAAATACGAACTAAGTCGATAGCCCACCTTGCCGATCCACAAATCATACGGCCCTTGAATCAGTAAGAAATAGATGACTAACGTTTCAAAAATCGTCCGGGTATGCCGCCAAAACGATCGCCATTGCATTGATTTCACGCCCCTTCAAGTGGTGCCAACATTTGTAACGCCTGTTTGACCTGACTCACTGCTAATTGACTTTGATCACCGACCCGGCCGACGTGTCCAAAGGCAACTGCCGACCCCGTCAACTGACTACAGACACTGTTATAACGACCAAACTTGCCCATCGCCGTTGCCACGATTGGCACAACTAATTGCTGCCGTGCTTGCTCAGTTGCCGCCATTAATGCCAACACCGTCTGTGCATCATGTCCAGCCACTGTCACCCGCACGACATCAGCACCAGTTGCTGCTAATTCGTGATAAGTCGCCAATAAATCGTCAGTTGTTGCTGTCGTGACGGTCTGGCTCGCAATTAACCGAATTTCGTTGGCACGCATCTGTTTGGTCAACGTCATAAAATCTGGCTGATTGACCATGGCTAAGTCAATATCCACGCCAGCCACGCTTCGATTATTCACTAATGTTTGATAAGTTTGATAATATTCGGTCACTTCAGCTGGATCGTTTGCCAGCCCAAACATGGCAATTAATGGAATCGTCCCCAAAACTTGTTGCAATTGGGCCGCTGTATTGACTAACTCCGCACGGTTATCCAATTCCTGATAAGGATCTAACCGCCAAACAACAATTTGTGCCACCGAAGTTAAAATCTGCCCCGCTTTACGCAAGAGGTCCTCCCGTGTGGCCCCCGCTAAAACAACACCAATCTTAGGCATCCCTGTCGCTAACGTTAACTCCCCAACTGTAACTTCTTTCAAGACCATTCCTGCTTTCATTTTCATTCGAACAATGCGCGTCCGTTGCCGTTAAATTTTATCTCCTCTTAACAATAGCAAATTTTCGCTGTTTTGACACTCAAAATTCATTTTTTGACTTAAAATTTAAAGCGCTTTTAATATTAACTTGTTAATACTGGCATCGCTTTCAGTTTGGCCTTACAATTAAGCATACTTTAGCTCACAAAGGAGTTCAACATGGAAAACGAAAAACAACTTCGATGGTCCAACATTGCTTTAATTGCATTCGTGGCGGTCTGGGGCCTAGGTAACGTTGTCAATAACTTTGCGTTACAAGGGCTTTCAGTCGTCACTTCTTGGATTTTAATCATGATTATTTATTTTATTCCCTACACCTTGATTGTGGGTCAACTGGGTTCGACCTTTAAGGATGCTGAGGGGGGCGTCTCATCTTGGATTCGAGCAACGAGTACCAAGCGCCTAGCTTACTATGCTGCCTGGACTTATTGGATCGTGCACATTCCGTACTTAGCACAAAAACCCCAAGGGATTCTAATTGCATTCAGCTGGCTGTTCCGCGGTAATGGGAACTTCGTCAACACGACACCTGCGTTAGTCGTTCAAGCCATTTGTTTAGTGCTATTCTTATTCTTCCTCTGGATTGCTTCATTGGGACTAACGACACTGAAACGCATCGGGAGTGTTGCTGGTACGGGGATGTTCATCATGTCGATTTTATTCATCATCTTGGCCGTATCAGCACCGTTTATGACCAAGGCGACTGTTCAGACACCGAACATGTTTTCACTCAAGTCCTACTTACCTAAGTTTGACTTTACCTACTTTACGACCGTTTCAATGTTAGTCTTCGCGGTCGGGGGATCTGAAAAGATTTCGCCGTACGTTAATAAAACCAAGAATCCGGGACGTGAGTTTCCGTTAGGCATGTTAGTGCTCGCAGGTATGGTCGCAATCTGTGCCCTGCTGGGTTCATTTGCCATGGGGATTCTGTTTAACTCCAAGCACATTCCCGCTGATTTGATGGCCAACGGTGCTTACTACGCGTTTCAACGACTAGGTGCCTTCTACCACGTGGGCAATCTGTTCTTGATCCTCTACGCAATTGCCAATGTGCTTGCCCAAATCTCCGCCTTAGCGTTCTCAATCGATGCGCCATTGAAGATTTTGCTTGGTGATGCCGACCCTGAATTTATTCCCAAAAAATTAAGTAAAATGAACAAGAAGGATGTGCCCGTCAACGGTTACATCTTAACTGGGGTTTTGGTCAGCATTCTCATTATCATTCCTGCATTAGGGATTGGAAACATGAATGAACTCTTTAATTGGTTATTGAACTTAAATTCGGTCGTAATGCCGATGCGCTACCTGTGGGTCTTTCTAGCTTACATGCTACTCAACAAGCACTTAAAGGAATTCAAGAGTGATTACAAGTTCCTGAAAAACCCAGTCGCTGGCCGTTTGGTCGGTGCTTGGTGCTTCCTGTTTACAGCATTTGCTTGCATCCTCGGAATGGTTCCAAAGACTTCCTACGCTAGCAATCCTAGCAGTTGGCTCTTCCAACTGACTTTAAATATTCTAACGCCAATTATCTTTGTTGCCTTAGGGATGATTTTGCCGATGATTGCTCGTCGTCATCGCACTAAAGCCGCTTAGTGCGTCACCGATCTTTGCGCCCGCATCGTCGCTCTACGCCTGCGGACTCACTGACTTTTTTGTAACGTTGATCGATAATCTATTCGCCACCGCTGACAGCGCAAAAAACTGTCAGCGGTGGTTTTGATATTACCAACCGTTGCTAGTAGGCATGCGTGTTCACATAGAATTTCAGTCACTAATTTGCGGCTCACAATCTTACACTTTTTACACGTTTAGCGGTATGATGCTTAGTGAATATAGTCAATCCAAATTTACCAAGCAGTCGCTCTTCAAGGAGGTTCTTATTTATGGCTACCGTCGACGCTCTCGACATGTTTTTGACCGATTATGCCAATATCTCTCGTTACCTGAATACTCGCTTAAATTCACTACTGGCCACGCAACATCTTACCTTTGACGCTTTTTTAATCATGCATGAAATAGGTCAAAGCCCCCAGCCACTATTATTAATGGAGATCGCACATCAGCACCATGTCTCACGCAGCGCAATCTCACGCCAAATCGGAGTCCTCCTCAAACATCGATACATTGAGCAACAGGCTAATGCCACTGATCGCCGCCAAAAAGGACTTTCCTTAACGGCTACCGGCCGTCACCTAGATCAGCAACTAATGGCCACCATGCACAAAACGGTTCACCAGTGGACGACTCAATTGGGCCCGCAACGGGTGAAGACCCTGCTAGGCATCTTCACTGACTTTAACGAGCAAATTATCAATAATGAGGTTCCCGCCAGCGATTAATAACCAGCCATCCTCAGCTTCATCATTCGGCATTAGTCGTAACGTGCCCCATTTTAGTAAGCTGATTTTTATTCGTCGCCATTTCAAGTTACGGCTTTTAAAGGCCTTAATCAAAAAACGGCGCCATGGACGCTAGTGATTCTAGCGTCCATGGCGTCGTTAATTTTCAGTTACAATCAAAGCAGCTTACACTACGGTACGTTCGTCCGCGACTTGGCCGGCTCTGCCGCTAGTCATCTGCATGCACGTCAAAGGCATGCAACAACTGTTCTGAAACCCCTGGCGCATCTGGGTCGTGGTGACCTTTACCGGTATCTAAAGCTCGTAATTGGGCCATCTCAGTCGAAGTTAATTCAAAGTCGAAGATATCCCGATTACTCTTGATCCGTGCACTGTGCACTGATTTAGGAAAGACGATCACGCCTTCTTGATGTTCAAATCTAAGAATGATTTGACCAGCATCCTTATGATACTTAATAGCCAATTGTTGAATGATTGGTTCTTTGAATAATGCTTGATTGCCCTGACCCAAGGGCGCCCAAGCTTCTAATTTAACATCTTGTGCCGCGAGTAATTGGCGCAAGGGTTGTTGCTGAAAGTACGGGTTAAATTCAACCTGATTGACTGCAGGGATCGTTTCAAATTGTGGCACAAATTTTTGCCACAACGTTGGTGTCATATTGGAAACACCGATCGACTTTAATTTCCCGGCCTTTTGGGCTGCTTCCATTGCTTGCCATGCACCCGGAACATCGCCATAAGGTTGATGAATTAAGTACAAGTCAATATAGTCTAGTCGCAACTTAGTTAACGAACGATCGATGGCGCGACTGGCTGCGTCAAAGCCGTAGTCTTGGAGCCAAAGTTTACTCGTCACCCAGATTTGGTCCCGTGGAATCCCACTATCCTTAATAGCTTGACCAACTTCGTCTTCGTTAAAATAGGCCACGGCTGTGTCAATGTGTCGATAACCAATCGCCAATGCTTCTTTGACTGCTTGATAAGTGGAACCGTCGTCTGGAATCTGGAAAGTGCCAAACCCAATTGCTGGAATCGCGCGGCCATCATTTAGCGTAATAGTTGGTGTTTTTGTCATTAATAATCACTCCTTAACTTATTCATGTAATTGTCGTAAACTAGCGCCAAAAATCTGTTCAATTGTCACAGGATCACGATGATCAAAGAACTGACTGACGCCCTGATCAAGTTCGGCCATTGCTGACATTTCTGCAGCTGTTAATTCAAAATCAAAAACAGCGATATTCTCAGCCATACGTTCAGGATGCACTGATTTTGGAATCACCGTAATCCCGCGTTGCAACAGCCAACGTAAGATGACTTGTCCGGTCGTCTTACCATGGGCCTGTGCGATAGTTTGAATACTTGGATTACTGAAAATCGCATGCTTACCTTCTGCAAACGGTGCCCAAGCTTCAACCCGTACGTGTTCATCTTGATTAAAGCGGACCTCGTCTGCTTGCTGGTACCATGGATTGACCTCGATTTGATTGACAGCTGGTTGCACGGACATGGTCAGTTCCAAGTTCTTTAGCTGATCCGCATAAAAATTGGAAACACCAATTGCGCGAATCTTACCAGCATGGTAAGCCTCTTCTAAAGCACGCCAAGCACCCATCACATCGCCATAAGGTTGGTGCAAAAGATACAAGTCCAAGTAGTCTACGCCTAAACGTTGTAATGACGCATCAATACCTTGCTTTGCACGTTCATAGGTGAATTCTGAGACCCACAGCTTGGAAGTGACAAAGAGTTCATCACGTCTAAGACCACTCTTTTGAATTGCCCGCCCCACTGCGGTTTCATTTTGGTATGCCGTTGCCGTATCAATTAAACGGTAACCAGCCTTTAAGGCCGCGGTCACCGCTGCTTCACATTCATTCAGGTCAGGGACTTGGAACACGCCGAATCCCAATTGGGGCATAACCACACCATTGTTTAATTTCGTTGTTGGAACCATCACGCATCAACCTTTCACTATTTGATTACAATAACAAGCATACCCGCAAACCTAATACTTGAAAATTACTACTTATTCATACTAGTATACATATAGTGCATACTAGTAACGGAGGTTCCTGATGATTGAAAATTATTTACTAGAAGAGCTGATCACATTCGCCCACGAGCACACGCTGGCTAAGACCGCGGCCGCATTAAACGTGACGCAACCAACTATCACTCGCGGCATGCAGAAATTGGAAACGATGCTCGCTGTTCGCTTATTTGATCGTCAACCCAATCGAATTACACTGACGCCCACTGGCCAGTTAGCCGCTCAGGAAGCTGAACAATTATTGACACAACAACGGACTTTTGTAACCAAAATACAAAACTACGAGCAAAGCTTAGTCACACGTACCGTCGAAACCACCCTACCTGGTCCACTTGCCTTACTCACCCATCTCAAAACGGTATTACCTAATTCGCTGCGAGTAAGGCAACCATTGATTGCCGACGACCAAATCACTGAGCATCTCATTAACCGCCAGGCAAGTTTCATTTTCTCTAATCAGGAAATTCTGACGGCCGGCATTGAATCTCGCTTCATCGGTACTGAAAATCTCGTGGTCCATTTACAGCGATTCATGTACCGTGCGAACCAACCTAGCATCACGTTCGCCGAACTTAAGGGAATTAGCTTCGTGGTTCTAAGCGCAATCGGTATTTGGAAAGATATTATTCAGCAGGCCATCCCAGATGCTAAATTCTTATACCAACCCCAACGCACGGCCTTTACAGAAATCACTAAATACTCTGATTTTCCGTACTTCAGTACTAACTTTACCGCATTGGCGCCTCACCAGCTGGATAGCCAAGCCGATGATGACAATCGAGTCGCTATCCCGATTAGCGATACTCGTGCTCACATGCCAATCTATGTCAATTATCTTGTTAGCAATCGACAATCATTAATGCCCCTATTCAAGCAATTTGAAGCCGCGTGGCCAGCCAATCTCAAGCATACTTCCACGTCCTAGCAGCTAACATAATTAAGCCGTTCGGTCTAAAACTGCAAAATGAAGTGTTACGCTCAATCACAGGGGGTATATACTGGTTGAAGCTCGCCCTCCCAGTTCTTGATAGCAAAAGAGGTCCACACGCTCGCTTAGCTAATCTAATGCGAGCGTGTGGACCTCTTTTCATATTAAGTTTGGTTCGTTCAAGTCTTAATCTTAAACATGGACCCTAATGTGATGATTAGTTGCAGAAAAAACAGTTAAACAAGCATTCCACGCCAATCATCTTCTAACAGCAAGCCGTTTAGCAGATTTGAACTGCCGACCTCTTCCTTACCATGGAAGTGCTCTACCTGCTGAGCTAAAACGGCGTTAATTGACCCTATCCAGTATACCAAAAGCATGTTTAAATTCAAACTGTACTGGTTGACATTCAACGTAAAAAAAAGGAAC
>NZ_JBVAYE010000007.1:0-140140 GCF_055413545.1 Lactiplantibacillus sp. 3062
GTTCACGGCTCATAATTAAATAGTTTCACAAAAGTTATTGTTGATTTATGTAACTGAGCATGATATGATGTTATAGTTGTGTTAATCGTCATGCCGACTTAGCTCAGCTGGCAGAGCATCTGTCTTGTAAACAGGGGGTCGGAGGTTCGAATCCTCTAGTCGGCATTAACTGAATAGTTATGCGGAAGTAGTTCAGTGGTAGAACATCACCTTGCCATGGTGGGGGTCGCGGGTTCGAATCCCGTCTTCCGCTTTGTTCCAAAGTGTTGCCGGGGTGGCGGAATTGGCAGACGCACAGGACTTAAAATCCTGCGGTTAGTGATAACCGTACCGGTTCGATCCCGGTCCTCGGCACTTTTATGAAGCACCCATAGCGCAATTGGATAGAGTGTCTGACTACGAATCAGAAGGTTGTAGGTTCGACTCCTACTGGGTGCATATAACGGGAAATAGCTCAGCTTGGTAGAGCACCTGGTTTGGGACCAGGGGGTCGCAGGTTCGAATCCTGTTTTCCCGATTAAGTAGTCATATACGATTATTTAACACATCGCGGTGTAGCTCAGCTGGCTAGAGCGTCCGGTTCATACCCGGGAGGTCGAGGGTTCGATTCCCCCTGCCGCGATAGGAATTAGAGCTTGGACCTTTAGCTCAGTTGGTTAGAGCAGACGGCTCATAACCGTCCGGTCGTAGGTTCGAGCCCTACAAGGTCCATCTACTATTAATAGTGGACATTTCCTAGTTACATCATATGGAGGATTACCCAAGTCTGGCTGAAGGGAACGGTCTTGAAAACCGTCAGGTGGGTCAAACCACGCGAGAGTTCGAATCTCTCATCCTCCTTATTATCGCGGGATGGAGCAGTCTGGTAGCTCGTCGGGCTCATAACCCGAAGGTCGCAGGTTCAAACCCTGCTCCCGCAATTTGGTCCGTTGGTCTAGTTGGTTTAGGACGCCTGCCTGTCACGCAGGAGATCACGAGTTCGAGTCTCGTACGGACCGTTAAGTTAATAGTTCTAAATGGCTACAATGGCTCGGTAGCTCAGTCGGTAGAGCAATGGATTGAAGCTCCATGTGTCGGCGGTTCGATTCCGTCCCGCGCCATATCTGTATTCTGCGGGTATAGTTTAGTGGTAAAACCACAGCCTTCCAAGCTGTTGTCGCGAGTCCGATTCTCGTTACCCGCTTTTTTTGGGCCTATAGCTCAGCTGGTTTAGAGCGCACGCCTGATAAGCGTGAGGTCGATGGTTCAAGTCCATTTAGGCCCATTTTGGAGAAGTACTCAAGTGGCTGAAGAGGTGCCCCTGCTAAGGGTATAGATCGCGCAAGCGGTGCGAGGGTTCGAATCCCTCCTTCTCCGTTGTACCATTTAAAAATATGACCCCTTGGTCAAGTGGTTTAAGACACTGCCCTTTCACGGCAGTAACATGGGTTCGAATCCCGTAGGGGTCATTATATTATCGCGGGATGGAGCAGTCTGGTAGCTCGTCGGGCTCATAACCCGAAGGTCGCAGGTTCAAACCCTGCTCCCGCAATTGGTCCGTTGGTCTAGTTGGTTTAGGACGCCTGCCTGTCACGCAGGAGATCACGAGTTCGAGTCTCGTACGGACCGTCACAAACGTCATTCGTTGATGAATGACGTTTTTTTGTGTTTTCAGAATATTAACTGTTTGACGAGATCACCTAAAGAGGTGCGCACTGTAATCAGTAAATAGGGTGGGTGTCATTCAACAGATGGCTGATTGGGGCTCACGATTGCTCAACTAAAGCTGACGGCAGATTCTTTAGGATCACACTGATCGGGACATATGTTGGTTCTGACTGCAATGTGATGTTGTGAACGAGGCTTATATATCAACTGATGAGATTTAGCAGTGTTGAGTAAAAGTAATATTCATGAAAAAAGTCGTTGCAGTTCAATCACTGCAGCGACTTGAAATATCCAATACCGGATGATTATGATTTTAATGAACGTACAAATGAATAGCGACTTTCGTGGTAGCCGTAATCTGAGGTGATGTACTTGGCAAATGGCTTGAATGAAGCGCTTCGCAGCCAAACAGCATATTCGGAGTCGCTATGCCAATTTGTGACAATCACGAAGGCTGAATTATTTTTGGACTCACGTAAGATCCAAAAATGTTTCAGCCCATCTGGCTTATTATAATCGTGTCGGAAACTACTAAACTTAGATTTAAAGACTTTTTGTTCTTCTTCCGGTAAATCAATGAAGATGAAACTTGTCATTCCATGCCAGTCAGCTGATCCTTTTGAAAGTAAAACGTCATACGTTACGGGGCTTGAAAAAACGGTTTTTTCGCCGGTTAAATCGAGTAGCATATAGCGATCTTCAGTGGCGTTGGCCTGCATTAATAACAAGTCACGATCAGCATTTTGTTGTTGGATCATGGTTAGAATTTTACGTGTCCCAAATGTTGCTGCAATCTTTCCACTCATCAATATCACTCCTTATTTATTACATCTATTATTATACGTGTTTTTCAAAATAATTGAAAATATGTTAAGTTGTTGGTTTCATTTTTTCTTGGTGCTATATTAAAATAGAAGTGGACAGAGAAATGAAGGGATGGTCAATAATGAAACTAACAGTTCTTGGTTACTATGGTGGTTATCCATACGATGGCGTGGGTACGAGTTCTTACCTGATTACAGCCGGTGATTACCATTTATTGCTCGATTGTGGGTCGGGGGCGCTAAACGCCTTAGAAGAGATTTTAGACCCCTTACAGCTCGATAGTGTGCTCCTGACTCATTATCATCACGATCATACGGCGGACGTTGGGGTCTTACAATATTACTGGCAGTTGCGTGCTGGTGAACGGAAGACGCCCGTGCTGCCGATTTACGGGCACACCGCTGATCCACTTAACTTTGGTGCCTTGACCTGGGCGAATGCCACAGAAGGTCGGGCCTATGATCCGGCTGCTGTCAATCAAATTGGGCCGTTTGATGTGAGCTTTTTACCGACTAAACATCCAGTTCCAGCCTATGCCGTTAAGTTGGTCGAGCGAGCGACGGGGCAAGAACTTGTCTTTTCCGCCGATACGGCTTATTTGCCAGAATTAGCGACTTTCGCAGCCGGGGCACAGTTATTGATGACTGATACGAATTTTGCCGCAGATAAAACTGGTAAAATGTGGCATATGACGTCGGCACAGTCTGGTAAAATTGCCAAAGATGCCCGCGTCAAAAAATTATTGCTCACACACTTGCCACAAGATGTCTCATTTACACAACTCCAACAAGAAGCACAAGCAGCCGCCGGTAATGACATTCAAGTGACAGTTGCTCAAAAGTTTTTACAATTGAATCTTGGCTAGTATGATAGGGCTTAGCAAATCATTTTGCTAAGCTTTTTCTGTCAGCTTACCGTTAATAGATTATTGATATCATAAGTCATAATTAAATTGTATACGAATTAATTAATAACAAGAATGACTATAAAAGCGGTTTATTCAATAGAAAAAATACATATATCGAATAATTGTATTTTAGATTATTAGTTTTAAATAAATTAATTTTGTTAAACCTATTCACAATTAAAAGTGAGTAGCGTATAATGAATTATGTTATAAAATTGATTAACGATGCCAAGGAGGACCCAGGATGGTTATTTTATATACCGCACCAAGTTGTACCTCATGTCGCAAAGCCAAGGCTTGGTTACAGACACACGACATTGATTTTCAAGAACACAATCTGTTTACCGAACCGCTTTCAATTGAAAAAATCAAGCAGATCCTACAACTGACTGAATCAGGGACGGAAGAAATTATTTCCACTCGCTCAAAGGCCTTTCAACAACTGAACGTTGATATTAATGATTTGTCACTCAATGAATTGTTTGACATGATTACTCATGATCCTAGTCTGTTACGTCGACCAATTATGCTTGATGAGAAGCGGCTGCAAGTTGGTTACAATGAGGACGAGATTCGCCGCTTCTTGCCACGCAAAATTCGGACATTAGAATTATTACGGGCACAACAATTAGCAAATATGTGATTATCATTGGCTAGTTAGCTTAACTAATTGGCCAATTTTTGTATTTTCAGATAGATTACTTTACAATAAACTGAAATAAGTTAGAATTGTGATAGTGATTATGGCCCTTGACACTTAGAAAGGGGTGGATCTGTAATGGAGATGGAACGCATCAACGAAGATACGATTCGCGTCGTTATTGGAAATGATGATCTCAATGAACGCGGTATTCGCGTACTAGATTTACTAGGGAATCATAAGCAAATTGAAAGTTTCTTCTATAGCATCTTGGAGGAAGTTGATGTTGATCATCAATTTCAGGACAATGATGCCGTAACTTTCCAAGTATTACCAAACCGAAATGGTTTAGAATTATTTATTAGCAAAAACAGTGATAATTTACAAGATACGATTGCTAAAGCAACTCAGTCACCCGACCAATCGGATGATAGCGACTCACAAGATGATGTTTCAGATTATTTGAAGCGTAAACTGATGCAGACGGATACGAATCAGGTTGAAGATGGACAAGGTATTGCACATAATCCAACTAAGGACACTAATGATCTCGATCCGTATTTGGATGATCCTGATACACCAACTAAGGAATACGTGTTGAAATTCGATCAATTTGAGGATCTTGTTTCATTGGCACAATTATTCCGGCCAGAGGGACTCGCGTCTAACTTATTCAAGTATCGCGACCAATATTATCTAGAACTGGTTTTCTTTGTCGATCAATCATCAACGGCCACTATCAAAGATGATGTCGCAGTAGCCTTGGAATATGCCCATTTAGCTAATATTTCAGCTGACGTACTACTTGAACATGGTGAAAAGATCATGTCTAATGCTGCTTTGGAAACCATCCGGCACTATTTTAAATAGCGGTTAATTGCCTCAACATAACGTTTATTCGTAATGTTAAGGCTTTTTTTGTATCCACGGATAAACAATCTGCCTGCCGGACGCTTTGCCAAAAAACGGGTGGCTGCTCGGGGTCAATAAATGATGATGGGTTTACGTGAGAATTGGCTTTAATGACGTAATTAGTTGTTGAAGGGAGGGACCATCATGTTGATCGCGATGGATGCTCAGCATCAACTCGTTAATGCGGCGACGGCTGATCGCCAAATAGAATATCACTGTCCAGGATGTGTGCAGCCGGTGCAATTGAAACGGGGGGCAGTGATCGTGCCACATTTTGCCCACGTCCATGCCACGGATTGTGATGCTTTCTCTGAAGGGGAAACAACGGAACATCTTCGTGGTAAACAACAATTAGCGACCTGGTTCGCTGCCAGTGGTTATACGGTGCGCTTAGAGGCTGGTTTGCCAGAGCTACATCAGCGCCCGGATATCCTGGTTCGACGAGGTACAGCGCAACCACTCGCGTTAGAATTTCAGTGTTCACCCTTGTCAGTGGAGCGACTCGCAGCTCGGACGCAGGGCTATCGTCAGCATGGCTATCAAGTGTTATGGTTGTTGGGACGCCCCTATCAGCGACAATTGCACCTCAATAGCAAGGCTTTGAAGTTTTTGCAGTACCAGCAACGGTGGGGCCTGTTTCTACTTTTTTTGGACACTCAAAGTACTAGTGTTCGTTTATTGCATCACGTCTTGACATTGGATACGGAACCGCTGACCTATCAAACGATTCGACTGGATACGCGCAGCCAGTCTGTGTTACATTTTCGCCAATTGGCTCCTAAAATTAACACCCCAACTTTACCGGACACGCATTTACGGCATTATTATCAACAGCTAATGTTGGCACGGCTTCGACATCAACGTGGTTTTGATGCGTTACAAGTGGCTTGCTATCAACGCGGAGGAACGATTGTCCAGTTACCGACGTGGACGATGCCCACTGTGCCGCAACTACCGCTGTTATCGGTACCATATCTGGTCTGGCACGCCCACGTCTTTTTTGCACTGCGGCAACAGTCCGGACGGCTTACTGGGCCACAATTAGAGGCATTGATCTGGGCCCAATTACGGCCATTACTTGCCCGGCGTGCCTGCCTGCAAGCACGAGGCACGTTAATACAACAACTGATAACGACCATGATTACGATGCTTAGCGAGCAGCAAGTGATAAACTGGCAGAAAACTGAGTGGCATGTGAATTCCGGCCAGCTTCGATGGCGCAAACATTGATTCCGGAACAGATGCTACCGCGATAGGCGCAATCTGTGGTAATCTAGTGCTATATTGAAATAATTGGAGGAATTTGCATGGTAGCAACCAAACAATTGCCGACCCGTTCGGCCGTTCCTGAAGAACTGACGTGGGATTTGACGCCCATTTATGCAGATCAGGCCGCGTATGAGGCGGATATTGCACAAGTCAAAGCTGCAATCCCCACCGTCACTGCGCTTAAAGAAACGTTTACAAGCTCGGCCGACACGGTGCTGGCTGGCATCCAGGCTGTTTTAGCGCTGTATCGTCGGTTAGAGAAAGTGGCGGTATACGCAAGTCTGAAAAGTGACCAGGATACTGGCAATAGTACCAATGCGGCTTTAGACGATCAAGCTAGTAGTTTGACTGCCAAGGTATCCGCAGCGACTGCCTGGTTCGAACCAGCAATCTTGGAATTAACGCCGGGCGAATTGGATACGTACCTTGATGAAAACGTCGATTTACGTGATTATCGGCATTTGTTGGATACGATCCGGTTGCAAAAGGGACACGTTCTGTCTGAAAGCGAAGAAGCTTTACTCGCAGGCGCTAGTGATATTTTTGGTGCTTCTGCGAAAACTTTTGGTGTACTGAATAACGCTGACTTTCAATTTCCAACGGTAAAGGATGACGACGGCAACCCTGTCAAATTGTCACAAGGAATTTATGGGGTGTTACTTGAGTCCGTTCATCCGGCTGTTCGGCGAGAGGCGTTTGAAGCACTGTATAAAGTATACGGCCAGTTCCGGCGAACACTTGCTTCGACTTTAGCTAGCCAAGTCAAGGTACACAATTTTGTTGCCCAGGCTCATCATTATCCAGATGCGCGGACGGCAGCACTTGCTGCCAATCAGATTCCGACGGCGGTTTACGATTCTTTAGTCACGTCCGTTGACAAGCATTTGGACTTATTGCACCGGTATGTTGCGCTACGGAAACAACTGCTCGGAGTTGATCAGTTGCATATGTATGATATGTACACGCCATTGGCACCCAAGCCGACGACCAACTATTCCTACCAGCAGGCTCAAGCAACTGCTTTACAAGCGCTCAAAATTTTGGGTCCTGATTATCTCAAACACGTCAAAACAGCGTTTGCTTCACGGTGGATTGATGTGGTGGAAAATCAAGGCAAACGTAGCGGGGCGTATTCGTCAGGAATGTATGATACCGCGCCATACATGCTGTTGAACTGGCAGGATAATATTGATAATTTATATACGTTGGTGCACGAAATGGGACACAGTATGCACTCTTACTTCACGACACATCATCAGCCTTATCAGTATGGTGACTATTCAATTTTCGTGGCGGAAATTGCTTCAACGACTAATGAAAACTTGTTGACGAACTATTTCTTAGCGACTGAACAAGATCCAAAAATGCGGGCGTATGTCTTGAATTACTACTTAGATGGATTTAAAGGCACCGTTTTCCGGCAGACGCAATTTGCTGAGTTTGAACAGTGGCTTCATGAGCAAGATCAAGAAGGTCAGGCTTTGACTGCCGATCGCTTGTCAAAACATTATTTGCAGTTGAACCAACGCTACTATGGTGCCGCCGTCGTCAGTGATCCGCAAATTGCCGACGAATGGTCCCGTATCCCGCATTTTTATTACAATTATTATGTTTATCAGTATGCCACGGGTTTTGCAGCGGCCTCAACGTTGGCTGACCGTATTAGTACGCAACAGACAGATGCTGTTGCGGATTATCTCGGTTACTTGAAAGCTGGTTCATCTGCTTTCCCAATCGATGTCATGCACCGAGCTGGAGTTGATATGACCAAGCCTGATTATCTTGATGCAGCTTTCGAGGTATTTGAAGAACGATTAAATGAATTTGAACAGTTGGTCACCCAAGATTAACCAGTTATAAAAGCAAGCACAATGAGCGTCAGGATGTTCGGTCCCGACGCTTATTTTAGACCTGACCCGCTTATCAGTTAGGGTGTTAGCTGCCGAGTCCAGAAGGCTTATTCTGGCAGCTATAAAAGGTAAATACAGTCAAAAGCACCCGGCGAAAATGATCGTCGGGTGCTTTTGACTGGTAGGACCAGTTGAATAATTGCAATTACTGGAATTATAAAACGTGTAATTGTGCGTTGGCAAGGCTAGCACAGCTGGCATTGGTTGCCCGAGTTGCATCTTGAAAAGGATCCAGATTGCCATTGACTAAGTCAAAAAGAGTCGTGTAATTAAAATGTTCTAGCAAGACACCATAATCATATTGGTCGCAATCAAAAACGACGGCCGACGATGCTTCGGTAATGTTCATTTCAGATGCAAGCCGCTGATCAGCATGAAAGGCCTGTTTCGCCAAGTCACTGTCCCGATCTTCCATAAACATGTCTAAGTCAATCTGACAGTTAGTTGCAACCGTTTTGACGAGCTCTTCCGAATAGTGTTGACCAGCCTTGAGCATTGCAGATTGCAAGGCAATTAAAAAGTTACGCCCCCGTTTTTTGCCTTGAAAAAGGGCGGCTTTATAATCCAAAATAACTCGGTACAATGTTTGAGACTGTTGATTTTGAGCATGCCAGTCGGATGCCTTGATTCCTTGGCACTTTAGAGCCCGTTGAATCACATTAATATTGAGTAATGGTACGAATTGAAATTGGATTTGCTTGTCTGAGTCGTTTGCCAACCGTAACACGTTTTGCTCATCACGTACGCATTGGTTTGCCAACGGATTTACAAATAAATACACTTCTAACACGTTATAATTCCTCCACTTTCTCTATTCGCGTCATAGTGCAGAATACCAATCAAACGAGGTATTTGCAAGTTTTTCATTTCATAAATTTTTTAATGCAGAAAATCACTCGTTACTTAGCTTAAACCTTCACCCGTAATCATGCACCGATTTGCTAAATTCGTAAAGTATTTTGTTTCTAGGATTACAGTTTGGAAAAAAAGTGAACTTAGGGTTCAATCTCGAGAACGTTAACTTTTTATTCCGACGATTTATGGTAAAATTTTAGGGTATGGATTGAAACGGAGGTGCCCCGATGGAAGATTGGAATCATTTTTTACTGCCTTATCAGCAAGCCGTTGATGAGCTTAAAGTTAAATTGCGGGGAATGCGCAAACAATTTCGTGATTTGAATCAGCATGAACCGATTGAATTTGTAACGGGGCGGGTCAAACCCGTTGATAGCATTAAGGAAAAGATGACCCGACGTAAAGTACAAGAAGATCGCCTAGAACAAGATATGCAGGATATTGCTGGTTTGCGGATTATGTGTCAATTCGTTGAGGATATCTATCAGGTCGTTGATTTATTGCGAAAACGGACGGATATGACAATTCTGGAAGAACGCGATTACATTAGTAATGAAAAGCCATCTGGTTACCGTTCGTATCATATCGTGATTGAATATCCGGTCCAAATGGTCGGTGGTGAAAAGAAAATTTTGGCCGAAATCCAAGTCCGGACACTTGCCATGAATTTCTGGGCGACCATTGAACATTCGCTTAACTATAAATATCAAGGGGATTTCCCTGAAAACTTGAGTCAACGATTACAACGGGCTGCGGAAGCCGCCTTTAGTTTGGATAAAGAAATGTCAGAAATTCGTGAGGAAATTCAAGAAGCTCAGAGCTTGTTCTCGTATGGGAAGGGGCCGGGCAACGATGAGCCTGACACGACAAAGGAAGATCAAAATTCATGAAAGTAACGATTTTTGCAAATGCGAGTGCCAAGACCAAGAAAGTAGCGGGTGAGTTACATACTAAACTGCTGGCTGCCGGGTTTGAAATTGATGATGAGCACCCAGACATTGTTTTGTCGGTAGGAGGCGATGGGACGCTTTTAGCGGCGTTTCACCACTATAGTCACATGGTTGACCAAGTTCGCTTTGTTGGCGTGCATACTGGCCATTTAGGCTTCTATACGGACTGGCGAGATTATGAAATCGACCAACTGATCAACGGTTTACTGGAAGACAACGGCCAGAGTGTGACCTATCCCTTGCTGGCTGTAGATATTACTTATGCGGATACGGATGCGACTGATCATTATTTGGCGTTGAACGAGTCAACGCTTAAGAAGCTTGGGAGTACCATGGTTGCCGATGTTTATATTCAAGATGAACTATTTGAACGTTTTCGTGGCGATGGGTTATGCGTCTCCACTCCAACTGGTTCGACGGCTTATAATAAGTCAGTTGGTGGTGCTGTCATTCATCCGCGCTTGGACGCTTTACAAATGGCCGAGATTGCGTCGATCAACAACCGAGTCTTCCGAACATTAGGCTCGCCAGTCATCGTAGCGCCGTATGAAACAATAACGATTCGGCCACAACAGCAGTCACACTTTGTCTTTACAGCTGATCAAATGGATACGCAGCCGCGGCCAATTGAACAAATTCGTTATTCAATTGCTAATCGTCGAATTGCATTTGCTCAGCATCGTCATAATCGCTTCTGGCAACGGGTCGGGACATCCTTCATCGGGTTGGACGAGCAATGAGGTTTACTTGGATCAACCATGAGACGACCCCGATGAAAGTTAAGACACTCTTGGCACAACATGGTGTGACACGTAGTTTGTTGAAAAAAGTTAAGTTTCATGGTGGGGCAATTCTCGTTGATGAACGACCGGTATTAGCGATTCATATGCTGACAGGCGGTGAGACTGTGACGATGGTCACACCTGCTGAAATTGGTAATGACCACTTAGGCGTCTCGACGTTGCCGATCGATATCTTATATGAGGATCGTGACTACCTGATTGTGAATAAACCAGCAGGAGTGGCCTCAGTACCGGCGCATGCCTTACCTGACAATACCTTAGCGAATCGGGTAAAAGGTTATTATCAAGCGGCCCATTATGATAATGAGGTTGTGCATATCACCACGCGTTTGGATCGGGATACGAGCGGTATCGTTCTCTTCGCTAAGCACCATTTTGCCCATTCGATTATTGATCATCAATTGAAGGCCCATGCGATGCGCAAAATGTACTTAGCCGTCGTCAGTGGTGAATTGACGACTGACCACGGGTGGCTAGATGCGCCCATTGGTCGTGCCGCTGATTCATTTATCAAACGAACGACCCGTCCCGACGGTAAGCCGTCTTTAACCGAGTACTGGGTGGTCAAGCGGCTGTGTAACATGACAGTCGTCCGGGTACGGCTGCATACCGGCCGAACGCATCAGATTCGGGTGCACTTTGCAGCTAGCGGTCATCCATTGATCGGTGATGCCCTTTATGGCGGTCCTCGTGACCCGTGGATTCAGCGCCAAGCACTGCACTGCATGCAACTGGAATTTGATGATCCATTCATTAGCCAGACCCTCACGACCTTTGCACCATTACCGGCTGATCTTAACCGTTTAATTATTCATAATCAACGTGCCAATTCATAAAGTGACCATTAAGATTTGGTCCGTTTTATGTTTATCCTAATTAGCATGATTGATGATGAACACGAGCCAATTGATCAGCGTTGACAATGACCAATTTGTTCGCGGAAGAGGGCTCAGGGCAAGTTGGCTTAGTGCGGGCGCTTGTGCCAATATTAGACCATTGAATAACCGTGATTAATGGTCTAATTTTTTAGTTTACTTCGCCAATCAAAAGGCGCATCTCAAAAAATGAGATGCGCCTTTTTGGCAGTTCTTAGTAATTAATAATCTTGGTCCCATGGGCCTGTTTGACGCCGAGCGTTGTGGTGATGTCGGCGACATTGGCGGTGGTAATGCCACCACCAGGTAGGATCTGAATTCGGCCAGCGGCCTGTTTGATCGTCGTTTGCAAGTGGGGGACACAGTCAGCAATCGGCTGATCAAGTGGGCCGCCATGTGTCAAAATGCGATCGACGTCATGGTCTACTAACCAGTCAATTGCCGCGGCTTGTTGATTTTCAGGGATGGCGTCAAAAGCCATGTGGAAGGTGATCGACATGCCACCGGCTGCACCAATTAGTAACGCTAAGGCTTCTTCGTCAAGCTGATTATCCGCAGTCAAAGCACCAAATGCGACACCATCAACACCTAATGATTGAGCCTGTAGCAGGTCCGCTTCCATGATTTTTAATTCCGTATCATTATAAACGAAATTGCCACCACGGGGGCGAATCATGGTCACTAGGGGCACGTGATGTTCACTGGTATACTTGGCTGCCTCAGCCATTACACCACGACTGACCGTTGTACCGCCAACGGATAGGTTATCGTTGAGTTCGATCCGATTGGCACCGGCCGCAATGGCTGCGGGAATGTTAGTGTAATTTTCAACACAGACTTCTTTTAATAACATGAGTTTCATCCTTTACTAGAAACGGACGCAAACGCCTTCAGGCACAGTAACGTCCTTTTGTAATAGACTTAGTTTACCACTCGTTAAGTCGCGTGCATACAAAGTGGCATTATCAGTGTTTTGATTAACGACCACGACAAAGGCTTCAGTTGGATCTAAATCAAAATCACGGGGGAAGTCACCTTCCGTACTGATTTGCTGAATCAGGGTCAAATGACCGTCGGCGGTTACTGCAAAGACAGCTAACGTATTGTAGCCACGATTGGAGACGTAGAGAAAATGACCGTCGTGACTTAAGCGGATGGCTGCGGCACCGTTGTGCGCCGTGTAGTCGGCAGGAATGGTCTTCACAATGCCAAGCTGCGTAAAGGCACCAGTTTGGGCGTCATATTTTAAGCTCGCAATCTGACTCGATAATTCACCAGCTAAGAAGGCGTATTGGCCGTCTGGACTGAACACGAGGTGACGTGGTCCAAAGCCAGCTTCCATAGTGAGCACGGATTGTTCACTTAACTGACCGGCGTCGCTGACGTTATAGACATAGACCTTATCGCTACCTAAATCGATTACGGCTAAGCGATTATCTGGCGTGAGGTCGGTGTAATGAATATGGGAGCCGTCTTGTTCAGGACGAGGGCCATGGCCACTATGTTGAACAGTATCGGTCAAAGTCAGCGCGCCATCAGCAGCAATTTTCATGACTTCGGCCGTTCCCTTATGATAGTTGGCACTGTAGACGAGTTGTCGGGCCTCATCGACAGCAACGTAAGCTGGTGGGGTGCCAGGTGCGACAACGGTGTTTAGTTTGTGAGCAGTTTGCCCGTCGATTTGCCAAGCAGCGATACCGCCCTCGTCATCTTCCTTATCGACACTGTATAGGCAATCCTTAGCTGAGAGGGCCAAATAGGTGGGATTTTGAGTGGCTGCCAGTAAGCCATCGTTGGTTAAGGTTTTGGCAGTGGTGTCAAGGGTTCCTTGGTAAATCCCTTGGCTTGTTTTTTTCGTATATGTTCCGAATAAAATGCGTTCTTGCATGATAACAAACCTCCTTGATAGATAATTCAAGTATAGCATAGATATGGCCCGTGTAAGCGATGACAAATTGGCGTCTGTGATTAGGACTATGCTACAATTAAAGCAATTAATTAACCGATGGGGGTCTCAATATGACAATAACTGCAACAGTACAATCGATTGGTGCGAATGCTATCGATTCCAAGGAACCAATTTTAGTTTTATTCGATGAAACGGCCACGGCACCATTACAGCAAATCGCGGTGATTCAGAAATTTGAGCAGCCCATCGCGAGTCTGTCGTTAGTTGCTGGTAGCACCATTACGATCGATCGACAAACTTATACGGTGGCCTTTGCAGGGGGACTAGTGGAAGCTAATTTAACGTCAATTGGGCACGCGACGTTGTACTTCAAACCAGTACCTGCCAAACCAATGGAAAACGGCATTTATTTGACACCAAACCAGTTACCAACAATCAAGGTCGGTAGCGTTATTACGTATCAGGCTTAGGAAGGAGGGATTGTTTGAAACCTGATTCACAGAAACAACGGTGGTCAGCGCAACGGCTCATTCGGATTTTGGTCGTTATTTTATTAGTATTGACGATCTTCTTTATGGGCAAGCAAGTCGATTGGCTATTAGATCCGGTCCGGCAATTTTTTAGCATCGTGGGTTTGCCGATTATTTTGGCCGGTGTGCTGTACTACTTGCTTAATCCACTTGTTGACTGGCTAGAAAAGCGTTTTCGCGTACGACGAACCTGGACGATCATTGGTTTGTTTATTGTGGTTGTCGCGCTGTTGGCGTTAGGCATTATTGCGATTATCCCAACGATTCGCGATCAAACTTTATCAATTATCAATGACTGGCCCAATTATTGGAAAAATGCCAGTACTGAAGTTAATCGCTGGCTCAATGATCCGCAACTCAGTAGTATCCGTGACCAACTTGAAAGTTGGAACACGGATCTCAGTAAGCTAGTGAGTGGCCGCTTTTCGAAGTATTTGACCGGGACGGTGACTTCACTTACAGGCGTATTTAGTACCGTAACGACCGTCATCATTGGGTTGATAACAATGCCGTTTATTCTTTTTTACCTATTGCGCGATGGTCATCAACTACCGAAGTATATGGCTAAGTTTGTACCTACCAAAGCGCGCTCAGGATTCTTAGAAGTTTTGACAGAAATCAATTCACAGGTCAGTAATTATATTCGTGGTCAATTGACCGTGGCGTTCTTTGTTGCCGTGATGTTTGCGGTTGGTTACAGTATTATTGGCTTGAAATTTGCGCTGACGTTGGGAATTGCGGCTGGAATCTTAAATTTGATTCCATATTTAGGGTCTTTTCTCGCAATGGTGCCTTCAGTGGTCATTGCGTTAGTCACCTCACCATGGATGTTGGTCCAAGTTCTGATTGTCTTCGTCATTGAACAAACGATTGAAGGCCGCTTTATCTCACCGTTAGTCTTAGGGAGTAGCTTAGCTATTCATCCGATTACGATTTTAGTCGTCCTATTAGCGGCTGGTAAAATCTTCGGGTTGATGGGGGTTATTTTCGGGATTCCAGGCTATGCGATCTTGAAAGTTTTGTGGACACATCTGTTTGACTGGTATCGACGGTCTTCGGGATTGTATGAGGCTGAAGCAACCCCATCAACTGATCAAACTAACAAGTAAGGTAATTGTTGGCTACTCAGATGGCGCTGAAACGCGATTAAACCAATAACGCCAAATTAAAAAGGTTCCACAGAAGTCTGATGACAATTCTGTGGAACCTTTTTAATTTAACTGAATGGTGATGTTACTAATCATTAGTGAATATCACGCCAGTTGTCACTTTACCAGCTTGCTTTTTTAACACCTGGAATTTGACCAGCGTGCGCTAAGCGACGAAAGTTAAGGCGCGACATGCTGAACTTACGTAGGTAAGCATGTGGTCGACCGTCAAGTGAGTCGCGCCGATGAATACGCACGGGTGAAGCATTACGTGGTAATTTTGCCAATTCGGTATAGTTGCCAGCAGCTTTAAGTGCTTGGCGTCGTTCGGCATACTTAGCCACGGTTGCTTCGATGCGTTTTTCTTTCGCAATTTTTGATTTCTTTGCCATCTGAATGAGTCTCCTTTATGTCATTAAATTCATGCCATTCGGTAGCAAATTCATTTTGACAATTTAAGTCAGCCTTTAGAACAGTTAATAAGATACCACACCTAAATCGTAACAGCTACTATTTTGTCCGCCCCGATATGGTATGATTGAACATACGTCCTTTACACGATGTTGTCATCGTGAATCCATAGTTTCAGGTAAGCTGGAAAGCATCGCTTGGATATGGGACGCCTAATGATAAAATTAACCAAGGTAAGGTGACACCTGTGAAAAAAATTGACCACGGCATCCAGTTTGTTCAGGCAAATATCGATCGCTTTCGATGCTTAGTTTGTAATCAAGCATACGTGACAATTGACGGCCACAGCTTATGTTGTCCTAATGGGCATCAAGTAGATTTTTCAAAAAAAGGGACGTTGTATTTTCTAACGCATCAAGTCGCTAGCGAGTACGATGCTAACATGCTGGCAGCGCGGCGCCGAGTTTTGCAAGCTGGTTTTTTCGGCCCCATTGTCCAAGCCATTAATGCGGCATTGCCAAAAACGGCGCAACGAATCTTAGATATTGGTAGCGGTGAAGGCACCCCCCTAGCTGATTTGTTGACAATGCATGCCAATTCTGAAGACGTGGGGATTGGTTTTGACATTAGTAAGGATGGGGTTAACTTAGCGACCCAATTGACGACGACTGCTTATTATTGTGTGGCCGATTTGGCCCAATTACCCTTTACCGATGGGGCATTCACGGCCATTATGGATGTCTTCTCACCATCCGCTTACCAAGAGTTTGAACGGGTCCTTGCGCCCGGTGGACAGTTATTGAAGATCGTGCCAAATCCTGAGTACTTAGTTGAACTGCGTCATTTACTATTTAAACCGACTGATCGACAGTATCAGTATGATAATCAACGGGTGTTAGATCTGTTTGCCCAGCACTATCCCACTGCTAAGCGGCAACGAATTCAATACCAAGTTGCGCTTGATAACATTGACTTTAACGACTTATTAGTCATGACACCGCTGCACTGGGGTGCGGATGCTGAGCAGCTCGCAACCGCTAAACGGCAGGGGTTAACTAAGATTACCGTTGATGTGAGTTTATTAACGATGCAAAAAGGTTAGCGCGGGTGCTTGCATGATTGAAACGCCGGTGTTAAGATAACCTTTGAGAAATCGTTTGGTAGTTAACATCGACATGTCGTTGGTGACTACCGAGTTGTACTTCATTAACGTAGCGTTTCGCCGTGCCCACACCGAAATACTACGTTTTTTTGTGTCTTCAAAAGCTGACGGTGAGGTGTGACCATGTGTTGCTATTGCATTCATACCAGTCCTGAATAATGCCATGATTCACCGGTGAGGTTCAATGGCAACCAGTCAATTGGCATGGCTCTCGTAATTTAAAGCGGACCTTCTGAAAAGTCGTGGATGGCTATCAGAAGGTCCGCTATTTTATATGTGACGCTATATTAATGCAATTTAGAAGCGGATGGTTGTTTACGGCTGATCAACCACCCTAAACCGAAACCTAGCAGTGCGGGTACACTCCAGCCTAACCCTAGATTGGCAAGCGGTAGCCACGCGTTGAGATGAAGCAAAGCTTGCAACCAGGATGCTTGTACCCAGGCGGATGGCATAGCGTTAATGCCGGCAAGAATGGCCGGAATCATGGTCCAGACAGTTGTCATTCCATATAACCAGCGGGACATCCCAAGCCATGGTGCCAGTACTGCCAGTATGATTAACACGATTGCGAGCGGGTAGAGAAACATCAGCACTGGGGTTGAATAAGTAATCATTTCAGTTAGCCCAACGTTAGCAAGAATGGCTGGAATGAGACAAGCGATGGTGATCAGCCAATGGTAGGAAATCTTAGGAAACATGCCATGCAACGTATCACCGAAAGCAGAAGTGAGGCCAATGGCAGTTTTTAAGCAAGCGATGATGACAATTAGAGCTAGTAAAACATTACCGAATCGGCCGAAGTAGGCATCGGCAATTTGAGCTAAGGTAATCCCCCCATTGGCAGCTGGAGCAAAGCGACCTAAGCTCATGGTACCCATAATCGCCAGCAGGCCATAGATGACTGCCATTAAACTCATGCTGATTAGGCCTGCTTTAATGGTATCAGTTGCGATTTGCCCCGGATCACGGACACCGAGGTCGCGAATCGCATCAATCACGACGATGCCAAAAGCTAGCGAGGCTAACGCATCCATCGTGTTGTAGCCTTCAGTAAAACCAGTTAGAACTGGATGGCTGACATAGGCGCCACTCGCCGCGACGTTAAGTGATCCCAGTGGCTTAATGATAGCGACAAGCATTAAGGCACCTAATAATAGCAAAAAGATGGGTGTCAGCCACTTACCAACATAGGTCATAATCTTACCGGGATTACGAGCCAGTAACCAAGTGACGACGAAAAAAGCAACGGAGAAGCCCAATAGCACCACGGGTTGTAATTTGGTGGTTAAGAAGGGGGCCAGTCCAATCTGAAAGGCCGTAGTTGCTAATCGTGGCATTGCAAAAAGTGGCCCGAGGGTAAAGTAAAGCAGTACGGTGAAGACATACGCGTATGATCGGCTAACGTTTGTTGCCAGGTCAAATACGCCCTGACTGCGCGTCAGCCCCATGCCGATCACGCCTAGTAATGGAAGTCCAATCCCGGTGATCAATAGTCCGATAATGGCCGCACCAACGTGTTGGCCGGCTTGCTGGCCCAGAAAAATTGGAAAAATCAAGTTACCAGCACCGAAAAATAGTCCAAATAACATGGTGCCGATGAAGAGTAAATTCCGTCCTGATAAACGGTTATTCATGGTATCCCCACTTTCAAATAAACATGGCAATAGTTTAGCATGCTTTGGTGAAGAATTAATTAAAGGTCGGTGAGGGCGTTAACTGGCGGTGTAATGCAACCAACTGGTTAGTGACAATGTTGGCTACGACTGTCGCAATGAGGAGAGATGGGGCGGTGGCAGCACTTAGCTGTTAAATACTGCCAGCAATTGCGACGCCACAAAAGTCCCGTCAGATTCTGGCGGGATTAATTGGTCTTATTTAAAGCGCGTCACAGTTAACTAAATTGCTCAAGTAGCGCTCGGCTTGTGGTTTGGCTGCCACTCGATATTTTAGCGCTGCTAGGCAAGACGTTTACTGGTTAGCGATTGTAAAGCGTTCTTGATGATGTTTGGGCGTTTCCAGTTCGTTTAAAACGGCTACCGCCATCGTGCCACTATTGGTCACTGATTCACCAGTAGTGTTCGTCAGTAATGTGTCATGGCCGTACTGGGCCGGGGTAGCAGGACCTGCTGTGAAATTGGCGGCCGGGGAAACTCCAACCCAATCGACGTTGGTGACGGTTCGTAAGAAGGTCAGTTCGGCCAGTTGGTTTTGCGGAATAGCGACGAAGGCAGCATTGGCGGGATTACTTTCAATGTCGTGCACGAAGAGGTGTTGATCATCACCAGTTGTTAAACTACCGGCCCCTAAGATGAAGAGGAGACGTGGCCGCTGTTGTTCGCGGAGCTGAGCGATCAGCTTAGTTGCCAGATCCACGTGTCGGTAAGCCTTATCAGGACTAGTCGCCATTGCGTCAACGACCACGTCAACCGCCTGTAGCTCAGATAGTGTGAGATCGAAAGCGTCTTTAGCTTTGGTCTGCAAATTTGGGTTAGCCGGTAGAGCGGCTAGCTTTTCTTCAGAACGTCCGATGGCTACGACGGTGTGGTTCCGTTCAAGTGCTAGTTTGGTGATGGCTGAGCCAGCCATTCCGGTTGCGCCAATAATCATAATTTTCATAGATAATTCCTCCTCGAGTTATAAAATGATCCGAATGCTGCCTTGTACGTGTTAATCCGGCATGAATCATGATGACAACGTGTCAGGTTTAGATTGGTGTTCGTCAGCCAGTGTGCGTCCTGTTCCGCCCTCCGGCGCGTACGGTGATTAGTATAGGAAAGATTGGTTAAGAATGCGAACAAAGCGTTTTTTAGTTTCAAAGTTCGCTGTTGAACCATAGACATGGTATGATTAATAGGATTGCTATGAATGAACATGGCGTAGAGACTAAAATGAATGAGGACGATTATTTTGACAAATCACATTGCGTTATTTGAACCGTTAATGCCAGCGAATACTGGTAATATTGCCCGGACGTGTGCCGGAACGGATACGGCCTTGCATCTGATTGAACCGTTGGGCTTCAAAATTGATGATAAGCACTTAAAACGGGCTGGCTTGGACTACTGGGATAGTGTCGATATTACTTATCATGCTGACTTGCAAGATTTTTTAGCTAGTATCCCTGATTTAAATCAGTTGTACTTAGTGTCTAAATTTGCTGAACATGACTATACGGATGTTGATTATAGTGATACGGGTAAGGATCACTATTTCTTATTTGGTAAGGAAACGACAGGGTTACCAGAACCATTTATGCGCAAATATCCCGAAAAGGCCATTCGGATTCCTCAAGATGATTCACATATTCGAGCCTTGAATTTATCGAATTCGGCTGCGATTGTGATTTATGAAGCCCTGCGGCAACAACAATTCCCGAACCTTGAACGGTCGCACCACTATGAAAATGATAAGTTGAAGTAACCAACAGAACGTGCACTAGCGCTAAACGTTAGGGTGCGTTTTTTGATGGGGACGGGGGAACTTGAGTTTGTTATAATGAAGACAGTATTAATTGAGAAAGGATGAACGAAGCGTGGCGCGTAGACAAGCAACAACAAAAAAGCGCCGGACCTCGACGCGCAAGAAGAAGCCGACGGTTGCGGCTAAGCGGCAGATGACGGGGAATGTCATTGGCCTGATTGGACTATTGGTCACGATCCTCGCCTTGTTGAAGGTGGGGTTAGTGGGCATGGTATTCGCAGAGTTTTTCCGAGCCATTGCTGGGAATGCCTACCAGATTTTTGCCGGGCTAACACTCCTCGTCATGGGATATTTGATGATTTTTGGTCGGTGGCCACGACTGACTTGGCGGTGGTGGGTCGGTGGTAACTTGTTTTTCTTCAGTTACTTATTGCTATTAGAGATCCCGATGTTTAATCAATTGAATCACCATACCGATTTTTGGTCGTTGACGTGGAATCTGATTAAAAATGATTTTGCCAAGGGGGGCATGGCCAGTAATCTTGGTGGCGGATTAGTCGGCGCTGCTGGCTATAGTGTCACTTATCCACTATTGGCTAATGTCGGGACAATTTTGATCGCACTGATCCTGATGGTTGCCAGTATCTACATTACCTTTGATTTGCCGTTCCATAAGACGATGCAAGCGTTGCGTCAGGCCTTGATGCAATTGGGCCAGCAACTGCGATCCGGTTATGAATGGCTGACGCACGTGCTCCGGGTTCAAATTGCCCGTTGGCGGGTTCACCAACAAGTGCGCGCCAATCAAGCGGCAAGTACTGAGAAGCAGCCAACGTCAACCGTACCACAGTCAGCAGCCCCTGCTGAGACAACGAGCGGGACTTCGGCGCCGGACTCAGCAGCCAGTGCAGTTACGAGCTCGCCTGCCGACTTGAATATCACGGTGGCTAGTGATCGTGAAGCCTCGCCCATAAAATCCCCAACTTCAGCTGCTACGGTTGATCATGAACAAGAACTCCAAGGGACTGAAGTGATGGATGATGCGGACTACCAGTTGCCAGAGTCAACACTATTGACGAAGATTCCAAAAACGGATCAGAGTGCTGAGTACGCAACGATTGAGAGTAACTCGCAGAAGCTAACAACCACGTTGGCAAGTTTCGGTGTTCAAGTTGAAGTGAAGAATGTCAGCTTAGGGCCATCCGTAACGAAGTATGAGTTACATCCAGCTGTTGGGGTCAAGGTCAGCAAGGTCGTCAATTTAGCGGACGACTTAGCGTTAGCGCTGGCAGCGAAGGATCTTCGAATCGAAGCGCCCATTCCCGGTAAATCATTGATTGGAATCGAAGTGCCAAATAAACAGATTTCAACAGTGTCATTTCGGGATATCGTTGAGGCCCAACCAGCGCACCCGACCAAACCGTTGGCCGTACCGCTCGGCCGTGATGTTTCTGGTAATTTAGTCGTTGCCGACTTGTCTAAAATGCCGCACCTACTGATTGCTGGTTCAACTGGGAGTGGGAAGTCGGTTGCCATTAACGTGATGATCACGGGGCTACTGATGAACACGAAACCAAGTCAAGTTAAGTTTATGCTGATTGACCCTAAAAAGGTTGAATTAGGGGTTTACAATGGGATTCCACATCTGTTGACGCCCGTAGTCACGGAACCGAAGAAGGCGGCCCGGGCGTTGCATAAGGTCGTTGCCGAGATGGAGCGACGCTATGAATTGTTCGCGGATTCCAAGCAGCGTAACATGCAGGGGTACAACCAATATATCCGTCAACAAAATGCGGCTGATGGGCAGTCACGGCCCGTCTTACCATACATTGTGGTGGTCGTCGATGAATTAGCCGATTTAATGATGGTCACTTCGAGCGAAGTGGAGGATGCCATTATTCGCTTGGGTCAAATGGCCCGGGCAGCCGGTATTCATATGATTTTGGCAACACAACGGCCGTCGGTAGATGTTATTACCGGATTAATTAAAGCCAATGTACCGTCACGGATGGCATTTGCCGTTTCAAGTGGGACGGATTCGCGGACAATTATTGATAGTAACGGTGCTGAAAAGCTACTTGGTCGTGGGGACATGCTGTATCAGCCAATGGGCATGAATAAGCCACTGCGCGTGCAGGGTGCTTATATTTCTGACCATGATGTTGAAGAAGTTGTCAACTTTATCAAAGCCCAACAGACGGCTGATTATGACGATAGTATGCTGGTCAAGGATGACGAGACGGATGCCGCTGGTAGTGGGGACCCTCGTGACGGTGAGGATGAGTATTATGCCGAAGCCGTTGAATTGGTGACTGATCAACAGTCCGCCAGTGTCTCGATGCTCCAACGACGCTTTCGTATCGGGTATAACCGGGCAGCACGGATCGTCGACGAAATGGAGGAACGCGGCGTGGTGGGCCCTTCGGAGGGGAGTAAGCCACGTAAGGTTTACCGCCAAAAATCGGCTGACGAAGCGCCCGCGTCGGGTAATGACGCTTAGCGTCCAGTAAGATTGGTGGGCATCATTTGAATGGTATGACTTCACATGGTGGCGCTGCCGATACGATTGAATAATCGACGTTAAAGTAAAGGTTCCAATCGTTAGCCAGATTTGACTAACGGTTGGAACCTTTTTCAGAGACAAATGCGTGATTTTTTTAATTCACATTGTCCCAGAAGTTGGTGGCTAAGCTTGCCGACCATGGCTGAGTGATCCACCAGTAATAAAAAAAGTTACGCTTGTTGTGAGCAAGCGTAACTTTTTTCTTGGTAAGTATTGCAACCATTCGTGGTTCGCAAGGTGTTTAACCTAGAAGGTTAGTAAACCTAACCCAGATAAGGCGGTAAGCACCAATGACCCAATGGTAGAAATGATCATTAACCAGATAACGACCATCGTAATTTTTTGAAAAGTTGATTTTTTCTTCATTATGTTTGTATGCACCACACTTTACGAGTAATTCTTTCATAGTTTAACGTGGAATCAGTTTTTTTTCAATTGAAATTAAAAATAGTCATGGTTTCGTAAATATTCGATACTAATAATGCAAAGAATAATCGTTCCTAGCATCAGCCAAGTGAAAGCGTGGACGAGACCGGCACCAGGTAATTTGACGTTCATGCCATAGATTCCACCGATAATCGTTGGAATCGTCAACACCATCGTGAGTGAGGTCAGAAATTTCATGACATCATTCAAATTATTGGAAATTACTGAACCCACTAATTGACTATATTGCTGCAAAATCTGATTGGTCGTTTCAGCCATGTCACTCGCTTGCTGGGTCTCAATCTTAATGTCATCGGTGAGTGATTGGTGATTAGGTGCGTTGAAATGGGTGATCGAAGTTTCAACCGCGTCAAGCGTGGGTGTGTTCTGATTAAGGGCGGCCTTAAAACGAATCAAGGATTTTTGGTAAGCCATAATGGTAAAGAGTTCCACGTTGTGAGTAGCTTGATTCAAACGGCTTTCCAGGGCGCTTGTCCGTTGGTTGATCAATTCGAGTGCGGTCACAAAACTGTGCTCGATGTACCACATGATAGTCAGCACAAAATCTTCGTGATTATCCAGACTTAGCTTAGACGAGGCCGGGTCCATCACAAAGTCTTGAATAAAACTAGCCGGGTAATTACTGACGGTGATGACCACTTGATCCACTAAAATCAAGGCGAAGGGATAGACTTGAAATTCAAGGTAACCCAGCTTACTCGTCGTGAGTTTGGGATACTGCATCACGATTAAGATTGGTTGACTGGATTGCGTGGTTGATAATTGCTCGGCTCGTGAAACCTCCGCATCGTCGAGGATGGCAGTTAAGTAATCTTTGGGAAGATCAAATTGTGTGACCAGTTGGTCGATTTCAGTTGAGGTCGGGCGTTCAACGTTGATCCAGTATGGCTGATCGTGATGGTCGTCCGGCGTAGTCAAAAGGCCATTTTTACCAGTGGTAAAGTATTGTAACAACGGTCATCCCTCCAGTAATAGTTTATGTTTATTATAGGGCTGTCACAGATGATTGAAAAGTTTAACGATAATCTCTATAATTTAACCCGACACTAATGGGGAGGCAAGTACGCATATGCGAGATTTATGGACCACTTGGTATGGGCAGCTGGTATTTTTAGCCGCCATCTCGATGATCATTTTAGGTGCTAAACGGGTTGCACACCGCGTTTGGCCACATGGATTAAGATTGTTGGATTTTTGGCCGCCATTTTTAATTGTTTTCACCCACTTTCTGACACTGCAAGCAACGGATAGTTCGCTGGCACCGTACGAAGTGTTGTCCCTAATGATTTTGGGGATCGGTTTAACACTGATTGAAGCTGTTGAACGCGGAGAAATCCTTTACTGGCGCTTTTTTAAGCTCTATTGGCGGGGAGCGGAATTATTGACACTCGTCGTCTATATCCTAGCACTTGGCAGCCACTTCTTTTTAACATCGTAAAAATGTCCCCCACTAAGTCCCACCTAACGAAACTAACGTTAGGTGGGACTTTTTTTGATATTTTGTTAACAATTTGGAAAAGTAACAAAACGATGTGGTAGGAAGTGGGGGGGTGTGGTAGACTTGAATTATGTTTAATGAAAGGGGTTGATTGGCCGTGGCGTCTAAGATGTTTTTCGGAGAGTTTGAACATGCCTTAGATGCGAAAGGGCGACTAATCATTCCTGCCAAGTTTCGTGAGCTATTGGGCACTTCGTTTGTCATTACTCGTGGGATGGATGGTTGTATTTTTGGCTATCCCGCTGAACGGTGGGCAACGCTTCAAGCACAGTTAGATGATTTACCACTAACTCGCAAGGATGCGCGAGCGTTTGTCCGTTTTTTCTATGCTGCTGCTGCTGAATGTGAATTAGACAAACAGGGACGGGTCATGATACCTGCAACCTTGAGACAATATGCAAAGTTGGAAAAGCAATGTGTGATCGTCGGAGTTTCTGACCGATTTGAAATCTGGGGTGCCGAACACTGGCAACAGTTTGAGACGGAGACCGCAGCGAACTTCGATGATCTTGCAGAAAACTTGATTGATTTTTAAATAACAATAATAATTTAGGAAGGGGGCGCACGCGTGGCAACATTTGAACACACAACGGTACTTTTGCATGAAGCAATCGCCGCGTT
The DNA here is from genome assembly GCF_055413545.1 of Lactiplantibacillus sp. 3062. Classification (NCBI taxonomy): domain Bacteria; kingdom Bacillati; phylum Bacillota; class Bacilli; order Lactobacillales; family Lactobacillaceae; genus Lactiplantibacillus; species Lactiplantibacillus sp. 3062. The sequence goes on from NZ_JBVAYE010000007.1 coordinate 25,306, forward strand.
AAACGTCCGGCCGGATGGCATCTACGTGGACTGTACGTTAGGTGGCGGTGGTCATTCTCGTGAAATTTTGCAACAGTTAGGTCCGGAAGGCCACTTGTATAGCTTTGACCAGGATCAAACCGCAATCGATTATAACCAAAGTAACTTAGCGACTTATCTTGAACGTGGTCAGGTCACGTTCATCAAAAGTAACTTTGCCAACTTGAAGACTGAACTAGATGCTCGGGGGCTTGACCACGTTGACGGGGTAGTTTATGATCTCGGCGTTTCGTCGCCACAATTTGATGATGCTGCCCGCGGCTTCTCGTATCAACATGATGCGCCGTTAGATATGCGGATGGATCAGAGTCAGAAATTAACTGCTCAAACAGTTGTCAATACTTGGCCCTATGCGGACTTGGTTCGTATTTTCTATCGCTATGGTGAGGAGAAGTTTTCTAAACAAGTCGCACGGTTGATTGAGCGTGAACGGGCGGTTCAGCCGATCGTGACGACGGGGCAATTGGTCGAAATTATTAAGAATGCCATTCCAGCAAGAGCGCGGCGAACGGGTGGTCATCCCGCTAAACGGGTTTTCCAGGCTATTCGAATTGCGGTGAATAACGAATTGGGCGTACTGGAGACTTCGCTCGAACAAGCGATTGATTTAATCAATGTTCATGGTCGTGTCAGTGTCATCACATTCCAATCGTTAGAAGATCGTCTCGTCAAGACGATCTTTAAGGAGCACAGCGATTTGCCGGAGCTGCCACCTGGTTTACCAGTTATCCCAGCTGAAATGCAACCAGATTACCGCTTAGTCAGTCGTAAACCGGTCGTGCCTAGCGATGCGGAAATCGAAGCTAATCGTCGTGCTCGCAGCGCCAAGTTACGAGCCATCGAACGTTTAAAGATAACGAATAAATAATATTCAGGAATAATTAAAGGAGTGATTAAAATGGCCCAAAATGGATTAGCGCGGGAGTTGCCACAGCAAACTCCTGGCGCAACCACCCCGGTACATAAAACAAAAACCGTTGTGACCCCGAATCCGTCCATCAAGACGCAGCGAGTTGCTTTTTCATTATTTGAAAAAGTATTGTGTGTTGGTTTGAGTTTGGTGGTGTTTGGATTAGCCATTATGTTAGTTTCAACGAACATTGCAACGAGTAACGCACAAAGTCAGTTACAGACGGTGCAAACGAAAGTCACAAAAGTGCAGGCAAAAAATACGTCGGCCGCACAAGAAATCAGTGAACTTTCAAGTCGGAGCCGTTTAAATAAAATTGCTAAGCAGTACGGGTTATCGCTGAACAACGGTAGCATAAGGAATGTTTACAAATGAATAAGAACAAACAACGAATGACTTCGAAACGGTCACCAAAACAAAATCGTAGAATTTTTGGCCAATGGCTATTTTTTGGCGCGATTGCCGTCTTTGGTGTTTTGATCATTCGTTTTTCATATATCGCGATTGTGCGCCACGTCAACGGGGTCAATCTGGTCGAGGCCACCAAGAAACTTTATACGGAAGACCAGACCATCACGGCCAAACGTGGGACTATTTATACGGCCAACGGTGACCCAATCGCTGAAGATACTAGCACGTACACGGTCTACGCCATTATGGCGAAAAATCAGCAAAGTGCTAGTGGCAAGGCACTGTATGTTAAAAATAATGCGAAGGCGGCGCGTGTCTTATCGAAGTATTTGCCAATCAGCTATAAGAAAGCCCTCGCGACCTTGCAAAAAGGCGCAGGTAAGTTCCAAATTGAATTTGGGACGGCTGGTAAGAATATTTCACTGACGACCAAGGAAAAGATCGATGCCCAAAATGTGGCTGGGCTGCACTTTATTGAATCTGAAGCGCGTCTCTACCCAAACGGCACGTTTGCTTCCCACTTAGTTGGGTTGACCACCTCCAAGAGTCAGAAGGATACCGATCAGACGCGGTTAACGGGGTCGATGGGCATCGAGTTGGCTTTTAACAAGCAGTTATCGGGAACCGATGGTCGCAAGACGATTACGAAGAGCGGATATCAAGGTAGCACTGAGACTGGTAAGAAGGTTAAGGATGGGGATAATATTTATACCACCATCGATAGTAAGTTACAGACATTACTGGAAACTAAAGTTTCACAAGTAAACGCTAAGGTCTCACCTAAGTCAATGACAGCAACGTTGATGAACGCGAAGACTGGTGCCATTCTGGCGACGACGCAGCGACCGACATTTAATGCGCAAACAAAGACCGGACTATCTAAAATGTGGCGTAATTTGTTGGTTGAAGACACGTATGAACCAGGATCGACGATGAAGGTCTTTACAATGGCAGCGGCGATCGACAGCGGTAAGTACAATGCTAATGTAACCGTCCCAACCGGTGAATATAAGATCGGTAATAATACCGTTCCTGATTGGAATACGAGCGGGTGGGGCAATATTACCTATGCTAAGGGGTTTGCCCTTTCAAGTAACACGGCGATGGCCCACCTAGAACAAGCAATGGGGGCCAAGACTTGGCTGAAGTACATTAAACGCTTTGGGTTGCGTGAGAGTACTAATAGTGGTCTTGACAACGAGCAGAGTGGTTCAATTCAATTTACGTATCCAATCGAACAAGCGGATACGGCCTTTGGTCAGGGGATTCAGGTGACCGCTATGCAGATGCTTCGTGGATTCACAGCGATTGCTAATCATGGTAAGATGTTACAGCCGTACTTTATCTCCAAGATCACTAACCCTAACACCAACAAAACGGTTTATACGGGTAAGAAGAAGGTTGTAAGCCAGCCAATCAGTTCGAAGACTGCCAGCAAGGTGTTGGATCATATGCAAGATGTGGTATATAAGTCATACGGTACTGGCTCATCATATAAGATCAGCGGGTATCGCATTGCTGCTAAGACTGGGACTGCCCAGGTCAGCAACGGGAGTACGTATGAGCAAGGTGACAACACCTATCTGTACTCGGTCGTCGGGATGGCGCCAGCTAAAAATCCGAAGTACATTATGTACATTACGATGAAACAACCGACACTTAACGGAAGTTCCGCGTCAGATGACATGGCAGAGATTTTTGATACCGTGATGAAACGGGCATTGGAAGAACAAAAAGCGAGTGAGACTAAAGCGACGACGATCAAAATGAAAGATTTGACGAGTAAGTCGACTAGCGCGGCCAAGAAAGCTGCTAAGAAGCAGGGGCTTGACGTGGTCGTTGTTGGTAAGGGTAGTCGGGTCGTCAAGCAATCCATTTCTTCTGGCACTGTCGTTTCAAGTGGTCAACGCGTCATTCTGGTTACCAACGGGCAGATGTATATGCCGAACTTATCTGGATGGTCGGCAAGTGAAGTGGCTGATTTTGCGACGTTGACGGGCGTTAAGCTCACGACTAGCGGGACGGGTTACGTCAAGACGCAAAGTGTGACTGCGGGTAATCCGATCGAAGCTAAGCAGGCAATTAGTGTGACACTGAAGTAGTTATCAAGTCTTAGAATGGAGAATTGTTGTGAGTTTATTAGTGTGGGGTGCAACCCTAATTAGTGGTTTTATTATTGTGTTTGCGTTAATGCCGTCACTTATTCGGTATTTCCGCGCCCGCAAAGAAGGACAGATGATTCGTGAGGAAGGTCCTAAGTGGCATGAGAAAAAATCTGGGACGCCAACTATGGGGGGCCTACTGTTCATTATCGCAATCTTAGTCACCACGTTATGGGTCGGTGGGTGGCAACATCAGCTACAACCAACCACCTGGATTTTGATGTTTATCCTGGTCTTATACGGTGCACTTGGTTTTTGGGATGATAGTATCAAGCTTTGGCGTAAACAAAACGAAGGTTTAAAGGCTTGGCAAAAATTACTTGGTCAAGTCATTGGGGCAGTAATTTTAACGTTGGTCTATCAACATGAACATTTGCCAATGGCACTTAGGATTCCAGGTTTGGGGGTCTGGTCGCTGGGAATTTGGTACATGCTCTTCGCCATCATCTGGTTAGTGGGCTTCTCAAATGCCGTCAACTTAACGGATGGGTTGGACGGATTAGTCGCTGGTCAGGCCACGATTGCCTTTGGTGCGTATGCCGTGATTGCTTACGCTCAAAATCAGTATAATGTGATGTTATTCTGTTTGGCCGTCGTGGGGTCACTATTAGGTTTCTTCGTGTATAATCACAAACCGGCCAAGATCTTTATGGGTGACATGGGATCATTAGCGCTCGGTGGTGCTTTAGCTGCAGTATCGATCTTATTGCATCATGAACTATCCCTCCTCTTGATTGGCATCATTTTTGTCATTGAAACGGCTTCAGTTATCCTCCAAGTCGCCTCGTTCAAGTTAACGGGAAAACGGATCTTTCTGATGAGTCCAATTCACCATCACTTTGAGATGAAGGGTTGGAGCGAGTGGAAGATTGATATCGTTTTTTGGTCGATTGGTTTAGTGGCAGCCGTAATCAGTGTTGCCACGATTATTTAGTCACAGTTTGCTAACTCGGGCATTTTTGTCCGAGTTAGCTGTACATAATTGGTCTTTGCGGTAGGACTTTATTCATTGGTGGTCGCCAAGTAAATAGTACTGATTCCTATCAACGCAACGATTGTTCTTTAAATGGTTGCGTTGTCTGCCGCAGATTATGTCGTGGAATTGGTCACTGGCTCACCATGAATAATTTGCTGATGACCACGAGTTGGTGCATCAGCCACATAACAAGTTAATTTAGGTATCATCTACAAACATTATAGGGAGATCTTGGTTTATGAAGTCGGTTGAGCAGTATCGTAACCAAAAGGTTTTGGTTCTTGGATTAGCAAAGAGTGGGGTCAATGCCGCACGGTTGCTCCACAAATTAGGTGCGTTTGTGACCGTTAATGATAAAAGGAAATTTGATGAGAACCCGGATGCACAGGAATTATTGAGTGATGGAATCAAAGTTATCACGGGTGGTCACCCGTTGTCACTACTAGATGAAGATTTTAAAGTTGTTGTCAAGAACCCGGGTATTCCATACTCAAATCCAATTGTGAGTGGGGCTCAGGAAAAGTGTATTCCAGTTATTACCGAAGTTGAACTTGCATCGCAAATCCTAGCGGGAGAGTTGATTGGGGTGACGGGGACGAACGGTAAAACCACGACAACGACGATGATCACGATGATGCTTAATCAACGCACAAATGCCGGTAAAGCTTACGTAGCAGGCAATATTGGCGTGCCGGCCTCAGCAATTGCACAAAAGGCTACGGCGGCCGACACAATGGTGACTGAGCTTTCGAGTTTTATGTTGTGTGGTATTCAAACTTTGCACCCACATATTGCGGTGATTACGAATATTTATTCGACGCATTTGGATTACCATGGCTCACGTGAGAACTATGTCAAGGCAAAGATGCGAATCACCATGAACCAAACGGCTAATGATTATCTAGTCATTAATTGGGATAGTGAAGAATGGCGGCAACTCAGTAAGCAATCACAAGCAACCGTCGTGCCATTTTCACGGCAAGCCAATACGAAAGATGGCGCCTATGAAGAAGCCGGCAAGCTGTACTTTAAAGATGAGTACATCATGGATGCTGCTGATATCCGGATTCCTGGTGATCATAATGTTGAAAATGCGTTAGCAGCGATTGCCGTTGCTAAACTTCAAGCTGTTCCAACAGCAGGAATCGTTCAAGTCTTGAAGACGTTTACGGGTGTTCGACACCGGACTCAATATGTCGAGACGTATCAGGACCGGCAATTTTACAACGATTCCAAAGCAACCAACTTGGTGTCGACCGAGATGGCCTTGAAGGGCTTTGATCAGCCGGTCATTTTACTTGCTGGTGGTTTGGACCGTGGTAATACGTTTGAAAAGCTTGCTCCCGCATTAAAGGCGCATGTCAAGACGTTAATCGTCTTCGGTGAGACTGCTGAAAAAATGGCGGACGCTGGGCGTTTGGCTGGTATTCAAGATATTGAGTTTACGGACAACTGTGAGACTGCTGTGCCAATTGCTTGGCAACATAGTCAGGCTGGTGACATCATCATGTTATCGCCGGCTTGTGCCAGTTGGGATCAGTACCCGAACTTCGAAGTGCGGGGCGACCGATTTATTAAAGCAATCGAACAGTTAACTGGAAAGGCGGAAGAAAACTAATGCGATTAATGATTTCTGGCGGTGGGACAGGTGGTCATATCTATCCCGCACTGGCACTGATCGATGCCTTAAAAGCACATGATCCCGAAGCGCAAGTTCAGTTTGTGGGAACCCATCGTGGACTAGAGAGCCGCATTGTGCCGGAACGGGGGATCGATTTTAAAACAATCAAGATCCAGGGCTTTAAGCGTTCATTGTCATTACAAAATGTTAAAACAGTCTATTTGTTTTTAAAGAGTGTGGTTACGGCGCGTAAGTACATTAAGGCGTTTAAACCAGATGTTGTGGTCGGAACCGGGGGCTACGTGAGTGGTGCGGTCGTTTTCGCGGCGAGCCAGATGCACATTCCAACAGTCATTCATGAACAGAATTCAGTTGTTGGTGTCACTAACAAATTCCTAAGTCGGTTTGTGGATAAAATCGCCATTTCATTTGAGAGTGCGCGCTCACAATTTCCCGCTCAAAAAGTTGTGATGACTGGGAATCCTCGAGCCCAACAAGTGGCTAATATTAAAAAAAGTGGCGCTTTGGCGCAGTTTGATCTGGATCCTGACATTCCAACGGCGTTGATTTTTGGGGGGAGCCGGGGTGCTGCGCGCATTAACGCAGCAGCGGTCGCGGCAATTCCTGAACTGAACAAACGTGACTATCAGACCTTGTTCGTCACCGGCCAGGTACACTACGAAAAGATTCGGAATGGCTTGTCAGCGACAGCGCTAGCTCCGAATGTTAAAATCGAACCATACATCAAAAATATGCCAGCAATTCTACCAGAAGTCGCGGTTATTCTTGGTCGAGCAGGTGCAACTAGTATTGCGGAAATTACGGCTTTAGGGATTCCTTCAATTCTAGTTCCTAGTCCATACGTTACGAATGATCATCAGACCAAGAATGCACAAAGCCTCGTGAATGCGGGGGCGGCTGAACTGATTAAGGAAGCTGATTTGACGGGAACCAGTTTGGTAGCTGCATTAGATGGCCTTCTCCAAAGTACCACGCATCGTGAAACGATGGCGGCTAATGCGAAAAAACTGGGGATGCCTGATGCGGCCGACCAGTTACTACACGTTTTAGAAACGGTGATTAAGTAGCACAGAGACTAGAGTGAAAGGGTGGGTGTGATGGCCATTTTTCATAAAAAGCCCAAGGAGCGTGAGCACCCCGAGCAGCTGACACCCTGGGAACGGTTTCAACGAGACGCGGCTGAGAATCATCGCGCAGCGCAAAAGAGTCACCATAGTTGGTCAGGTAAACGCCTGCGAATTGGCGATAAATTACCGAAACTCAAATCTCAGCGCCGCCGATTACTTTTCAAACGGGTCGTGATCTTGATGGGCTGTTTTCTGATTGGTGCTGGTGTGGCTGGTTACTTCATTTCACCACTGAGCCATGTTCAGACGGTGACCGTACATGGTAACGATCAATTGTCTGTTACGCAGGTCAAGACGGCGACTAAGATCAACCCTGGAGTTGCCTTATGGTCCGTGATTGGTCATGATCAACGGACTACTAAGCGCGCAGAACGTGCCCAGCCGCAAATCGGCAAGGTCACGACTAAGTTAGTTGGATTGAACAGTGTTCGGGTGACAGTTAAAGAAATTCGCATCGCGGGTTACTTATCGACTGGTCAACACTATCGACGAATTTTGGAAAATGGGTTGATTTTGAAAGCGACCTATTCTCAACCCGGTGGCGGTTCACCGATCTATGCCAACTTTAAAAGCGGTCACCGCTTAGCAACGATGATTGCACAGTACGCTAAGTTACCATCGGCGGTCAAACACAATATTTCTGAGATCAAGTTTGCGCCGAACAAGGCTAATCCCGAACGGGTTCATCTTTACATGAATGACGGTAATGAAGTGTACGCAACAATTAGCACTTTTGCTAGCAAGATGGCTTATTATCCGGGAATTGTGGCGAAGATGAAAACCAAGGGTGTCATCAATCTTGAGGTGGGCGCATACTCCTATCCGTTCAAGAATCAGAATAATTGATAGAATGCTAAGTGTGACCTTTTTAAAAGCGCTTAGGATATGGTAAACTAAGGAATAACTGGATATGTCAGCGAATCCTTGAATATTTATGTAAAATACTAGGAGGTTCCTCTATTATGGATAATTCAGGAATTTATGTCGGACTTGATATAGGGACCACCTCAATAAAAGTCATTGTTGCTGAACGTGTTAAAGGGCAAATGAACGTTATTGGTGTGGGAAGCGCACGTTCTAATGGTTTAAGTCGTGGCGTGATCGTCGATATTGATAAGGCGGCCGAAACGATTCGATCAGCAGTACGCCAAGCTGAAGAAAAAGCAAGTATCGAAATAAAAAAGGTGATTGCGGGAGTTCCCGCTAACCTGGTTAAAATTGAACGCTGTCGTGGTATGATTGCCGTGGCAGATGAGTCCAAAGAAATTAATAATGAAGATGTTCAAAACGTTGCGGCGGCTGCGTTAGTTCAGAGTTTACCGCCAGAGCGGGAAGTACTGGATGTCATCCCCGATGAATTTGTCGTCGATGGCTTTGATGGCATCAAGGACCCACGTGGCATGGTTGGGGTCCGGCTTGAAATGCACGGCACCCTGTTCACTGGTCCGAAAACAATCATTCACAATACGCGGAAGGCTTTGGAAAAGGCTGGACTGCAAATTGAACAGATTGTGATCGCGCCCTTGGCATTAAGTTCCTTAGTGCTGAATGACGGTGAACAAGATTTTGGTTCGATCATTATTGACATGGGCGGTGGTCAAACGACTGCGGCAGTTATACATGATCACCAATTGAAGTATACTTACGTTGACCAAGAAGGCGGCCAGTATATTACCAAAGATATCTCGGTCGTTTTGAATACATCGATCGAGAATGCCGAGAAGTTAAAGCGTGATTATGGCTATGCCGATGCTCAGCAGGCCTCGGATGATGAACTTTTCCCAGTTGATGTTGTTGGGCAAAGTACACCGGAGCAAATAAGTGAGCAATACTTAGCAGAAATCATTGAGGCTCGTCTAGACCAGATCTTTGATAAGGTCAAGCAGCACTTGGATGAGATTCGGGCGCTCGAGCTCCCCGGTGGCATTGTTTTAACTGGTGGGGTGGCAGCATTACCCGGTATCACTGATTTGGCGGCGCAACGTTTTGGAACGCGAGTTCGCGTCTTTACGCCTAATCAAATGGGCTTGAGGCATCCGTCGTTTGATGAGGCGTTAGCGGTCATCAAATATCAAGCGGCCTTGAGTGAAGTTACGTTACTCGTTAAGAGTGCACTTACCGGTGATACTCGTGCCAGTGTGGCGTTGGAATTTGCTGATACAACACCAGCACCTAGCCAACCCGCAGCACAACCTAAAAAAGCAACTAAGAAACAGTCTGCGCCACAAGCACCACAGGAACAGGCTGATCCAGATCATAAGGGAACTGTTGAACGGGTCAAAGGCTTCTTCAACCACTTCTTTGATTAATATCGGATAGAAATGACGGAGGAAAAAACATGGAATTTTCTTTAGATTCAACCCAGAACTCAGGGGCTAATATTAAAGTCATCGGTGTCGGTGGCGGTGGTGGTAACGCCGTTAACCGGATGATTGCTGAAGATGTTAAAGGCGTCGAATTCATCGTTGCCAACACTGATGTGCAGGCATTACAAACTTCAAATGCCGAAACTAAAATTCAACTTGGACCAAAGCTTACGCGGGGATTAGGCGCAGGTTCTAATCCTGATGTTGGTTCCAAGGCTGCGCAGGAAAGTGAAGAGGCCTTGACAGAAGCGTTACAAGGCTCAGATATGGTCTTTGTAACGGCCGGTATGGGTGGCGGTACTGGTAATGGTGCGGCACCAGTTGTGGCTAAAATTGCTAAGGACTCCGGCGCGCTGACAGTGGGTGTTGTCACCCGTCCATTTACATTTGAAGGTCCTAAGCGTGCTCGTAACGCTGCTGAAGGAATTGCTCAGATGAAAGACAACGTTGATACGTTGATCATTATTGCTAACAACCGTTTGCTTGAAATCGTTGATAAGAAGACTCCAATGATGGAAGCCTTCCAAGAAGCTGATAATGTGTTACGTCAAGGGGTTCAAGGTATCTCTGACTTAATCACGTCACCAGGGTACGTTAACTTGGACTTTGCCGACGTTAAGACGGTCATGCAAAACCAAGGTTCCGCTCTGATGGGTATTGGCTCTGCTAGTGGTGAAAACCGGACGGCGGACGCGACTAAACAAGCCATTTCTTCACCATTATTGGAAGTTTCAATCGATGGTGCCGAACAAGTCTTGCTGAACATCACGGGTGGCCCCGACATGTCCTTGTATGAAGCCCAAGCTGCTTCTGACATTGTTTCCCAAGCGGCAACGACTGATGTTAACATTATCTTTGGGACTTCGATCGATGAAAGTCTTGGCGATGAAGTCCGGGTGACCGTGATTGCCACTGGTATCGATCAGAAGCAACGCGAACTCAAGATGGACAGCCAGCCTAGTCGTAGTGAAGCTAGTCAGCAACGAGGCGGCATGTTCGCAACGCCAACTGACCAGCCAGCGACGAGTGAAGCGGCCCAATCAAGTGAGTCCCAAGCTAACGACCCATTCGGTAATTGGGATATTCGGCGCGAACCGAACAATTCACGGCCAGTCAACAATGGTCAAGAGTTTAACAATGTTGAAAAAACTGATTTTGATGTCTTTAATGACAACTCACAAGCTGACGATAGTAAGGATGATAACAGTGGTGATTCGCTAGATACACCACCATTCTTCAAGCGCCGGCGTAAGTAAAACGGTGAAGGGAGCGCAAGCACATGGCCGGATTCATTAGTAACTTTTTTGGTGTTGGTGATTCTGACAGTCAGTATGAGGAACCCACCGAAGCTTCCCAAGCGGCGGCTCCCACTGAATCTGCAACCAATACTCGGAGCACGCCAAAGGTAGTTCCAATGCAAGGGGGCAAGTCGGTGAATAGCAAAATTGCCCTATTCGAACCGAAAATTTATTCGGACGTGAAAGAAATTGCGACGCAGTTATTGAAAAATCAAGCTGTAATCATTAATTTTGATCACGTCGATGATGAAATGGCACGCCGGATTGTGGATTTTTTGACCGGGACGGTTTTTGCCATCAATGGTGAGATCGAACGGATCGGTGATGAAATTTTCCTCTGTATTCCTGAAAATTACGAGGTTTCCGGAAGTACGACAAGTCAGTTTGATACGAGCAAATTATAAGGAGTGAGTGGCCTGTTAGTGACGATTATTAGTCGGTTGTTTCAACTGTACCAATTAGCCATTGTGGTTTACATTTTGATGTCATGGTTCCCGGGAGCTTATAATACTCGCGTGGGCCAATTCTTAGGTCAAATCTGTGAACCATTTCTCAGTATTTTTCGGCGCTTTATTCCCGCAATTGCCGGACTGGATTTTTCGCCGATCATTGCGCTGTTGGTGCTCCAATTAGCTGAAAGTGGCCTATTTTATCTGATAACTTTATTGATATACTAAATTAAAATAACGAGGATAGTATCGTGAATGATAACTTAAAACAACATTTTCGCGATAGTGAAGCCCCATTTATTGAACAGGTCACTGGTTGGCTACGGCAAGTAGCTGATCAGTACCGACCAATCTTAACTGCGTTTTTGAACCCGCGACAAATCTACATTGCGCAAACGCTGGTCAACCAGTTAGACGACGTGCGGATGCGGGCATCCGGTGGCTTTGAAGGTGCTGAGTTACAACGGATCTTATTTTACCCGGTGTATTACGAACCTGAAGTGGCCGATTTTCAAATCACACTGTTTAACATTGTTTATCCCGTGAAGTTTGCCACCTTAAAGCATGGTCAAATTCTGGGTACGCTTGCCAATGCCGGCGTCGAGCGTGATGTCTTTGGTGACATCGTGACTGACGGAACGACATGGCAGTTTGTGTGCGAAAACGAGATGGCCAGCTATTTCGAGGAGCAAATCGACCGTTTTGGTAAGACGAAAGTCCACTTAACAGCGGTACCATTGTCGGCGGTGATCACACCGGAAGACGACTGGGAGGCAGTTACTACGACGGTTAGTTCATTACGTGCGGATAGTATCATTAAGGCGGCGTTCAACTTGTCGCGGCATCACGCCAAGGAATTGATCGAAGGTGCTAAGGTTCGGCTGAATTGGGCTGACTTACCGAAAGCTGATTACGAGTTAGCATTGTTAGATATGCTGAGTGTGAACCATTACGGTCGTGTCCGACTTGCCGAAATTAGCGGTGAGACCAAAAAAGCGCGGCTGCGAATAACATTAAATATTATTCATAGTAAATAGATATTGGAGGAATTCTAATGGTGTTAAGTCCTGATGACATTCATAACAAAGAGTTTTCAACGAAACTGCGTGGTTACAATATTGATGAGGTTAATGATTTTCTAGAACAAATTATCAAAGATTATCAAATTACCTTGAAGCAAAATAAAGACCTCCAAGAACGGTTGGACTCGAGTGAAGGTAAGTTGAAGTATTTCAATGAATTGAAAGATTCCTTGAATCAATCTATCTTGGTGGCTCAAGAAGCTGCTGATAAAGTGAAGACGAACTCTAAGAAGGAAGCCGACATTATCACCCGCGAAGCTCAGAAACAAGCGTCTGACATTGTGAGTGAAGCAACCGACAAGTCAAACCAAATGATCGACGAAGCTTCTCAAAAGGCCAAACGATTATCCGTTGAAACTGATGATTTGAAGAAACAAACGCGGGTCTTCCGGCAACGCTTGCAAGTGATGTTAGAATCGCAGTTAGAAGTGGTTAAGAGCAAGGATTGGGATCAACTACTTAGCGAAACGAATACGGCTGATTATGCTGAAATTCAACACGTTTTAAAGGAAGATAACCTTGACAACTCGGGGGATGCGAGCGTAAACTCAGAAGCAACCGTTGAAATTACGGAAGCAACGAGTGGTGAGACCCCCGTTGCGGACGGTGGCGATCAAGTCCAACAACAGACGGTGGTTATTTTCCCTGATGATGACAGCACTAATAATTAATTAGGCGATCGTCAGGCACAATTGAAGCGAATTGAATGTATTGAGGAGAACAGCAAACAATTAACTAATACGCCCAGAGAGCTGCCGGCAATGGAAAGGCAGTCGTCCCTTAGTTAGTTGCAGATCATCTCCGAATGCTATCCTGAATTGAGTAAGGGTGGCCGGTCCATGGACGTTAACCATGCTAAGAGAGAATTTAAACAATTCTAAAATTGGGTGGTACCACGATAACTTCGTCCCTGGGTGGACGAAGTTTTTTTGTGTCTAAAAATCCAATGGCGATTGTTTGATAAAAATTTTAAGGAGTGAGAATATGCGCGTTAAAGAAACGTTAAACCTCGGTAAGACCAAGTTTAAAATGCGTGGAAACTTACCGGTCAAAGAAGTTGAACGGCAAAATGTGTGGGCTGAAAATAAAGTCTACGAACAACGGCAAAAATTGAATGAAGGTAAGCCAAGCTTTATCTTACACGATGGCCCACCATACGCGAATGGTGATATCCATATGGGGCACGCCTTAAATAAGATCACGAAGGATTTCATCGTTCGCTATAAGTCGATGAATGGGTTTCGGGCACCTTACGTTCCTGGTTGGGATACCCATGGGCTACCAATCGAACAGAAGTTAAAGCAAGCCGGTTATGACCGCAAGAAGATGACGGACAATGAATTCCGAGAACTTTGTCGGAAATACGCGTTGGAACAAGTTGATCGTCAACGTGATGAGTTTAAGCGCTTAGGCGTTGCTGGTGAATGGGACAACCCATACTTAACGTTAAAGCCAGAATTTGAAGCGGCTCAAGTGCGGGTCTTTGGTGCGTTTGCTAAACGTCACTTGATCTACCGGGGCCAAAAGCCTGTCTTTTGGTCATGGTCTTCTGAATCGGCTTTGGCAGAAGCTGAAGTGGAATATCATGATGTGACATCGCCATCCGCCTTCTACGGTGAACATGTCATTGATGGTAAGGGTGTCTTAGATGATGATACCTATATGGTTGTTTGGACAACAACTCCTTGGACGATTCCAGCTTCAGAAGGAATCACAATCGATGCAAGTTTTGATTACGTCGTTGTGCAACCGGCTGGTGAAAATCGTAAGTTTGTGCTCGCGGCTGAATTGTTGGACGAAAATGCCGAACGATTTGGTTGGGAAGATGTTCAAGTGCTTAAAACGGTCAAGGGTGCGGAACTCGAAAACATTTTGTGCGAACATCCTTTTGACAATAGTCGGCATTTAGTAACGATGTTAGGTGATTTTGTCACACTTGATTCTGGGACTGGGCTAGTGCATACTGCGCCTGGTTATGGGGAAGATGACTACCGGATCGGTAAGCAATACGACCTGCCAATCTTTGCTCCCGTAGATGACAAAGGGTTCTTAACGGCTGAAGCTGGTGATGATTTTGCGGGGGTCTTCTACGATGACGCTAACAAGATCGCACTGGACAAGTTGAAGGCCGCTGGGTTATTACTGAAATATATGCCATACGAACACAGCTATCCATTTGACTGGCGGACTAAGAAGCCGATTATCTTCCGGGCAACGCCACAGTGGTTTGCTTCCGTTGGTGATATGCGTGATGAAATCCTTAAGTCGATGGATGACGTTGAATTCTTCCCAGAGTGGGGTAAAAAGCGTCTTTACAACATGATTCGTGACCGTGGTGACTGGGTCATTTCACGGCAACGAGTTTGGGGTGTACCTCTTCCAATCTTCTATGCTGAAGATGGCACTGCCATCATGGACGAAGTGACGATTAACCACGTAGCTGATTTATTTGGCAAGTATGGTTCGAATGTTTGGTTCGAACGCGACGCTAAGGACCTATTGCCAGATGGCTATACTAATGAACATTCACCAAACGGTACCTTTACTAAGGAAACCGATATTATGGATGTTTGGTTCGACTCTGGTTCATCACACCAAGGTGTCCTGGCAGAGCGCTCATACCTCGACTATCCAGCCGACTTATACCTTGAAGGTTCTGACCAATATCGTGGTTGGTTCAACTCAAGCTTGATTACGAGTGTGGCTGTTTCTGGACATGCCCCATACAAGCAAGTCTTGTCACAAGGTTTCACGTTGGATAATCAAGGTCGTAAGATGAGTAAGTCACTGGGCAACACGATTGCGCCAGCTGATGTTATTAAGCAGATGGGTGCTGAAATCGTTCGGATGTGGGTCGCTTCAGTGGATACCAGTTCCGACGTTCGGGTCTCAATGGAAAGCTTTAAGCAAGTAGCCGATTCCTACAAGAAGTTCCGGAATACGGTACGCTTCATGTTAGGCAACACCGCAGACTTTGATCCGAAGACCAACCGCGTGGCTTATGAAGATTTAGCAAGTGTGGACCAGTACATGGAAACACGGTTGAACGAATTCGTAGCTGAGACGAAGGACCATTACGATCATTATGATTTCTTGGATATCTACAAGAAGTTGATCAACTTCTTGACGGTTGATTTATCAAACTTCTATCTCGATATTGCCAAGGATATTATGTACATTGATGCCGAGGATAGCCATTCACGGCGGTCGATGCAAACGGTCTTCTACGATGTTTTGGTTGCCTTGACGAAGCTCTTCACACCAATGCTGCCACACACGACTGAAGAAATTTGGCCATTTTTGAAGGAACCAGAAGAATTTGCGCAATTAGCTGAGATGCCAGCTGTTCAAAATTATGCGAACAGCGACGAGTTGATGGCTCAATGGACGCGGTTCATGGATCTTCGGAGTAACGTCTTAAAGGCGTTGGAAGAAGCCCGGGATGCTAAGTTGATTGGTAAATCCTTGGAAGCACACTTGGA
This sequence comes from Lactiplantibacillus sp. 3062, assembly GCF_055413545.1. NCBI lineage: Bacteria > Bacillati > Bacillota > Bacilli > Lactobacillales > Lactobacillaceae > Lactiplantibacillus > Lactiplantibacillus sp. 3062. The sequence continues at coordinate 41,250 of NZ_JBVAYE010000007.1, forward strand.
TTTGTATGTTGATGATGATACGCAAGCCTTCTTAGATCATCTGAACACCAATGTTCGGCAGATGTTGATGGTTTCAGCATTAGATCTACACGCGTTAAGTGACGCGCCTGAAGACGCAGAAACATTTGGTGACACGTTAGCCATCAAGGTTGGCCATGCTGACGGTGACGTTTGTGATCGTTGCCGAATGGTTAAGACCGATGTTGGCAGTGACGAGGCCTATCCGATGTTATGTGCACGGTGCGCCGCAATCGTTCGTGAAAACTACCCTGAATCAGTAACAACTGGTTTGGAAGTTTAATCTGAATTAAATTTAGCGTGAGTCTTGATAACTTATGAAAAGTGCCACTAATCAGTCGAACGGGACTGATTAGTGGCACTTTTTTATTAGATTTTTTGGGAATGCGGTTACCAGATGGCGGATGATTGAACATGTTTGGTTTTAAATTAAATGTTGCATGTGAATGATTGGAAGCGAATTTGACTGTCTCAATCTGACCACTTGCCACGTGAATGAGACCACTTGCCTTTAAAAGTGAGACACGGTGGTCATATGCGGGTATGCTGACGGTATTCTAAGTGGGAGATGGTAACCATGTTATTAACAACGCATCATTTAACCAAAACTTATCGGCAACGCGTCGCTGTCAATGATATTAACTTACAAGTGACGACGGGGAGCTTGACTGCTATCATAGGCCCAAACGGCGCTGGTAAGAGTACGTTGATCAAAATGCTGATTGGTCAGTTGGTACCAAGCGCTGGTACGATTGAGTTACAGACGACTAAACAAGTTGGGGTCGTTTTTCAAAACAGTGTTTTGGATTCAGAACTAACGGTTGTTGAAAATTTACAGTTGCGTGCCCATCAGTATCACTATTTACCAAAGCACCGAGTTGAACAGCTCGGAGCACAATTGGGATTGACACGCTTTTTGCATCAGCGTTATGGGACACTTTCTGGTGGTCAAAAGCGGCGGGTTGATATTGCCCGGGCATTGCTCAATCAGCCGGAAATCTTGTTTTTAGATGAACCGACGACGGCCTTGGATATTCAAACTAGGACGGCAATTTGGCACTTGTTGCATCAGTTGCAACAGCAAGAACACTTGACGATTATTTTGACGACTCATTACTTGGATGAAGCGGATACAGCCGATAATGTTTACGTGATTGCGTCAGGACAGGTAATTGCTAATGGGACGGCGACCAGTATTAAGCAGCAATATGCTCAACAACGGCTTGTGTTGACAGCGGCGCCAACATGTGTGTCCGCAGTATTGAAGCGACTACCACCAATGAAAGTGGACGTGGCAGGCAATCAAGTGAGTTGCGTTGTACCTAATATGACGATAGCCTTACAGGTCTTGGATACTTGTCGTATGTTATTAACAAATTTTGAATTTCATCCGGGAACTATGAATTAGGCATTCATGACCTTAACAGGAAAGGAGCTGGTTTAAATGTTGGCATTGATTAAGCGTAACTATCTGTTATACTTTCGCAATCGGAGCGGGGTGTTATTGTCACTATTGAGTGCTGCAATCTCATTTATCTTATACTTGGTTTTTCTCAAACAAGGTATGCACCGCGACTGGGCACAACTGCCCCAAGCCAACCAATTATTGGACAACTGGCTAATTAGTGGGACGTTAGCACTCACGGGAATCACAACGACACTAGCTGGTTTGAATCAACTGGTTTGGGATCGGGAACGACAGATTCAGACGGACTTATTGTTAACTGATGCCGGGCCGCTTCAGTTACAGGTGAGTTATTTAGTTAGCGCGACCATCGTTGGAATCGTGATGCAGCTCTTGATGTTCTTCGGCATGTGGGGGTATTTTAATGCAGCGGATGGCTTAACCATCTCCGGCTCAGAATTGTTGGCCGTCTTTGGTTTGATTATCGTTAGCGCCGCCTTTGCGACCCTGGTCAATGCGGTTATTTTGAAGCGGGTCCGAGCAGTTGATAATCTTGGTAAAATAGCAACGATTCTCGGCACTGCGGCTGGCTTTTTAGTTGGAATCTATATTCCGGTTGGGTCGTTACCGTCATTTGCTCAGACTTTAGTCAAACTGACACCAGGAAGTTACGTGGCGTCGCTATATCGGCAAGCATTAATGTCCGACACGCTCAACCATGTTTTCAATCATCAAATGACGGCACAAGCCTATTTTGAACGATTGATGGGTGTCCGACTGAACTGGTCAGGATTATTGACGACCTCCCAAACATATCAGATAATGGGATATATCTTTTTAGGCTGCTTGTTAGCAGTGTTGATAGCACCGTATCGACAGCGACGTCGCATACAACGACTAAATTAAAATGGGGTGGTCAAGGTGGTCCAAAGTCAGTTTATACAGGATGAACAGGTAGCGGCAACACAGCCGGAGGTGTTAGTTAAGGCACCGGTACTGAATCAGCCAGTTCGAGTGCTGATGACGTACATTGACCAATTTGAAACAGGGCAACCGGCGATCTTACCGGTGAAAACGACCGAGCAATTGATGATGGTAAAAATCATCGATATTATTCTGGCGGATGTCCAACATGGTCAGCTGATGATTTACACACAGACAGGCATCGTGACCAGTAAGGAGCCACTGATCCATTTTCGGCAACGACTGGCAAACTCTGACTTTGTTCAAGTTTCGAAACATGCTGTTCTGAATCTTAACCATCTAATAACCTTGAGTGATAGCTTTTCGGGTAATATGACGGCAAGATTGACTAATCAGGTTAAAACTGAGGTGAGCCGGAAGTATGTAAAGTCACTGATGACTAGTTTAGGGGTTTAGGAGGATAGCGATGAAGGTTTTCTTACGGCGAATAATGAGTGGGTGTGGTTATGGTGCGGTTGCCTACCTTGTTCTGCTTGCATTGGGAGTTCAGGCGACGCGTCCCACGCCAATGAATATCGTGAGTGTATTGGTGATGAGTTCGTTGATTGGGTTGCTGACCTTAATATTTGACGTTGAACAACTATCAGAATTAGGAGCGTTATTGTTGCATGTTGGTGGTACGTTAGTTCTTGTCATTGGTATGTTAGGTTTTAATCACTGGCACGTGACGATTGTTTTCTGGGGTTTGTTCACAGGTGTCTACCTAGTACTCTGGGGTACGGTCCGCTTCAATCAATATTTGAAGGTTACCAAGATTAACCAAGCGTTGGCTAAACGGCAACCCACGACAGCGACCCGGCCGCACTCATAGTGTTAAACAGGAGTGCACGTGCTGATCGATGACAGCGTCAGTGATTTATTGAACAATTCAAGTGCTGGACCTGGTCACTCGAATGGTTATTATGAGAAATGGTCCTTTGCAATTGAATTTTCATAAAAAAGTCAGTATGATAATGAAGTAGTTTAAATTAAGGTCGATTTTATATAGATAGGATGTTGATGGCTGTGAAAATGATCAAGGTACACGGTTCTGGTAACGATTTTTATTTATTGGATCAAACACAATTTCAAGCACCGTTATCGGATGCGGATTTGAAGCAATTGGCAATTAACATTTGTAAACGTGACGGCGCAGGTTTGTACGATGGCGCTGATGGCGTGTTGGTTGTTGATAAATCAGAACATCCACAAGTACTTGGTCGGATGCGGGTCATTAATGCGGACGGGACGGAAGCTAGCATGTGCGGTAATGGGCTACGGACCGTTGCTCGTTATTTGGGCACGCAAAATAGTCAGGAAGACTTCCGGGTTCAGACGATGTATGCGGACTTAAAGGTGCAGGCCGTTGCTGATTTTGCGGCCCACGTCCCAGCTTACAGTGTTGAAATTTCACCCGTAACTTTCGACGCGCAGACACTTGGCATGCATGCGAATAACGATGCGACGACAATTATTAATGAAAAGATTCCAGCGCTGTCTGCTGACTTGAAATTCTCAGCTGTGGCGGTGCCTAATCCGCATTTGATTGCGTTCGTTGACCATGATACGTTGGTTGGCCCCGAATTAGGACGTATCGGTGAATGGATGAATGATGGTAAAAACCAAATTTTCCCTGATGGCGTCAACGTTAGTTTTGTGGAAGTCTTAGGACCAAATTCAATTTTTGTACGCACGTTTGAACGCGGGGTTGGTTTTACCAATGCTTGTGGGACTGCGATGTCGGCTTCCTCATTGATGTACGTGTTATTACACCAAGAAAGTACCGATTTTAATCAAGAAATCCACGTCACCAATCCTGGTGGGATGGTCAAAACCGTTGTTCACCAAGGTGCCGATGAAGAATACTGGATGGAATTGATCGGTAACGCGACGTTCGTCCGGATCGTGACTTTGCCATTAGAAGATGCGCTTCAGGGCGACTACAGCCCAGCTACCGCAACGGAAACTGGTGAGCAGGTTGCTTATGAAGATTTCGTCGCTAACCTTGCAAAGGCCTAATGGCGATTAGTGTCAATTGGTCCGCTTGATTTTAAGAATTGGAAAAATGGGTTAAGGAGCCAAATTGGTCGCTCGTTAGCCCATTTTTTGCGGGTTCGTTAAAATTACCGAAATCGCCCAGTTGAAAATTGCAATCGAGCTAAAAAATCGGTATCCTTATTGAGAGAGCAGACACTGAAAGGGGTTCTTGATCAATGACATTTGAGGAACGGGTTCAGAGTCGTCAGTTGGTTTATCAAGGCGGGTTGGTACAGGTCGAACGACAAGAAGTCACTTTACCAGATCAAACGACGGCAACACGTGAAATTGTGCGACACCAGCCGGCCGTCGCAATGCTGATGATTACCGCGCAACATAAAATGATTGTTGAACAACAGTGGCGCGCTGCAACCGGTGGGCTGACCGTCGAGATTCCAGCTGGTAAGGTCGAATCCGGTGAGACCATGGACCAGGCGGCCGTCCGCGAATTAAATGAGGAAACACGATTGACAGCTCAGCACTTAGAAGCAGTCGCCCAATTCTACACGTCACCCGGGTTTACGGACGAACTAATGAAGTTGTACGTTGCTACCGGTCTGAGTGCGGTTGCAACGGCATTCCCACAAGACCCTGACGAACAAATTAGGCTCATCAAGCTGGACCTCGCGACGGCTGTCAGTCAAGTTCAGACTGGTCAGATTCAGGATGCCAAAACCGTAATGGCGATTTGGTACTGGCAAAGTCACCCTGAGTTAGGAGTTGAAGCATAGTGGCAGATGATGATCGACTCACCAGACAGCAATATCGACAACAACGTAGCCAGCCAACTGGTCACGATACTCAGGAGCAAGAATCACCAACGGCTGAACCCAGTGCATCCAGACAAGCGTATGCTGCTGAGAACAACCGGGCTGTTGAAGAAGCCAAGACGAAACGGCTAGCCCGCAAATTGAATTGGGCGATTGCTGGACTAGTCGTTGGGATTATTATTGTCTTTTTAATTTTATTTTTAACACCATAGAAAGTAGGCGCTAGGCTCACATGAAATTTGGAATTATTTGTGCGATGGAAGAAGAACTTAAAACGTTACGGGACGCTTTGCAAGACGAAAAGATCGTTAATATTAAGGATATTACGTTCTATGATGGGACAATTGATCAGCAGGAAGTTGTCTTAGTGCAATCAGGCATTGGTAAAGTGCAAGCTGGTATGACTACGGCTTTAATGATTACTAACTTTGATGTGGACGTTGTCATCAACTCTGGTTCTGCAGGTGGGATTGGCGCTGGTTTGCATGTCGGTGACGTTGTCGTAGCTAAGGCAACTGCTTATCACGATGTTGATGCGACGGCCTTTGACTACGAATATGGCCAATTACCACAACAGCCACTATACTACGAAACGGATGCCAATTGGGTAAAGCAAATCATGGCGGCGGCCAAGGCAACCGGTTTGAATGCCAAGACTGGACTGATTGTTTCCGGTGACCAATTTATCGCAGATAAGGCGGCTACCGATAAGATTTTAGCACACTTTCCAGAAGCACTATCTAGTGAAATGGAGGGCGCCGCAATTGGTCAAGCTTGTCACCAGTTCCAGACGCCATATGTGGTGATTCGCGCGATGTCCGATGTCGGTGATGAAAATGCCGGTGTTAGTTTTGACGAATTTATCCTGGAAGCGGGTAAGCAGTCCGCAGCGATGTTACTTGCATTATTTGCGGCGCAAAATTAGTCAGATGTATCGCAGCGATGCTAATAACTAAGAATTATTTAGAAGGAAGTATGATGTAATGAAGCAAGTGTACCTAGACAATGCGGCAACGACCCCAATGGCAGCGTCCGTTATTCAGACGATGACGGATCAAATGACGAATACGTTTGGCAATGCCTCAAGCACCCACGCATTCGGTCGGGCCGCCCGTGAAGTTTTAGACGATAGTCGGCACGTGATTGCCCAAAGCATTAACGCAGCTGACGATGACATTATCTTTACCAGTGGTGGTACAGAAAGTGATAATACGGCGGTGATGCAGACCGCGTGGACGCGCCAACATTTAGGCAAGCATATTATTACGACGGCAATCGAACATCAAGCAATTCTTAAATCGACTGCTTTTTTGGCAGAACATGGGTTTGAGATTACTTATTTACCCGTGAATGAACAGGGACAAATTAGTCTGGATGATTTGAAGGCGGCACTACGTCCTGATACGATTCTCGTCTCAATCATGACCGGGAATAATGAAGTTGGTTCACAGATGCCAATCCATGAAATTGGTGAATTGTTAAAGGATCACCAGGCATGGTTCCATACGGATGCAGTGCAGGCCTACGGGTTGTTGGATATTGATGTGCAACGGGATCATATTGACATGTTGTCCACCTCAGCACATAAAATCAATGGGCCTAAATTCTTGGGCTTCTTGTATAGACGCAATGGCATTAACTTTCCTAGCTTTGTCAAGGGTGGCGAACAGGAAGATAAGCGCCGTGCCGGTACTGAAAATATCCCGGCAATCGCGGGCTTTGCCACGGCCGTGCAAGAACTGACGACCGCTGAGAAAGCCCACCGGCAGGCTAAGTATCGTGAGTTCAAGCAATACATCGTTGACCAGTTAACGGCTAACGGAGTTGATTTTGAAGTCAACGGGTCCCTCGGTGAGCATAATTTGCAACACGTTTTGAACTTATGGATCAAAGGGGTATCGACCTATACAATGCAAACTAACCTGGACTTAGGTGGTGTCGCAGTTTCTGGGGGCTCCGCATGTACGGCGGGGAGCCTAGAACCATCACACGTTTTAATTGCAATGTATGGTGAAGACTCTCCCCGGATCAGCGAGTCGATTCGGTTGAGCTTTGGTCGCTATACTACTAAGGCTGATCTGGATCAGTTTGTAACGGTGCTGACGAAGACGACGCAGCGCTTATTAAAAAAGCAGGGGGCGTGACGATGGCATACACAACAACGGTTAAACTAGATGGGGATACTAAGACGTATACGCTGAGTCCAACGGTCAAGAAATACACGTTGATGGATTTGGGTTTTGTGAAGGGTCGCTCGGGCGCGTTTAGTTTTGAACGTTCCTTGGATCCCACTTCACCCTATCAAGCGGCTTTCAAGCTGAAGATGACAGTCAATGCGGATTTGACTGGGTTTAAGATGACGACGGTAACGGGCAATGGTGTCCAACGGGCAAATATTTTCAAAAATGACGCCCATCCGGAAGCTGTTGAACAATTACGGTATATTTTAGCTAACTTTATTGAACGGGATGTCCTCACGACGGACTAATCAGGGAACGCCTGGCTTGCAGCCGGAGTTTTCTTTGTTATAATGGAAATTACTGGACTTGTACGACCTTCAAATCGTGGATTCTCCAGAATCTTTTGGAAATGATGGTGAAAAGTATGACTGATCACAGTAACACGCGTGTCGTTGTCGGCATGAGTGGTGGTGTTGATTCATCCGTAGTGGCGTTGCTCTTGAAGCAGCAAGGTTATGACGTGGTGGGCGTGTTTATGAAGAATTGGGACGATACGGACGAAAATGGTGTCTGTACCGCGACCGAAGATTATAAAGATGTTGCCAAAGTGGCAGATAAAATTGGGATTCCTTATTACTCGATTAACTTCGAGAAGGAATATTGGGACCGGGTCTTCACGTACTTCTTAGACGAATACAAGAAGGGCCGCACACCGAACCCCGATGTTATCTGCAACAAAGAAATTAAGTTTAAGGCGTTTTTAGATTACGCGATGGATTTAGGGGCGGATTACATTGCCACTGGTCATTACGCGCGGTTACAACATGATGAAGATGGCACGATGCACCTTTTGCGTGGTGTTGACAGCAACAAGGACCAAACTTATTTCTTAAGTCAGCTGGATTCGAAGACCTTACAAAAGGTGATGTTCCCACTTGGCGAAATGGTGAAGCCTGACGTTCGTAAGCTTGCTTTAAACGCGGGCTTGGCAACAGCTAAGAAGAAGGACTCCGTTGGGATCTGCTTCATTGGCGAAAAGAACTTCAAGGAATTCCTAGGCCATTACTTACCAGCAACGCCCGGTAAGATGATGACTTTCGATGGTCAGGTGAAGGGTGAGCACGCCGGGCTGATGTATTACACGATCGGCCAGCGCCGCGGACTTGGTATCGGTGGTGATGGCGAGGATAACGAGCCATGGTTCGTGGTCGGCAAAGATTTGAAGAAGAATATTCTGTATGTTGGCAAGGGCTACCATAATCCGCACCTGTACGCGACCCACTTAAAGGCGTCCGATTTACACTTTGTGACTGATGAAGACTTAGGTAATGACTTCCACGTGACGGCAAAGTTCCGTTACCGGCAAAAAGATTCTGGTGTGACGGTGCATTTTAATGATGACCACACGGAAGTTACCGTGACTTTTGATGATCCAGTTCGGGCGATTACTCCTGGACAGGCCGTTGTCTTCTACAACGGTGAGGAATGCTTAGGTTCCGGTATGATTGACGCTGCTTATAATGATGAGCGCGTCTTACAGTATGTTTAGTTCGTAATTGGTTTACCGCTGATCAAGCTGAGCTTGATTAGCGGTTTTTTTGTATGTATTGGGTCGGCCGTGGCCGGCGTACGTCAAAGCTTAGGTCGGACTTGCTTTTCTTGGCTAGGTTGATTAAGCTAAATGGAGTATGATCAATCGGACTGATTGGTTATAATCGATAAGCTGTTGTGGGATGGAATGATTATGAGACAATTAGCACATTTTAAATTTTTTGATACGCTATCTAAGAAAATGGTAGCCGGTTTTATTATCTTAATTCTGATTGGGACAGTCTTACTGAGCCTCCCATGGGCGACGCCAGCAAACGTGCACACGTCGTTGATCGATGTGTTGTTTACGTCGGCATCAGCGACATGTATTACTGGGCTGACCGTCGTCAATACTGCTGCGCACTGGACAACGTTTGGTCAATTGGTGATTCTGGTACTTTCGGAGGTCGGTGCGCTGGGCTACATGACCTTTGCGGTACTCCTCTTTAATATTATGCGTCGTCAGATCGGTCTCTCTACGCAGTTGATGGTCAAGGCCTCCCTGAATTTGGAACGATTGAGTGATACTAAAAGCGTTATGAAGTATGTCGTGGGTTTGTCACTGCTCTTTCAGCTAGGCGGTCTTGGGTTGCTCGCAATTGATTTTGTACCTCGATTTGGTTGGCGTCACGGATTGTATGTGTCACTATACCATGCGGTTATGTCATTTTGTAATGCCGGTTTTGATGTGTTTGGCGATAGTCTGCAAGGCTTTCGTAATGATCCATACGTCTTGACGGTCACGATGATCCTAATTATTGCGGGTGGCCTTGGATTTTTAGTTTGGCGTGACGTGCTGCTGTACCATACGCGTAAGCGACTGACTTTAAATTCCAAACTGACCTTACTCACAACTTTCAGTTTATTTGTCATCGGTTTTGTCTTGTTGTTGATCACTGAACGTGACTTGGAACTGTTGCCAACCGGAATGTCGTGGGTCAACCGAACGATCAATACGCTGTTTTTAAGTGTTACCCCCCGGACAGCGGGTTTAATCACAATGCCTACTCAAGGATTGCAAGCGGGGAGTTTATTGGTCATTATGATTCTGATGTTCGTTGGTGGGACGCCTGGATCGACTGCGGGTGGGATCAAGACGACAACGTTTGGCGTTTTGATGTTCCAAAGTATTGCCCAGCTACGTGGTCGCCGTGATGTTGAGTTTAGTCATCGTCGTTTTAGTCAGGAGAATATCAATCGGGCGCTAATGCTGATTTTCTTGGCTAGTATTGTGCTGACAGTGGCAACACTGATCTTAACGCAGACTGAAAAAATTCCGAAGGGCTTCGGGTTGGAATACGTTTTGTTTGAAGTGTTATCAGCATTTGGAACCGTCGGACTCAGTTTGGGATTGACGCCCAATCTGACTTTGATTGGGAAGATTGTAATCATGATGCTAATGTTTATTGGCCGGGTGGGGATCTTCACGTCACTCTACGCGCTTTCCAGACGTCAAGCTAGGGTGAACTTGATCCGTTATCCGGCAGAAAATATTTTGATTGGTTAGGTGGGCAACATGCGAAAAAGTTTTGCTGTATTTGGTCTAGGACGGTTTGGTGAGAGTGTTGTTCGGGCGCTTGCCGCAGCTCATCAGGATGTTTTGGCCGTTGATATTAACGAAGAACCAGTTAACGAGCTAATGGACGTGGCGACACAGACAATGATTGCTGATACCCGTGACGAGCAGGTGTTGCGTGATTTGAACGTCGATACGTTTGATTATGTGATTATTGGGATTGGCAATAATATGGAAGCCAGTATTCTGACGACGATGTTGAGCAAGGAGCAGGGGGCGAAAAAGGTCATCGCCAAGGCCGAAACTAGCGACCAGGGGCGGGTCCTTGAACGGGTCGGCGCTGACCAAGTCGTATTTCCGGAACGTGATATGGGTCAGGGCATTGCCCACCGCATCCTTTCCAACCATATTTTAAACTTTATTGACTTAAGTGATGAGTATACGTTGGCCGCAATCGAGATTACGGATCCGAACTTTGTTAATCAGAATCTGATCGATTTAAAGATCCGGCAACGTTTTGGTCTGACGGTAATTGCAATCAAACACGAGAAACACATTGATGTCTCGCCCAAGCCGACGGATATGATGGCCCTCCATGATGTGATTACTGTGGTTGGTCCAGTTAAGGGCGTTATTGCGTTAGATGAAGCGTTAAAAAAATAAATGAATTAATGATGTAAAAACATCAAGGACAACGGGCCTTGATGTTTTTTTGGTTACAAGGGTGACTGGGTATCCACGTTGTGGCCGGTTATCACCAGGCGTTTAATTAATATGGAAAGTTAATGAATCAAAACATAACCCACAGTTTCGATTGGTATACATGATAAACTATGGTTGGCGTCAGGGGAAGAGGACGGTGAAAGCGGAATCATAAAGTGATTAGTAAACTAATATGGTAGCAGGCGACTGGAAAAGCAGTCGATTGAGAAGGAGGAAGCAACATGCGAACTTTTAAATTAATGACCGGGTTGAGTGGTGGCGCAACTTTACTATCACTTGCGCTAATGCCCCTAGCGGCGTTAGCGGCCGGACCCGGAACAGCAAGCAACAATTTGACGACAGTTTCGTCTGGTTATGTTGCGGATAGCACGGGTAATGCGGAAGCGTTATCGAATGCACAATTTACGGTTATGCCCGGTGAATTAACGTTGGATGCTGTGCCAAATATCGCGTTAAGTTCGACCAACGTTAAGAATATTGCATCTGCTGCCACAACGTTAAATGCAACAAGTAGCAATACGTCGGGAGGCAGTGGCTATGATGGCAATGGTAGTGGCAATTTAAACGTTAGCGACTTTCGGGGAAATCATGCTGGCTGGACGTTGACAGTTGGGATGGGACCGTTTAGTTCGGGAGCGGCTAAAGTTGACTCGGCCACATTGAATTTGAATATGACCAAGGGTAACGCTGACAATGCTAATACTGCCGCGCCGACCGCATTGAGTTTGAATCAGAGCGAAGTGACAAACGGATGGGTCGCGAGCCCACAAACGTTATGGAATGCTGCTGCAGATAGTGGTGAAGGTTCAAATACAGCGACGACTGCCACGAGCAGTTCATTGCAAGTCGGTAAGCAGTCCAATATTTCTGCTGGAACTTACACAGCAACGCTTTACTGGACGCTTCAAAATGCACCAGCAGCTGCTGCAGCAACACCAAAAGCAGCTTCATAGGTTCAGCTGATCATCGCGCGTCGTTATTCAATGATTAAGTGAAGTGGGGGTGTTTAGAATGCGATGGAAACAAATCGGTCAGTGGTGGTTATTAGTGTTGGCATTGCTACTAGGCGGGCTTTTAGGGTCATTACCTGGTCAAGCGGCATCTAACACACCCGCATCGGGTTTTATTCTGACACCCTTACTGCCCAAGGATCAACTAGATAAGCAGGCGGGTTACTTTAATATGAAGGTCACGCCGGGAACGACGTCAACGTTCAGAGTCTCCGTCAGCAATCCTGGTAAATCAGCAATTACGTTGCAGGTAACACCGGTCAACGCAACGACCTCAGATGCAGGCAGCGTCGCGTACGTGCCGTCTAAGCGGCATGACCCATCTGCCACGACGACGTTTACTGACATGACGTCAAGTGGCGTCGTAGTTAAGTTAGCGGCTCATCAAGCGAAAACGGTGGCTTTTAAGACCACGATTCCCAAGTCTGGGTTCCAAGGGGAGGTGTTAGGTGGCCTCTTTGTCACCAATCCAACCGCCAATGCGGCCCGGCCAACGACGAGTCAAGGTTTTATGTTGAAGAATCGCTATGCAGAGGTTACAGCGGTGGCGCTTTGGTGTCAGCCGCAAGTGACGATTCCAGTTAAGTTAGTCCTCGATGAAGTCAAAGTGACGCCCACCAATGGGCAACCAGTACTCTTTGCCAAACTCCGTAATCTGACGCCGACACTTTTTGGACAACTCAAAATTCAAGCACGCGTTATTCAACGCACGACGGGAAAAACCGTTGCCACGCAGCAACTTAAATCAGGATCAATGGCACCGAATAGCTGGTTTAACTATCAAGTCGCGTTGGGCACGCAAAACTTAGCCGCAGGGAAGTACCGACTAAAATTGCATCTAACGAGCGGCCAGCGTGTCTGGGATTTCACCCGTGACTTTACCTTGACTGCAGAACGGGCGCAACAACATAATCATCATCTGGTTGGACCGCGTCAGGTCAACTGGTGGCTGTGGGGTGCAGTGGCACTAGTCATTCTCTTAGCACTTCTAATGGCGGCGTACTGGTTTGGCCAGCGGCGTTCGCGTAAGGAGTGAGGAACGATGAGAAAGTTGATCAAGGCTTGTGGCCTAATGGTGATAAGTATGCTGGTTGGTTTAGGTATCGTCACGAGTGCCTTAGCAGCCAAAACGGCGCCCCAATCGCCAAGCAGTCCACCGAGTTCCGTCTTAGGCTTGAATCTATCGGGCGGTTTTTCACAACAGCCAATCGATTCAAATGTGATTGGTGGCAACTCAGTAACGCTGTCGGTTCGGGCTCAGCGCAGTGCGCTTGAGGCGGCGACAAGTCTGTTGAGTGGTCGCAAGTACGTTTGGTGGGAATCGACGGATGAGGGGCAAACCTATCAGAAGATTGGCACTAATAGTCGAACCTATACTTTCAATGCGCCGCAAGTGACCAAAACAACGCATCTTTATTTTCAGGTCCAGTATGATTTCTCTGGTGTTGGGGCGTTTCCTGATTATTGGTCCAAAATCGCGAAAGTGACGGTCACGCCAGCCCGGGTGGTAACGACTGGCATCAAAGTGACGAGTGATGACGCGTGGCTCAATAATGCACAAACGACCATGGTACATGCAGCACTGACGCCAGAGGAAGCAACGGATCCAATTACTTGGAAGAGTAGTGACCCGTCACTTGCGGCAGTTGATGAATATGGGAATGTGACCGCAGCGGATGCCGCCACGGATAATTCCGGAAAAGCGGATGATCACGGAACTGTCACGATTACCGGAACCTCTAATGGTCTGAGTGATAGCGTCAAAATTTTGGTTGGAGCGTTACAAGATGTGACGGTCGTAGAAGGGACGCCGGCAACATTTACATTACCAGCATTGCCCGAGGGGGTGACTGTTAGCAATTGGTATCGTGTCAAGAATGGTAAGGCTACAGCCCTCAATGTCACGGATACGAGTTATACGGTCAAGGTACCGACCAATGCGGATGATGATGGAACGGCCTACTATGCGAGTCTAAGCTATCCGGTCAATGGCAAGCCACAGACGGTGACGACCAACGCCGCTTTGCTAACAGTTAAGAGTGGTGGTCGGTTATCATTGAGTGCCGTTCCTAATTTTAATTTTGGAACGTTAAATCTGCAGCGACTCGCACAAGGTACTGACTTGGCGACAGACCCGACGGCCGTAAAAGCTAATGACGGTTATGACGGTAATAATGACTATCGGTTGGCCGTGGTTGATGACCGGACTGTTGGGGCTGACTGGCAGTTAATGGCGAGTCTGAGTCCCTTTACTGCTGAAAATACAACAATCAAGACGGCTCGGTTAATGCTCAAAGACTCGACGGGAGTGCTCAATCAAACGATACCAACGGATGGTTCGACAACCAGCGTTTACCGGCAAACTGGTCATCAGAGTCAAACTTTTGATGTGGCACCTAGTTCATTACAGTTACCAGCAACACCATTGGCAACGCCTGGTGAGTATCAAAGCATTATTACTTGGACCTTGGCGATTGTGCCCGCTGCATAATAATTAGTGGTGGTAAGTAGTGTTTCAAAGCTACTTACCACTTTTTTGTTAAAGCAGGGTAATGCTGGAGTTGAACTTGGTTCGGCTGATTTAGTTTACATAATTATATTTTTATTAAGTAGATTGAAAAAACGACGATTTACTCTTACGGCTGAGTAGTACGGTGAATAACAGCCATTGGCAGTATGGCGTAGCAGTTGCATACTTAGTGGCTAAAAGATACCATGCCCGGTCAACTGATCGCGTTTATCAAATAATAGCGTGATGATCGTTAAAATTCGTGAACAGATTTTGAAAATCAGTCTGAAAACTGTCATAATATAGAACGTAAGACGTGTTGCGAGCGTGACGAAGTATCACGACCATCCGCCACGTCATTTGAAGTATTAACAGGGTTGGCCTAACGGCGATTGACTATGAGTTGCAATGATACTGCTGAATCATCGCAACCGTTATTCAGTTTGGAGGGGCCATTGCTCGAAAATAAGATCAAATCAAGACACTAGAGTAAGGAAGTAAGCAATTGACAAAACTATTATTTGTTCGCCATGGGAAAACAGAGTGGAATCTTGAGGGGCGCTATCAAGGCTCTCAGGGAGATTCACCATTATTACCGACTAGTTATCAAGAAATTCATGAATTGGCAGCGGCGCTCCAGGATATTCGGTTTAGTCATATCTATGTCAGTCCGTTAAAACGGGCGCGTGATACAGCGATGACACTACGTAATGATTTGACACAATCAGAGTTACCCATAACGGTACTGAGTCGTTTACGGGAGTTCAATCTCGGTAAGATGGAAGGAATGGCCTTCACGGATGTTGAAGCTACGTATCCGGCCGAATTCGACGCGTTTCGAAATCATCCGGATCAGTATGACCCGACAGCGATTCAAGGGGAGAGCTTTCAACAACTGCTGAAGCGGATGACTCCCGCTATTAAGCAAATTGTTCAAGCAAATCCACGTCGCGATGACAATGTTTTGATCGTTAGTCATGGTGCGGCCTTGAATGCCTTGGTCAACTCATTACTGGGAGCGACACTGGCGACGTTACGGCAACGGGGTGGCTTGTCGAATACGTCAACAACAATTTTAGAGACGCGTGACCGTGGTCAACATTTTAAGCTATTAGATTGGAATGACACCTCATACCTATCACGGCGGCCCGATGCAACTGATACGATTTAATATAGAAGGAAGTGGTTCGGATGGCAAAAACATCACGTCCTAGCAAAGCTAAACAGCAAGCACTAGTCCATCAACTCATTGGCAAGATTGATGCACAGCCCGAGGACTACCATGCTTATTATGAACTAGTGGTATTATTAACGGCTGGTCAAGATTTTGAACAGGCAGAGGCGTTAGCAATGAAGGCGTTGGGAAAGTTTGACCACCAACAACCCGCAGCCGACTACCTGCGTTATGCGTTGGGAAATGTCTATTATCAAGCTCAAACTTATGACAAAGCGTTACCATATTATCAACAAATTACGGATGATCAACTAAAACAGGATGCTTATTTAATGAGTGCACAAGCTTTAATGGCCCAACACGATTACCAACATGCCCTGGTCTGGGCCATTACGGCTCAAGAGGCACGTCCACAACAACTTGACGCTAATTTGTTAGTAGCAGACATATTACTTGCGTTAGGCAATAATCAGCAAGCATCGGATTACTATCAACGCGCATATAAGATTGATTCGCAATCTGGGCGAGCTGCTTTTAACCTTGGACTGACCGCAATGGTACTGGGAAAACCGTATGCCACCTGGTTTGAACGCGCGCAGAAATTGGACAGTCAATATTTTAAAAGTCATCAGCAACAGCTAACGGATATTGAAAAAATGTTAGCCGCACAAGCAGATAATCAAAATCACTAATTTAGGAGGATTTCCGTGACGGACGAACAAGCACATTTATTTTCCGACGATATTGGTCGGGAACCGGTCACACACTTTATCGTCGGTAAAGTCGCTGCCGTTTTTTTTAGCAGTGCCGATAGTTTTTATAAAGTCTTATTAGTCAAAGTAACTGAACAGAACATTGATTGGTCGGAAGATGAGATCGTTGTTACTGGAAATTTTGCGGATATTCAGGAGGAGACAACGTATCGTTTTACCGGTAAAACGGTCACGCATCCCAAATACGGGGTTCAGTTTCAAGCGGATAATTATCAAAATGAAACGCCCACGACACGCGCAGGCTTGATTGCCTATCTATCTGGTAGTGATTTTCCTGGGTTGGGTAAGCGGACTGCTGAGCGAATCGTCGATACTTTGGGCGAAGACGCCATTGATCAAATTTTAGCTGATCCGAAGGTTTTAAAACCAATCGGACTTCGGGCCAGCGTTCAGACGACTTTGATCGACACGCTCACGGTCAATAACGGTTTGGAGCAAACTATCATCGGACTTAATGCGTACGGTTTTGGGAGTCGGTTAGCTGCGGCCATCTATGCACGCTATCAAGGTGACACTTTGGCTAAGATTCAAGAGAATCCGTACTGTTTGGTTGAGGATATCAAAGGCGTCGGGTTCAAAAAAGCGGATCAAATTGCGGCCCAACTTAAAATTGATCCCCAAGCGGATGACCGGTTAAAGGCGGCCCTATTGACTGAGATTAATGAGCTGTGCGTGGAAAACGGTGATACGTATACCACGGCTCAACCGTTGCTGAATCAAACGTTGCAACTACTTGAGAATGCTCGCAATGTTCAAATTGATCCTTCGAAGCTGGCTGATCAGTTGGTCGTCTTGGCGAAGGAAAATAAAATCGTGGGTGACGAGAATCGTATCTACTTGCGCGGCCTCTATGAAGCCGAGTGGCGCGTTGCGGAACATTTACAACGGTTGTTAGCCGCCGATAATGATGAAAAATTGTCTGAACGTGCCGTGGATCATGCTATCGAGCATGTCGGTCGAGCTAGCAACATTACTTATGATGAATCACAAACCGAAGCACTAAAAGCGGCGATTACGGCGCCTGTTTTTCTACTAACTGGGGGACCGGGGACTGGTAAAACGACCATTATCCGTGGCTTAGTCGCGCTCTATGCGGAATTACACGACGTTGCACTAGATATCAATCAGTATAAGGATAAGCCTTTTCCAATCCTGCTGGCGGCACCGACTGGACGGGCAGCCAAGCGGATGGCTGAAACGACTGGGCTCCCAGCTAGTACTATTCATCGGTTGCTTGGGTTGACGGGGCGTGAAGATGGTCCCGAGGAGCCTAGTAAGGAATTAGATGGGGGCCTCCTGATTATTGACGAAATGTCGATGGTTGACACGGTACTGTTTCAGCAGTTACTGACGGCGATTCCAAGTCACATGCAAGTCATTCTTGTTGGCGATAAGGATCAACTGCCATCGGTAGGAGCCGGGCAAGTGTTTCATGATTTATTGCAGTTTAGTGAACTGCCCCAAATTGAGTTAACGACAATCTACCGGCAGGGCAATGATTCCAGTATTATTCCGTTGGCCCACGCCATCAAAGATGGTCATTTACCGGCCGATTTTGCCGTCAACCAACCGGATCGCTCATTTATTGCCTGCAACGCTTATCAAGTCAATCACATTGTTGAACAAGTTGTGGCACGTGCCAAGGCGAAGGGCTTCAGTGCTGAGGAGGTACAAATTCTGGCCCCGATGTATCGCGGCACTGCCGGGATCGATCAGCTGAATACCACGGTTCAGAAAATCTTTAATCCGTTGAAGAGTGCCCATCAGAAGCATCTAACGTATAACGGTCAAGATTTTCGGGTCGGTGATAAGGTCCTGCACCTCGTTAATTCACCCGAGGATAATGTTTTTAATGGCGACATTGGTAAAATCGTCGGTATCGATCTGGCAAATGATTCTCACAATGAATCGAAGAAAGACCAGATCACGATTGCCTTTGATCAAAATGAAGTGACTTATCAACGCAATGAATGGAATCGATTGACATTAGCGTACAGTATGTCGATCCACAAGTCTCAAGGGAGCCAGTTTAAAATGGTGATTCTGCCACTGGTACCACAATTTGCACGGATGCTACAACGCAATCTACTGTATACTGCCGTGACACGTGCTGAACAAATGCTGATCCTGTTAGGTGATAGTCAATCATTTGAGCGGAGCGTTACCAATGAATCGGTTAATCGCCAAACCACACTGACGAAACGGTTACAACAAGTCTTTGGCGGGGATACCGTATCCGATGAAACGGCCACTATTGCGACTACTGACCAAGCAGAGGCAATGCCAGCCAGCGAAAAAGCGACGGCGGTTAAGAAAGTTGCTTCTGACGAGGAGTCGGCCACTGAAAAAACTCAGGAACCGAGTTCCCAGTCTGCTGGACCAACAATTTTGACCCCAGCGCTAGTCAGCGCTGGCCGAATCGATCCGATGATTGGCATGAATGGTATCACGCCAGCTAATTTCATGCCGCAAGTAGCTAATTGATAATTAATTGGTTATTGCAACTGAAATTACGGTGAACGACACATTGTCGGCGACGCTCATTATGCAAGAAAATTTGCTTGTGTGCGGTTTTTAGCCGTGGTTACTGCTATAATCAAAGTAGCGAAATCATCAAACAACTTTTATGGAGGTCGTTATGTCAACAGATCAATCTTATGCCAAACTGAAACTGTTTGCCCTGAATTCGAACCTACCGTTAGCCGAAAAAATTGCGCAGCGGGTCGGAATTCCACTCGGCAAAAGTTCCGTAAAGCGGTTTAGTGATGGTGAAATTCAGATCAACATCGAAGAAAGTATTCGTGGGGCGGAAGTTTTCGTCATTCAATCTATTTCGGAACCGGTCAATGATACAATATTAGAATTATTGATCATGATCGATGCCTTAAGACGTGCTAGTGCCAGTCAGATTAACGTGGTTATTCCTTATTACGGGTACTCACGTCAAGATCGCAAAGCGCGTTCACGTGAGCCCATTACTGCGAAATTAATTGCAACGTTATTGGAAAAGGACCGGGCCAGTCGAGTCTTGACGGTCGATTTGCACGCCGCACAGATTCAAGGATTCTTTGATATTCCGGTTGATCATTTATTTGCGGCCCCACTCTTGGCAAGTTATTTTAAAGATCGCGGCATTACCGATAATCTCGTCGTCGTGTCACCAGATCATGCCGGTGTTTCGCGGGCACGTAAGATGGCAGAACTATTGGGGGCCCCAATTGCGATTATTGATAATCGACACCCAGATGATGATGACCTAGTGCCAAGTAGTATTATTGGTGATGTGAAAGGGCGCGTCGCCATTGTGATCGATGATATGATTGATACGGGAACTCGGTTCGATGTCTCGGCAGATGCTTTAGCACAAGCGGGAGCAGCGACCGTATACGGCTGTGCGACTCACGCAATCTTTTCACAGGATGCAGTGGCTAAATTACAGGCTTCCAAGTTCGAGAAAGTCATCGTGACGGATACGATTCAGATCCCAGCGGATAAACAATTTGATAAGTTGGTGCAACTTTCGGTTGGTCCATTATTGGGTGATGCAATCAAATTAGTACATGAACAGCAACCAGTTGATCGGTTGTTTGATCCTCGCATCTAGCTCGCAACTTTAAGCACATTAACCTACAAAAAGGTTAATGTGCTTTTTGGTTGGTTTACTGAATAGCGTAACTCGTCCAAACAGTGCAACTAATTACTTGAAGTAATCAAAAGATAACATTCCGTTTATATGCATAAACATTGCTATAACAGCCAAATGCGCCGCTTTGGCATTGGCAAACGTTTTTCAAAATAACCGGACTGTTTTGTAAAAAAACGAGCGATTCTAGTTTGTATTTTGGTAAATTGTGCTACAATAAAATTATGATTTGTAAAAGCAGGTTAAGAATTTCTTAATCTTCAGTCACAAGACGATTTTGTTACTGTTAATTTGAGTTCAAAAACTAAGGAGTGAATTAAATGTCACAAGCACATACAACGGGCAAGGTCCTAGCCAGTACGGTTGGTGCCGTTGGTTTATTGCTTGCTACAGGCCAAGCTGCCAATGCTGCCTCAATCACTGTAAAAGCAAACGATACAGTTTGGGGCCTCGCTCAACAACACGGTGTTTCCGTGCAGAGTATTGAAAAACTTAACCAGATTAAAGCATCTGATGGTAATATCGATTTAATTTATGTTGGTCAAAACTTACAAATTGGTGGATCCGCAACTAAGACCGCCACGACTAAGTCAGCAACTAAGAAAGCCGCTACTAAGGGTACATATACCGTTAAAGCGGGTGACACTCTTTGGGCGCTTGCTGATAAGTACAACACTTCTGTTCACGCTCTCCAGACGTTAAATGGTCTTTCTGGCGATTTAATTGTGGTGGGTCAGAACATTCAAGTGCCAGGAGCAACGACCAAGACGACCGCTAAGACGAGTCAAAAAACAACCATGTCAGCTACTAGTGCAGCGTCAACTACGAGTACGACTGCCAAGGCCACGACGGCTGTTAGTGCGAGTTCCACCTCAAGTACAAGTGCGAGTTCGGTTTCAAGTGTGAGTGCAAGCGTTGTAAGTAGCACCAGTGCAGCAAGTCAGGATGCTGTCAGTGCGAACTCAGCAAGCAGTACTAGCACGTCAACGATATCATCATCGACCGGCTCTGTTGCTTCATCAACGGCTACGACCTCAAATGCACCGGTCAAAGCAGTCGCAACGAGTGCAGCCGTATCAGCAAGTAGTGCTAGTTCTTCGACTGCTACCAGTCAGTCGAAGAGTGTTGCAGCGAGTGCCTCAGTAACGAGTAGCGCGTCCTCATCAGCTGCTAGTTCAACAACGACTAGTAAAAGTACCGCTTCAACTGCGAGTGCAACTAGTACTAGCAGTACGACTGCTACTAGCACGGCTAGTCAAGCATCAAGTACAGCTGCTAGTGCAGCATCAACTACGAGTACA
This sequence comes from Lactiplantibacillus sp. 3062, assembly GCF_055413545.1. Lineage (NCBI taxonomy): Bacteria > Bacillati > Bacillota > Bacilli > Lactobacillales > Lactobacillaceae > Lactiplantibacillus > Lactiplantibacillus sp. 3062. The sequence goes on from NZ_JBVAYE010000007.1 coordinate 62,862, forward strand.
GCGAGCCAGAGTAGCTCGGCAGCGACTAGTTCAAGCACGACCAGTCAGAGTAGTTCTTCAGCAGCCACTAGCAGTGCAAGCAATACCGCAAGTAGTACCGCAACGACTAATAGTAGCAGTACCACTACTAGTTCAACGAGTGATTTAGCTACTGGTTCTGTAACCGGCCTTGCGCTGAAGTTGGCTAGTGCCAACATCCCTTATGTTTGGGGTGGTGCGAGTCTTTCGGGAATGGATTGTTCTGGTTTAGTTTCCTATGTTTACCAACATGCAGCTGGGATTACCTTGCCACATAGTACGGTTGCACAGGAATCTTATGTGACGACGCATTCCGTTGCGGATGCTCAACCTGGAGATATTTTATTCTGGGGTAGTCGTGGTAGCACTTATCACGATGCCATCTATATTGGAAATAATCAATACGTTGCGGCTCCAACTGAAGGCCAAAACGTTCAAGTTCAGACAATCAGTTCTTACTTCATGCCAAGTTTTGCAGGTACGGTTAAGTAAGCCGATTTTAATTGCAAATACCCCTAACACGATATTGTTAAGTGTTAGGGGTATTTTTATTTAAATTTTTTTGAATTTTATGATTTAAACTTACCAATAATTGTGGTATATTATGTTTGTCGTTTTTCAATTCGAAAAATTGGACCATCTATTGTGATAAGGAAGTGCTATCAGTGAGTAATCGTTTTGAGATTCTGGAAGAATATCAAGAGGCTAATACCGAACTCGATCATTTAAGGACGCTAGCCGTTCGGCAACAGGATCGCTCACGGGTTGTGACCATTTATCCGCATTTGAAAGAACGGGTGAGTCACTTATCTCGTAAATGTGAACAACTTGACATGCTTCTGGAAGCAATCAACGCTTCTGAGGACTAAGATTAATCAAGACTGACTGTGTGACCATATTGAGATGGTCAGCAGTCTTTTTTATTAGCCGAGTGGGTGGGGAGTCAATTAAGTGGTCATTAGCATTGCTGGCCGGTAAGTGGATGGCGCTCAAGTAGTATGAATTGCCAATCTTGGTCCTATAAAAAAGTCGTTGCGAGCATCTTCGCAACGACTTTTTATCGCTAATTTGTATTGTTTTAGCAGTAGAGTTAGTGGTGGTCATGGATACTAGTGTCGATCCAGAATGGGTAGGGATGGGTGGACAAGTAGAGGTCGTAATTACGATTCCCAATAATTTGACCATCCATCTGACCAATTTCAACAGAGTTAACCAACAAGTGCAAGTTAGCGTTGCGATAATGGTGAACGAAACGCGACTTAAGATGACGGCCACCCAGTAGCAGTAAGACGAACAACCAGAGGATAATCCACCAGTGAGGCTCTTCGACAACGATCAATTCGAGCTGATCATCGTGCAGATTAGCCTGAGGCAGAATTTTAACTCCGCCACCAAAGTATGGAATGTTCGAGACTGTACAAAGGAAAGCCCGCTTATAATAGTCTCGCTTCCGGTTAACGTGTACGGTTAGCGGGAAGCCTTCCTGTTGGGAATATGCGGCCAGCATGTTACTGAGATAAGCCCAACGACCCAGACGGCCCTTCTTTTTGCTACGGTTTGTGTCATCAACGATTTGAGCGTCAAATCCTAAACCAACGTTGTTGACGAAATACCGGTGTTCGTTTTTCAAGGTTTCATGGAAATAACCAACATTTAACGAACGGGGCCGCATATTGTTGAGTACTTGTGCAAGTGCAATTGCTGGATCAGTCGCCATACCCAGACCGCGAGCAAAGTCGTTGCCCGAACCTCCAGGAATGTAGGCGAGCGGGATCGGTTCAGCTTGTGGGACCTGCATAATACCATTCAAGGCCTCGTTCAGTGTGCCATCACCACCAATGACCAGAATGACCGGGGTCACGTTTGGTCGTCGTTGAATGGTTTTAACGTACTCATTTGCGAGCCGAATTGTGTGGCCGGCATATTCAGAAATTCGATATTCAAATCGAATCTGTCGTTGTTCTAGAATCGGCTTGACGGTTTCCCAAACGACCTTACCGTGACCAGATCCTGCCAGTTCATTAATAATAATGTAGTATTCAGCAATCAAAATTACACCTCATATCAGTCTTACACCATAAAAAACCGGAACGAGATCGTTCCGGCAAGTAGTTAGTTCATAATCAACATTGGCAGAATCATTGGGTGCCGTTCAGTCTTATCAAATAAGAAACTCTGCAGGTCGTCAATAATCGCATTGCGGATAGTCGCTTCGGTTGCTTTATCCGACTTCATTTTGCGCCGGATCGTACGGAAGACATGCCGCCGGGCTTCGTTAATTAGATCGCCAGACTCGCGCATGTAGACAAAACCACGTGACAGAATATCTGGACCAGCTTGGATCTCTTTTTTGTTCAAATTGATGGTAGCAACGACAACAACCAAGCCTTCTTCCGAAAGCACTTGGCGGTCGCGTAACACAACGTTGCCAATATCGCCGATTCCAGAACCATCAACATAGACATCGCCAGCACCAAAGTGACCGGCAACCCGGGCAGAATCCTTCGTAAAGGCAAGCACATCACCATTTTCAAGGATAAAACTATGGTCTAGTGGCACACCACATTGTTCGGCCAGTTCGGTGTGAATCTTCAACATTCGATATTCACCGTGAATCGGCATAAAGAACTTTGGTTTCATCAGCCGTAGCATCAGTTTCTGTTCTTCCTGACCACCATGACCAGATGTATGAATGTTATTGACTTTACCATGAATGACATTCGCACCGGCTTCTTCGAGTTCGTTGATTACGTGGTTAACACTTAACGTATTACCAGGAATCGGTGAACTTGAAAAGATCACGGTGTCGCCAGGTTCAATAGAAATCTGGCGATGAGTACCGTTGGCAATTCGCGAGAGCGCCGCCATTGGTTCACCTTGGGAACCAGTACATAGAATCATGACTTTATTGGCGGGGAGGGAGCGTAAATCGTTAGCATCAACGATGGCTTCGTCAGGGATGTTTAAATAGCCTAATTCACGTCCGTTGACGATAGCTGCTTCCATACTACGCCCAAATACCGCGATTTTACGATGATGTTCAAGGGCGACCTGCGCTGCCTCTTGAATCCGCGAGATGTTAGAAGCGAAGGTAGCAAAGATGATTCGACCTTCAACTTGTTCAAAAATGTGGCGAATTGATTGCGCCACCCACCGTTCAGATTTCGTCCAGATTGGCCGTTCGGCGTTAGTACTGTCTGACATTAGCGCCAAGACACCACGTTCACCGAGATGCGCCATCTTTTGAAGGTTCGGCGGCTGGTTAGTAATTGGTGTCAGATCGAACTTATAGTCTCCGGTCTCTACAATCGTGCCAGGTGGTGTTTGAACGGCGATTCCCAGTGTATCAGGAATTGAATGGGTCGTTCTGAAGAACGAGACACGCGTCTTACGGAACTTGAGCACCGTATCTTCATTGATCTCGTGTAATTCAGTTGTTTTTAATAACCCGTGTTCCTCTAACTTACCCTTAATCAAGGCTAAGGCTAGGGGGCCGGCATAGATTGGCACGTTGATCTGTTTTAATAGGAATGGAATCCCACCGATATGATCTTCATGACCGTGCGTAATCACTAAAGCTTTTATTTTTTGCTGATTTGCAACTAGATAAGAATAGTCTGGAATAACGTAATCAATTCCGAGAAGTTCATCTTCAGGGAATTTAATTCCGGCATCAATCAGAATAATCTCATCTTGAAATTGGATACCATAGGTATTTTTCCCAATTTCTCCCAAACCGCCGACTGCAAAAACAGCGGTTTCGTTATTTTTGACGTTTAACCGTTTCATTTATTGAACTCCGTTAGGTGATACTCTGGATTTTTTTGTTCGTAATCCAAGAAGTTACCTTCTAACGGTTCGATAAATTCGATGTTGTGATCTGTATTATCTTCCACTAAGGTCCGTGCCGCTACTTCGGTCTCGGCTTCGAGATACAAAGATTGGGTCGTTTCCCGTTGTGGGTTCCGTTCTTTGGTTTCTTGGTAATATACTTTGTAAATCATGCGTAAAACTCCTTAATATAAACAAGATTTATTTAGATACTAAGTAATCTAAATAGATAGCAAAAATAAAAGTTTGATCCGTACACCAGGTTGTGTAAACACAACAATTATCTTACATTTTAGCATAATTTGAGATGGGTGTATACAATGTTAACTTTCTTCAAAAATAGAGCGGTTAAAAGAATTTTTTTTGATGAAACATGCTATGCTAAACATAAGTAATAAAATGAAAAATTCCTAAAATTGTGAATCATTATACAAAAAAAGAATTGAGGGTTGAGCATGCAGAGTTGGTTAACAATCATTGGTGGGGTACTAATGGCAATCGTCGTTTATGAATTGCTGCGACGGCAAGTGCTGAAGCGTGCAGCGTTGAAGATTCGGCGGGCTGGCCAACGAACGGTTGATAGTGCGATGGTAGCAGCATTCAAAGTGCTCGCAAATGCGATGACGATTCAAGAGGTTGCGGGGGCGATTCATTCGGTGCCCGTCGCAGACGTCTGGGGGCGTGGTGTGATGGCCTTTGAGTACGTGCTAGATGCACCAGGCATGGTCACGGCCGATTTGCCAGAAGTTCGGCGATTATTCAATAACGAATTGCAAGCGTACGCAATTCACAATCAGGTGGTTGCTTTCCGGGAAGCTGGACCAGCGTTACGAGTGACTGATGCGTGGCTGCGCAGCGGACAGCTCCACTTAGATATTGCCTATTTGATGAATGAGGCCACTTTAGAGTATTTGGAAGATTTGCGTCGGTTGAATTCGAGTGCACCAAAAAAGCAGTCCTGAACATTTCAGGACTGCTTTTTTAAATGACTTTAAGAAATTAGAACTAAATCATCATCAGCGGCAAATGGATTGTCGCCATTGATATGGTCGTAGAATAAAATACCATGAAGATGGTCAATTTCATGTTGACAAACAATGGCCGGATAATTCTTGAGACGAATCTTTTTCTCTTCACCAGCCATATTATAGTAGCGTAACGTAATCCGATCGTGTCGAATAACGTAGCCAGCAATATCACGGTCGACGGATAAGCAACCTTCACCTTCAGTTAAGGCGCCGGGTTGGACGGAGTGACTGATGATCACGGGGTTGATAATGACGTCTTTAAAGACCGGTTCATCATCTTCATTTTCACTCGGAACAAGGACAGCAGCCATCTGTTCCGAAACGTCGACTTGCGGTGCAGCTAAACCAACACCGGCACGCAGTCCGTATTTTTTAGCCAATTCGGGATCCTGGCTGTTTTCTAAGTATTCCATCATGTCATTGGCCAACTTCTGATCAGCTTCACTCAACGGAAATTTAACTTGCTTTGCTTCCGCGCGTAACGTGTGATTACCTTCGCGGATAATGTCGCGCATTTTAATCAATTCCAATTACCTCCAAAATTAAGATCGCGCAGTTTACACTTAATATCTAGTTTATCATAAGCCTACGCCAAAAAGTAGCGCCCGTTATGAAAAAGATGAAAACAGAACTAAGCACAAATTAAATAGTTCACAATCATTTGGACAGAAAAAGCCGGCTTTTCGCTCTTTGGAAGGGCTTGCAAAAGATGAAACGCAATGGTAAATTAGACTTGTAATTATGAAAACGATTACGAACGTGGTGCGATGCACAACGTTTGTACGTTCATGAAAGGGATGTGTCATTTATGGACAACGAAAAACCAATTGTTGATTTTGGTGCGATCCGCGATGCACTTGGGAAAGACTTTGAGCCCGTGCAAGTATTGGATGGTCAAGCTAAAGTAATTAAACCAGAAATTGTCTCTAAATATTCAAACGAACAACTCGTTGAATTCTTTAAATTAATGTTATGGGAACGGACGTTACATCAACGTTCTAACGCTTTGACACGGCAAGGACGTTTAGGATTCTATGCGCCGACTGAGGGCCAAGAAGCCAGTGAGATGGGGAGTAACGCCGCGATGAAGAAAACCGACGTTTTAATGCCTGCTTACCGTGATATTCCACAATTGATTCAACACGGACTACCTGTTTACAAAGCGTTCCTGTGGTCTCGTGGTCATGTCTTGGGTAACGAATATCCAGAAGACTTCCATGCAATGCCACCACAGATTATTATCGGCGCTCAATATGTACAAGCTGCCGGTGTGGCTTTAGGGATTAAAAAGAACGGTACCGAAGACAAAGTTGCCTACACTTATACTGGTGATGGTGGGACTTCGCAAGGTGACTTCTATGAAGGTATGAACTTTGCCGGAGCCTTCGAAGCACCGGCCGTCTTCATTGTTCAAAACAATGGTTATGCCATTTCAGTACCACGGCGCAAGCAAACAGCTGCGAAGACGTTGGCTCAAAAAGCAGTTGCTGCCGGTATTCCAAGTGTTCAGGTCGATGGGATGGACTTCCTAGCTGTTTATGAAGTAACAAAGGCCGCCCGGGAATACGCTGCTGCTGGCAACGGTCCTGTCATGATTGAAACGCTGACATACCGGTTTGGCCCACATACGAATGCTGGGGATGATCCTAAGCGTTACCGGACTAAGGACGAAGAACAACCTTGGTTCGATAATGATCCATTGATTCGTTACCGTAAGTACTTGACTGATCAAGGTGTTTGGTCAGAAGATCAAGAAAACGAATACGTTGAACAAGTTAAAGAAGATATCAAGGCTGCTGTTAAACAAGCAGATGAAGCACCAAAGCAAAAAATGACCGAATTCTTGGGGAATGTTTTTGAGGAACAACCACAAAACATTCAACAACAAATTACGGAATTCCAAGCAAAGGAGTCGAAGTAACATGTCAAAGAAAACGTATATTCAAGCGATCACCGATGCACTTCGATTAGAACTCGGGTCAGACGAAAAGACCTTAGTTTTTGGTGAAGATGTTGGTAAAAACGGTGGGGTCTTCCGGGCAACTGATGGCCTGCAAGCCGAATTTGGTGAAGATCGTGTTTTTGACACTCCTTTAGCAGAATCCGGTATTGGCGGTTTATCAATTGGGCTGGCATTGGAAGGTTTCCGGCCAATCCCTGAAATTCAATTCCTTGGATTCATTTTTGAAACTTTGGATTCAATTGCTGGTCAAATGTCACGGGAACGTTTCCGGACAGGTGGCACTCGGCATATGCCGATTACCATTCGATCACCATATGGTGGTGGAACGCATACACCAGAAATGCACGCGGACTCATTAGAAGGCTATTTAGCTCAAATTCCTGGTTTGCGGGTCGTGACGCCATCTAATCCTTACGATGCCAAGGGGCTATTAATTTCTTCTATTCGGAATAACGATCCAGTTTTCTTCCTTGAAAACTTGAAGTTATACCGGTCAATGAAGGCGGATATTCCGGATGAAGCTTATACCGTTCCGTTAGATAAAGCAAACGTGGTTCGTGAAGGTACTGATATTTCCTTGATTGCTTACAGTGCACAAGTTAACCAGTCACTGAAGGTTGCGGAAAAGCTCGAAAAAGAAGGAATCTCCGTTGAAGTTGTTGACTTACGGACCTTGTCACCTTTAGATGAAGAAACAATTCTCAAGTCTGTTCAAAAGACTGGTCGGGCCGTTGCGATTCAAGAAGCACAACGACAGGCTGGGATTGCTGCGAACGTTGCTTCACTGATTGCTGAAAAAGGTGCGCTTTATCTCAGTGCCCCAGTTGGCCGGGTGTACGCACCAGATACGGTCTACCCATTCGGATTAGCAGAAGACGATTGGTTACCAGCTGAAGATGAAATTGAGGCAAAAACCCGCGAAATCTTGAACTATTAATCAAGACGCGGCATCGAAAAACAGTCACCTGAGACTGTCATGAAAGGAAGTTATCCAATGGCTTACGAGTTTAAATTACCAGAGCTTGGTGAAGGTCTTGAAGAAGGCGAAATTGCATCATGGCTCGTAAAACCTGGTGATGAAGTCAAAGAAGACGATTCTCTAGTTGAAATTCAAAATGATAAATCGGTGGAAGAATTACCATCGCCAGTAAGTGGTAAAGTTATTGATATTTTAGTTCCAGAAGGTGAAACGGCTAAAATTGGTGATGTGATCGTCACGATTGACGATGGTTCTGGCGACGCTGCGCCAGCGGCTAAGGCTGAAACACCAGCGGCTACTAAGACGGAAGCCCCGGCAAGTGAAGCAGCTGAAACTCCCGCTGCAACATCAGCACAACCGACTGGAACCCCGGCTGCGGGCAATCCTAATAAACGGGTCTTGGCAATGCCATCAGTGCGCCAGTACGCACGTGATAAGGACATTGACATCACGTTAGTTACGCCAACTGGTGCCCATGGTCAGATCACAAAGCAAGATATTGACAATTACACGGGTGCGCCAGCGGCAACGGGTGCTAAACCGGCAGCTACGCCAGCGACAACGGCTCCGGCTGCAAGTGAAGCACCAGCACCAACACCAGTTAAACCATATGTTTCTGACACACCTGAATTAGAGACGCGTGAAAAGATGACGCCAATTCGGAAGGCAATCTCTAAGGCTATGGTGAACAGTAAACACACCGCGCCACATGTTACTTTATTTGATGAAGTTGAAGTGAGTGCGTTGATGGCACACCGGAAGAAGTACAAGCAAGTTGCTTTGGATCGCGACATCCATCTTACCTTCTTACCATACTTCGTGAAAGCTTTGGTTGCGGTTTTACAACAATTCCCAGAATTGAACGCGTCGATCGATGATGCAAACAAGGAAATTGTTTACAAACACTACTTCAATATTGGGGTAGCTACCGATACTGACCGTGGATTGTTAGTGCCAAATATTAAGCACGCTGAAGGTAAGGGCTTGTTTGCAATTGCCAAAGAAATTACTGACAATACGCAAAAAGCTTACGATGGCAAGTTAAAGGCCAGTGAAATGAGTGGTGGGTCTATTACTATTAGTAATATTGGCTCAATTGGTGGCGGCTGGTTTACCCCAGTTATCAACCAACCGGAAGTTGCCATTTTAGGTGTTGGGCGTATCGGTAAGGAACCTTACGTCAATGACGATGGTGAAATCGTTGTTGGTAAGATGCAGAAGTTGTCCTTGAGTTTTGATCACCGTCTGATTGATGGTGCAACAGCACAACGGGCAATGAACTTATTGAAGCAATTGTTACATGATCCAGAATTACTTTTGATGGAAGGATGAGGTCAGAATGGTTGTAGGAGATTTTGCTGAAGAACGCGATACAATGATCATCGGCGCGGGCCCTGGGGGTTACGTCGCTGCGATTCGGGCCGCGGAACTCGGCCAAAAAGTCACCGTGGTGGAAAAGGAATATATCGGTGGTGTCTGCCTTAACGTTGGTTGTATTCCATCAAAAGCTTTGATCAGTGCTGGTCATCGGCTACAAGAAGCCAAGGACAGTAAGATCTTTGGTATTAAAAATATTCAGGATCCGGTGTTGGATTTTAAAGTGACCCAGGACTGGAAAGACCATCAAGTTGTTGATCGGTTGACTGGTGGCGTTGAAATGCTGCTTAAGAAGCATAAGGTGGAAGTGGTCCGTGGGGAAGCCTATATGCATGATAATCATACCTTACGGGTGATGAATGGTGACCATACTGGTCAGACTTATAAATTCAAACATTTGATCATCGCAACTGGTTCACGGCCAGTTGAAATTCCGGGCTTCAAGTTCAGTGGTCGGGTCGTTGACTCGACGGGTGGCTTGAATTTGCCCGAAGTGCCTAAAGAATTAGTGGTTATCGGTGGTGGGTACATTGGTTCTGAGTTGGCTGGTGCCTATGCCAACCTCGGTGCTCACGTGACGATTCTTGAAGGGACACCGCAAATCTTACCTAACTTCGAAAAAGATATGGTCAAGCTTGTCTTGAACAGCTTTAAGAAGAAGGGGGTTGATGTCATTACTAATGCGATGGCTAAAAACTCCGAACAAGATGATAGTGGCGTTACGGTTACCTACGCTGTCGACGGGAAAGAAACTGAGATTCATGCTGACTATGTTATGGTCACGGTTGGTCGGCGGCCTAATACTGACGACATGGGCTTGGAATACACTGACGTCAAGTTAACGAAGCGCGGCTTGATCGAAGTTGATGAACAGGGGCGGACGGCCGCTGAGGATATTTTCGCAATCGGAGATATTGTCGCCGGTGCTGCGCTGGCACACAAAGCTTTTGCTGAAGCCAAAGTTGCTGCTGGTGCAATCAGTGGCAAGAAGACGGCGAACGACTACGTTTCAATTCCGGCAGTTTGCTTTACTGATCCAGAATTGGCAACAGTTGGCATGACGAAGGCTGAAGCTGAAGAAGCCGGCTTGCAGGTGAAGACGTCGAAGTTCCCATTTGCTGGTAATGGTCGTGCAATCTCGTTGAACGCCATGGACGGCTTCTTCCGTCTTGTCAGTACGAAGGACGAAGGCACCATTGTCGGCGCCCAAATTGCCGGACCAGGTGCCAGTGATTTGATTTCTGAATTAAGCGTTGCGGTCAATGGTGGGATGAATGTCGAAGACCTTGCTTTGACGATTCATCCACACCCGACCCTAGGTGAAGTAGTTCAAGAAGCGGCGGATGAAGCGATGGGTTACCCAACGCACATCTAAAGCGGATGATGGCTTAATAAAAGTTTGAGGCGTGAGTCTCAAACTTTTATTTTACATAGGATGTTGCAGCCAGTATGGATTACCGAAGTACCAGTCAAGATAGTCACGTAAAAACGTAACTTAACGCGCTGTCAGGCGCAATGAAGGTCAGTCTTGTTAATCATTACTCAGCTGATCCGTAAGTGACGTCTTTGAACCTGATGCGGATGTTGTTATTCAAATTGCTAACTTTTTAGCATGTAGTGGTCTATATTAATAACATATCAAAATGTGTTTGCTTCGGGGGGAAGTGGACCAATTGGTTACGCAAAAATGTTACAAAAGAGTAAGCTTTTTATTAACATTTACTTGAATTCGTTGACAGCTCAGGTACAATTATTATCGAAGGTTGGAGGGATTGAAATGATTAATACAGTAATTATTCGGGGATTATTCGAGTTCGTACAACAATTAATATTAGTCGCAATTGCCAAAGATTTGCCAGTGAAATTAGTGGTCGCAACGGGTGCTGAAGAAGCGCCGCGCTACCAAGCAATGGTAACAGCGAGTTTAACTTGTCGTCAGTTTACACTAGTGGCGCAAGCTAAGCCGGATTATTCACAAGCAGATAGCTTGATTATTGGAAATTTAGTGCCATTGGCAAGCGACCGTGATGCCAGTGGTGATTTAAAGGCGACTTTGCCGCTATTTCGCGCGTTTGTGAATGATGCGATGGGCGCTGGTTTTAACGGAAAAATTATTTTGGCTGGTAGCAATGATGCGGTTTTAAGTGTCTTAGCTGCGCGTTTCAGTGGCATTGATCATTCTAAAGTGGTCGGATTGGGTACTTTGCCGCAGAGTCGTTTATTGGAGCAACTACTATGTCAGCAATTAAGTGTCGGCCCGGCGGATGTCCGCGCATTCGTAGTGGGAACTGCGGCGACACACCTGATCTCATGGAGTCGTTCATATATTGGGCCGGCGCCCGTGATGACTTATTTGGCTAACCAGGATATTAGTTTTGGGATGGACGAAATGAGTGCAGCGACGGAGCAGATCGACGACCCCACGATTGTTACTAATCAGACCTTGAGTGTGTTAGCATTAGTACAAGTGCTCAATGCGTTTTACGCCCAGACACCGTTTATCGGTACCGTCACAAATATCCAAACACCAGTCGATGACGACCAGCTGGTTGGATTATCATCACCGGTACTGATTAGTGCTAACGGAATCAAACGAATGGCGGATATGGTGCTATCTGATGAAGAGCAGAAAGAATACGCTGAGATTGCGAGCCAGGTTCAAGAGGAACTTGACCGGGTCACGGCGGGGGAGTTGGATGAAGATGCCTAAACACAATGATAATTACCAATATCCACTGGATGAGACGTGGACCACGGCCGAGATCATTAAGGTTACGACCTTTTATCAAGCCATCGAGGCCGCTAATGAAGGAACAATCGCTACAGCAGACTTGTTGGCAGCCTATCGTGATTTTAAGACGGTCGTTCCGGCTAAGTCGGAAGAAAAACGACTGGCTCGTGATTATGAGGCTGCTTCAGGTTATCGGATTTATCAAACAATGCGCGCAGCTCAGGAAACTAACAAGCAGCGATTTCAATACCGAGACTAGGTGACTTAACGTGCAAACGAATGTGGTGAAACAGTTAAATCAGAAAATGCAAGTCGTGATGCAAACTGCGAGAGCGCAAGTGTTGGCGAAGATGGGCACCCACTTGACGGTTGCGGAGAAGACGAGTCGGCGTGATTTGGTCACTAACGTGGATCATAGCAATGAAGATTTTTTGGTGCGTCAGATTCGAGCCTTGGATCCAGTTGCGAAGATTTTAGCTGAGGAAGGAACCGGCGACCAAGTTACTGATATGAATGGTCACGTCTGGATCGTTGACCCAATCGACGGTACCATGAATTTTGTGCATCAGCGTAATCATTTTGCGATGATGGTGGGCTTGTATGTTGACGGTAAACCAACGCTGGGATATATCTTTGATGTCATGGCGAATAAATTATATGCTGGTGGTCCTGAAGTCGGCGTCACGCTTAACGGTGAATTGCTGGCTGCACCCGCGGATGTTGATCTGAGTGCGGGGCTGTTTGGTGCGAGTGCGCCGTTACTAATTCAAGACCGCTTCAATATGCAGACGATTATTGCCAAATCACTGGGACCACGGATTATGGGTAGTGCTGGTATTCAAATTAGCCAGGTCTTAGCGGGCGAACTGGTCGGCTACCTGTCATACTTGCGACCATGGGATTTTGCGGCTGGTCGCGTTCTCGCGGAAAGCCTTGGCTTGGTTGTGTCTAGAGTTGACGGCTACCCGGTTAATATGTTATCATCGGGTGCTGTACTGATAGCGACAAGGCGCGCACAACGCTCAATTTTGGCAATCGTCTAGTAAGTAGTGGGACTGTGACCCATATGTCACAGTTTTTTTATGTCAATGGATGAAAGCCGCTGAAAACGTCGTTATGAAGGCTTCAAGTTGAAGCTATGACTTGATAGTAACGGCGGATTGTATTAATATATGTAAGATTTCTGCTGTCGAAGATAGTCAGAATTTTGAAGGATGAAAGGAAGATCAATTTTGAAATTTAGAGATGATATCCGCAACATTGCCATTATTGCCCACGTTGACCACGGTAAAACGACGTTGGTTAACGAAATGCTTAAACAATCGGATACCCTTGACGAACATGTCCAGATTGACGATCGGGCGATGGACACTAATGCCATTGAAAAGGAACGCGGTATCACGATCCTTTCGAAAAACACGGCCGTACGTTACGGCGACAAACAAATTAACATTCTAGATACACCAGGACATGCTGACTTCGGTGGTGAAGTTGAACGAATCATGCGCATGGTTGACGGGGTATTACTCGTTGTTGATGCGTTTGAAGGAACGATGCCTCAAACTCGGTTTGTTTTGAAAAAAGCTTTGGAACAACACCTAACACCAATCGTTGTTATTAACAAAATCGACCGCCCCGGTGCACGTCCTGAAGAGGTCGTTGACGAAGTGTTAGACCTCTTCATCGAATTAGGTGCTGACGAATCACAATTAGACTTCCCAGTGGTCTATGTTTCAGCTTTAAATGGGACTTCTAGTTATGAATCAGATCCTGCTAAGCAGGAACATACGATGCAACCAATCTTCGATACGATCATCAAGACGATCCCATCACCAATTGACAACTCTGACGAACCTTTACAATTCCAAGTGGCCTTATTAGACTACAACGATTATGTTGGTCGGGTTGGTATCGGTCGGGTCTTCCGTGGTACGATCAAGGTTGGTGACAGTGTTTCTGTCATGAAACTCGATGGTAGTAAGAAAAATTTCCGCGTAACTAAGTTGTTTGGGTTCTTTGGTCTTCAACGTTTGGAAATCAATGAAGCCCACGCCGGTGACTTAGTTGCTGTTTCTGGGATGGAAGATATCAACGTTGGTGAAACGGTTGCTGATTCAGCTAATCCTGAAGCTTTGCCAATCTTACGGATTGACGAACCAACTTTACAAATGACTTTCGGTACGAACTCCTCACCATTTGCGGGTAAGGAAGGTAAGTTCGTAACTGCCCGTCAACTTGAAATGCGGTTGAAGGCTGAACTTGAAACCGATGTTTCACTTCGGGTTGATGATACTGACGAACCTGGTTCATGGGTCGTTTCTGGTCGTGGGGAATTGCATTTGTCAATCTTAATCGAAACGTTACGGCGTGAAGGTTATGAACTACAAGCATCTCGTCCAGAAGTTATCTATCGCGAAATTGATGGTAAGCGTTGCGAACCATTTGAATCTGTTCAAATCGATACGCCAGACGAATATACTGGTTCAATTATTGATACCTTATCAAAGCGTAAGGCTGAAATGAAGAACATGGAAAGTACTGGTAATAACCAAACCCGGTTGACTTTCTTAGCACCTTCACGAGGCTTGATCGGTTATTCAACTGAATTCCTTTCATTGACGCGTGGTTACGGAATCATGAACCATACTTTCTCTGAATATCTCCCAGTTATTCCTAACTGGAACCCAGGCCGTCGTAACGGTGCTTTGGTTTCAATCAACCAGGGTAAGACTACGACATACGCCACAATGGGAATCGAAGACCGGGGAACGATTTTTGTTGATCCAGGTACCGAAGTATATGAAGGCATGATCGTGGGCCAAAACAGCCGCGAAAATGACATTTCAGTTAACATTACTAAGGGTAAGAACATGACCAACGTGCGTTCTTCTAACAAGGATTTGACGGCGACAATCAAGACGCCAACGCATTTGACATTGGAAGAATCGCTTGAATTCTTGAATAGTGATGAATTCTGTGAGATTACGCCAGATCATGTTCGCTTGCGGAAACGCATTTTGAACACGAACTCCCGTGAAAAAGAAGCTAAAAAGCGTAAAATGAACAAGTAAGTTGATTGCTTGGAAGCACGTCCTTAATAGGGCGTGCTTTTTTGGTACTGGCATGCCTAAGGCTGTATCGTCCAAAGCGGTTCGAAGAGGAGTCGTTTAATCACCAACTCAAATATTGTCCCATTAATGGTTATTGGGTTCATTTAGATGGAAATAATGATTGATAAATTGTTATCCAGAGTATAGTATTAGCTTATAGGGTAAAAAGAGTCTAAAGGTCTTCGTTACCCGTTAAAATGGTATTGAACTTGGGAGGTGTGATCATCGTGAAAAAAATTAATAAGTTGATGATCTTAGGCATGCTCGTTTTTGGGGTAACGGGGGCAACAATGATCAATCCTGAAATGACGACCGCAGCGCATGCTAGCGCCAACATCACCATTGATGGCAAGATGAACGACTGGAAAGATGCGACGTTAACGGAGGGCTATAATGGTTACACGGCACTCGCGAGTGCTGGCCAGTATGTCAATGTTTACGTCAAGATGAAAAATGGTGCTGTGCCAGGATATGGCGACTATAATTTCACTATTGATGGTAAGACGTATTATATTTGGTCTAAGAATATTTCAGGTAGTGTTAGCTCGGGAACGGTCAAGTCCTTCACATTAACTGGTGGTAAATGGAACGATGGTACTCAGTATGGAACTGTCGGGACGGGATATGTGACCAACGACGGTTCGCATAATTATGCCGAATTTCAGATTGACTTAACCAAGTTAGGATTAACTGACAGTGCGAGTGGTAAGCAGATTTCGATGGTCAATCCGAATATCGGCAGTGACTCTACGACTAGCACTGTTGGAACAATTACGACGACTTCAACTAGCTCAAGTAGTAGTACCAGTTCAAGTACAAATGCGAATTCTACAACTAGTTCAAGTTCTACGACTAGCACCAGTAGTGCAGCCAGTTCCTCAGCAACTAGCTCAGCTGGGGTAATTACTGATAAAAGCACGGTCTCTTCCAAGGCGTCCTCGACGACGGACAATAATGTAGCCAATGACAATGATAATCTCAACATTAAAATCGATGGTAACTTTAATGATTGGAAGAACGTGACTTTGACCGAGGGTTATAACGGTTATATGGCAATGGTTAGTGACGGGAAGTACGTCTACGTTTATGTCAAGATGAAGTATGGACAGGTTCCCGGTTACGGGGATTATAATTTCGACATTGGTGGTCAGAAGTATTACGTGTGGTCCAATGAGATGCCTAGCTCGCAAAGTGACGGGGCGGTCAAAGCTGTCTCATTTACGGGTGGTAAGTACAATGAGGGCCATCAGTACGGGACGGTCGGCAACGGGTATGTTTCTCAAGCCGGTTCACATTCGATTGCTGAATTCCGAGTGGACTTGAGCAAGTTCGATATTTCAACGATGACCGGCCAAACGATTACGATGTCCAATCCGAATATCGGTAATCAAAAAATGACCGTGGCCGGGGGCTCAACTGGTCCGTACGTAATTTCCGGTGTCGGTGTCGTAATCGTTGCTTGGGGATACTTTAAATTCCGCAAGCGGCGTCGATTAACTGCAACGGATTTACCGACCACTAAGAACTGATGATTGATAACATGTTGTGCTCGTTATTATTTAGCATTAACCACGATTAAAACGTGCCGTTCCTTTAAATTCAGAAGCAGCCAGCTTAAACCCGCTGGAAATAGATACGAGTTGGTGTAAACTTGTTTTGCTGGTTCGTCCTAAGCCGACTTCCAGGCATTTCTGCCAATTGCTGGAACGCGGTGGACACAGATTTAAGCCGCAACCCACGTCTTAAATACTGGTCTTCCACTAACCAAGCCAAGGACGCTTGCTAAGTGGAATTTCACCGCTGAGCATTGGCCGAAACGCCTGGAAGTCGGGACAGTGTTCGAATGGCGGACATGTGCGTACCCAACTTTTGGTGAATTCGTCATTGTTTTTCATAAACCATAATTTTGTCAATCAACTGTCAGACTGAAAATGATATTGAGATAGCTCACTAATCCTAAATTGTTGTAGTGAGATTTAATCTCTTGACGGAGTGCTTAATACACCTAACGCTTTGTTTAAAATTCCAGTATCAAAATAGTCAACGACAAATTGTACCGAGTTCGATGGTCGTTCATTAGCCATTCGAGCGGCTTCCCGACCGGAGGGGCTGGGTGACAATGCTCAGTAGCCAAATTATTCTTAGTCGGAAGTGTCTTTCTTCCGGCTTAGAATAAGACTCGTATTTGAGATGACGCGGGTTAGGCGTTAGCTCAAATCGACGTCGGCTGCGTTCCAGCAATTGGCACCCAGCCCCGGAGGTCGGCATAGGACGCGCACCGGCTGACGAACAGGAATCTAAAATTGGCACGTTTTAATCATGATTAAAGATAGATTAACTTGCACGATGTGAATTGAATCGATAACTATTGAACTAATGATATTTAATTTACTGACAATCAATTTATAACCACCGGCGGCTTAGGCGCGTCGGTAAGCTAATTAATAGGACTGATGTACGATGAATGTAAAGATCCTACTAGGGATTGTGATATGGTTATACGGACTGTCAGTGCTCAAACGGGCTCGGCTATCTGCCTTCTACTTCATTGTGGGAAGCGCCGGGCTCTTTTTTATCTTGACGGCAATTAGTCGTCCGTATTGGGTGTGGTTTTTTACCCACGCTGTGATTCATGGGGTAGCGCTGTTTAGTGATATCATCGGTTAGTGCAGTATTATGTTCAAAATGGGCCTGGTCTACATTATTAATAGTGGTAATCCGGTAATCATGTCGATTGATTATGAATGCTCGGGAATCATTGAGACGTGCGCATTTATTTCGCTAGTAGCCTTTTACCCGGCTTACCAGCGCCGTGAAAAGGTGTTTTATGGTGTTTTTGGATTGTTGTATATTTACTTGATTAATGTATTACGCCTGTCCGTGGTGATTGTGATTGTTCACTTTGGCGGTGGTCAAACATTCTTTCTGGCTCATTCAGTGATTGGGCGGTTACTGTTCTATGTTCTGGTCATTGTCTTATATTACAATGTTTTTACCTATTCACAGTTAGCTCGAGGACTTTATCAGCAGTTTATTGATTGGAGGGAGCGAATCCTGTGATGTACTGGATAAACTTAGCGCTGACTAGAATGGGGTTTTGGATTACCTGGGCCTTAGTGCCGATCGTGGTGGAAATTATTCCGGCAATTATGTCGACTATTAAGTTAATGCGACTACATCGCCACATGCCCCGGCTTAAAGCGCCTGCTAAGTGGCCGTGGGTAACCATCATTGTACCGGTTTATAATTCTGAAGATACGTTATTTGACTGCATTCGTTCCATCGATCATCAAACGTATGATAAAAAAAGCATGCAAATTATTTTGGCGAATAATCAGAGTACCGATGATAGTTTTGGGGCGTATGCCCGCGCCCAAAATGCGTTTCCTAATTTATTTTTACGGTATGTCAATACTGACAAGGGGAAAGCTCGCGCGCTTAACGCGGCCATTTACGAGAGTATTGGTAGTTATGTCATTAATATTGATAGTGATGGTTTATTGGAACCCAACGCGATTAAAAATATGGTACTACGGTTCGAGAACGATGAGCAGATTGCGGCCATGACCGGGGCAGTGCTCCCACAAAGAAACTTGGTTAAGCAAGTTCATGGTTGGTGGCATCGGCTGTTGGCTAAAAATGAGTATTACGAATATGCACAGGCTTTTCTTTCTGGCCGTACCATCGAGTCGTTCCGCGACCAGTTGTTTACCATGTCAGGAGCTTTCTCGGCATTTCGACGGGAAGTGTTAATGGAAACTTTCTTGTATGACACCGATACAATCGGTGAGGACACGGACATGACGTTTCAGATTCGGACACGTTTAGGCAAAAAGGTCGTTATTTGTGCAGATGCTATTTTTTATGTGGCGCCAATTTCAGGCTTTTCCGAGTTATATACGCAACGCCAGCGCTGGCAACGTGGTGAACTGGAAGTTGCACAACATTATATGTCACAAACAGCTAGCATCAAGGGCTTTTTCAAAGAATTTTTGGTGCGGCGAATTATGATTGATCACACGTTTACGTTTCCACGAATGATTTGGACTTTTGCGACGATTGTTTTGATTGCTTTTGGCTATTCAACTGTGGTCGTGGGGCTTTCATATCTCTTGATCTATAGTTTATACGTCATGGTAGGGGTTATTAACTTTATTAGTGTTGGTATTTTATTAAAGCCGTATCCTGAAGAACGCCATTTCTACAAGCATTTATGGTGGCTAACATTAACGCTGCCACTTTATATGTTTTTGACAGCTTGGATTCGATTGATTGGTGTTATCAATGCGATGACGACCCAGGCAACTTGGAAAATGCGGGGGTTCACCGAAGAATGGCAACGGTTGTTGGCCGTCTTACGTGATGATAGGCGTACAATTCACAATCACTATCGACGCCGGAAAGGAAAATGAGTTGAAGCGGCACGTGTTGGCTGACTACAAGATATCACGCGAAGTTAGCGGAATATCTTGATTGTTTAGTTCAGGTGCAAGAATTCAAACGAAGTAGATTAATGATGAGACGTTATTTTTATCAATTTAGTCAGAAGATGATTACGAGCGTTTGGTGGTTACTATTTGCACCAATGTTGTTATTTGCAGTAATGTCGCCGAATATTATTTTAGGGGATAACGCGACGTTTGGGACGAGTACGACCTTATTGACGACGGGGTTGATTATTGTGATTGTCGCCGTGTTGATTATGAACTATGCGTATCCGCGCGTTCATCGGGTGCTATATCGACTACTAATCACAAATCAGCTCCGGACGGCTGGTGTCTTGTTAGCACTCGTTTTTATTGGTCAGCTCGTATTCGTGACATTTGTCCATCCCGTCAGTGGCTTTGACGCTGGGATGCTCCACTATGCGGCTACCAGTGCGAAACACGTCCAGGAGGTGGGCGTGACGGCGTATTACAGTCTTAATCAAAACAACATGCCAATCATGCTTTTTATGCACTGGCTATCGGAAGTGACTGGTCAAACTTCATGGCAATTTTTTGATTACGTGACGCTGTTTTTTGTCGATCTTTCAGCAGCTTTCAATTTAATGAGCGTATTTGTGGTACGACGCTCGGCGTTAGGAATCGCTATGTATCTGCACGCCGGTTGGTTAGCGGTTTTTCCAAGTATTATTATGCCGTATACGGATGCTTGGGGACTACCGCTGGTTTCGTTTTTCATGCTGTGCTATTTTGTGATGAGTCAAACGAAGCGACCGCCGTCACTGCGTGTGGCCGCCGCCGTCGGGTTTGGCGTGAGTGTGACATTAACGTACTTCATGAAACCCTCATCCATTATTCCGGTAATCGCCATTGCCATCATCAGCTTTTTAGCACGCTTGCGGTCGCGGCAGGGTTCACAAACGACGATGATTTTTGTGACGGTCGCCATGGCAATCTTGATGCTCGAAAGTGCCGGCCTCACTTATCATTATACGAATCAGGCCATCCAGAACCAGACGTATATCAAAATCGATAAATCAAGGTCGATTCCGGCGATTCATTTTATGGCCATGGGCGTTTACGGCACCGGCGGGTATAGTGAAAAGCAGGCGATACAGATGGCCGTTTTGCCCACCAAGGCACAAAAAACGGCTTACTCAATCAAGATGCTGAAGCGTCAGCTCAAGAAACTGGGACCGTGGGGTTACCTTGAATTCTTGGTAAAAAAGCAACGCAATAATACTGCTGACGGGACCTTTGGCTGGTTGAAGGAAGGCAATTTCTTTCGCGAAAATCAAAAACCAAGCAACCAGGGCTTTAGTAATTGGTTAAAAAACTTTATTTATTTATACGGTCGCCATATTGCAGATTTTCGGTTTGTGGCGCAACTGTGGTGGTTAGTGCTACTCGTGATTATCGCGTTGGGTTTTGGCCCGCGCTGGCAATTGATTCAATTGCTCCGGTTGGCGATGATTGGTGGGGTTTATCTTCCTCCTCTTGTTCGAAGGTGGTCGGAGTCGGTACCTAATTCAGTACTTACCGTGCCTGCTATTACTGGGCGCATTCTCATTTGAACGGGCAGTTGCGAATGTCCGGCGTGTTAGGGATTGGTATCAGCGTAAGTTGCGAGCCGCGATTGCGGCAGATGAGTCCGAGTGAGCGTGCAATCGTCCCAGTGCGTGACACGAAAGCGATCGTTAACGAGCGGTTAGCAATCCAAAATAGCTGTGGTGGGTCCTAAATAGGGCTTACCACGGCTATTTTATCGTTCACGTTGTCGATTGTTGGCTCTTGCGGGGGCGCTTATCGCGTTATGGGTGGCAATGCGCGACAAATTCATTCCGACGTCAAGTGCCGGAACGGCGCGGGTTGTTCAAATCGTCTAGGTACGTTCATTTAAGGAAAATACACTGATTTGGAGGCGCTACCAGTCGGTTATTAATGAGGCTAAACGCACTGGTTTGTAAATCAGTAATCCAAACTTGATTAAAAAACAACAAATTAATATGTGAAAATGCTGTGTTAAAATCGACTTATGCTATAATTGTTGCAAGCAAACAGTTCGCGTTATTGTGGGGGATAATCCGAATTGAGATATTAATTAGGGTGGGATTTAAGCTCATGTGGAAAAAGTTACACTATATGGACTATGTGCTGTTTATCCCGTATTTGATTCTCAGCGGGATCGGCGTTGTCATGGTCTATTCATCGAGTTCATACGTAGCCGCACAAAACGGTTCGACACCCACCGGTTATTTAGTTAAACAACTGATCTGGGTCGTCTTAGGCTTAGTGATCACCTTGGTTTGTATGAATTTGAAGATCGACTATTTTAAGCAAACCAAGTTACTTGGTATGTTAGGGTTTGCGATGTTATTTGTTCTGGTTCTCCTCCGATTGGTTGGTCAATCAATTAATGGGGCGGCTGGCTGGATCATTTTGGGACCAGTCTCGATCCAACCAGCTGAATTTTGCAAGTTTTACCTGATCATTTACTTGGCATCAATTATTTCTCAACGGGAGGCACATTTTGGGGTGGCTCGAATCCGTGAATTGGGTGCTCAGTTTGTGATGTTGTTCGCGATGATTTTACTGATTTTTGTGCAACCCGACCTTGGTGGGGCCACGATTAATTTAGCCATCGCGGCGGTTATTTTGTTTGCGAGTGGCATTTCATACTTTGTAGGTGTTGGTGTCTTTGCTGGGGCGGTCGCGGCCTTTGAATGGATTTTAGTACCTTTAGTGAGTCGCATGCCCCAAAGTGCTTTTGCAAATTCTTATCAGTTACGGCGGTTTCTCGGTTTCCTGAATCCGTTTAAAACGGCTTCAGGAGCGGGGACGCAGTTAGTCAACTCTTACTATGCCATCTCAAACGGTGGTTTGACAGGCGTTGGGATTGGGAATAGTTTGCAAAAACGTGGTTATTTACCCGAACCGAACACTGATTTTATTATGTCAATCACTGCCGAAGAACTCGGACTAATTGGCATTTTAATCGTAATGGGCTTACTACTTGTCATCGTGATGCGCACGATCTATATCGGGGTTCGTGCGACTAATACGTTCAACGCGTTGGTCTGTTACGGTGTCGCAGCCTACATGACCATTCAAGCATTTATTAATGTGGGTGGGATCGTTGGTCTGATTCCGATTACTGGGGTGACCTTCCCATTCATGAGTTATGGTGGTTCTAGCATGATGGTATTGACGCTTTCACTAGGATTGGTATTAAACATTAGTGCACTTGAAAAAATGGCGCGCCTTAATACAGTTCGACAGGCAGGCTAAGACGATTTTATTTGGAAATGAGGGATTTTGGTGAAGAAAGTATTAATTGCTAACCGTGGTGAAATTGCGACCCGGGTCATTCGTGCTTGCCACGAATTAGGCCTTCAGACTGTTGCGATTTACGCCAAAGAAGATGAGTTTTCAGTTCACCGTTTTAAAGCTGATGAAGCGTACTTAGTAGGTGAGGGTAAGGCGCCGATTGCGGCTTACCTGGATATTGAAGATATTATTCGCATTGCTAAAGAAAATCATGTGGATGCGATTCACCCAGGTTACGGCTTTTTATCTGAAAATGCTACTTTTGCTCGGCGGATTGCTGAAGAAGGCATGACCTTCGTTGGTCCTAAGCCAGAGCACCTCGAGATGTTTGGTGATAAGATTACGGCCAAACGTGTAGCTCGCGATGCCGGCGTGCAGACGATTCCGAGCACCTTACACCCGGTTACTAGCCTGAACGAGGCGTTACAGTTTACTCAGCAATACGGTTATCCAATTATGATCAAAGCTGCCATGGGTGGTGGTGGTCGGGGAATGCGCATCGTTCATGAAGCTTCTGAATTACAAGAAGCTTTTGACCGTGCCCGTTCAGAGGCCATGCAATCCTTTGGTGATGACGAGATTTACTTGGAAAAATTCATCGCGAATCCCAAACACATTGAAGTCCAGATTTTAGCGGATGCTCACGGCAATGTCATGCATTTATTTGAACGTGACTGTTCTGTTCAGCGCCGTAATCAAAAGGTGATTGAATTTGCACCGGCCGTGGCCCTGCCAATCGAGTTGCGTCAAAAGATCTGTAACGCCGCAGTCGACTTGATGAAGAGTGTACACTATTTAAACGCCGCAACGGTTGAATTCTTGGTTGAAGGGGACCAATTCTACTTCATGGAAGTTAATCCGCGGGTTCAAGTTGAACATACGGTGACAGAAATGATTACCGAAATCGATATTGTCCATGCTCAGCTCAAAATTGCGATGGGTGGTGACCTATTCGAGGATTTACGGTTACCACATCAAGACGCATTGACATATAAGGGTGCGGCAATTCAGTGTCGAATTACGACGGAAGATCCCGCAAATGATTTTATGCCAGATACTGGTCGCATCGAGACGTACCGGTCACCAGGTGGTAATGGGGTTCGTTTGGATGCTGGTAATACCTATTCCGGCGCAATCGTAACACCTTATTTTGATTCACTGCTTGTAAAGGCTTGTGTTGCGGCGCGGAACTTCAAAGCGGCCGTTCATAAAATGCGACGCGTCCTAGTTGAATTCGATATTCGCGGCGTGAAGACGAACATTCCGTTTATGCTGAATGTGATTGACAACCCAACGTTCCAAGCAGGTGAAGCGGGGACCCGGTTTATTGATCAGACCCCAACGCTCTTCAAATTCCCTGACGATACGCAACGTGAAGATAAGATGTTGAAGTATATTGGGAATGTGACGGTCAATGGTTTCGCTGACGTTGCCCAACATTCGAAGAAGTACTATCCGGACGTTGAGTTTAAGGATGATTTTCAACCGATCGCACCCGACATCGTCACGGCAAAAGACGTGTTGGATCAACAAGGTGTCCAGGGATTACAACAGTGGTTGTTAGCCCAGAAGCAAGTGTTATTAACAGATACGACCATGCGGGATGCGCATCAGAGTTTATTTGCAACGCGGATGCGGACGAAGGATATGTTAGCCGTTGCCGCGGCTTCACAAAAAGCGTTGCCACAGTTATTCTCCTATGAGATGTGGGGTGGTGCGACGTTCGATGTGGCCTATCGTTTTCTAAATGAAAATCCCTGGAATCGGCTGAAAGAACTTCGGCAGGCAATGCCCCGGACACTCTTCCAAATGTTGTTCCGTGGTTCCAATGCGGTGGGTTACCAGAACTATCCAGATAATGTGATTCGCGAATTTATCTTAGAAGCAGCTAAGAGTGGCATTGATGTTTTCCGCATTTTTGACAGTTTGAATTGGATTCCTCAAATGGAAAAGAGTATTCAGGCCGTCAAGGAAACCGGGAAGATTGCGGAAGCCACGATTTGTTATACGGGCGACATTATGGACCCTGACCGGCAAAAATACAATCTTGATTATTACCGTCAGCTGGCCTTGGATCTGCAATCAACTGGTGCCGATATTATTGCTATCAAGGATATGGCGGGTGTGTTAAAGCCAGAGGCCGCCTATGAATTAGTATCGACGTTGAAAGACGCGCTGTCCGTGCCAGTTCATCTGCATACGCATGATACGACTGGTAATGGAATCTTTACCTATGCCCGAGCAGTGGAAGCTGGTGTTGACGTGGTCGATGTTGCTGCGAGTGCGCTATCAGGCACGACCAGCCAACCATCAATGAGTTCGTTGTATTACGCATTAGCCCACAATGATCGTCAACCTGATGTTGATATTAACAACGTTGAAGCCATCAATCGGTATTGGCAAGGCGTACGGCCATACTACCAAGACTTCTCGAACGGTATGACCGGACCACAGACAGATATTTATCAGACGCAGATGCCGGGTGGACAATATTCTAACTTGCAGCAACAAGCTAAGGCTGTTGGTCTTGGGGATCGTTGGGAAGAAGTTAAGACGATGTATGCGACGGTCAATGATATGTTTGGTGATATTATCAAAGTTACGCCCAGCTCTAAAGTTGTTGGTGACATGGCCCTGTTCATGATGGAAAATCACTTGACACCGGACGATGTTTATAATCAGGGTACCAAGCTCGATTTCCCGGCATCGGTCATCAACTTCTTTGCTGGCAATCTTGGTCAACCAGTCGGAGGCTTTCCAAAGAAGCTCCAGCAGATTGTCTTGAAAGGCCAGCCAGCGTTGACTGTGCGGCCCGGTAGTTTAGCCAAACCAGCTGACTTTGCTGCGATCAAAGCAGAGCTATCGGCTAAGCTTGGTCATGAAGCGAGCCATCAGGAAGTGCTCAGCTACATCCTGTACCCGAAAGTATTCATGGATTACGACGCTAGCCATAAGCGCTACGGGCACGTATCACTGTTAGACACACCGACCTTTTTCCAAGGCATGCGGCTCGGTGAGACGGTCAATATTGAGTTAGCCAAAGGTAAGACGATGATCGTCAAGCTTAATCAGATTAGTGATCCCGATGTCGATGGTGTCCGGACACTTTACTTTAGTATCAATGGTCAAAATCAAGAGATTATGGTCAAGGACAATGCTATTCACCAATCGGCAACCAGCACGCGCAAGGCGGAACCAACTAATGAAGATGAAGTTGGCGCAACGATGAGTGGTTCAGTTCTGAAACTGTTAGTTAAGAAGGGCCAAACGGTTAAGAAAGGTGAGCCATTACTTGTGACGGAAGCAATGAAGATGGAGACAACCATTCAGGCACCGGAAGATGGGGTCATCGAACATATTTATGTTAATGCGGGTGACGTCATTCAGACGGATGACTTACTGCTCGAGATTGCACCACAATAAGGATATTTCAAGCAAAAACACTAGTGGCTTAGGTTACTAGTGTTTTTTAGCTTCAGCGCTTCGCCAATAAAAACCACTGCGTAGTTAAGAACTTAGTTGACGAAATGCTGAATCTAGCCTAACATTTAAACAGCAATGCTAGTAGAAGAGGTGAGGTTCGATGGATTTTACAGTTAAACCGCGCCGGTCGCTCATCGTTTATATGCATTCGATGAAGCAGGTGCGTCAATTGAAACGTTTTGGATTAATTCAATACCAATCGCGTAAAGAGCATTATGTGGTCTTGTACATGGATGAAAGTCAAATTCCGGCCGCGACCACGAAAATCAAAAAATTAAATTTTGTCCGCAGGGTTGAACCGTCATACCGCCCGGACGTTGCAATGAACTTTGGCGAACGTGTGGATCAAGGCTTTTTTAAGCCAACCACGACTGGTGCGCCTGATGACGATGATGAGGATTAAGTTGGTGAAGATGAAATGCGAATTGTAGCAGGAGACTTTGGTGGTCGGCGGCTCAAAGCCGTGCCAGGCATGCAAACTCGGCCGACGACGGACAAGGTTAAAGAAGCTGTTTTTAATATTATTGGCCCCTATTTCGATGGTGGGCAGTCCCTAGACTTATTTGCTGGGAGCGGTGGCTTGAGTATCGAAGCTGTATCACGCGGAGTGGCTCGGGCCGTCTTGATTGATCGGCAGTATCAAGCCATCAAGACGATCAAGGATAACATTGCCGTTACAAAAGCCCCCGAACGATTTGAAGTTATCAAAGGCGATGCTGAGCGTATTTTGGACCGATTAGCATCCCAAGATGAATACTTTGATTGGGTGTTTTTAGACCCACCCTATGCCAAGCAACAGATTGTGAAGGATATTCAGCATTGTGATGCACTAGGATTGCTGAATCCGGGTTGTCGGATCATTTGTGAGACGGATACGAATGCGAACTTGCCAACGGTCTTACCCGGATTTGAGTTGATCAGACAACAAGATTACGGTATTACGGTCATTACCATTTACCAAAAAGTAACGGAGGTCGGGTAAGTTATGGTGACAGCAGTTTTTCCGGGGAGTTTCGACCCAATCACACGGGGCCACTTGGATATGATTCAACGTGCCAGTCGATTAGTTGACCGGTTGATTGTGGCCGTCATGGTCAATACGAGTAAGCAACCGTTATTTACGATGACGGAAAAAGTCGCGATGATCAGTGATGAGCTGACGGATTTACCCAACGTTGAAGTTCAGGCCGCAACTGGTTTGACCGTTGACTTTATGGCGAGTGTCCATGCGACAGTTTTGGTACGAGGTTTGCGGAATGAACAGGACTTTGGATATGAACGCGATATCGCTTGGATGAACAAGTCATTAGACGAGACGATCGAAACGATTTGCTTGATTGCACGGCCCCCGTACGCTTACTTTTCTTCCAGCTTAATTAAGGAAGTTGCCAAGATGGGAGCGGACGTTTCCAAGTACGTCCCGACCGCGGTGGCGCAAAAACTCCATCAGCGGTTAGGAACTGATCAGCATGACTAAGGGCCGGGAGTTGTTAAAACGTTACTGGGGCTTGCTGGTCGTGATACTGGTGGTACTTGCACTATTTCTAATTCCTTTACCGTACTATATTGAAGGACCCGGAAGTGCAAACAATTTGAAGACTTTTGTGACCGTCAAGCGGCATCCGGATCATCACCGGGGTAAGTTTATGTTGACCTCGGTCGCAGAAGCTCGAGCGACGCCGCTGATGTGGCTTTACGCACAATTGAATCCGCACTATGACGTGGTCAGTGCTCAGGATATGACTGGCGGTCAGGATGACGCGACTTATAATCGGGTTCAGAAGTTTTATATGCGAAGTGCAATCAACGAAGCTATCGCGACGGCGTATTCGGCTGCGCATCAGCAATACCGCAAGGTTTATCAGGGTATCTACGTTTTAACGGTTCAGTCTAATTCGAAATTTAGAAACCAGTTAAAAGTTGGCGATACGATTACGAAAGTCGATGGCCACCATTTTAATACAGCCAGTGCGTATCAGCATTATATTGGTAAGCAGGGCGTCGGACATCGAGTGACGATCACGTATCGGCGAAAGGGCCATTTGAAGCAAGCAAGTGCGCCCCTAATCAAGCTGAGCACGCACCGCGCCGGGATTGGTATCGGCCTAACTGATAATATTAAAGTGACGACGACTATTCCGGTTAAGGTTGATCCCGGACAAATCGGGGGTCCCTCGGCCGGATTGATGTTTAGCTTGCAAATCTATCAGCAATTGACTAATCAGAATTTGCGACACGGACGGAAGATTGCGGGGACCGGCACCATCGATCAAAATGGACAAGTTGGTGAAATTGGTGGTATCGACAAGAAAGTGATTGCTGCTAAGCGAGCAGGGGCGACAATTTTCTTTGCACCGTATGTGAAACCAACCAAAGTGCTTTTGGCGGTTGAAGAAAAGGGTCAAACTAACTATCAACTTGCTAAAGCGACCGCGAAAAAGTACGCGCCTAATATGAAAGTTGTTCCAGTGACCTCATTTAAACAGGCCGTTCATTATTTGCAGACACACCAATAGTAAAATTGAAATGCAAGTTAGCAAAGTTTGGGGTAAAACCCAAACTTTTTTCATGGGCAGCCGCTCCTTTTGCGTAACTATTCGCTGAAGGGGTGAAAACAAATGATAGATTGGATTAAGCTGCTCAAAATGCACTGGCGGATTGTTGGTGGTGTTACTGCCGTGATCATTATTTTGATAACGGGATGGGCACTGAGTCAACTTAAGCAGCCTGAACCCGCCGGTACGGATAATTTGTTGGCACATTCGTTCAATTCCACATCAATGGGAGGCTCGAGTCGAACGTCTGCCAATGCTGACCAGCCCGCAACGAGTACCCAACCGTCGAACGCTACACCGAGCCCAGCCCGACCAACAGGTGCTAGTTCACCCGGGTATGTCGATATTAAGGGTGCGGTTAATAAACCAGGGTTGTATCAGGTTACTGCTAGTATGCGGGTCGCGGATGTCATCCAACTGGCACAAGGCATGCAGCCACAGGCAGATGCTCGGCAGATCAACTTGGCTGCCAAAGTAACCGATCAGCAAGTGATCTACGTGCCAGCTAAGGGCGAACAGGCCCCGGCTGTTGCGCCACCAGTCGTCCAGTCAACGGGGCCTACTGGCGGAACACCAACTAGTGATCATGCGGCAACGGATAAGGTCAATCTCAACACGGCTGATGTGGCCGCGTTGCAAACGTTGAGCGGAATCGGGCAGAAGAAAGCTGAAAAAATCATTGATTATCGCCAGCAACATGGTAATTTTAAAACAATTGATGATTTGAAAAACGTCAGCGGCTTTGGAGAAAAGACTGTGGCCAAATACAAAGACCAGCTCACCGTCTAGTTTCAAAGCGCACATTTTGGTATACTACTGTCATTGAAAGTGAGGCATAAAATGATGAAAGATCAACGAATTCCATGGGATCAGTATTTTATGATGCAGGCGGTCTTATTGGCGAGTCGAAGCACGTGTGAGCGGCTTTCGGTTGGTGCCACGATTGTTCGCGACAAACGCATTATTGCGGGTGGTTACAATGGTTCAGTATCCGGCGATGTTCATTGTATCGATGAGGGGTGTTACCTTGTTGATGGGCACTGTGTTCGCACTATTCACGCGGAAATGAATGCGATTTTGCAGTGTGCAAAATTCGGTGCAGCTACGGATGGTGCTGAAATCTATGTCACTGACTTTCCATGTTTACAATGCACGAAAATGTTATTACAAGCTGGAATTCAAAAAATTCATTATTTACGTAATTATCATAACGATGCGTATGCCATGTCCTTAATTGAACGAAAACACGTGGCTTTACAACAAGTTCAGTTCGACCAATCAGATTTGGATAAGCTGAATCTTGATCAAATCTTGTTAGATCGTGACTAATTGCGCGCACTATTTTTTGCCGCCATTGCGTGCGGCTTACTTAGTAGTTGGTTAGTTGACCAACAATGGCTGGCAGCCGGATTATTATTAATTTGGTTATTGCGAGTCATCCGATTACGAGATCGACAGTGTTTGATGGTGACGATTGGCTGTGTTTTATCTTTGGCAATCTGGCTGAACTGGCAAAACCACCGTTTCGCCTCCATTGTTCAGCAGCCCAGTCAGGTGGTCACAAGCCATTTGGCTGTCCAACCCGATGCGATTACGGTGCGCGGTGGTCAGTATCAGCTGATTGCCACTAGTCCAATGGGCAAAGTACTTGTTAGAGGACAGCTGAAAAGTGCCACTGAAAAACAGTATCTGACCCAGTTTACTCACCGGACGATCTGGCACGTTCAGGGGGAAGTCGCCGCCATCGCACCTCCTACCAACCCGGGGCAGTTTAATGCGCCTAGGTATTATCGCAGTCAAGGCATCGCCCGCCAAGTGACGGTCACAGCGGTTCAACGAATAGAAATTGCGCCGCAGCGTGGTTGGCTGGTGCTACTTGATCGATTACACCAATGGCGTCAGCAATTCTTTCTAGCCTGTCAAAGATTGCCACCAACGCTTAGTCGTTATGCGACGAGTCTACTGGTTGGGATACGCCCCACAGATTTTCAGACGACAATGGGGGCCGTTCAACAGCTGGGACTATTGCATTTGTTCAGTTTGTCGGGTATGCATGTTATTTTATTAGTTAAATTCTTGCAATGGGTCTTGTTACGACTGCATCTAAGTCAGCAAGCAATCGATATTTGGTTATTAGGGCTCTTGCCAGCATACCTTGTCTTGGGCGGCGGTGCCGATAGCTTGCGGCGGGCAGTTGTAACCGCGGCTTTACCAATTATTTGGCAGTTGCTAACACATCAGTCAAGTGGGGCGTTGGGTGGTTGGAGCCTTGCCCTGATAATGGGGATTGCCCATAATCCTTTGGTATTGAGCCAATTAGGTGGTCAGCTCAGTTATGGACTAGCCTTGCTACTGATCTTAATGCCTGGTTTGCCGCCGTGGCGATTAGCAATTTGGATTCAGGTTATCAGTTTACCGGTTTTGCTTGTGGCTACGGCGCAGTGGCATCTGTGGTCCTTAGCAGTCAATTTGGTGGTTGCGCCTATTTTTAGTTGGGTATTATTACCGGTGACGGTCGTGGGGGCGAGCATTGGCTTTGGTTCTGCCAATGTCACCAGCGCGTGTGAATGGGTGTTGGTTAATTTTCAGAATTGGCTTGAGTGGGTCAGCCATTGGCCAGGCCTACTCATTATCGGTCAACCGAGTACACTGTGGGCATGGACGCTCAGTCTATTGAGTTTGTGGTTGTTACGGACACCGCGGCGTCGGTATTACTGGGGACTGTTACTGGCATATGCTTGTTTTAGTCTTAGTCTACGTTTTCCACTTCACGGTGCCGTTCAATTTATCGATGTCGGTCAGGGCGATTCGATCTTGATTCGCCAACCATTTAACCGCCAAGTGAGTTTGATCGATACTGGGGGGCAACTACACTTTTCCCGGCCACGTTGGCAGGCAGAGCAGGTACAACCGCGATCGCGTGCGGAAACGATTACGGTCAATTATTTGCACCGGCTAGGGATCACTCACTTGGATACAGTTTATTTATCACACAAGGATGTTGACCATATTGGTGATTTGGGTGAACTTTTACGCTTGATGCCGGTCAATCAAGTGGTGGTACCTGCCGGAATGGCGCGCCTGGCCAAGTTTCAAAAGCTGCTAGTGCCTGCCAGAAAGCGGCCTAAAGTGGTTGAAGCATTGGCCGGCCATACGTTTGCAGATGGATTGGTTGCGGTGCATCCGTTTAAACCGGGACGGGCTGAAAATGAAGATTCGTTGGTGCTAACGGGGGTTTTTGGTCAGCAACGTTTCATGTTTACGGGTGATCTTGACCGAGCGGGGGAGCGTGCAATCGTTGCCCGATATCCACAATTACGCGTGGACGTTTTAAAGCTAGGGCATCATGGCAGTAAAACAGCCTCGGATCCGTTAGCTTTGCGCCAATTAGGTGTGCACCACGGTATTTTATCGGTGGGTCGGCACAATCGCTATGGGCATCCGAATCAAGAAACACTAATAACTCTAGCTGAACAGCATATTGTCACTTATTCAACGGCTTTGCAGGGGATGATAACCTATCGTTTCGTTAATCATCGCCAGGGACGTTGGCAAACATTTTTAAAGGAAGGTGATCGCCATCAACGCACAACAGGCGTTAAAATCGATTCGCAACGGTGACTTGGCATCGATCTATGTTATCTTGGGAACGGTCGACTATTTGGCCGATCAGCTCAAACAGGCTTTTACGCAGCAAATTCCCAGTGAAGAACAAACGATGAACGTCGGCAGTTATGATATGGAAACGACGCCAGTAGCTGTGGCTTTAGATGATGCAATGTCGGCACCGTTTTTTGGTGAACGGCGATTAGTCTTTATTAATCACCCGTACTTTTTGACGGGTGAAAATAAGAAGACCAAGGTTGACCATGATCTGGCCTCACTACAGCACTATTTTGAACAACCGGAACCAAGTACGATTCTGGTGTTTATGGCACCCTATGAGAAATTAGATGCGCGTAAAAAGCTCGTTAAAACGTTAAAAAAACAGGCGACGACGGTTGAAGTCAACCAAGTCTCGGAGGCTGAAACGCAACGCTATGTGCAAGCGGCGTTAGATGAGAAACAGATTCGCATTGATGCGGACGCACTACAGGAACTGGTTAATCGAACTGACGGGCAGTTGGGACTGATTATGGGACAATTACCGAAGTTGATGATTTACGCAGCCCA
This sequence comes from Lactiplantibacillus sp. 3062, assembly GCF_055413545.1. Lineage (NCBI taxonomy): Bacteria > Bacillati > Bacillota > Bacilli > Lactobacillales > Lactobacillaceae > Lactiplantibacillus > Lactiplantibacillus sp. 3062. Next base: position 95,882 of record NZ_JBVAYE010000007.1, read on the forward strand.
ATCCCAACGAATTGATTTAGCGGCAGTTCAGGCTTTGGTGACTAAATCACTGACGCAAAATGTTTTTGATTTGGTCAACGATGTACTTCGTTATCAGACGCAGTCAGCGGTCGAACTTTACCATGAACTGGTGGCAGCTCAGGAAGCCCCACTAAAGATCAATGCAATCTTATTAGGACAATTCCGATTGTTGCTACAGGTCAAAATTATGGCGCGTGCAGGCTATAGTCAGGGCAGCCTAGCTAGCACGCTTAAAGTGCACCCATATCGGGTCAAACTAGCCATGCAAACGGTCCGCCATTTTGATCAAGCTGCGTTACGGGCGGCGTACTTAGGACTGCTCCAAACAGAAGTACAAATGAAAACGACACAACGCGACCCGGAGTTGCTCTTTGAGTTATTTATGGTTCAATTTGTTAATGAGCGACAGGCAGCGGTCGGAACGCGGCTGTCCCGTTAGGCATTGGCTTGTTGGACAAGCGAGAACGACTATTCACGAAGGCAAAAGTAATAGTGCTTAGATATGGAGCCCAAAAAAGATGGTCGACCGGAATTCTCAGAATTCGGTCGACCATCTTTTGAGTCATTAAAGGCGATAAAAAAACGCCGTCGCAATGCTCGGGCGTAAAATTAGCTTATTTAGCGTAACGTGCAGCCATCCGTGACTTGTCACGGGCAGCTTTGTTGCGCTTGATAAGACCTTTAGAAGCAGCCTTGTCAACGGCGCTAGTTGCTGCTAAGTATAAATCGTCGACGTTGTCGGCACCAGCAGTTTTAGCAGCTTCAAATTTTTTAACAGCAGTCCGCATCGCACTCATTTGGGCGGTGTTACGGACGTTTGCTTTATTGTTTGTTTTCACGCGTTCAATAGCGGATTTGATAATTGGCATCAGATTCACCTCCATCATTTTTTCAACAAATGCTATTATACATAAGCCCCGGCTTGAATGCAACCGTTATGTGTAAAGTAATTTATCTTGATATGTATTGAAACTTGCTTTTTACTCCTTAGTTTGCTAGACTATATCAAGTGTTCAGCAACCCTTTACTTAGTTTTTCGTGCACCACCAACGATTTACTCAGTTTAGGGCAATTATTGGAAAGGTGGTTGAAACACATGGCAATTTCACGCGAAAAGAAGACGGAGCTTATTAACAAGTATGCTCGTCACGAAGGCGATACTGGTTCTGTTGAAGTCCAAGTTGCAGTTTTAACGGAAGACATCAACGAATTAAACGAACATTTACGAGTTCACAAGAAGGATTTTCATTCACAACGTGGGTTGATGAAGAAAATTGGTCACCGTCGTAACTTGTTAGCTTACCTTCGTAAAGAAGACGTTAACCGTTACCGTGACTTAATCCAAAGTCTTGGTCTTCGTCGTTAATATTGAGATTACGAGAACTGCCTGCGGGTGGTTCTTTTTTTGTGTAAAAAATTACAGAAACGATACATAAACTTTATTAAACCCAAACAACCGTTCGCTATACTTATGTTTATTCAAAAGTGAATGAGGGGATTTCATGGAAGCAATGGCAACGTTGACTCGTAACTTTCGGGTCTTATGGTTTGGCAGTTTAATCACTGATTTAGGTAACGCAATGACGTTACCGTTTATTGTGCTGTATATTCAGACATTAGGCGATTATTCAACGACCCAGTTGAATTTTCTAGGGGCAGCGGCGTTTGCCGTGACATACGCCTGCAAAGCTTTAGTCGCACCATTGTGGGGCCGATTGGCGGATCAAAAGGGGCGTAAGCTGATGTGTCTACGCGCATCTGGCATGATGACCTTAACGATTCTCGGTGTGGGACTAGCACCTAACGTGATCGTCCTCTTGATTTTACGAGCCGCACAGGGAGCGTTTTCAGGTTACATCAATAATGCTAACGCACTGATTTCGATTACCGTACCTGCGGAACAACGTGGCCAGTGGTTAAGTAAACTGGTCACTGGTAGCATCAGTGGCACATTGATGGGGCCACTTTTGGGAAGCTTGCTGGCTAATACCGTTGGCTATCGGGGGGCGTTCGTGGCTACCAGTAGTTTGATGGCGCTTGTCTTTGTCATGACCTGGTGGGGTGTTCAAGAGAAGGTGACGGCAGTTAGTCGCGCCACGTTACCACCATTGCGACCAATCTTACATCAATTGGGTGGTCGCTTTATTTGTGCCTTGCTGACATCGTTACTAGTTGTTCAGGCGACGACCAATGCGATAACACCACTGTTAAGCTTGCTGGTCGGACAGTTAGCGCCCCAAGCAACGGCGCAGACGATTATCTTGATGACAGGGATTGTGGCGGCTGCGCCGGGACTTGCCACGATTCTAATGGCTGGTCGTGTTGGGCGCATTCTGGATCGGCTGGGCGCTGGCCGTTGCTTAGTTACTTTTTTGATTTTAGCGATTGTTGACTTATTGTTGACTAGTTTGGTACATCAGGTCGCGTGGCTGGTCGGGCTACGGCTAATACTGGGAATTGCGGATGCGGCACTATTGCCCGCGCTTCAAGTGATGACAGTCGAGCATGTCCCACACGCAGCGTTTGGGCGTGTGTTTAGTTTAAATCAGTCCGCGCAAGCTTGTGGTAACGTGGTCGGCCCCGGGTTAGCCGTGATTGTTGCCAATTGGTGGGGGTATCAGTCAATCTTTATTGTTACGGCTGGATTACAGCTGATGGCATTGATGCTGTGGGTCGCGTATTTTAGTCAGCAACGACCACATTAGATTGCATTGAATGGTCTAACTATTGCTTTACTTTAAAATGTGGTAAACTGGGGAGAGTTACTTAATCGGAACAGGTACGCTGGTACTTGTAAATTTTAATAGAGGAGTTTTTAGATCATGAACTTTGCAAACGTTGATTTGATGACCGCAATGGTGACCCCTTTCGATGATCACCAACAATTGGACGAAAAGCGGTTAGCAAGTTTGATTGAACATTTATTGGCACACGGCACCCAAGGTATTCTGGTGGGTGGGACAACTGGTGAAGCACCAACGCTAACCGAAGATGAAAAATTAACCTTACTAAAGAAAGCAGCTGAGATTGTCGATGGTCGGGTACCAATCGTGGCCGGGACCGGCTCAAACAGTACCGCTGCTACCATCGCATTTACTAAGAAGGTTAGTCAGATTAAGGGGATTGATGCAGCTTTAGTGGTGGTTCCCTACTACAACAAGCCTGATCAAGCTGGTATGATTGCCCACTTTACAGCGGTTGCTGATCAAGGTGGCTTACCAGTTATTATTTATAATATTCCGGGCCGGGTTATTGTGAAGATGACCGTGGCCACGATCTTAACATTAGCACAAAATCCCAATATTATTGGGATTAAGCAGTGTGCGACGATGGAAGAGTTTGGCGCGATTGTCGAAAATGCACCGGCTGATTTTCTTGTTTATACTGGTGAAGATTCTCAGAGTTTGGCTGCCAAGGAAATTGGTGGTGCTGGGGTTATCTCAGTGGCAAGTCATATCTATGGTGACGAAATGACGGCGATGTTTAGTGCCATCGACCAGGGTGAGATTGCCACGGCCGCTAAGTATCAACGGGATTTAACACCCAAGATGAGTGCCTTGTTTAGTGCACCATCGCCATCGCCAGTTAAAGCGGCCTTAAATCATTTGGGTCAGCCGGTGGGTGAACCACGGTTACCAATCTTACCATTGAGTACTGAACAAACGGCTCAGCTTTTTAAAACATTAAACATTTAGAAGAATCAAGGTGAAATAATTGAGTAGTGAAATTCAAATTACCCCATTTGGTGGGGTCCGTGAGAACGGCAAAAACATGTATGCTGTCGAAGTCGATGGTGATATTTATATTTTAGATTGTGGGTTAAAGTACCCAGAAAATGAGTTATTAGGAATTGATATCGTGATTCCGGACTTCAGTTATTTGCGAGAAAATGCTGATCGAATCGTCGGTGTCTTTTTGACCCACGGCCACGCTGATGCCATTGGTGCGTTACCGTACTTTTTGAATGAGTTCAACGTTCCCGTGTTTGGTTCAGAGCTAACCATTGAGTTGGCAAAAATTCAATTGCAAAAGGACCCTAAAGCTAAAAACTTTAATGACTTCCACATCATTAATGAGAAGACAGAAATTGATTTTGGCACGGTCACGGTTTCGTTTTTCCGCACGACCCATTCGATTCCAGATTCAATGGGAATCGTGTTGCAAACCAGTGCCGGTGAGGTCGTTTATACCGGTGACTTTAAGTTTGATCCGACGGCCGCAGGCGACTATCAGACTGATTTTGCGCGGTTGGCGGAGATTGGATCAAAAGGCGTCTTGGCGTTACTTAGTGATTCAGCTAATGCAGAAAATTATGAACAGCCGGTCAGTGAACGTGAAATTGCGGCCTATGTTTTAGAAACGTTTAAATATCATCCAGGACGGATCATTGTCGCTTCAGTTGCATCCAATATCTTGCGTATTCAGCAAGTTTTAGATGCCGCTGCAAAGTCTAATCGGAAAGTCGCTTTAATGCCTGGTGACGTTGAGAGTATCGTGAAGACCGCAATCGATTTAGGCAAGTTACACATGCCTGAAGACGTTGTCGTGCCACTTAAAGCCATTGATAAACTTAAACCTGAACAAATCGTGATTTTACAAACGGGCCGAATGGGCGAACCTATTAAGGCCTTACAACGGATGGCTAATAAGCAGGAGAGCAAGGTCAATATCGAAAAGGGTGATCTGGTATTTATTACTACCACACCGTCACATTCGATGGAAACCGTGGTTGCCAAGACCCGTGATATGATTTATCGTGCTGATGCGGACGTTAAGGCGATTGCTGATGAAATGAATTCCTCCGGCCATGCCGCTAAACGTGACTTGCAAATGATGATCAACATGATGAAGCCCCAATATTTCATTCCGATTCAAGGGGAGTATCGTCTGTTGGATGCTCATGCGGACTTTGCACGTGAAGTTGGAATTCCGGACGACCATGTCCTGATCGCAGCCAAGGGTGACCAGTTACGTTATGACGGTGATACCATGCACTTGGCCGGTTCAATCGAAGTCGGCGATACGATGATCGATGGCATCGGGGTCGGTGACATTGGAAACATTGTGTTACGTGACCGCAAGATTTTGTCTGAAGACGGTATTTTCGTGGCAGTGGTCACGATTGATCGCAAAAAGAAGAAAATTATTGCGACTCCTAAGATTACTTCACGGGGCTTCGTCTACGTCAAGACTAGTAAAGACTTGATGCAAGAGAGCGCTGAGTTAGTCAAAACGACGGTGCAAGAAAATCTCGATAATAAAGAGTTTGATTGGGGCCATTTAAAACAGGCTGTCCGTGAGAAGTTGAACCATTATTTATGGGACCAGACCAAGCGGCACCCAGTTATTTTACCGGTTATTATGGAAGTTAATCAGCATCATCGGCGTACAAAGAAGGCTAAACCAGCCAAACCAGTCGAGACTGAATCTAAAGCTTAGTATTAAAAAAGTCGGAAGCTACTTCCGACTTTTTTGGTTACAATGAAGAGGAGGAAGGTTCAATGACAATAGCTGAAACACAATTGGCCGCCGAACAAGCCAGTCGAGCTCAGGATTGGTCCAAGGCGGCTAGTTTGTGGGAGCAAGTGTATCAGGCACAGCAAACGGTACCAGTTAATTACGAATTGGTCCAAGCGTTGGTGGCTGATCAACAATATGTGGCAGCAGCTAATTATGCCAGTGAGTTTGAAGCGCAGTATTTAGCAACCGATGCGGCCGCAGATCTGTATCTGAATGCATTGGTTGCTAATCATGACTTCATTTCTGCCCACATTATGATCAAGGCACGCCCAACGAGTGCGTGGACTACGGCTGCAAGCACAATTTTAAAAGCGGCGGAGAGTACGGCTGAGCGAACGCTAGGATCGACATTGACCACAACAATGCGTCATTTTTATCATTTATCTGACCAGCCCGTCCAGAAACAGGTGGCAGGTTTGCAAGCAGCCCGTCACCTGCCATATGAGCACTATCTGACGGCAGCCAAGTTTCTATTAGTAGATCCGTTTTTGCATCCCTTAACACGAGTAGAAGTGTTATATACACTGTACCAATTGCAAGTATCAGAGACGGTCAAGATGCAGTGGCTACTGGATGAGAAGATGTTGACACTGTGTCCAGCAAAGTTAGTCGCACTCGGTCAGGACGAGACGAGCAAGGCCGTTTACCATGCTTTGAAAGTGCGACTTGGTAATCAAGATGTCTTTTTATATGAAAGCTTACGAGACCTTTTACAATTGCAATTAATGTATTTATATCCATGCGCTGCACAGGTTATTACAGATTCCACGGCTTGGATCGATCTTTTGATCAGTTTGCAAACTGGGCAGACGATAACGCCGTCTGATGATCAAACTGAAAAAATGATGAAAATTCAGCAAAAAATTCAGCAATTTAGCCTTGATTTACAATCATAAGCGTGCGTAATAAGAATTTACTAACAAAAATTCAATTTTTTGAATAATATCTGTTTACAAATCAGATTAGGCTATATATAATATTTAAGGATTCTCAGTGATGGGTGCGCGATTTGGCCTTTTCACTAGGATGTAGTATAATACTAACTAAAGAATTGTTGAGACCATTTTGGCCTCGACGTTATTCTTGCGAAAATCACAGGAGGTTTCATTAATGGCAAAAGAACATTATGAAAGAACAAAACCCCATGTAAACATTGGTACTATTGGCCACGTTGACCATGGGAAGACTACTTTGACCGCTGCAATCACTAAGGTATTAGCATCTAAGGGCTTGGCTAAAGAACAAGACTTTGCTTCTATCGATGCTGCTCCGGAAGAACGTGAACGTGGTATTACTATCAACACTGCCCACGTTGAATACGAAACTGAAAAGCGTCACTACGCTCATATCGATGCCCCAGGACATGCTGACTACGTTAAGAACATGATTACTGGTGCCGCTCAAATGGACGGTGCGATCTTAGTTGTTGCCGCAACTGATGGTCCTATGCCACAAACGCGTGAACACATCCTCTTGGCTCGCCAAGTTGGTGTTGACTATATCGTTGTCTTCTTAAACAAGACTGATCTTGTTGACGATGACGAATTAGTTGACTTGGTTGAAATGGAAGTACGTGAATTACTTTCAGAATACGATTTCCCTGGTGACGATATTCCTGTTATCCGTGGTTCAGCGCTTAAAGCACTTGAAGGCGACCCAGAACAAGAAAAGGTTATCATGCACTTAATGGATGTTGTTGATGAATACATCCCAACTCCAGTTCGTGATACTGAAAAGCCTTTCTTGATGCCTGTTGAAGACGTCTTCTCAATCACTGGTCGTGGGACTGTTGCTTCTGGTCGTATCGATCGTGGGACTGTTAAGGTCGGCGACGAAGTTGAAATCGTTGGTTTACACGAAGATGTTCTTAAGTCAACTGTTACGGGTCTTGAAATGTTCCGTAAGACACTTGACTTAGGTGAAGCCGGGGATAACGTTGGTGCGTTATTACGTGGTGTTAACCGTGAACAAGTTGTTCGTGGCCAAGTTTTGGCTAAGCCAGGTTCGATCCAAACCCACAAGAAGTTCAAGGGTGAAGTTTATATCTTGAGCAAAGAAGAAGGTGGCCGTCATACGCCATTCTTCTCAAACTATCGTCCACAATTCTACTTCCACACCACTGATATCACTGGTGTTATTGAATTGCCAGACGGCGTTGAAATGGTTATGCCTGGTGACAACGTAACGTTCACTGTTGAATTGATTCAACCAGCTGCCATCGAAAAGGGTACCAAGTTCACGGTTCGTGAAGGTGGTCATACTGTCGGTGCCGGTGTTGTTTCAGAAATTGATGACTAATCTCTAACTGATTTTCATTGATTGATCTAAGCGACTTGGAAGTCTTCTTCCAAGTCGCTTTTTTTAAGAAAAACGAACAATAAATCGCGAGCTTATGCGCTTTTTTAGCCAATTTGGTTTACTTTACGGTGTCGATAGGTTAAACTTAACAAGTATGCAATTGACTAGAATTGTAGAAATTATAATGTTTCGGAGGGAATACAATGGCTGCAAAGTGGGAAAAGAAAGAAGGCAACCAAGGCGAATTAACATTCGAAATTGGTGCTGATAAAATTAGTGAAGGTATCGACAAGGCCTTCCAACGGACTAAAAAGAACTTAAATGTTCCTGGTTTCCGTAAGGGTAAGGTTCCACGTCAAATCTTCAATCAAATGTATGGTGAAGAAGCACTTTATCAAGATGCTTTAAACATCGTGCTCCCAGAGGCATATGAAGAAGCAATCAAGGAAACTGAAATCGAACCAGTTGATCAACCTCAAATCGATGTTGATAGCATGGAAAAAGGTAAGCCTTGGGTATTAAAGGCCGTTGTAACGGTTAAACCAGAAGTTAAGCTTGGTCAATACAAGGAACTTAGTGTAACGCGTCAAAATACTCGCGTTTATGCTAAGGATGTTGATGCCGAATTAGAATCACGGCGTGAAAAACAAGCTGAATTAGTTTTGAAGGAAGACCAACCAGCCGCTAAGGGCGATACGGTGGTTATTGATTTCAAAGGATTCGTTGATGGCGAACCATTTGAAGGTGGCGAATCAGAAAACTACTCACTTGAATTAGGTTCTAACTCATTCATCCCTGGTTTTGAAGACCAATTAGTTGGTGTCAAGGCTGGCGACGAAACTGAAGTTAAGGTAACGTTCCCTAAGGATTACCAAGCTGAAGACTTACAAAACAAAGAAGCCACTTTCAAAGTGACAGTTCATGAAGTCAAGACTAAGGAACTCCCTGAATTAGATGACGAATTTGCCAAGGATGTTGACGAAGATGTTGACACACTTGAAGAATTAAAAGCTAAGATCAAGGACGAACTTAAGGAACAAAAGGAATCCGCTGCACATGATGCCATTGAAGACGAAGCTTTAAACCAAGCGGTTGACAATGCTGAAATTCAAGCAATTCCTGATGCCATGAAAGAAGACGATATTCATCGTCAAATGGATCAATACTTGGCTAATATGCAACAACAAGGTATCGATCCAAAGACTTACTACAAGTTGACTGGTACTACTGAAGACGACTTGCACAAGCAATTTGCTGCTGATGCTGAACGCCGGGTTAAGACTAACTTGGTCTTAGAAGCGGTTGTTGAAGCTGAAAACATCAAGCCATCTCAGGATGAAATTGCGGCCGAAGTTAAGGATTTAGCTAGTCAATACAACATGGAAGAAAGTGCTGTTCGTGGTGCTTTAACGGATGACATGTTGTCACATGACATTGCGATTCGCCAAGCCGTTGACTTGATTGCGGATTCTGCTAAGCAAAATGCCAAAGCAGAAGACAAAAAAGACGACAGCGACAAGAACTAATTAATTCAATTAGATACAAGTCGAGGGTCTTGGAAGAATAATTCTTCCGAGACCCTTTTACATAGCGCCAGCTAATCGTAAGATTAATTTAATAGCTATTTGGCTGACGCCTGTGATTTACTGCGAGAATCATTCGGTTTTCAAAGTGGTTAGCCGGATGATTGAACAGATAATTTCGGGTTTAGGTTCGTCCATGTTATAGTAGTGGACGTAGAAGACAGTGCCTAAGCTGGTTTTAGCTCAGTTTTTCTGTTATGATTAATCCATGTAAATACATCGATGAGGTGAGAATGAATGTTTGAAAATACCGAGACAAACGGCCCTGTGAACTGCTCATTTTGTGGTAAATCACAAGATCAAGTTAAAAAGATCGTGGCTGGCCCCGGCGTTTATATCTGTAATGAATGTATCGATTTATGTAAAGAAATTATCGATGAAGAGTTTAGCGAAGAACAAACCCATGAATTAACAGATATCCCAACGCCAAAGGAAATTGTAGACGAGTTAGACCAATACGTGATCGGCCAAAATGAAGCTAAGCGGACCCTATCAGTTGCGGTTTATAACCACTACAAGCGGGTTAAGGCCATGGCTGATAATGATGAAGAGACCGAAGATGGTCCTGAATTACAAAAGAGTAATATTAGCTTAGTGGGACCAACTGGTTCTGGTAAGACTTTCTTAGCTCAGAGTTTAGCGCGAATTTTGGATGTGCCATTTGCTATTGCGGATGCCACGACGTTAACCGAAGCCGGCTATGTTGGTGAAGACGTTGAAAATATTTTGCTGAAATTACTGCAAAATGCGGATTACGACGTTGAACGTGCCGAAAAAGGGATTATTTATATTGATGAAATCGATAAGATCGCCAAGAAGAGTGAAAATGTCTCAATTACACGGGATGTTTCCGGTGAAGGGGTTCAACAAGCCCTCTTGAAGATTTTGGAAGGTACGATTGCCAATGTGCCACCGCAGGGCGGGCGTAAGCATCCCCAACAAGAGTTTATTCAAATTGACACGACCAACATTTTATTCATCGTTGGTGGGGCCTTTGATGGAATCGAAGACATCGTCAAACGTCGCCTAGGCGATAAAACGATTGGTTTCGGTACGGACACCGATGGTAAGAATGCCGTTCTAGACGATTCCAAGAGTCTCATGCAACAAGTTGTGCCAGAAGACCTCTTACAATTCGGTTTAATTCCTGAATTTATTGGGCGCCTTCCAATCTTGACTGCGCTAGAACGTTTAACGGAAGATGATTTGGTCCGGATCTTAACGGAACCAAAGAATGCGCTTGTCAAGCAATATCAACGCCTAATTGCTCTAGACGGTGCAGAATTAGACTTTAACGATGACGCTTTACGTGCCATCGCGCAAGAAGCCTTAGCACGTAATACTGGTGCTCGGGGTCTACGCTCGATTATTGAAGACACGATGCGGGACATTATGTATGATATTCCAAGTCGTGAAGATGTTAAAAAGGTGATTATTACTCGCGAGACGGTTGCTGATCACGCTGAACCAGAACTGGTTTTAGCTGATCAAAAAGCTTCCTAACGTTTCGTTCAGAAGATCAATAGACATTACTCAGGACCGCGATGAGTTTTCATTCGCGGTCCTGAGTGCTGTTTAAATCGAATTTGAGCGCGGATGACAACCCGCTGCAAAAATTATGGTAAAATGAATGCAATACGATTGCAGAAGGAGTTAATTCGATGGAAGTGCATAACGTTGAACTTGTCATGAGCGCGGTAGCGCCGAGCCAGTACCCGACTACTGGGTTTCCAGAAATTGGGTTAGCGGGGCGCTCTAACGTCGGAAAATCATCCCTGATTAATGTGTTGATTAACCGCAATAGCTATGCGCGGACGTCTAGTCAACCTGGGAAGACCCAAACACTGAACTTTTATAAAGTTGAAGATCAATTATACTTCGTCGATGTTCCGGGATACGGTTATGCTAAGGTATCTAAGAAGGAACGTGAGAAGTGGGGACAAATGATTGAGACGTATCTAACAAGCCGAGAGACACTGCGAGGTGTCGTTATTCTAGTCGATGCACGTCATGCGCCAACTAAAGACGATGTCGCAATGTACGAATGGATGCGTTACTATGAGATGCCATTACTGGTCGTGGCAACTAAGAGTGATAAAATTCCGCGTGGTAAGTGGAACAAACAGGAAAGTTTAATTAAAAAGACGCTTAACTTCCAAGCTGAAGACGATTTTATCGCCTTTTCAGCTAAGACCAAAGAAGGCAAGGATGCTGTTTGGCAATGGATCGAAGCGCACACTGTGGGAGGCAACTAACTTGGAATTTAATGAGTATCAGTCGTTAGCAAATCGGACATTATATGGTAATGAGCAGGTGCTGACGAACTTATCGCTGGGATTAGCTTCAGAGACTGGTCAAGTCGTTGACTTAGTCAAAAAGTATACGTTTCATGGTGAACGTTTGAATAAAGATCAGCTGACGAAACAGATGGGCGATGTGTTATGGTACTTATCACAAGTTGCTGAATGGGCGGATATTCCGTTCGAAGAAGTTGCGCAACAAAATATTGTTAAACTCAACGATAAGTACCCGAATGGTAAACCAGTTAAATAGTCGGTGAAGAGTGGTCTAACCTGAAGAGTTGGGCTGTCAGCAGGTAAGGCTGGCAGCCCAACTCTTTTTTATTGCGACGGACGACCACATATCATTTGCAAAAATTGTGTCATTATTGAGTTCGGCTGTTTATTTTTACTTTTCTAGGTAAATTAATTGCATTTGCAGCTGAAATAGCGTAAATTAAAGACTGTAAAAGAGTTGTGCACAACTTAAATGTTTTTGAAACGGAAAGGATGCTTAACTATGAAGATTAATATCAAAGACGATGCTCAAGCCTACCTTGCAGATAAGATTCCGGCAGGGAGTCAAGTAATTTTAACAACTGACGATGGTTCTAACAAATATTCGAGTTTAGGCGGTAGCTGTGCCATTGGTAATAAGTTTCAGTTAGTTATTCTTAAAGCCGCTGATCCCGACTATACCACGCCATTAGAAAATAATGCTGGTTATGTGATGCACGTTGCACCGGCTGATGAAGCCTACTTGGGGAACGGCCTCAACATTTCTCGCTGGCATAATGCTTTAGCGCTCAAGGATGATAGCGGGATGCTCGACGGTGCTTTGGCTGTTGTTGATTGGCGCGATGTTTCACCAGAAACGGAAGCAGAGCGGCGCGAAAAGATGCAAACAATCGGGACTAAAATTTGCTAAATAGTTATTCAAATAAAAACGCGATGGCTAACTGCCATTGCGTTTTTTTTGACTGCTATTTATGGGCGTCCTTTTTATCAGCTGCCTTATTTTCTTTGCGTTTAGCATGTTCGTCAATAGTATCCTGAACCGCTTTAGTGGTGAGTTTATCCTTATCGTCAGGACCAATGGCAAACTTGTCGAATAGCTTATCAAGGTTATCTTGACGCTGTACTTTTAAACTCATAAAATCATTCCTTTCGATTAACGCCTATCATAGCAAATTTCCGACAATTTGTCAGTTATTCGTCTTTTATGCACAATCAATGGGTCAAAACGTGTATAAACGACTTATTTATGCATAAAATAAAGAAATTCTCAAAAATACTTGCATAAATAATCATATGCGGTTATACTTTATTCTTGTAAATTACAAAACGAGGAGAATACCTATGAAAAAAAGATTTGGGTGGTTTTTAGCCATTATTGTGGCCCTGATCATGACCGTCGTCCCACTCGGACAGACGCAACATGCGCAAGCGGCCGATAATTCATTAGAACAAATTCAGAAAAAGGGCGTCTTAGTAATGGGGACGTCGCCTGATTATCCACCGTATGAGTTTCAAGCAACGGTCAACGGTAAGAGTAAGATCGTTGGGATGGATGTTCAGATTGGGAAACAAGTTGCTAAGGATCTGGGCGTGAAACTGAAGATCAAATCCATGTCATTTGACTCATTGCTAGTGGCACTCCAAACTGGCAAGGTTGATATGATTATCTCTGGGATGAACCCAACCCCTTCACGGCGGAAAAATGTTGATTTTACCCACGTTTATTATCAAGGTGGCTACGATATTGTCATCAATAAGACTGATAAGGGCAAGTACAAGAATAAGAATTCATTCAAGAATGGCACGTTGGGTGCCCAAACTGGAACGACTCAATATAATGCCGTCAAAAACCAAACGACTGCCAAGGCTAAAGGGATGACTTCACAATCTGATCTGATTTTGGCACTTCAGAGTCACAAAGTTGATGGGGTTGCTATGGAAAAGCCTTCTGCAGAAGCCTATGTTGCAAACAATAAGAGTTTGGTTGCTATTCCTAGTGACTTCAACATGAGCTCTAGTGCAACGAGTTCGGCGATCGCATTTCGGAAAGGTTCAACTAGTCTTGTTAACAAAGTCAATAAGACCGTTGATCGGATTAAGAAACAGAACCTCGTTAAAAAGCAATACTTACCGGCAGCCGGCAAGTATTTGAAGACCAATACCGTTAATACGTCAATGGGACATTACTGGAAGGCTTTTGCAACCGGGATCGAATATACGTTAATCATTACGGTTTGCTCCGTTTTCTTCGGTTTTATCATCGGTATTTTATTGGCATTAGCACGGATGGCTAAAGGAAATCCACTTAAGACTGCCATTCGGTGGTTAGCAACTGCGTATGTTGAATTTATTCGTGGGACGCCAATGATGGTCCAAGTGATGTTTGTGTACTTCGGACTTGGGTTATTCGTCAATTTACCAGCACTGACTTCTGGGATTATTGCGATTTCCTTGAACTCTGGTGCGTACGTTGCTGAATATATTCGTGGCGGGATTAATTCCGTCGATGTTGGGCAGACGGAAGCTGCTCGGAGTTTAGGAATGTCCAACGGTGAAACGATGCGTTACGTGGTCTTGCCACAAGCATTGAAGAACATTTGGCCATCACTTGGGAACGAATTTATTACGTTGATCAAGGATAGTTCCATCGTTTCGATTATTGGGGTCACTGAATTAATTTATCAAAGTAACATTGTTCGTTCAGATACGTACCGGGGGGTTGCACCGATCGTTGTTATTATGGTGCTATACTTCATCTTAACCTTTACCGCTTCACGGATCTTGAACTACTTCGAAAGGAGAATGCAACATGACTAAACCAGTAATTGAAGTTAAAGACCTTGCGAAGAGCTTCGGTGAAAATGACGTTTTAAAGGATATTACAGAAAAAGTTGAACCCGGTCAGGTGATCGTGGTGATTGGTCCTTCTGGTGGTGGGAAGAGTACCTTCTTACGTTGTTTAAACTTACTCGAGACGCCCACAAGTGGTCAAGTCGCTTTCGAAGGTCAAGATCTCACAACTTTGGATACGAAGAGTGTTAACGCGCTACGTGAAAAAATGGGAATGGTTTTCCAAGGGTTTAATCTATTTCCCAACATGACTGTATTGGAAAACATTAAATTGGCGCCGATGAAGGTCAAGCATGTCGATGATGCCGCGGCGACTAAGCAAGCGCACGAATTATTGCAACGCGTTGGGTTGGACGATCATGCGGATGCCTTTCCAAGTAGTCTTTCAGGTGGTCAGGCTCAACGGGTGGCGATTGCTCGTGCGTTGGCGATGAACCCTGAAGTGATGCTGTTTGACGAACCAACGTCTGCCTTGGACCCGGAAATGGTTGGGGAAGTGTTAAACGTGATGCAAGAACTTGCTAAGGATGGGATGACCATGGTTGTGGTCACTCACGAAATGGGTTTTGCTAAGTCAGTAGCGGATCGAATCTGGTTCATGGCTGATGGCTATATTCAGGAGAATAATACGCCTGAGGAATTCTTTGCGAACCCGCAAACAGAGCGGGCCCAAGATTTTCTTTCTAAAATTTTGATGTAAACAACACATAACCGGTAATCAGCTCAGTTGCTGATTACCGGTTTTTTGCTACACTGTGATCAGTAGCGACAGTGATGAATAGTCGGTCATAATAAAAATCATATTTCCGGGCTGTTTGGTTGAGCCCCATGCTAGCAGGCGGTATACTAATAATGCTAATCTAAATGAAGGGAAGGTGTGTTATGGCATCCGCGCATATTGAACATAAGTTATCCTTGTTACCGGACTTACCAGGATGTTATCTGATGAAGAACTTAAACAGTCAGATCATTTATGTGGGTAAGGCCAAGAACTTGAAAAATCGGGTGCGTTCATATTTCAAAAGCAGCCATACTGGTAAGACCGCGCGGTTAGTATCAGAGATTGCGGACTTTGAGTTTATTGTGACCTCAACGGATAAGGAAGCCTTCCTGCTAGAAATTACGTTAATTCAAAAACATCAACCGTACTTTAATATTAAATTAAAAAAGGGAACCGGTTATCCGTACATTAAGATTACCAATGAACGAGACCCCCAGATCCTGATCGTCAGTGATGTTCGTAAAGATGGTGGCTACTACTTTGGGCCATATCCCAATGTTTACGCGGCTCAGGAAACGGTCAATTTTATTCAGAAGGTCTATCCGTTGCGGCGTTGCCATGGTTTCCAGAAGCGGCCGTGTCTCTATTATCATATGGGCCAATGCTTGGGAGCTTGCTTTAAAACGGTGCCGGTGGCAGAATATGACGCTCAGATCAAGCGGATTAAATCCTTTTTGAATGGTCACGTTGAAACGGTCAAGAAGCAGTTAACTAAACGAATGGATCAAGCGGCCGCTGACCTAGAATTTGAACGAGCCGCTGAATTACGTGATCAACTGAATTATATTGAAATGACGGTTGAAAAGCAGAAAATTATTTCAAACGATAATACGCCCCGCGACCTGTTTAATTTCTATCTTGATAAAGGCTGGCTTTCGATTCAGGTCTTCTTTATTCGGCAAGCGCGGTTGATGAAGCGCGAGAAACGCTTGTTCCCAGTAGTGTCAACTGCACCTGAAGAAATGACGAGCTTTATCTTGCAATTTTATAATCGCAAAAATAACGTTCTACCACGCGAAGTTTTAGTCCCCAACGGTCTTGATAAGCAGGTCCTGAGTGACATTCTCGGAATTCCGGTAAGGACCCCTCAACGCGGCCAGAAAAAGGATTTGCTGGACATGGCACAAAAAAATGCTCGAATCGTCTTAGAAGAGAAGTTCCGGTTGTTGGAATTGGATGAGCGCAAGACGACGGGGGCGATGCAAGAAATCACGGATGCTTTAGGCATTCCTGCTGGTCATAAAATTGAGGCTTTTGACCACTCTCATATTCAGGGGGCCGACTTGGTTTCTGCCATGGTCGTCTTCATGGACGGGCAACCGAATAAAAAATTGTATCGGAAATATAAGTTGCGGACGGTCGATCATGCTGATGAAGCTGCATCGACCCGTGAAGTGATTCGGCGGCGCTATACACGGCTACTGAAGGAGCATGCAGCATTGCCCGACCTGATTTTGATGGATGGTGGCGAGATCCAGCTGGAAGCCGCTAAGGACGTCTTAGAGAACGAATTAGGGATTGCAACGCCAGTCGCGGCAATGGTCAAAAATGACCATCATAAGACGGCGGACCTACTCGCTTCTGCTGGTGATCAGCATTTGCATCTAGATCCGAAGAGTCAAGGATTTTATTTATTACAACGGATTCAAGATGAAGTGCACCGCTTTGCGATTACGTTTCACCGACAAGTCCATACCAAACATTCATTGAGTTCGCGCTTGGACGAGATCCCCGGGGTTGGGCCGAAGACGCGTAATAAGTTGTTGCGTAAATTTGGATCGATGAGTAAAATTGCTGGTGCCTCACTGGAAGAGATTCAGTCCCTGGGAATTGCTAAAAACGTTGCACAAACTGTCAAATTTTCATTAGCCGGTGGTGGTGTAACACCGAAGCATTATCAAAAGGGCGCCACATAGTTGTCATCTGGCTAACTAATGTAATTAATGTTAAGAAGACCATCTAGTTTTCACGAACTAGGTGGTCTTTTTTGATGCTTGAAAACATCATTGATTTGTAAAAATGTCGATTTTGTGATTAGTTGAAAAGCACATTGGTTGCTGGAGTAACCGATGATTTAATCGAAATAATTGTGGGTAAATACGAGCTAAAATAAAGTCAAATAATTATACGATTTATATTATTTTGATTAGTAACTATCAATAAATATAACATTATTGTCTATAATGTCAATTTAAATTTAGAGATTGTCGAATATTCGCTTGTATTTATATGAGTTTCATGAAAATTCGTGAAAACTATTGCGTCGTTTGCAACTGGTTTTCTACAATAATGTCAATCGTTTAATAAAAGTCAGTCAAGAAATATTGGAGCGTGTGGAATGGAGCAAGTAATAACCTTTGATTTTATTGTTAAACTCATTCGTCAGTATTGGAAGGTATTATTGAGTTTAATGATTTTGGGCGGGACGATTGCAACAGTGGTGACTTTGTGGGTCATTCAGCCCGAATATCAAGCCAATGTTCAAATATTAGTTAACCGCAAACACAGTAGTGCGGGCGCGGATTTGACGGGCCAGCAAGCCGATGTGCAGATGATTACGACTTATAAGGAATTAATTACAAAACCAGTCGTGTTGAAGCCTGCACGGCAGACTTTAATGGCAGAAACTGACATTCGACGCTCACTTGAGTCGCTTAAGCAAACGGTCAGCGTGACCAGTACGGCCAATTCGCAGGTGTTTTCAATCGGTGTTCGTGATAAAAATGCGAAAGCTAGTGCAATGATTGCGAACCAAATTGCTGCAACGTTTAAAGATCAGGTCCAGCATATTATTAAGGTCAATAATGTAACGATCGTTGCACCCGCAGAGACGCCGGATCAGCCGGTAGCGCCTAAAAAAATCATCAATATCCTAATTGGTTTCGTGGGGGGGCTGATTTTGGGATTGGTGTATGCAAGTGTCCGAATCTTGTCCAATCGGCGGGTGCAGACACTCGAATACCTAGCAGATGAATTAATGCTGACAAGTCTAGGAATCATTAATCATCAACAGCCGGTCACAGCGACTCACGACCAACCGGCGATTAAACCACAGCCGGTGACGTCAGTTGTTAAAGCGGCAGTCAAACGAGTTTAACATAGGGGGGAACGGTTATGAAATTGAGGCGAAGAGTAGCGAATATGCATACCGGCATACAGTTAACAACTTTGACGGCACCGATGTCAGTCGTAACTGAGCAAGTCAAAACGATCCGAACAAATCTTAACTATGCGATGGTCGGTAAACCGTTGAAAACACTAATGATCACGTCAGCGATTCAGGGCGAGGGAAAATCAACGGTCGGCAGCAACTTAGCCGTGGAATACGCCAAGAAAGGCCTGCAAGTCTTACTTGTCGATGCTGATTTGCGGCGGCCGACGATTCATCAGACGTTTGCGATCAGTAACCAACGGGGAGTGAGTTCATGGTTAAGCGGGCAACTGACGGACGTGAACGAAGCCATTTATCCCGTACTTGATCATTTGTTTGTCATGCCGAGTGGACCTAAACCACCCAATCCAGCTGAGTTATTAGCCAGCGATAGAATGACCGAGTTTTTAACGGTCGCAACACGTAAGTTAGATTTAGTGATTGTTGATGCGCCGCCGATACTGCCCGTGACCGACGCTCGGATTTTAGCTGGTCAAGTGGATGGCACTGTCCTAGTCGTTCGCCAAAACTTTGTCGAAAAAGTTGCGGTGCGCCAGGCAGTGAGTGCCTTGAAGAATGCTCGCGCACAATTACTCGGGACTATTTTAAATGACGTGGACATTAAAACTCACGGTTATGGGTACGGCTATTATGGGACTGAGACCAACTGAGTATATTGACCTGCACTGTCACTTATTACCGGGATTGGATGACGGCCCCCAGCAGCTTGCTCAGGCAGTCGAAATGGCGCGACAAGCGGTGGCTGATGGCATTCATTACGTCTTGGCAACGCCACATCATCTAGATCGGCGTTATCAGAATACCGGCCTGGTAGTTGAGCGGGCCGTTGCCGAGCTCCAGGCCGAACTTAAGCGGCAACAAATTCCACTGACCGTTTTTGCCGGTCAGGAGGTCCATTTGAGAGATGATTTGGCGACGGCTCTGCCGCACTTGCTAGGAATTGATGTTGGTCGGCGCTATTTGTTACTAGAATTGCCACACGAGCAGGTACCTAATTACGTGGCGCAAGTAATCTTTGAGCTCTTACAGCAAGGGACGACTCCGGTGATTGCCCATCCAGAGCGAAATGCTCAGATTATGGCACAACCAGAGCGGCTCTATGATTTAGTGCAGCAGGGCTGTTTGGCACAGCTAACAGCGGGGAGTCTCGTTGGGCAATTTGGGCGAGCGGTTAAAAGTACAGCGCTGGAATTAGTTGAATGCGGGCTGGTCCAAGTGATTGCTTCAGATGCGCATTTGATGGCACGACGAGGATTTATGATGCGGGCAGGTTATCAGGCATTAGCACGGTTAGATAGTACCAATCCTGCATCTTTTGCAGTGAATGCAAGACTGCTACTGAACGGGGATCCAGTAGTGTTAGGGGAAGTCTTGCGACCAAATCAACGACGAAAATTTTGGCTTTTTTGAGAGGGGTAAATAGTTATGAAGGCATTGGTAACGGGAGGTGCGGGGTTCATTGGCTCGCACTTGGTTGATCATTTAGTTGAATCTGGCTTTGAGGTGGTGGTGGTAGACGATCTGTCAATGGGGGCCATCAGCAATATCAAGCATTGGGAACAGATTACGATATACGTCGCGGATGTCTGTGACGATAAATTCATGCAACAATTGTTAGCAGACGAACGGCCAGACTATATTTATTTTCTGGCAGCGATTGCGAGTGTGGCGGATTCGATTGAGCGGCCGGCAGAAACGCATGCTGTCAATCATACCGCGGTATTTAACTTGCTCGAACATATTCGCCAAATTCGCTTGCCTATTAAGCAATTTCTATTCACTTCTTCGGCGGCGGTTTATGGCAATCTACCTGAATTACCAAAACGCGAGGATTCGCGCGTCGCACCCGTGTCACCGTATGCTATTGATAAGTATGCGACTGAACGTTTTGTATTGGCATACGGTGAGTTGTACGATTTGCCGACCGTTTGTGTGCGGTTCTTCAACGTTTATGGACCGCGTCAGAATCCAAGCTCACCGTATTCGGGGGTTTTGTCGATTTTGACGGATTGTTTGAAAACACAGCGACCATTTACATTATTCGGTGATGGAACGCAGACCCGTGATTTTGTATATGTAAGTGATGTTATCAAGGCATTATGGTTGATTACAGAACATCAAGTGCAACATGAAGTGATCAATATTGCCAATGGCTTAGAAACTAGTTTAAATGGCATTATTCAGATGTATCAAGAGATTGCTGGTCAACAACTTGAAATCAAACGGGCCGAGCAGCGGGGTGGTGAAGTTGATCATTCAGTTGCAAGTATTGGCAAGTTGGCACGCTTAAATTATGAATCAGAGTGGCCGTTGAGAAGAGGATTAACCAAGTACTGGGAAGGGGAATGTGAGCATGCACGAAGTTGAGATTAATGAATCAATCGTGGCTGACGAACAACACTGTGAATTTATTAGCAAAATTGGTGTTCCGGTCACCGGCTGGAAGATGGATCTAAAGCGGTGTTTCGATCTAGCAGTCGGCTTATTGGGCACACTGCTCAGCGTTCCCATCGTAATTGTGTTTGCCATACTTATCAAGTTGACTTCTGACGGTCCCGTTTTCTACAAGCAGGCGCGAGTCGGTTGGATGGGGACGACCTTTGACGTGATTAAGCTGCGATCAATGTATCAGGACGCTGAGGCGCAGACGGGTGCGATCTGGGCACAAAAAAATGATCCTCGGGTGACGCCGGTTGGACGCTGGATGCGCAAAACTCGGATCGATGAGTTACCACAATTTTGGAATGTTTTGAAGGGCGATATGAGTTTGGTCGGACCTCGCCCGGAACGGCCAGAACTAACCGAACAATTCAGTGAACGCTATCCTGATTTTCCGAAACGGCTACGAATCATTCCTGGCATTACCGGCTATGCGCAGATCAATGGTGGCTATGATATTACACCCGGTGCCAAGTGTCAGTACGATAACTATTACATTGAGCACTTTTCGATTTGGTTTGATATCAAGATGCTGATGGGAACGGTTAGGGTGATTATTTCCGGGGATGGTGCGCGGTAGTGAAGATTGTTTACATCATTACTCAAGCGACTTGGGGTGGGGCCCAGGCGCATCTATATAGTTTGATCAAAGCGCAAGTGATGCGTGGCAATGCCGTTGCCTTAGTATACGGCGTTGAAGGACGCCTGAGTGCAAGCGTCGCGAAAGAATTTCAAGACGTGCAAGTTGTCAGAGTTGCCAGCCTGGTACATCCGATTGCACCGCTGAGTGATTTGAAAGCAATCTACACGTTAAGGAAATTAGTAAAAAATTGGCAGCCAGATATTATTCATTTGCATTCTTCGAAGGCTGGTATGATTGGGAGGCTCGCCACGATTAGATTGCCAATGAAAGTCATTTTTACGGTCCATGGCTGGGGCTTTACTCCTGGTGTCGGGAAGAAACGGCAGCTATTGATGAAAACTATTGAAAAAGCATTAAGTCGCCTGACAACGGCTTATATCTGTGTCTCACAGTTTGATTATGATTTAGGTGTCCAAAGTGGTGTGATTACTAGCGCCCATCCTGCTCGGGTTATTCATAATGGCGTGACCGCATTGGTGAGCGCAAAAAAGGTGAACAATACCGAGACCTTTGTATTATCGATGGCGGCACGTTTTGACGCACCGAAACGGCAGGACCTCTTGATTCAAGCACTGACATACCTACCTGAGAATCTGCCGATCGTGTGCCATTTTTTGGGTGACGGTCCTGCGATTGAAGCCTGTAAAACGTTAACGCACCAGTTGAACCTGGACGCTAAAGTGCGGTTTTATGGGGTGGTGGATAATGTGCAGAAATATTATTCTCAATCGGACGTCGGGGTGCTGATTTCTGATTATGAAGCCCTACCGATCAGTTTAGTGGAAGCTTTAGCTCAAGGTCTGCCAATTATTGCATCGAATGTTGGGGGTATTCAGGAATTGATTGATCATAATGGCTTTTTGGTCGCTAATGATACCCAACAGATTGCTGAAAAGATTCTGACACTCTATCAATCAAAAAAAATTGCTGAGGTCAAGACTAATTCCTATCAAGTATATCAACGACATTATACTGAGCATGAGATGCTTGAACAAACGCAGGCGTACTATTTGCGTTGCCTGGCCTAGGAGGGGCGAACGTCGATGACAAAAATCGTTCATGTCTTGTTTTCCGCCAAATTAGGTGGTGCTGAGCAGGTGGTCATTAATATTAGTCAGGGTTTGAGTGAATTCTATGATTTCACTTACTGTTCACAAGCAGGATCAATACAAGAAAGCTTACAAGCAGCCGGGATCGCGTATCAAAGTTTTTCACCGAAACAGCTTCTTAAATTTCGGCGTGCTATTCTGGCACTCCAGCCAGATATTATTCATGCACACGATTTCAAAGCGAGTTTTTTGGTCAACCTGCTTTTTCACCATGTGCCAATTATTATCCATATCCATCAAGCTCCGGCATGGCAGACTAGTGTGAACTGGAAAAGTTTGGCGTTTCAATATATCGGCAACAAGAGCTCACGGGTTTTATATGTTTCAGATTGGGCCATGCAATCGTATGTCTTCCATAATCATTTATCCAATACAGCGATTATTCCCAATGGAATCGACAGCTCACGGGTACGTCAACTGGCTACTGTCAGTACAACCACTGCATTTGACCTTTTGTTCGTGGGACGGTTGGAAGATGTCAAAGATCCGGCAAGATTTGTGAGAATTGCACATAAATTATTGGATGATATTCCTGAACTAAAGATTGGGATTGTCGGCGATGGTAGCCTGAGTACACCCATCGCTAAACAGATTGCAGCCACCCCGCAAATACGCTGGCTTGGTTTTAAAAGTAACCCTTACAAATACATGCGGCATGCCAAAGTTGTGCTGTCGACGTCCAAATCAGACGCGTTTGGATTGACCATGGTCGAGGCAGCCTTATTGGGTGCGATTCCGTTTGCCCCCCGCATTGGGGGCATCTCTCAAACGGCCGCAAGGGTAAATGGCCTGGTTTATGCGAGTGATGCTGAATTATTGGCAGTACTGACACGTCTCTTTTCGGATGGGAAATTTTATCAGGAAACCAAGGCTAAAATAGCAGCGGTCGATTTTAGTGACTATGAACAAAGGCAATTCATTCAGCGAATCCAGCAAGTTTATAAAGGAGTAATGGAACGATGACTGCAGTAAATCGTCAGATTGGTGGGCCATTCTTAAGACTAGGACTATTGATTGCCGGATTTTACCTGATTTACCAACCCAACTTTTGGAGCAGTAGTTATGTGCCCCTGATTGTTACACTGGGTATTACTGGTGGTTGCGTCTTGCTATTGTCGCCAAAGGACTTATCGATTGCTATTAATCGGCTGCACATTTTTGTGATTGGTGTGATGCTATCAGTGATTTACTTTGCGTTCAGGGCAAAGTTGGCAGGAAATGACCCCCGGGTGTTTCAAAATATTGTGATTATTTTGAACGTCGTTGCCTTGGTGTTATGGCTAGAAGTTCTTCGTAAGTATTTTAACGTGACAAGCGAAACGGTCTTGACCTGGATGCTATGGATGGTGGTCGTTCAATGCTTATTTGCTTTGGTCATGCTGGCAAGTTCGGGTATTCGCGCTGCAATTTTAGCAAAAACAGCCACTGGTATTATTCAGAATCAGTTTATTTATGGTGAACGTTTGTATGGAATCAGCAGTGATTACACATTTTTTACTCCAATCTATCATAGTTTGATGGGGCTAGTTGCGATATATCTGGGAATGAACCATGGCAAAAAGTATTATTGGTTCCTACCATTTTGTGTCTTTATTATCGTATTAAACGGCCGAACCGGCTTGATCACGCTGGCTTTTGGTTTTGCTTTGATGCTGGTCAAACGGATGCTGTCCAGTGTTCGAGGGCTGTTTCAAGTTGTGTTGATTATCATATTGAGTGTGACCTTTATCATATTGGGTTTAGCGTTTTTGCAATCCATCCAACCTGATACGTATATCTGGATCGTCAGTGGCTTCGAAGATACGTTTGCACTCGTCTTTGAAGGTAGTAAGCAGGGCAATTACGAACAACTGACGGGCTCGTTCTTGATGTTTCCGAGTCAGCTTTTAGACTGGGTGTTTGGTTATGGCGTTCGCGTATATGGTGGCAATGCCAGCAATATTTGGTTCGGAACGTCCGACATTGGCTTTATTAATGACTTATTTATGGGCGGCATCATTTACATGGTGCTACTGTACGGTACGATTATAGCCTCGTTGGCAGCTTGCCACAAAAAGTCTGGAAAGGTTGTTCGTGATAGTAAAATCTTTCTAGCCTTTGGCGTAGTTCTACTAATCGCAAATTATAAAGGTGAGGTTGCGCGCAGCGGCATGGTACTGACGGCAATGATATTCTTGGGGTATTTACTTTCAACTGAATTGAAGATTGAGGAGAAAAAATGGCAATCAGCGTAATTATGAGTGTATATAATGAACGACCTGAGCAAGTCCAGCAAGCGGTTGACTCGATTTTGAAGCAAACCTATTTGCCGAGGGAGTTTGTGATCGTACTGGATAATCCAGAACGGAGTGATTTAAAAGACTTGTTAATGGATTACGATTGCCGTGTGGAAATGATCAAACTAGTGTGCAATCCAGAAAACCTCGGCCTGGCCGCTAGTCTCAATAAGGCGATTGAGCTAGCAAGTAATGAGTTGATTGCGCGGATGGATGCGGATGATATTTCTGTCACTAATCGGCTCGAAGTGGAATTAGAGGCGCTAAAAACGCGCGATTTGGATTTAATTTCCGGAAATATTGCTTATTTTGATGAGCAGGATGAGGTTGTCGGTGAAAAATCGGCCATTCCCGAGGCTGAACCACTAATTCAAAAAATCCTGCCCTATGGTTCGACAATTATTCATCCCACCGTTTTAATGCGGAAAACGGCCGTCCAACAAGTCGGTAGTTACCGTTTATTACCAACGGCTGAGGACTATGATCTCTGGCTGCGGCTGCTTGCTAATGGATTCAAAATCGGGTCAATTAACCGCCGAGTGTTGAACTATCGGTTACGCGGTAATAGTATGACCAGCGACGCGTGGAAAACGTATCTGGTATCGCGCTATATTCAACAATTGTATGCGGAACGTAAACGGACGGGAGCAGACAGTTTCGGCCGCGGGATGTCGGCGTTAACAGACAAAATAAATGACGTCCGTGCCCAAAGTACGTTTAATCGTGGGCAAAAATATTTTACGATGGCGATGGCCAGTATGCGCAAACGAAAACTTGGGCAGGCCCTGGCTGCGTTAGTCCGCGCAATGGTGACATCCCCAGATAATTGTTACTATGTGATCAACTATTTACGTTTAAGAACGATTTGGTCGGTAAATGGGCGCCGGTATCGACAACAACCAAGTGATTGAACGTGTGCGGTGCTTATGAGATTTGTTATTAGTAAGCACGGGATGTGATGCTCAGTTCAGATCTATGAGAAAGGAATTTATGTTAGTCAGTATTAGAAATAAATATCGGCATTTGCCAAAGCAAGTTAAGGCCTCACTTTGGTTCTTAGTCTGTGCTTTTTTTGAAAAGAGTATTTCAATAATCGCAACACCGATTTTTACCAGGATAATGTCTGCTTCCGAGTATGGTCAATTTAACGTGCTGTATTCCTGGTTGACCATCGTCACCATCATCGTCTCGCTAAATCTGTGCTACGGCGTTTATACCCAAGGACTTATCAAGTTCAGCCACGATCGGCGTCGATATTCGGCCGCGTTACAAGGATTAACGGTTGTATTGGTGTTAACATGGACGCTAATTTATCTTGGCTTTCGTGATTTTTGGAATAACGTTTTTTCTTTAACGACGACGCAGATGCTGGCGATGCTTCTGATGGTATGGACCTCGTCAGTTTTTAATTTTTGGGCCGGTGAGCGACGGGTCGCCTTGCAATACAAATCATTGGTGGTGGTGACTTTGCTGGTCGCAATCGCCAAACCAGTAGTGGGCGTATTGCTCGTTGTGTATGCGAATGATAAAGTGACAGCTCGATTTTTAGGGCTAGCATTAGTGGAACTGGTAGGCTATACGGGCTTGTTTTTTGTGCAAATGTATCGTGGCAAAACGTTTTTCTCGCGCTATTTTTGGCGTCACGCATTAATGTTCAACATCCCGTTGGCCCCACATTATCTTTCACAAATCGTTCTGAGTAGTGCTGACCGGATTATGATTGCGAACATGGTAAATACGAAAAGTGCGGGCATTTATAGTTTGGCGTACTCACTTTCACAAATCATGATTTTATTTAACGTTGCATTGTCGCAAACGCTGAGTCCGTGGATATATCAAAAAATCAAGGATCGACGGGTGGCCGATATTGCGGGTGTCGCTTACGGTGCCTTAGTTTTAATTGCGGTTGTCAACCTGCTATTGATTGCATTTGCGCCCGAAATCGTTTCGATATTCGCACCACGAGCGTATGCTAAGGCGACCTGGATCGTTCCACCAATCGCAATGAGCGTCTTTTTTATTTTTGCTTTTGATTTATTTGCAAAGTTTGAGTTCTATTATGAACGAACATCTTTAATCATGATTGCCAGTGTTATTGGCGCAGTATTGAATGTGGCGCTAAATTATTGGTTGATTCCAATTTTAGGATACGAGGTGGCGGGATATACAACATTAATTTGCTATGTGATGTATGCGGTTGTTCATTATTGGTTTATGAATCGAATCTGTCGCGAAAAACTTGGCACGCTTCCATATGATCGCAAGATACTGGGGCTGATTACGCTCACTTTTTTGGCGGTTGGCTTTCTATTTTTAGGAGGCTATCACAGTGTTGTACTCCGTTATCTATTGATTTTGATAACGGCCGTCGTCGGATTTAGCAAGCGTGATTATTTAATGACCATTGTTAACCAAATGCTACGTGTGCGAAAACCAATCTAGCCGAATCGAAGTAGGGTGGTGCCGGTGTGACTGACCAGCTATAAGTAGTGACTAATCAAAAAGACGACAGCCTGAAAATTCGCTGTCGTCTTTAGTTTATAAAGTGGTTATTGTACGGACCCAGACCACGTCACGTTGCCGTGTAGTTTCTTGGTGGCTAACACGAAGCCGCGCAAACTTGTATTGTGGGGCATTTGTTGCCAAGCTTGAATAGCGGCGCTATTTTTGACTGGGGTGCCCCGAAAGAGCGCGATATTGGCGGCCGCCATGCCGCGGGCTAGCTGATTAACTTTAGCGCTTGATAGTTGCGTTTCGTCACGGTCCTCATATAACTGACTCAGTGCTGCGTTATAGCCAGCCGCATATAACACGTCATGATCGTACTTTTGATAGGCGCGCATCGCTTTATTACCACGGTGGTGCTTGATGTAAGCACTCACGTTTAACGGGGTCGCGTGGTACGTGGCCGTCCCGTTACTCTGGTTGATCTTAAGCGTACCGTAATAGTGAGATCCCAGTATCAGGGCGCCACTGGCAATATCAGTCAGTGACTGGTTCTTGACTTTGGTAGACTTGATATTTTGAGCATGAATATGGCCGCTGAGCGATAACTTGATACCCGCAGTGGTAAAGGCCTTACGGACATCTTCGGCATAACCGATTGTATAGTCCTGATGAATCACCGTGTGGTCCATTGTATTGTGATGTAGGACGGGAATGAGAGTCGCATGGGCTTGTTTTGCTTGCTTACCGACTTTAGTAAGCCATTGTAAGGTCCCATCGGTCAGGCCACCACCGACCGTTGAATTACCTTGTTGATAATTACTTTTATAAATGGCGGAGTTTAGCATTAAAAACCAAGTGTGTTTACTAGGTTTTACCAAATATCCCAATGAGCTTGGGTCAGTTTCACTGGCTTGGCCGTAGCCGGCCTGATGATAGATCTTCTTGAACTGGGTCGGGCTAGTCGCCTCGGTGCTATATTGATGCTTTCCTTTGAAGCGACGGGCGATGGGGTTGTTCAAGTCGTGATTACCGGGGACGACGTAGACGCGGATGTGCTTAGCAGTCAGTCGGCGAAGCTGCTTGGCAACGTACTCGTGACTGGCTTTTTCACCGTTGTTAGTAATATCGCCACTGATGAGCACAACGTCAGGCTTGGTGATTAACGCCTTAGCAATAAAAGCGCGAAAAATCGTCGCGCTGTATTTTAAATCCGCACCGGCATCGTTAGCCGCGTACTGCGTGAAAGCCTTACCATTATCATGCAGCCTGGGCGCAATGACATGGTCATCACTGATCACCATCGCTGTTAAGGTCTTGTGACTGACAGGGGGCAGGGTCATTTTAGTTTGTTTTTGGCAACCGGAAAGCAGCATCATACCGAATAATACACAGCTGATGCCAAAGATAGATTTTCGTAGTTTCATCAAACTCGTCTCGATTCTCGTTAACATAATCAGTATATTACTTTCATTATACCCGTTTTATTGCGGGGTTAGACGGCTGATTCGTTAATTTTGAAAACAAAAAAAGACGATCAATTTGATCGTCTTTTTAGATATCACATTATTTAGAAGCTTTAGCTGGTTTCCAGAGACCAAGGATAACCCCAGCGATAACGGCACCGATAATTGTGGCACCGATGTAGCCCCAGATATTCGTGGCGAGTAATGAGACCCAGAGGCCACCATGAGGAGCAGGGACGGCAACGCCCCAAAGTTGAGTTAAGCCACCGGCGATGGCAGCACCAATCACACTTGAACCGATAACGTGCAATGGGTCAGCTGTGGCGAATGGAATGGCACCTTCAGTAATGAAGGAAATACCAAGTAACCAGTTAGAGATACCAGCTTTACGTTCGTCATCCGTAAATTTCTTTGGCCAGAAGGCAGTGGCAATCGCAGTTGCCAATGGTGGAACCATCCCACCAGCCATAACAGCGGCCATTAAGTTCCCATGTCCAGTTGCGGTAAAGGCACCAGTTGCGAAGACGTAAGCGGCCTTGTTGAAAGGACCACCCATATCGATCGACATCATACCACCGAGGACAAGCCCGAGGAGAACGGCATTACCAGTACCCATTGAGTTTAGGAAGTGGGTAATCCAGGCGTTGATAACTGAGAAGATTGGGTTAACAACGAAGAACATTAGCGCAGCAATAATCAATAAGCCCAGAATTGGGAAGATCAGCATTGGCTTCATCCCGTCTAAGGATTGTGGCATGTTCTTGGTCCACTTCTTCATCCAAACAGTAATATAACCGGCTAAGAAACCAGCGGCTAAACCACCTAAGAAACCAGCGGGACTCTTAGCATTGGCGGTAATGGAGGCCGTGTAAACACCACCGTAAGCGCCAGTGTATACCGTGGCCATGAACCCACCAACGAACCCGGGCATCAAAGCAGGACGATCACCAATTGATTCGGCGATGTAACCGGCTAAAACAGGTACCATGAAGGCGAAAGCCATGTTACCAGCTTGGTTGAAGAAGGTAAAGGCTAAGCTCTTACTACCAACGAATTGCTCAATAATGAAGGAGAGGGCCATTAAGATCCCACCACCGACAACGAATGGCAACATGTGGGAAATTCCGTTCATGAGGTCTTTGTAAACTTCACCCCAAACACTACCATTAGCGCTGCCACCTTCATCGTCATCTGCAGCACCACCATCAGCATCGTGATAGACAGGAGCTTTACCGCTCAAGGCTTCTTGAACTAATTGATCGGCCTTGTTGATCCCGTCAGTAACGGGGCGGTTAACCAGGTGCTTACCATCAAAACGGGCCATCTTGACCTTTTTGTCAGCGGCGATCACAACACCGTCGGCACGAGCGATTTCATCGGCAGTCAATAAGTGCTTAACACCTTCAGAACCATTCGTTTCGATTTTGATGTCAACACCGGCCGCTTCACCGGCTTTGATCAAGGCTGCTTCGGCCATGTAAGTATGGGCGATTCCGTTTGGACAGGCGGTAACCCCAACTAAATAGGGACGTTTTTCGTCAGTGGTGGTGCTGGCAGCTGCGGCTTCTTTTTCGGCCTTGGCAGCTGCATCTTTGGCTTCCTTTTCTTCCTTAGCAGCCTGGGCATCACCGAAGAGTTGTTGAACTTCTTCAGGTGACTGTGCATTCTTAAGTTTAGCGACCAATTCAGGATCAATCAATAAGCTTGAGAGGGCGGCGAGGGCGGCTAAATGGGTGTTGTTGGCACCTTCAGGAGCAGCAATCATGAAGAAAAGATGAACGGGTTGACCATCTAACGCGTTGAAGTCAACGCCGGCCTTACTCTTAGCAAACATCACGGTTGCCCGGTTAACAGCCTTATCTTTGGCATGGGGCATAGCAATCCCGTCGCCAATCCCGGTAGTTGATTCGGCTTCCCGTTTGATGATGTCTTGCTTGTAGAGGGCCTCATCATTGATGATACCTTGTTCGGCATATTTATGAACTAACTCATCAATCGCTTCGTCCTTGGTCGTGGCGTGCATGTCCATGATCATGACATCTTTTAGTAATAAATCGCGGATATCCATGTTTAGTTAACAGTCCTTTCTTTAGTGAGCGAGTTTTTCAATGTTAATGAGTGGCAAAATTTCATCGATCTTGGCGCGGGTCGCAATGTCTTCTGAGAAGGCGGTTGCGGAGCCACAAGCTAAGCCGTAGCGGAAGCTTTCAACAGCATCGTGTGTTTTGGCGAACGTGCCGACAAAGCCACCAATCATTGAATCACCGGCACCAACTGAGTTGATTATCTGGCCCTTTGGTGCGGGACTAAAGTAGACCGCATCCTTGGTGATTAGGAGGCCACCATCGCCGGCCATTGAAATCAGCACGTGTTGTGCACCTTCAGCTAGCATCCGTTGGCCCGCTGCAATGATATCAGCCTGGCTATTAAACGTCGTGTGGTAGTAATCAGCAAGTTCGTGGTTATTAGGCTTCACAACGAGGGGGTGGCTGGGTAAAGTTTTCTTCAAAGCTTCACCGGTCGTGTCGATGACAAAGTTAGCACCAGCAGCTTCGACCTTCTGAATAATATCGTAGTAGAAGCTATCTGGTAAACTAGGCGCTAAACTACCAGACATGACGACCACGTCATTCGGCGTTAAATTGGCCAATTCGGTGTAGAAGGCTTCGATTTCTTTGGCGGTGATGTCCGGGCCAGCACCGTTTAATTCGGTCTCTTCTTCAGCGTGAATCTTCACGTTGATCCGGGTGTCATCGGCAATCGGTGTGAAGTGACAATCTAGGCCCTTGGCTTTTAAAGCATCACTGATAAACGTGCCGGTAAACCCACCGATAAAGCCGAGGGCCTTGTT
The DNA here is from genome assembly GCF_055413545.1 of Lactiplantibacillus sp. 3062. NCBI lineage: Bacteria > Bacillati > Bacillota > Bacilli > Lactobacillales > Lactobacillaceae > Lactiplantibacillus > Lactiplantibacillus sp. 3062. The sequence goes on from NZ_JBVAYE010000007.1 coordinate 127,633, forward strand.
GGGTTGGTCTAGGTCGTTCAGAATCTGCGATACATTGATGCCTTTACCGCCAGGGAGTTTCGCCGTGTGTGCTAACCGGTTAACACTACCGAGGGTCATTTGGGGTAGTTGCACCACGTAGTCAATTGATGGATTGACAGTAATGGTATAAATCATGATTGAACCTCCTGAATCGTAGTTAATGGTTGATACTGTTCGGCAACGCTTGGCGTGAGTTGGTCAGTGATGATGGTTGCACTGGATAAATCACCGACGCGCGCAAACGAAACGTGGTCGAACTTAGTGTTGTCAGCTAAGATAAAGCTTTCTTCACTTTGTAGAATTGCGGTTTTTTTGACGACCGCTTCATCGGGGTCGGGCGTTGTGAGCCCGAATTTTGGGTGGACACCGTTGATACCAAGAAAAACTTTGTTGAATCGGTATTCCTCTAACGATTTAACGGCTTCGGGACCAATCACGGCTTTGGTGGTGCCTTTCAAATTGCCACCAAGCAGGTAGGTTTGGATGCCCATGTCTGCCAAAGCGGAAGCATGGACAACACCATTAGTCACGACACGTAAGTTGTAGCTCGGATTTAAATGGTGAATCATGGCTAGGGTTGAAGTCCCAGCATCCAAATAAATGACGTCATCAACTTGAATGTTCGCAACGGCTTGCTGCGCGATATGGTCCTTGGCGTTAACGTTACGGGAAACCTTATCATTCATCGCGGGTTCCTCTTGGAGTGAGTTCATATACTTCGCACCACCGTGCACGCGGAGTAACTCGCCCTGTTCTTCTAGCTGTTGGAGGTCACGGCGCGCCGTGGACTCGGAACAACGAGTTTCAGAACAGATGTCCTTGATTTTAATAATGCCCTTGAAACGGATCGTATTTAAAATGTACTGTTGACGTTCTTCTGTAAGCACTTTCAAATCCCTCCGCATAATAATATACCTGTTTAAACGTCAAAATGCAACAAAAACCTTCAAAAACTGTCAAAATAATCCAAAACCTGTCATCAAATCGTCATTAGCATCCAAATAAAGATGATCTGTCTAATTAGGCGTGGAACTTTTGACGAAGTGGCCGAAGATTTGTATACTAGGTCAGGTATCTAATTTCGCACGATCGGATTTCGTAGATAATAATATAGAAGAAACGGGAGAAAAGAACATGTTTGTTGATCAAGTAAAAGTAGATGTAAAGGCCGGTAACGGTGGTAACGGCATGGTTGCTTTCCGCCGTGAAAAGTTTGTTCCCAATGGTGGTCCCGCTGGCGGTGATGGTGGTCGCGGCGGAAGCGTCGTATTGCAGGCTGACGAAGGATTACGGACACTGATGGATTTTCGTTATACGCGGAAGTTCAAAGCCGCAGCTGGTGGCAATGGAATGATTAAGCAGATGACAGGTCGTTCCGCGAAGGACACAATTATCAAAGTACCACTTGGGACAACGGTGACGGATGCTGAAACTGGTGAGTTAATTGGCGATATCGTCAATAAAGATCAGCGGTTAGTGGTTGCCAAGGGTGGCCGGGGCGGTCGGGGAAATATTCATTTTGCTAGCGCTAAGAACCCTGCTCCTGAAATTGCTGAAAATGGTGAGCCCGGCGATGAATTAACGATTCGAATGGAATTGAAAGTCTTGGCCGATGTTGGTCTGGTTGGTTTTCCTTCAGTTGGCAAGTCGACACTGCTTTCAGTGGTCACGAGTGCTAAGCCCAAGATTGCGGCCTATCACTTCACAACTTTAGTGCCTAATCTCGGGATGGTTCGTTTGGATGACGGTCGTGACTTTGTCATGGCTGATTTACCTGGTTTGATTGAAGGTGCGGCTAACGGGGTCGGCTTAGGGATTCAATTCTTGCGGCATATTGAACGGACGCGCGTTATTTTACATCTGATTGATATGAGTGGTGTAGAAGAAAACGATCCGTTTGAGGATTATCACAAAATTAATCACGAGCTGACGAGTTATGATCCTGACCTCTTGAAGCGGCCCCAAATCGTGGTGGCGACTAAGATGGATATGCCGGATGCCGAAGCTAATCTGGAAGACTTTAAGGCGAAGTTAGCGACGGATGATACGTTGCCAAACACGCCAGCCGTCTATCCGGTATCGTCGATTACACAACAGGGACTAAAAGCCTTGTTAGCCAAGACGGCTGATTTATTGGATACGACGCCACAATTCCCAATCAAGGGTGTTGACGACTTGAAGCACCGTGATTACACGACTGAAGCGGATGCAGACTTTAGCATTGATAATCCAGAACCGGGCTTGTTCGTCTTGTCTGGTGATAAGCTAGAACGGCTCTTTAAGATGACCAATTTAGATCATGAAGAAAGTTTAATGCGCTTTGCTCGACAATTACGTGGGATGGGTGTTGATGATGCCTTACGTGCAGCTGGTGCCAAGAATGATGATACGATTCAAATCTTGGACTACTCCTTCCAGTTTATGGACTAAACTTTTGTGACGACATAATTAGTTGATGATTGTCGTTACGACAGTCTGATAGGTAGACTAGTGATAAAATAATGAACAATCCAAAAACAGCGCCGTTAGAATTTTAACTAACGACGCTGTTTTTGAGCTGACGTGCGATTAGATGCTCAGCCAAACAGTAAGCGCTGCTGGCTTAAGCGATAGCCAAATAATCGGCGCGGGCGCGGTGGGGTTTGAATACAGAGCTGCGTTTGACCATCGATTTGGCGCGTCCGCGCATTGAACTGGTCGAGTGTCAGTGGGAGCGCGCTTTTTGAAGCTACTAAAACCAGCTGGTGATCGACGAGCGTAACACTTTGGATTGGCCAGATTTGATTAGTCGTTAGTTCCCAATACAGTGGTAAAGTTTGCTGTAGATCAGCGGTTGATAAGTTAAAGTCGATGAGTCGCATAACGGTTACCTCTTGTTCAGACGATTTGTAAGCAAGTATACGATAATCAATTGGGTTAAGCAAGATGGACTGAGGATTCATTTGCCGGCGATGACGGGTTGAATGAAAACGGTCACAACCCGTCATAGTCAGTTTGCCCGGAAAAGTGCATTTTTTGATTATAGATAACACCGGTGGCAGGCAGTCTTGGCGCGTGGAATCTTGAAACCAAGTGCGATAATTTTAGCCTGACATGTTAAAATAAAATGAGCAGCGTTGTTCGTGTTCTTCCTGTTAATTGTGAGGAGTCGCCCAACGTCGCTTGCTTTTTAGAATTGCGGTCGGTGAGCGCACGGTGTTGACCGGCCATGACTTTGCAGTGCTAACAATTGTGTATTGCCGCTAGATTCGGTAAAATAGTTAGCAGACTGTATAGATAGGACGAACAAAAATATGCAATTAGAATTTTTAGGTACCGGTGCCGGCTCACCGGGCAAATTTCGAAATGTCACTAGCACAGCATTACGACTATTAGATGAGCGAAATGAAGTCTGGTTGTTCGATGTCGGCGAAGGGACGCAACACCAGATTTTACGCACGACGTTAAAACCACGCAAAATTGCAAAAATATTTATTACCCATCTGCATGGCGATCATATCTTTGGCTTACCGGGGTTATTGAGCTCGCGTTCTTTTCAAGGCGGGGACGAACCACTCACCATTTATGGGCCAGTCGGTGTCCGCGACTTCGTTCAAACGGCGTTGCGGGTCTCTGGCACCCATTTGTCATATCCATTGAAGTTTCATGAAATCACGAAGGCTGAGACAGTTTTTGAAGATGCGACGTTCAAAGTAAGCTGCGAACCTCTGGATCATCGGATCGCTTGTTTTGGTTACCGGGTAGAAGAAGCGGACCACCCGGGTGAATTACAAGCCGATCGACTCAAAGCCCTGAACATTCCGAGTGGTCCCGTCTATGGTCAATTAAAAGCCGGCAAAACGGTGACGTTGCCTGATGGTCGGACAATTAATGGTCAAGATTACATCGCTGCGCCACAAAAAGGGCGGACGGTGACGATTCTCGGTGATACTCGGCGGACACCGCACGCGGTCAGCTTGGCACAGGATGCGGATGCTTTAGTTCATGAGAGCACATTCGGAAAAGATGAAGGTAAGTTGGCACATAACTATTACCATTCAACGAGTACCCAAGCAGCCCAGGTAGCCCAACAGGCCGGTGTTAAGCAGCTATTGTTGACCCATATCTCGGCTCGGTACACGGGTAAGTTGAGTAAGGAACTACAAAAACAAGCACAGAAAGTCTTTAGTCACTCGAAAGTCGTTCGTGACTTTGATGTAATTGATATTCCATTACCTGAGAAAGGTTAGGTCAAGTAAATGACGAACTTAGTGGGTAAAACTGTTTTGGTTACTGGCGCGTCTAGTGGACTAGGCGAGCAACTAGCCCTAGCTGTGGCGAGTCAGGGAGCCAATGTCGTCTTAGCCGCCCGGCGGCGAGAACGGCTAACACAGGTTGCTGATCAATGTCGTCTGTTATCAAAAGGGCAGGCCGTGGCGATTACTTGTGACGTGGGTCACGTGGCGGACGTTGATCACGTCTTTACGACCATCGATGAGCTATTTGGTCAATTGGATGTGGTCATTAACGCTGCCGGTTTTGGCGATATGACCACGGTGATCACCATGGATGCGCCGGTGATGGCGAAAATGTTGCGCGTCAATACATTGGGAACCATGTATGTTAGCCAACTGGCTGCGCAACGGATGGTCAAGCAACATGCAGGTGAAATTGTCAACATCGCCTCGATGGCTGGCAAAATCGCAACACCTAAATCAGCCGTTTATGCGGCTAGTAAGGCGGCCATTATTGCTTATGATAATGCGTTGCGCTTAGAACTCAAGGATGCTCATGTCAACGTATTGACGGTCAATCCGGGTCCCATTAAAACGGACTTTTTCAAAATTGCGGATCCCACGGGGCACTATTTAGACCGGGTCGACCAGCTGGCATTGAACCCCGTTAAGTTTGCTGAATTGATTGTAAGCAAACTCGGGCATCAACGGCGCGAACTGAATCGGCCTTGGGTGATGTCTGCAGCTAATTTAGGTTATCAGCTGGCACCCAAGCTCGGGGATTGGCTGACGGGGACGGTTTTTAATTTTAAATAGGGGATGAGTTTAATGAAGAATCAATGGCGGTTAGTGAGTGCACTAGTCATTGCACTAGTAGTGATTATTTTTGCAATTTTAAATGTAGAACCAGTTCGAATCAATTTTGGAATTACAGCAGTTCATTGGCCACTGATTTTGGTCATTGTGGTGACGTTGATCTTGGGTGTCATTACCGCAGTACTGATGGCGACGGTCAATGAATCTAAGGAACGGACAGCCCATAGTGAAGCTTTAGCAGCGGCCCAGGCTAAGATTGACAAGTTGACTGCCGAAAATAAGCAATTAACGTTGCGTTTGAATAATAAAGGTAAACAAAAACGAGCGGTGGCAGAACAACCAACCACGCCAGCGGATAAGTAAGTTGTTGAAAGGAAGGATGCCATGTTAGCGGCAAAGAAAAAGTGGGTGCCACGGTTAACAACGGCCATTGATGAAGCCGATGTTGATAAGTTAGCTGAGGCGGCCAGCGTGACCCCCTTAGTTGCCCGGTTATTAATAATGCGGGGCATTAATACGGCAAAAGAAGCCGCCCCATTCCTGCACGCGGATCAACAACCATTGTTGGACCCAACGACCATGCACGATATGGAAAAAGCCGTTGACCGCATTCAAGAGGCGATTATTGCCGGGGATCAAATTACCATTTACGGTGATTATGATGCAGATGGTTTAACAAGTACGTCAATTATGTATGAAACGTTGGACCAAATTGGCGCTAACGTGAATTACTATATTCCAGATCGTTTCAAGGATGGTTATGGGCCTAATCAGGCCGCTTTTGACCGGCTGATTGCGGCTGGAACGAAGCTGTTTGTGACGGTGGACAACGGTGTCGCGGGAAATGCGGTCATCAATCAAGTGCAGGAACAGGGCATCGATGTCGTGGTGACCGATCATCATGAGTTACCGACTGAATTGCCGCACGCTTACGCCATTGTCCATCCACGACATCCAGAGGGCAGTTATCCATTTGGTGGTCTTTCTGGTGCCGGTGTGGCGTTTAAAGTAGCGACGGCGCTACTTGAGGAAGTACCCGAGGAACTATTAGATCTGGCTGCTATTGGAACGGTTGCTGATTTGGTCAGCTTAACTGGTGAAAATCGGACTTTGGTAACGCTCGGCCTGAAGGTCTTACAGCAGACGACCCGCCCAGGCTTGGCCGCACTGATTCAAGAAGCCGGACTGATTCCCGATAAATTGACCGAGACCAATATCGGGTTTGGTATTGCCCCTCGGCTAAACGCACTTGGCCGTCTGCAGTCGGCGCAGAGCGGTGTAGAATTATTGACAACTTTGGACGATGAGCGGGCGACCGCGCTGGCCAAACAGGTCAATCAATTGAATGAAAAACGCCAAGGATTGGTCAAGACAATCAGTGCCAGTGCAATCGAGCAAGCACAGACGTCGGAAAATGAGGCCCGTCAAACCTTAGTTATTACCGGGCATGGTTGGCACGAGGGTGTTTTGGGAATCGTCGCGAGCCACGTGGTCGAAACGACTGGCAAACCAACCCTAGTGTTAAATGAGGATGATGGTGGCCGGCTCAAAGGTAGTGGCCGGAGCGTCGAAGCGTATAATTTATTTGCCGCGATCGACCCAGTTCGGGAGTCATTGGTGGCTTTTGGCGGTCATCATATGGCGGTTGGACTAACTGTCATGGCCGACCAGTTAGCAACGCTTAAAGAGGCGATGGAAGCGGCGGCGGGTCAGCAATTAGCAGACAATGCGCAAGTCAGTTTACCAATTGACGGCACGTTACCATTAGCTGAGGCAACCTTGGCAACTCTGGCAGATATTCAAGCGTTGGCCCCCTTTGGAACGGATAACCCGGCACCGTTGTTTGAATTAGTTCCAACGACTGTTCCGCAAGCACGCGCGATTGGTAGTGATCAGCAACACTTGAAATTACAACTGGGTGATGGCACCAATACGATTGATGCTATCGGTTTTTCGATGGGTACTGCCTTGCCGGCTATTCAGGCGAGTCCCACCGATGTGACGTTAGTGGGTGAGTTGAGTGAAAATACTTGGAACGGTCAGACGAAGCCCCAAATCATGGTTAAGGATATTGCAGTGACGGGGACCCAGGTGATCGACGCCCGGACGCAACATCTTTCGGCCCATTTGTTTCAAGCACCGGGGGTTTACCTCTTTTTCCACCAGCGTCTGTTGAAAAAAGTTGAACAGTATTTAGGTTCCCAAGCGCAAGCCGTATGGGTGGGGGATACGAAAACGGATCTGACTGCCGTGACGGCTAATCAAGCGGTCTTCATTGTCGATTGTCCTGACACGCTGGCGGATATGACCCAGGTACTCAGCACAATTGCGCTCGATCAGCTGACGCTCTACTTATATCGGCAAGAATCGGTTTATTTAACGGGAATGCCAAATCGCGCGCAGTTTGCGAAACTTTTCCAGTTTACCGCAGCGCACCATGATGTTGATATTCATCATCAATTAACATTAGTGGCCAAGCATCTGCATATTGAACGAAATTTGCTTATTTTCATGATTCAGGTGTTTTTTGAGGTCGGATTTGTTAAAATAAATGATGGTGTCATGAATGGCGTTTCGAATCCGGCAAAAGCGGATTTACATCACGCCCCTAGTTATCAGCTGCGCGAACAACAAATCGTTGCTGAAGAAACGCTTTTATATAGTAAATCTGCAGCGCTCCAAGTATGGGTGAAGAACCAGGCTGCGGTTAAGAATTGAAGGAGCTGTTAAGAACAAATGGCATTAGATTTAAAAAAGTATGTGGCTAGTATTCCGGACTATCCCGAACCTGGAATCATTTTTCGCGATATTTCACCACTGATGGCTGACGGGGAAGCTTACCGTGAAGCGACTGATCAGATCGTGCAATTTGCGCGTGATAAACATGTTGATATGATTGTCGGGCCTGAAGCACGCGGCTTTATCGTGGGTTGTCCAGTGGCCTATGAATTAGGCGTTGGTTTTGCACCTGCTCGTAAGAAGGGTAAGTTACCACGCGAAACGGTCAAAGCAACTTATGATTTGGAATACGGGCAGTCTGCACTTTATTTGCATAAAGATGCAATCAAGCCGGGACAAAATGTGCTAGTTACTGATGATTTATTAGCAACTGGTGGGACCATCTCAGCAACGATTCAAATGGTTGAAGAATTAGGCGGTAACGTGGTTGGGACGGCTTTCTTGGTCGAACTCAAAGAGTTGCACGGCCGCGATAAGATTAAAGATTATGATATGTTGAGCTTGATGCAATTTTAAAGCCAATATTAAAAGCTCCGAATGACGATTTATTAGTCATTCGGAGCTTTTTTGCTAACCCTTGTTTTGGTCGTTAGTTAGCTTGGATAGTCAGTGATTCTTTGGTAGCCAAGCCAAAAAGACTAACAATTGCATATTCTAATTATTGCCACTTTTCAATGAGTAGTTTAACCTGACGCTTGTCCGTTGACTGAGGATCAGGATCATTCTTTTCAGCATCGCCAAGCAATTTGATCAAATCTAAGCGCAACTGGTGCTCGCCTGCCGCTGAAAGGTTTAGGATCGCGTTACTGAAAAAAATGGCTGACTTGTCAGGTTGCTTGCGGGTCATCTCTTCCTGGTAGGCTTCGGTAAAGTCGTGGTTCAATAGCATGATCCATTGTAAAACTTGTTGGACATGGGCTTGAGTCCACGTACCGGAGATGTCAGTCAGATCAGTATCGAGACCATCAAGATCTGCTAATTCCTGTGGCGTCTCATGGGAGAGGTGGGCACTGGAATAGTAGTTTTCAGTTAGATTTTTAACCTGAACTTGATTAACGATGGTTAATAAGTCGGCATCCTGCATTTTATTGATGGTGTAGTACAACTGATTGTTGGGAATTTTAGTTTGGGCTGAAATTTGCTTAGTTGTTAAACCAGTTTTAGATTTGGTGGCCTTTAAGATAGCGGCCACCTTGGGATCGACCATTAACTTTGCAAACTGAGCCAGTGTGTTTTTGGGCATATTTTTCACCTCAATACTAGCTTAACCATTTGACAAATAGAAATCAAACGATTAAAGTTGCTTTATCATTTAAATTTATTTAAGCGATAAATAATATTAAATTGGAAGTGGCGTTATGAAAAATCTAGGCCGTAATCGAGCGTTTGTCACGTTAACAGTAGCTGATCTTTTTGAGACAATTGGTACCAGCCTATTTAACATTATTCTATTAACGTACGCGCGAACGTTTGCACAAGCAAATTTGATGGTTTCGCTAGTTTCGGTGGCTACTGTGCTTCCTGGTATTTTTGGTATGCTTACTGGTCGATTGGCAGACTCGCAAACCAATAAGCGGGGGTGGTTAGCAGGTTTGAAATTTGTTCAAGCGGCATTATATCTCGTGTTAGCGCAACTTATTACTGAAAAACAGGTCGGGTTGCTGTTGATTATTATTGTCATCAATTTGTGCTCAGACGTGTTGGGGATGTTGAGTGGCAGCCTCCGAATGCCATTATTACAAGCTAAAGTCGCGTCTGAGTTACAAGAAGAGGCCTTAGGGATCAACCAAGGCATCGGAGTGTTAATGCAGACGATGGGCCAAGCGTTGGGTGTCAGTCTATTGGCCGCAACGGGCGATTATCGTCTCGCGGGATATTTGAATGCAATCACGTTCTTGATTGCCGGTCTGGTGCTGCTGTCTGGGTATGAAACGCTAAAATTACCTTCCGCAACTGTCACCGTGACGTCGACATTTCGTCAACTGCTACGACAAGTGCGACAAGCAATGGAAGCGGGGGTGCACATGAACGTCTTGGCGCTATTGGGGAGCGTCTTGTTCTTGAATGCGGTGGGTGCAAGCGTCGATGCACTATTGAATTTATACCTGATTCACCGGGCGACGCAGTTACCATTTTCATTCGGAGTCGCAATTCTTGTGATGAATACTGCTGACGTATTTGGCTCGGTTGCAGGGAATTTGTTACATACAGGTTACTTTCAGAGGTGGACGTTTCGTGGTGTCATGTTAACTACCGTCGTGGCGTTTGAGGGTTTATTTATTAATCTGTTGTTTTGGCAAAACTATTGGGTAGTGGTTACAATCATGATGATTGGGGGATTTTGTATGGGACAAGCAAATCCTAAATTGATGGCGAGTTTATTGAAAGTGGCCGATCAAAGTATCGTTGGGAGCTTAGGCGGCATCATAAATTCATTAGCGACGATTTCGATTCCAATCGGCAGTGTTGGATTGGTCTTGTTGGATAATATCGTGAGCCCAGAAGCGGCTTATTTGACGGCCATGGGATTACTGTTTGCTTGTGGTGGTTGTCTGTTCATTCGCCGGTGACGAAAATTATAATTGTGTTATACAAACAGCTGCCACCATGCTAAAAAACCGCTTGCCCAGATTACCGGCAGGCGGTTTCGTTAGTCTCGAATCAGATTAAGCATTGTCAGTGGTCAAATCTTCGGTGATAAAACGAACTGCGGTACCATATGCGGCAACCGATTGCATATCCTGACTAATGGAGCCGGTGTCGAACCGCATCATCACAACGGCATCCGCACCCATGGCACTTGCATTATCGCGCAACCGATTGACCGCGACATCGCGCGACTCTTCGAGCATCTTGGTGTAATCCTTGATTTCGCCGCCAACTAGGCCCTTTAAGCCTGCCCCAATGTTACGGACCAGATTCTTAGATTGAGTGGTTAGCCCAAAGACTTCACCGATAACTTCATAGGGGTGCCCCGGAATATTTTCAGTGGTCGTGACCAGTAATTGTGTCATTGACTGAACCTCCTTTTAAAGATATTGTAATCATAGCATAATTCGTATTGAAATAGGCCAGCGGAGACTTTGATGAGTGGTCTGGTTTACAGGAAACGAAGGAGGCAAAATATGACAGCTTTAGAAAGAAGTTGGTTTGAAGAAGCGCAGCAATCCATGCACGGCTGGGACTTTAGTCATCTGGCTGGCCGGTGGCAGACTGCGGACTTACCGTGGGATTACGCTGCCCTAGTTCGTGAGCATCTAAGTGCCGATGATCGATGGTTGGATATTGATACGGGCGGTGGTGAATTGATGGGGCGTTTTAACCATCAGCCAGCGCGGACTGCGGTGACTGAGGGGTGGCAACCAAATATTGAGTTGTTGAAGCAAACGGTGGTTAAAAAGGGGATAACATTATATCCAGATGCCGCCGAACAGTTGACGGCCGTACCAAATTCGACATTTGATATTGTAACGAATAGTCATGGTGCGATGCCAGTGAAGCGAATTGCGGAAGTTTTAAAGCCGGGGGGCCGATTTGTGACTCAGCAAGTTGGTGCGACCAATAATTATGCGTTGTCACGATTCTTTGACGAGCATTACGAACCGGCGTATCCTGACAATCAGTTGTTGACGGTAATGGCTCAAATGCAGGCTGCGGGATTTGAAATTCTGCGGGCTGAGCAAGCCTACGCGGCACTGAGTTTTACGGATGTTGGCGCAATTGTCTATTATGCCACGGTGATTCCATGGGAGTTTCCGCATTTTGACGTGGCACGGATGCTTCCCAAATTACATCAGTTACAATCCTTACTGGCCATTAATGGTCGCGTCACGACGTTTGAAGACCGATTTATGATTATCGCTCGTAAACTGGCTCGTCGTGATTGAGGTTGCGAGGGGGCATATTAATCGGATTGGCACTTAACAAACGTAATCGGTTATGAATTGTAGCTTAAACGTTGGATTTGAGTATTCAGAGCTTGTACTTAATTGCGCACTGCCTATAATAGGCGTTATTCCAATCGGTTATTTCATTGGAATCACGAGTTAGGGGGGAGCGTCATGCGGATACGTCGACCGGTTCGGTTTTATCGCTCATTTTGGTTTTGGTTAAGCGTGATTTTTCTATGGGTCTCAACTGCCGGTTTTCCGAAGACTTTAGTGACAGTGGGGGATGTACTGTGCTATGGCATTTTATTTTTACTATCATGCGTGGGTATTCTTGGTTCGTTCTTTGTTTTTGGTCAAGCCGCACGTGAACAGAAGTAATTGGGTATCCGTTGGCAAGGGCTGACGGATATTTTTTGTGGATTAGAATGGTATTACTTGATTGATGTTGTTGATCATTATGATTATTTCAAGTGCCGATGTTTAATAAGGCATTGATGTGAATGAATTTGAATTGGCATTCAACAATTAAAGAAGCAGCTTTAGAATATGTTACTAAACCAATAGTATAGAAAACCTCTAGGTGGTTCAAGAAAGCGTTGATATTGAGTGCCAAAATTTTGGAGCAGGCAAGAGTAGCTCAAGTCTAAAACCTATTTTGTAATAGTAGTATCCATACCATTTCCAAACAGTATAGTAGGTAGCAAACCATGTTGATATTGACTTGTTTGATTTGAATTATATAAAAAACAAGAATCCCGACAAATCAATGCTTGTTGGGATTCTTGTTTTTACTGGCTGGTCTCTACTATTTTAATAAGGAGAGTACAG
>NZ_JBVAYE010000008.1:0-137109 GCF_055413545.1 Lactiplantibacillus sp. 3062
TTTTTTTGCATAATTAATGAGTATTAAAAGGAACTGTCGATTTTAAAATGTGAGTGGAAATAACGGCCGAGTTGACTAAATAATTGCGGGACGGGCAGAATGTTGGGACAACATTTCAGGCGCAAAAGGGCGAAAAAGCTGGGGTTACTGAAATTTATTCACCTTTTTTTGAAAATAGGGTTTGCTATTTTCGGCTACCGTGCTATAATATTTCTTGTCGGAAAAATATAACTTGTTTATCCAGTAAAAAGTATATTTATCCATTTATTTGAAAAAAGTTGTTGACAAGTATTCAACATGATGATAAAGTTAAATAGTTGTCAAGGCATACCAGTAAGAACTGTTTGAACCGGCAACAAGGCATGATTAACATCATGCGGGTGTGGCGGAACTGGCAGACGCGCTAGATTTAGGTTCTAGTGTCTTACGACGTGGGGGTTCGAGTCCCTTCACCCGCACATGCCGACTTAGCTCAGTTGGCAGAGCATCTCACTAGTAATGAGGAGGTCGGAGGTTCGAATCCTCTAGTCGGCATTTACAATTTAATAGCTTTATTATGCGGAAGTAGTTCAGTGGTAGAACATCACCTTGCCATGGTGGGGGTCGCGGGTTCGAATCCCGTCTTCCGCTTTTAATTTGCCGGGGTGGCGGAATTGGCAGACGCACAGGACTTAAAATCCTGCGGTTAGTGATAACCGTACCGGTTCGATCCCGGTCCTCGGCATTTTAAATAAGCACCCATAGCGCAATTGGATAGAGTGTCTGACTACGAATCAGAAGGTTGTAGGTTCGACTCCTACTGGGTGCATTAGTATCGGGAAATAGCTCAGCTTGGTAGAGCACCTGGTTTGGGACCAGGGGGTCGCAGGTTCGAATCCTGTTTTCCCGATCGTTTAACACAGTCTTAGTTAAGTGCTAAGGCTTTTTATTTAATTTTCTCGGGAAGTAGCTCAGCTTGGTAGAGCACTACGTTCGGGACGTAGGGGTCGCAGGTTCAAATCCTGTTTTCCCGATTACGGTTAAACCAACTAATCCAGTCATTTGGCTGGATTTTTTTTATGACCTTTTTTGTAAGCATGGGTGTTTCAACGGTCAGGGGACACTTTTGCGACGTTACTCACTAAGTCAGCCATGTGAAGAATACGGTGGTTGTGACTCATAATCCCGACAAGGCAACAGCCACTGTTAGTCATGAGCTCGGAGAAATTAGTCTCGGAACTGCTGTTCATCGTTGTGATACAAGTGCCCATCGCCTGCAATGAGGAGTGACTCAACTTGACATATTCTAAATAGGTAGTTCAATGAATATGGAGACCTAATAATTTAATCATTATGAGGTTCTAAACGGTTGAATCAATTGAAAGCAAACGTTTGGCGTGCTATGCTGTAACAACCGTTAAGCACATGCTAGTCCGCGGTTTGGGTGAAATTCTTTGCTTTTTTCCATTATCCTCGTATAATAATAGTCAATATTAGTCAAAGATAATGAAAAGGGTGAAGCACATGCAAAGTCAAAATATCTCGGATATTATTGAAAAGTATTTAAAAAGTATTTTGGCGGACTCGGAGCATGTTGAAATTCGACGGTCAGAAATTGCCGACCTTTTCAACGTGGTACCCTCACAGATTAATTATGTGATTAAGACCCGGTTTACGATCCAAAATGGTTACTTAGTTGAAAGTAAACGTGGCGGTGGTGGTTATATTCGCATTGAGAAGGTTAATTTGGTCGATGATGCTGATGTGTTGGACGCCCTCATACAGGTGATCGGCGATTCAATCACACAACGAGATGCTTATGCGGTCGTCCAAAGTTTATACGAGGACGACGTCTTAAATCGTCGAGAAGCGCAATTGATTTTAGTGGCGATTGACCACGAGACGTTAGGATTAACGGACCGGGACTTAGAAAACAGTCTGCGGGCCCGGATAATTATCGGAATCTTGAACCACTTGCGTTACGAAAGCTAAAGAAAGCGAGGAATCGCAATGGATAACTTATTTACACCTAGTGCCAAAAGTGTGCTGGTACTGGCACAGGAACAGGCCAAATATTTCAAGCATCAGGCAGTTGGTACGGAGCATTTGCTATTAGCATTGGCCATCGAAAAGAATGGAATTGCTAATAAGGTGCTACAACAATATGCCGTTAGTGAAGATGACATTCGTGAAGAAATCGAACGGTTCACTGGCTATGGGACGTTGAGCAATGTTGGCAAGGATACTTACTTGCCATATTCACCAAAGGCCAAAGAAATTTTGTCCGTTGCCGGTGATGAAGCAAAACGGCTCGGTGCCAACAAGATTGGAACGGAACATTTGTTGTTAGCGATGCTCTCTGATGAAAGTATCCTTTCCTCGCGAATTTTAATGAATTTAAACTTAGATCTAGGTCAGACGCGTAAAGTCGTTCTTCGCAAGCTAGGTGTCAGTGACGCCATGAGTAAGCGCAAGGGTAACGCGGCTAATCGCGGTGGCAAGAAGACTGAAGGAACGCCAACCTTGGATTCTCTGGCGCGCGATTTGACCCAATTAGCTAGTGAACAAGAAATGGACCCGGTAGTAGGTCGTTCCAAGGAAGTCAAACGGGTCATTCAGATCCTGTCACGGCGGACGAAGAATAATCCGGTCTTGATTGGTGAACCTGGGGTTGGGAAGACTGCAATCGCCGAAGGTCTAGCCCAAAAGATTGTGGCCGGTGATGTGCCAACTGATATGGCAGATAAGCGCTTGATGATGCTCGATATGGGGTCACTAGTCGCTGGGACAAAGTATCGTGGTGAATTCGAAGACCGCCTGAAAAAAGTGATTGATGAAATTTACAACGATGGCCATGTGATCTTATTTATCGATGAATTGCATACCTTGATTGGTGCCGGTGGTGCTGAAGGGGCTATTGATGCCTCTAATATTCTGAAACCCGCACTTGCACGAGGGGAACTCCAAACGATTGGGGCAACCACTTTAAATGAGTATCAAAAGTACATTGAATCTGACGCTGCGTTGGAACGGCGTTTTGCAACGGTCATGGTCAATGAACCGACCGAAGACGAAGCCGTTGAAATCTTAGATGGACTACGGCCACGCTATGAAGAACATCATCGGGTTACGATTACGGATGAAGCTGTTGATCAAGCAGTCAAGCTATCCAGCCGGTATATCAGTGATCGTTTCTTGCCTGATAAGGCCATTGACTTGATGGATGAGGCGGCAGCTAAAGTCCGCATCGATCAGATGGATCAACCAACGAAGCTATCCAAGAACCAGGACAAGTTAGCGCAACTGCGTGAGGATAAGGAAACAGCGATCGAAGCACAAGATTTTGAACAGGCCGCTGATATTCGTAAGCAGGAGATGCAACTGAAGCAACGCCTAGATCGAATCGAAGCTGACCAAGACGCCGAAGTGACTGAGGGGGCAACACCACACTATGATTTACAAGTCACAAGTGAGGATATTGCTCAGGTCGTTGCCGAATGGACCGGGGTTCCGTTAACGCAATTGCAAAAATCTGAAAGTGAACGCTTAGTTAACTTGGAAAAGATTTTGCATGAACGGGTTGTTGGGCAGCCAGAAGCCGTATCCGCAGTGGCTCGTGCTATTCGCCGTGCGCGCAGCGGGTTGAAAGATCCGAGTCGGCCAATTGGTTCCTTTATGTTCTTAGGACCAACTGGGGTTGGTAAGACGGAGCTAGCAAAAGCCTTGGCAGCAGCGATGTTCGGGTCTGAAGATAATATGATTCGGATCGACATGTCTGAATACATGGAACGCTATTCGACTAGTCGTTTGATTGGCTCGGCACCTGGTTACGTTGGTTATGACGAGGGCGGTCAGCTGACAGAGAAGGTTCGCCAGAAACCATACTCGGTCGTGCTATTTGATGAAGTTGAAAAAGCTCATCCGGACGTCTTTAACATTTTGTTACAAGTTTTGGATGACGGCTACTTGACGGATTCTAAGGGTCGGAAGGTAGACTTCAGAAATACGATTCTGATTATGACGTCGAACCTTGGGGCAACCACACTTCGTGATGAAAAATCAGTTGGTTTTGGTGCAACTGATAAGGCCAATGACTACAATGCGGTTGCTGCGACGATTCGAGCAACGTTAAAACAGACGTTCCGCCCAGAATTCTTAAACCGGATCGACGAAACAATCGTCTTCCATTCATTGAATAAGGAAGAATTACACGAAATCGTTAAGTTGATGTCACAAGAAATTGTTGATCGAGTGGCCCAACAAGGTATCAAGATCAAAATCACTCCGGCTGCCATTGACGTGGTTGCGAAGGCTGGCTTTGATCCTGAGTACGGAGCACGACCAATTCGACGGGCATTACAGACTGAAATCGAAGATCGGTTAAGTGAAGAATTATTGACTGGCGCGATTAAGGTCGATGACCAAGTTACGATTGGTGCTAGCAAGGGTGCCATTACAATTAATATTAAAAACCAGCCTAAGGCAGATGGTCGTTCGACCGTTTCCTCAAAGTAGGCGCGATTAAATTAAAGATGACGCTTGAAGTGGTAGTCCACTTCAGGCGTCATCTTTTAGGTTCAATCGGTATTAAGATGCTACCCACTGAAGTGAACTGTAGGATCTGAGGCTGGTGGTTCGGTGCTGATTGGTGTAAATTATAATAGGAAATAAAGTCAAGAAAGAAGATGATAACATGGCGACACGAGCCGAACAGATGGCGAAGACGCACCAGGCAATTTTAGACACAGCCCGGGAACTGTTTTTAAGAAATGGGTATGATGCGACAAGTACGCGCGACATTGCGAATGCGATTGGCATTACGCAGCCCGCGCTTTATCACCATTTTAAAGATAAAGAGGTCATCTTTCTGGCTGTCATTACGACGGTCGGTGCGGAAATCAAGGCTGGCATTGAAGCGATTCAAGTCCGTGCGGATTGGTCTCCGTTGGATCAATTAACAGAAGTCTCGCTATTACTAACGCATAAGCATCCGGCTGATGTCTTCACGTTAATTCATTCCAGTTTCAAAGCATTAACGCATGAACATATTCGCGAGTTGGGCGGCATATTTGTTACTGATTATGTGAAGCCGATTCAAACCGTTTTTGAGCAACCTGACATGCAACTACATGTGGGGGTCACACCACAGATGGCGACGAATTTCTATATCACCAGCTTGAGTCCACTGTTTAACAGTTTTCATCAAATCGGTGATCCTCATGCTGACGAGCGGACCCGCGTTCAAACTCTTTTAAAGATGATCTTATACGGGGTTGCGAGTGAACCAGAAAACTAATGGCGGCAGAGAAGTCTACTAGTTGACAACTAACGTTATTCGATGTATATTATAACTTGTCTGTAACCGTGAACTCGAGCGAACGCGCAATCTATTGTCTGTGCGGCTCGTTAATATAAATCCAAAAATAGTCAACTTAAGCGACTATTTTTGGTTTTTTTATGCCTAAAATTCGGTCAAAAACGCATTTGTAACACAAATGTAATATTTGACCGGAGGTGGCGGGTTCCGGAATAATAAGAAGGGGTGAACAACTTGGCCGGACATTTAGTAAAATACGGTAAACACCGTACCCGTAGAAGTTATGCACGTATCAAGGAAGTTCTTGATTTGCCTAACTTGATCGAAATCCAGACCGATTCTTACCAATGGTTCTTGGATGAAGGTCTCCGGGAAATGTTTGAAGATATTATGCCGATCGACGATTTCGCAGGAAAACTTTCACTTGAATTTGTCGACTATCAATTATTAGAACCAAAGTACACCGTCGAAGAAGCTCGTGAACATGATGCCAACTACTCGGCACCATTGCACGTTACCCTACGTTTAACTAACCATGAAACTGGTGAAATTAAGTCGCAAGACGTATTCTTCGGTGATTTTCCATTAATGACTGAACAAGGGACGTTTATTATCAACGGTGCCGAACGGGTCATTGTTTCACAATTGGTTCGTTCACCCGGCGTTTACTTCAATGAAGAATTAGATAAAAATGGGCGTCCTAGCTACGGCACAACGGTTATTCCTAACCGGGGTGCTTGGTTAGAACTTGAAACTGACGCCAAGAATGTCTCATACGTACGGATCGATCGTACGCGGAAGATTCCATTGACGGAATTAGTCCGGGCCTTAGGCTATGGTTCTGACGATGACATTATTGACATGTTGGGTGAAACTGACAGTTTGATGTTGACGTTGGAAAAGGACGTTCATAAGAACACCGACGACTCCCGGGTTGAAGAATCCTTAAAAGATATCTACGAACGGCTACGTCCTGGTGAACCTAAGACGGCTGACAGTTCGCGGAGCCTATTGACTGCTCGGTTCTTCGATCCAAAACGGTATGACTTCGCACCAGTTGGTCGCTACAAGGTTAACAAGAAGTTAAGCATGAAGACGCGCTTAATGGACCAAACGTTAGCTGAGACATTAGCTGATCCTGATACTGGTGAAGTTATTGCGCAAAAGGATACGGTCATTGACAAGAATGTCATGGCTAAACTATCCCCATACTTGGAACGTGACGACTTTAAGACGGTTACTTACACACCATCTGACGAAGCCGTTGTTACGAATCCAATGGTCTTACAAGTTGTTAAGGTTTATTCACAAAACGACCCTGAAAAGGTTGTGAACGTGATTGGTAATGGCAACATTGATTTGAAGTTCAAGCACATTGTGCCTGCTGATATCATTGCTTCCATTAATTACTTCTTCAACTTGCAAGAAGGTCTTGGCTCAACCGATGATATTGATCACTTGGGTAACCGGCGGATTCGTTCCGTGGGTGAATTATTGCAAAACCAATTCCGGATTGGGTTATCCCGGATGGAACGGGTTGTGCGTGAACGGATGTCGATTCAAGATGCTGCGACGGTAACGCCACAACAATTGATTAACATTCGCCCAGTGGTTGCTTCAATTAAGGAATTCTTTGGGTCATCACAATTGTCACAATTCATGGACCAAACCAACCCCTTAGGTGAATTAACGCATAAGCGGCGTTTATCAGCCTTAGGACCTGGTGGTTTGACTCGTGATCGGGCCGGATATGAAGTTCGTGACGTGCACTATACCCACTACGGTCGGATGTGCCCAATCGAAACGCCTGAAGGCCCTAACATTGGTTTGATCAACAGTTTGTCTTCTTATGCGAAGGTCAACCGTTACGGCTTCATCGAAACGCCATACCGGCGTGTCGATTGGACAACGCATAA
Source organism: Lactiplantibacillus sp. 3062 (assembly GCF_055413545.1). Taxonomy (NCBI): domain Bacteria; kingdom Bacillati; phylum Bacillota; class Bacilli; order Lactobacillales; family Lactobacillaceae; genus Lactiplantibacillus; species Lactiplantibacillus sp. 3062. The sequence goes on from NZ_JBVAYE010000008.1 coordinate 7,213, forward strand.
GGTTACCGATAAGATCGACTACTTAGCAGCCGATGAAGAAGACCAATTTGTGATTGCACAAGCCAACTCTCCATTGAATGATGATGGTTCTTTCGTTGAAGACACTGTTTTAGCTCGTAACAAGGAAGAAAACTTGGAAACGCCAATCGAAAATGTCGATTACATGGACGTTTCGCCTAAACAAGTGGTTGCCGTCGCAACGGCATGTATTCCTTTCTTGGAAAACGATGACTCTAACCGTGCTTTGATGGGTGCCAACATGCAACGACAAGCGGTGCCGTTACTTGATCCTCACGCGCCATTAATTGGGACTGGGATTGAATATAAAGCTGCACATGACTCAGGGATTGCCTTGATTTGTCGTCATGAAGGAACGGTTGAATACGTTGATGCTCGCGAAGTTCGCGTTCGTCGCGATGATGGTTCATTAGACACTTACAAGTTAATGAAATTCCGTCGTTCTAACGGTGGTAAGAACTATAACCAACGGCCAATCGTTAAAGTTGGCGATCACGTTGATAACGATGAAGTCTTAGCCGATGGTCCAGCAATGGAAGGTGGGGAATTAGCCCTTGGGCAAAACCCATTAGTTGCTTTCATGACTTGGAATGGTTATAACTTCGAAGATGCCATCATTATTAATGAACGTTTAGTCCGTGAAGACGTCTACACGTCAATTCATATTGAAGAATATGAATCAGAAGCACGTGACACCAAGCTTGGACCTGAAGAAATGACTCGTGAAATTCCTAACGTCGGGGAAGATGCATTGAAGAACCTTGACGAAGACGGGATTATCCGGATTGGGGCCGAAGTTAAAGACGGTGACATCTTGGTTGGTAAGGTAACGCCTAAAGGGGTTACGGAATTGTCAGCTGAAGAACGGCTTCTCCATGCGATCTTTGGTGAAAAGGCGCGTGAAGTTCGGGATACGTCACTCCGGGTTCCTCATGGTGGCGGCGGTATCATCCAGGACGTTAAGATCTTCACTCGTGAAAACGGTGATGAATTATCTCCTGGCGTTAACATGATGGTTCGGGTCTACATCGCACAAAAGCGGAAGATCCAAGTTGGTGACAAGATGGCCGGTCGGCATGGTAACAAAGGGACGGTTTCAATCGTGGTTCCTGAAGAAGACATGCCGTACATGCCTGATGGGACACCAATCGATATCATGTTAAGCCCAATGGGTGTGCCTTCTCGTATGAATATCGGGCAAGTGCTCGAATTGCATTTGGGGATGGCTGCTCGGAAGTTAGGAATTCACATGGCAACGCCTGTCTTTGATGGTGCTCAAGATACAGATATTTGGGAAGCCATTCGTGAAGCTGGGGTTGATTCAGATGCCAAGTCGATCGTCTATGATGGTCGGACTGGTGAACCGTTCGATAAGCGGGTCGCTGTTGGGGTCATGCACTACATGAAGCTTAGTCACATGGTTGACGATAAGATCCATGCTCGTTCAATCGGACCTTACTCTTTGGTTACGCAACAACCACTTGGTGGGAAAGCGCAATTTGGGGGCCAACGTTTCGGTGAAATGGAAGTTTGGGCCTTGGAAGCTTATGGTGCAGCTTATACCTTGCAGGAAATCTTGACTTACAAGTCCGATGACGTTGTTGGTCGGGTTAAGACCTATGAAGCAATCGTTAAGGGCGAACCAATTCCAAAGCCTGGCGTACCGGAATCATTCCGCGTGTTGGTTAAGGAATTGCAAGCACTCGGTCTTGACATGAAAGTCTTGGATTCTGAAGACAAAGAAATCGAATTGCGGGACATGGATGATGATGACGATGAAGTTGTCAATGTCGATGCACTCAGCAAGTTTAAACAACAACAAGATGAGAAGGCTGCGGACAAGGCCACAAAAGCTGACGCCGCTAAGCCTTCTGAAACAACCAACGCTCAGCAAGATAATCAATAAAAAGGGAGGTCGGTCCTTTGATCGATGTCAACAAGTTTGAAAGCATGCAAATCGGTCTGGCATCCCCAGACAAGATTCGCAGCTGGTCATATGGCGAAGTCAAAAAGCCAGAAACCATTAACTACCGGACATTGAAACCTGAAAAAGACGGTCTGTTTGACGAACGGATTTTTGGTCCTACTAAGGATTGGGAATGTGCTTGTGGTAAATACAAACGGATTCGTTATAAGGGTATTGTCTGTGACCGTTGTGGGGTCGAAGTGACTCGTAGTAAAGTCCGTCGTGAACGGATGGGTCATATCGAACTTGCCGCACCAGTTACTCACATCTGGTACTTTAAGGGAATTCCTAGCCGGATGGGCTTAGTCTTAGACATGAGTCCCCGGGCACTTGAAGAAATCATTTACTTCGCTTCATACGTCGTTATCGAATCTGGTAATACGCCACTTGAAAAGAAGCAATTACTTTCTGAACGTGAATACCGTGAGAAGAAGGCTCAATATGGTAACGAATTTGAAGCTGCCATGGGTGCCGAAGCCATCAAACGGTTATTGAATAACGTGGATCTTGAAAAAGAAGCACGTGATTTAAAGGAAACTCTGAAGGATGCTTCTGGTCAGAAGCGGACCCGGGCCGTTCGGCGGCTTGATATCATCGAAGCTTTCGTGACATCTGGTAACGAACCAGCTTGGATGGTAATGGACGCAATTCCGGTTATTCCCCCGGACTTACGGCCAATGGTTCAATTGGAAGGTGGTCGTTTTGCCACCTCTGACTTGAACGACTTGTACCGGCGGGTTATCAACCGTAATAACCGGTTGAAACGCTTGTTGGACTTAAATGCACCTGGGATTATCGTGCAAAACGAAAAGCGGATGTTGCAAGAAGCCGTTGATGCGTTGATCGATAATGGTCGTCGTGGCCGTCCCGTTGCTGGTCCTGGTAACCGGCCATTGAAGTCTCTTTCACACATGTTGAAAGGGAAGCAAGGGCGGTTCCGTCAAAACTTACTTGGTAAGCGGGTTGACTATTCTGGTCGTTCGGTTATCGATGTTGGGCCTTTCTTGAAGATGAACCAAATGGGCTTACCACGTCAAATGGCGTTGGAATTGTTCAAACCGTTTATCATGAAGGAATTGGTTAAACGTGAATTAGCTTCTAACATCAAGAATGCTAAGCGAAAGATCGAACATGCTGATGACGATGTCTGGGGTGTGTTGGAAGACGTTATCAAGGAACATCCTGTTCTCTTGAACCGCGCCCCTACGCTTCACCGTTTAGGGATTCAAGCTTTCGAACCCGTCTTGGTTAGTGGTAAAGCGATGCGGCTCCATCCATTGGCTTGTGAAGCTTACAACGCCGATTTCGATGGGGACCAAATGGCTATTCACGTCCCACTTTCAGATGAAGCCCAAGCTGAAGCACGGCTCTTAATGTTGGCTGCCCACCATATTTTGGCGCCTAAGGACGGGAAACCCGTTGTTACGCCATCTCAAGATATGGTTATCGGTAACTACTACTTGACGACTGAAGAAATCGGTCGTGAAGGCGAAGGTATGATCTTCAAGGACTTGAATGAAGCGCAAAAGGCTTACCAATCAGGTTATGTACATTTGCATAGCCGGGTCGGCATTCAGGTCTCATCAATGCCTGACAAGCCATTCACGGACGATCAGAAGCAAGCAGTCTTAGTCACGACGGTTGGTAAGGCAATCTTCAACAACATTTTGCCTGGCAAGTTCCCTTACTTGAACGAACCAACTAACGATAACTTGATTGCTGGTACACCGGACAAGTATTTCTTGAAGCCTGGTGAAGATATTCATCAATTCTTGGATGCCCAGGAAATCATTCCACCATTCAAGAAGGGCTTCTTGGCCGACATTATCGCTGAAGTTTACAAGCAATATCACGTGACAGCAACGTCACTCTTGCTTGACCGGATGAAGGACTTAGGTTACAACATTTCAACTAAGTCTGGTTTGACGGTTGGGGTTGCCGATATTACTGGTTTGAAAGAAAAACCAGCAATTATCGCCGAAGCCCATAAACAAGTTAATACGATTTCAAAACAGTTCCGTCGTGGTTTAATTACTGATGACGAACGTTATGAACGGGTCATTGGTGTCTGGAACGACGCTAAGGACCAAATCCAACAAAAACTGATTGAAAGTTTCAACGCGGATAACCCAATCTTTATGATGAGTGATTCTGGTGCGCGTGGTAACATTTCAAACTTTACTCAGTTAGCTGGGATGCGTGGTTTGATGGCTGCCCCTAACGGTAAGATCATGGAATTACCAATCCTTTCAAACTTCCGTGAAGGTTTGTCTGTCTTGGAAATGTTCATTTCAACCCACGGTGCTCGTAAAGGGATGACCGATACGGCGCTTAAGACTGCCAACTCAGGTTACTTGACTCGGCGTCTGGTTGATGTGGCTCAAGATGTTATCGTTCGTGAAAAGGATTGTGGGACTGACCGTGGGTTGCGGATTCACGCAATCATGGAAGGTAACGAAGTCATCGAACCGTTGTATGACCGGATCTTAGGTCGTTACACGATGAAGACTGTCTTTGATCCTGAAACGCATGATGAAATTGTTGGTAACAACGTCTTGATCGACGAAGACTTAGCTCATAAAATCGTGGATGCTGGTGTAACGGAAGTTACGATCCGTTCTGCATTTACTTGCAACACTAAGCATGGGGTTTGTGAACATTGCTACGGCCGTAACATGGCTACTGGTGATGAAGTTGAAGTTGGTGAAGCTGTTGGGACAGTTGCCGCACAGTCTATCGGTGAACCCGGTACTCAGCTGACCATGCGGAACTTCCATACCGGTGGTGTTGCCGGGGACGATATTACCCAAGGGTTGCCTCGTGTGCAAGAAATTGTGGAATCACGGAATCCTAAAGGGCGTGCCGAAATCTCAGAAGTTACTGGGACGGTTGAATTAATTGAAGAAAATCCAGCGGAACGGACGAAGGAAGTTACGGTTAAGGGTGAAACTGATACCCGGACTTACACGTTGCCGTTAACAGCACGGATGGCGGTTAGTGAAGGCGACTTTATTCACCGTGGTGCTGCGTTGAACATTGGGTCGATCGATCCTAAGCAATTGATTCAAGTACGTGATGTCTTATCAACTGAAAACTACTTGCTCCGTGAAGTTCAAAAGGTTTATCGGATGCAAGGGGTTGAAATTGGCGATAAGCACGTTGAAATCATGATTCGGCAAATGTTACGGAAGGTTCGGGTCATGGATCCGGGCGATACCGACGTCTTGCCTGGGACGTTAATGGATATTGCAGACTTCAAGGACGAGAACTACAAGACCTTGATTGCTGGTGGTATTCCTGCAACGTCACGGCCAGTCATTCTTGGGATTACTAAAGCCGCTCTTGAAACGAATAGTTTCTTGTCAGCTGCTTCATTCCAGGAAACGACACGGGTCTTAACTGATGCTGCTATTCGTGGTAAGAACGATCCACTGATCGGGCTTAAGGAAAATGTTATCATTGGTAAGATCATTCCTGCTGGGACTGGTATGCCGGTTTACCGTCATATCAAACCAAAGGAAGTTGGCAACGTGGCTGATGGGGTTTACTCAATCAGCGACCTTGAAAAACAAATGCAAGAACAAGATGCTAGCAAGTAATTGCTAAGTAACTAAAAAGGGCGGCCATTGTGGTCGTCCTTTTTGTATGCACGATTGTAGGTAAGCTATCTGGGGCGTTCGGCGATGAAGGTTGATCTTCAGGGGGAGAAGACTAACTGAGCCTTGCTGGAAAAGTTCAAGTTTGTGTAAACTTGCTTAGTTAGTGTGTCCTGCACCGCGCTCCAGGCATTTCTGCTAATTGCTGGACTGCCGTACCTTAATACTATATTGGTGAAACGTGTTCAGGTCAGAATGAGACTTTCGGTTAGCTACACTAATCCTCAGTCTCAGCCCGTCTAAACCGCACACTCTTGTAGTGCTAAGAAACGTCTTCCGCTCGGGATGGTGTTCGAATGGTGGGCACGTGCGTACGCAACTTTTGACGGATTAGTCGTTACTTTTTTGAGACCGGAATCTTATCGGGGAACTTTCAGGGTAATAATAGAATTGTGAGCTGTCCCCGATTTCTAAATCACCATATTACTACTGAGGGTCAGAACAACTGATACGATATTAACGCTTGTTTAAAGTTCCAAGTAGTAAACAATTCGACGACAACTTGTACCAGTTGAGTGGTCGTTCATCCGAACAGGACGCGTACTGACTAACAAGCAATAATCGGACGTACTAGAACATTGCAATTATAGCTCGCTATGCGAGACCCGTGAGTTGGGTGACCATGATGAAGCTCCAACTGATGAAGGGCACGAATGGTAAGCGATGGCGTGGGGCACTGATGATAAAACCAACTAATGCGGCAACGGCCGCAATGGCGAGACAGGTCAACAGTGTGTCGGCTGGAATGATGAAGACGAGCATGAGTAGAACGTCAACATCGCCGAGACCAAAGGTGGCAGTTAGCTGGGCCAGCAAGTATAGTCCGACTAGTAAGGCAAGTACGAGGTAGAGACTGATCGTCAGGGGTGGCCGTTGTTGCCATAAGCCCAGTCCGGCTGGAAGAAGTAATGTCAGCGGGTAGACTTCAAAAGTGAGATAATCAGTAAGACTATTGAAAATCAATACCAAGTAACCAATCAGAAGTGGCAGCGTCAATGACAATGACGTACTGCTAGAAGCTAGTAGACTACCACAAAGTAATTCAATCAGACTGGAACGGAGGCTGATAGGAGTGCGACAATCATAGCATCGCCCCCGTTGAAGCAGAATGCCGAGTAATGGTATCAGTTGCCAGAACCGTAATTGATGCCGGCAGTGTGGACACCGTGATCGTTGAGTGCTAATGAGTATGTGTCCGTTGCTGATGCGTTCCGCCATACAGGTCACGAATGAGCCCAGACAGAGGCCAATAATAAAAAGACTGCTGGTTAACATGGAAGGACCACCTTTCATCACTAGTTACGCAATGTAAAGCACCACTATTTTTTCAGGACATTTATTGACAACTTCGGCATGTCATGATAGTCTAGTAAAGGTGCTTTTTGCAGACAGATTCCTGTATCAGGAATACAGACATGCTGACTGGTCGGCTAAGCGCACAATTACCATGCTCCAGGCATTCTTTTTTACTCAAAAAAGAACCACCTGGATGTGTGGACTTAAAAAACAGATATTTGGAAGGAGGACACTTTAGAACATGCCAACAATTAATCAATTAATTCGCAAAGGCCGTAAGTCTAAAGTATCAAAATCAAATGCCCCAGCGTTAAACTTTGGGTATAACAGTTACAAGAAGGTTGCAACTAATAACCCAGCGCCACAAAAGCGTGGGGTTGCTACTCGTGTCGGTACCATGACTCCTAAGAAGCCTAACTCGGCTTTACGGAAGTATGCCCGTGTACGTTTATCTAACTTAATCGAAGTTACAGCTTACATTCCTGGTATTGGTCATAACCTCCAAGAACATAGCGTTGTCTTAATTCGTGGTGGTCGTGTTAAGGATTTACCTGGTGTTCGTTACCATGTTATCCGTGGTGCTTTGGATACTGCTGGTGTCGAAGATCGTCGCCAAAGCCGTTCCAAGTATGGTACCAAGAAGCCAAAGAAATAATAAGGAGGTAAGTTAAATGCCAAGAAAAGGTGCACCTGCAAAACGCGAAGTTTTAGCAGATCCAATGTATAACTCTAAATTAGTAACGCGTTTAATTAACCACTTAATGTTAGATGGTAAGCGCGGTACCGCATCAACTATTTTGTATGATGCTTTTGATCAAATCAAAGAACAAACTGGTAACGATCCTTTGGAAGTCTTCGAAGAAGCTATGAAGAACGTTATGCCAGTACTTGAAGTTAAGGCCCGCCGTGTTGGTGGTTCTAACTACCAAGTTCCAATCGAAGTTCGCCCAGATCGTAAGACGACTCTTGGCCTTCGTTGGATCGTTCAATATGCTCGCTCACGTGGCGAACACACTATGTCCGACCGGTTAGCTCGTGAAATCATGGATGCTGCTAACAATACTGGTGCTTCAGTTAAGAAGCGTGAAGATACTCACCGGATGGCTGAAGCCAACCGTGCCTTCGCCCATTATCGTTGGTAATATTTCCGTGAGATGGTTAAAGGTCGCCTTTAACTAATCACAAAAAGGTGACTATTATATGCGCGCATATAGTAGTCATTTTTTGAAATAAACTTTATACTGTTAATTCCATTTATATTGAGAGGAGTAACACATTTTCTAATGGCTAATACACGAGAATTCTCACTCGATAAGACCCGTAATATTGGTATTATGGCCCATATCGATGCTGGTAAGACCACGACTACTGAACGGATCTTGTACTACACTGGTAAAATTCACAAAATTGGTGAAACCCATGATGGTGCTTCACAAATGGACTGGATGGCCCAAGAACAAGAACGTGGGATCACCATTACCTCTGCTGCCACGACTGCACAGTGGAAGAACCACCGGATTAACATCATCGATACCCCAGGGCACGTTGACTTCACTGTTGAAGTTGAACGTTCACTTCGGGTTTTAGATGGTGCGATCGCCGTATTGGATGCCCAATCAGGTGTTGAACCTCAAACTGAAACAGTTTGGCGTCAAGCATCAACGTATAACGTTCCCCGGATCGTTTTCGTTAACAAGATGGACAAGATTGGTGCGGACTTCAAGTACTCTGTAAGCACGATCCATGATCGTTTACAAGCTAACGCCCACGCCATCCAATTACCAATTGGTGCCGAAGATAATTTCGAAGGGGTCATTGACTTAATCGAAATGAAGGCTGACCTTTATGATGAAGATCAACTTGGTACTGAATGGGATACGGTTGACGTTCCTGATGAATACAAAGAAGAAGCCCAAGCTGCACGTGATGACTTAATTGAAGCCTTAGCTGACATCGATGACGGCATCATGGAAAAGTACCTTGGCGGTGAAGAAATCAGCAAAGAAGAAATTAAGGCTGCTATCCGTAAAGGAACGTTAGCACTTGAATTCTTCCCAGTATTAGCTGGTTCAGCCTTCAAGAACAAGGGTGTTCAAATGTTAATGGATGCCGTTGTGGACTACTTACCATCACCACTTGATGTTAAGCCATACAAGGCTACTGATCCTGAAACTGAAGAAGAAGTTGACTTGATTGCCGGTGATGATAAGCCATTCGCTGCCTTAGCATTTAAGGTTGCTACTGACCCATTCGTTGGTCGTTTGACTTTCATCCGGGTATACCAAGGTACTTTGGAATCTGGTTCATATGTCTTGAACGCCACTAAGGACAAACGTGAACGGGTTGGTCGTTTACTTCAAATGCATTCTAACCAACGGAAAGAAATCCCAGAAGTTTTCTCTGGTGATATCGCTGCTGCAATTGGTTTGAAGAACACGACTACTGGTGACTCATTGACTTCGATTGACCATCCATATCACTTGGAATCAATGGAATTCCCTGACCCAGTTATCCAGGTTGCCGTTGAACCTAAGACTAAGGCTGACCAAGATAAGATGAACGTTGCCTTACAAAAGCTTTCTGAAGAAGATCCTACTTTCAAGGCTGAAACTAACCCTGAAACTGGTGAAACTTTGATCGCCGGGATGGGTGAATTGCATTTGGATATCATCGTTGACCGGATGCGGCGTGAATTTAATGTTGAAGCCACTGTTGGTGCGCCTCAAGTTTCATACCGTGAAACCTTTACTAAGAGCACTCAAGTTCAAGGTAAGTTTGTTCACCAATCTGGTGGTAAAGGTCAATATGGGGATGTTTGGGTTGAATTTACACCTAACGAAGAAGGTAAAGGCTTCGAATTCGAAGATGCCATCGTCGGTGGGGTTGTTCCTCGTGAATACATTCCTTCAGTTGAACAAGGTTTGAAGGAAGCTATGGCTAACGGTGTGTTAGCTGGTTATCCTTTGGTTGACGTTAAGGCTAAGCTCTATGATGGTTCTTACCATGATGTCGATTCTAGTGAAGCAGCCTTCAAGATTGCCGCATCATTAGCATTGCGGAATGCCGTTAAGACTGCTGGCCCTGTTATCCTTGAACCTATCATGAAGGTTGATATCGTTGCCCCAGAAGATTACTTAGGTGATGTTATGGGTCACGTTACTGCTCGTCGTGGTAACATCGAAGGTATGGAAGAACGTGGGAATGCCCAAGAAGTTCATGCATACGTTCCTTTGGCTGAAATGTTTGGTTATGCAACCACATTACGTTCAGCTACTCAAGGTCGTGGGACTTTCACAATGACCTTTGATCATTACGAAAAGGTACCAAAGTCAGTTCAAGAAGATATCATCAAGAAGAATGGCGGCACTCCTGCCAAATAAGCTTGATTGATAATAAGAAGGACGTTCAGCTTCGGCTGGACGTTCTTTTTTTACATAAATTTCTGGTCGAACTAAATGTGATTACTGCTCGTCGTAAGACAACGTGGCACATCAATTGAAGCGGCTTGGGATAGTTTGGCCGTCACTGGCATTGGGTACGGCTGTGACGAGCACAGTGCTGCTCAGGCCTATGTCATCGCGCAAGGGTACAATCGCGCAACAAGGGTCGCACTAGTTAAGTTACTAGCCGCTGCGACCATAAAACTGGCAGCCATAATATTAAAGGGTGCGAGACTCATAGCATAATAAGGAGAACGCGGACAACATCACATTTTTTGTACCGGAGATAACCACATGAGTTGACGGTTGTCGGTGACCACGGCCAAGGTGCTGACGGTCGGTGGTAAGCAGATGACAATATAATAGAAGGTAGACGAACAAGAACGTGGGTCAGTGTGACGGCGCCGTCAGATGTAGGAGCAGTTGAATTAAGCGTGTTGAAGTCCGATTAAATGACTCCAGACAAAAATGCATGACGCTGAACGCGGGTCTTGTTCCTGAGAAAATGTTAATGCAATCTAGTAGGTGTCCACATGATCGTGGCCGGTCGACAGTGAGAAATGTAAAGCGCTCACCAAAAAGAAATTAGGCGCAAACGCTATTAATTGGATGGAATTTGTGTTACATTAATTGAGCTGGTTCAAAAAGGTAACACGGTTTACAACGATGGTTATAAAAAAAGTGCGAAAACACTTGCTATTACAGAGCTTTTCATTTATTATAGATTGTGCTTGGTATTTAGAAGGGGATAACTATATCCCCATCATCAAGTAGTCGTAGTTAGCTTTGATGTGAAAGGTTGCGACACGCCCGGCCACATTGTCATGGGACGTGGCGGTAATTTTCACGGAGCTAGTCTTATTTTCAAAATAGACGAAGGAGGTCACAACAATGGCAAAGCAAAAAATTCGTATTCGCTTAAAGGCATACGAACACCGCATTCTTGATCAGTCAGCTGACAAGATTGTCGAAACGGCAAAGAGAACTGGTGCTACTATTTCAGGTCCTATTCCATTGCCTACTGAACGGACTATTTATACCGTTCTACGTTCACCACATAAGTTTAAGGACTCACGTGAACAATTCGAAATGCGGACTCACAAGCGGTTAATCGATATCGTTAACCCAACGCCTAAGACGGTCGACTCATTAATGAAGTTAGACTTGCCTAGCGGTGTAGATATTGAAATCAAGCTTTAATTTACTAAACTAAAATCAATTAATTGGAGGTGTACTCATGACCACTAAAGGAATCTTAGGGAAAAAGGTAGGAATGACGCAAGTCTTCACTGAAAGCGGCGAATTAGTTCCCGTTACAGTTGTTGAAGTTCAACCTAACGTTGTGTTGCAAGTTAAGACCGTTGAAAATGACGGTTACGAAGCAATCCAATTAGGTGTTGACGACAAACGCGAAGTCTTGACGAACAAACCTGCTCAAGGTCATGCAGCAAAAGCAAAAACGACTCCTAAGCGCTTCATTCGTGAAATTCGTAATGTTGAGCTTGGAGATTACACAGTAGGTGACGAAGTCAAAGCGGATATTTTCGCAGCTGGCGACGCCGTTGACGTTACGGGTATCACTAAAGGTCATGGTTACCAAGGTAATATCCATAAGGACGGCCAAAGTCGTGGACCAATGGCTCACGGTTCTCGTTACCATCGTCGTCCTGGTTCAATGGGTGCCATCATCAACCGGGTATTCAAAGGTAAGAAATTACCAGGCCGGATGGGTAATCACCAACGTACGATGCAAAACTTACAAATCGTTCGTGCCGACGTTGAAAACAACGTTTTATTAATTAAAGGGAATGTCCCTGGCGCCAACAAGTCATTTGTAACAGTTAAAACATCTGTTAAGAGTAAATAAGGAAGGAGGACATAATACATGACTAGCGTAGCATTATTTAAACAAGACGGTACGCAAAATGGTGACGTTACTTTGAACGACGCTGTGTTTGGTGTTGAACCAAACGAAAACGTGGTTTTTGATGCCATCTTGATGCAACGTGCATCAATGCGTCAAGGAACTCACGCAGTTAAGAACCGTAGTGCTCGTCGCGGTGGTGGTCGTAAACCATGGCGTCAAAAGGGTACTGGTCGTGCGCGTCAAGGTTCTATCCGTTCACCACAATGGCGTAAAGGTGGGATTGTCTTCGGACCAACCCCTCGTTCATACAGTTACAAATTACCTAAGAAGGTTATGCGCTTAGCTTTGAAGTCTGTCCTTTCACAAAAGGTCTTAGACAACAGCTTAGTTGCAGTTGATAGCTTAGCTTTCGACGCACCAAAGACTAAGGATTTTGTAAATGTATTAAACAACCTCAACGTCGATACCAAGACTCTTGTTTTGGTTGAAGAGGACAATGAAAAGGCTGCTTTGGCAGGTCGTAACTTACCAAATGTTAAGATCCTTAAAGCCAAAGGTGTTAACGTCTTAGATGTCGCTAATAGTGACAAATTAGTCGTTACCCAAAAAGCCCTCGATCAATTAGAGGAGGCGCTCGCATAATGGAAGCACGCGATGTAATTTTACGTCCTGTAGTTACTGAATCATCAATGGCTGACTTGGACGACAAGCGCTACACATTTGATGTCAACGTACAGGCAACGAAAACCCAAGTTAAAAAAGCAATCGAAGAAATCTTCGATGTTAAAGTCGTTAAAGTGAACGTTATGAACGTTAAAGGAAAACTTAAGCGCCAAGGTCGTTACGCCGGCTACACTAAGAAGCGTCGTAAGGCTATTGTTACCTTAAGTTCTGATTCTAACGAAATCAAGTTGTTCAACGACGATCAACAATAAATCTAATTTAGGAGGTAACTCTAGTGGGTATTAAGAAGTATAAACCAACCACTAACGGCCGTCGTAATATGACTGCTTCAGATTTCTCTGAAATCACTAAGACGAAGCCTGAAAAGTCATTATTAGACTCACAAAGTCACACTGCCGGTCGTAACAGTTATGGTCACATTACTGTTCGTCATCGTGGCGGCGGTCATAAGCAACAATACCGTTTGGTTGACTTTAAGCGGATTAAGGATGAAGTTCCAGCAACCGTTAAGGCAATCGAATATGATCCTAACCGGACAGCTAACATTGCATTATTAGTTTACGCTGACGGTGTGAAATCATATATCTTAGCACCAAAAGGTTTGGAAGTTGGTATGCAAGTTCAATCAGGTGCCGAAGCCGACATCAAGGTTGGTAACGCATTACCATTAACTAACATCCCTGTTGGTACTGTTATTCACAACATTGAATTGAAGCCAGGTAAGGGTGGCCAATTAGCTCGCTCTGCTGGTACTTCAGCACAATTACTGGGTAAGGAAGGCAAGTACGCAATTGTTCGTTTGTCTTCTGGTGAAGTTCGTTTAGTATTATTAACTAGCCGTGCTACTATTGGTACTGTTGGTAATGAACAACACGAATTAATCAACTCAGGTAAAGCCGGTCGTACACGTTGGCAAGGTAAGCGCCCAACTGTTCGTGGTTCTGTAATGAACCCTAACGATCACCCTCATGGTGGTGGTGAAGGTAAAGCACCAATCGGTCATCCATCTCCAATGTCTCCATGGGGTAAGAAGACGCTTGGTAAGAAGACTCGGAACAAGAAGGCTCGTTCAAACAAGCTTATCGTTCGTGGTCGCCGTCCAGGCAAACACTAATAAAATTTGAATTTACTGTAGTTATCGAGAGGAGGTCACACGATGGGTCGTAGTTTAAAGAAGGGACCTTTCGCAGATGCGCATTTATTAAAGAAAATCGATGCACAATCTGATTCTGACAAGAAATCTGTCATCAAGACGTGGTCACGTCGTTCAACAATTTTCCCAAGTTTCATCGGGTACACAATCGCTGTTTATGATGGTCGCAAGCATGTCCCAGTTTACATCCAAGACGACATGGTCGGTCATAAGTTAGGTGAATTTGTACCAACACGGACGTTCCATGGTCATGGAACTGACGATAAGAAAACGAAGTAATAGTTAGGAGGATATAAAGAATGGCTGAACAAGTAACATCTGCACGTGCAACTGCAAAAACTGTTCGTATTGCCGCTCGTAAGGTCCGCCTAGTTGTCGATCTTATCAGAGGTAAAAGTGTTGCCGAAGCCTTAGCAATCTTGAAGTTCACTCCACGGGGTGCTTCTCCAGTAGTAGAAAAAGTTTTACTTTCTGCTGTTGCTAACGCTGAAAATAACTTTGACTTAGATCGCGAAGATTTGGTCGTAAGCGAAGCTTTTGTTAACGAAGGACCAACCTTAAAACGGTTCCGTCCACGGGCAAAGGGTTCTGCTTCACCAATCAACAAGCGGACTAGCCACATTACGATCACAGTTACTGAAAAATAGGAGGGATAACGCGTGGGTCAAAAAGTAAATCCAACCGGATTACGTGTAGGAATCATTCGCGACTGGGAAGCAAAATGGTACGCTGAAAAAGATTTTGCTGCCTACTTGAACGAAGATTTACGCATCCGTAAGTATATCGAACAACGACTTGCCGACGCTTCCGTCTCCACCGTTGAAATCGAACGCGCTGCAAACCGCGTAAACATTTCAATCCATACCGCAAAACCAGGGATGGTTATTGGTAAGGGTGGTTCTGAAGTTGAAGCTCTTCGTAAAGAATTAAACAATTTAACTGGTAAGCGAGTACACATCAACATCATCGAAATCAAGAAGCCTGATTTAGATGCTAAATTAGTTGGTGAAAGTATTGCGCGTCAATTGGAAGGCCGGGTTGCTTTCCGTCGTGCGATGCGTGGTGCTATGCAACGTACAATGCGTTCCGGTGCTAAGGGTATTAAGACACAAGTTGCTGGCCGTTTAAACGGTGCCGACATGTCTCGTGTTGAAGCATACTCAGATGGTACGGTTCCATTGCATACGCTTCGTGCTGACATCGACTATTCATGGGTCGAAGCACGGACGACTTACGGTAAATTAGGTGTTAAGACCTGGATCTACCGTGGCGAAATCTTGCCAGAAAAGAAATCTGCTAAAGGAGGAAACTAAACATGCTGGTACCTAAACGGGTTAAGTATCGTCGTGTTCATCGTGGTAAAATGCGCGGTGAAGCTAAAGGCGGTAAAACAGTTGCTTTTGGTGATTACGGTTTACAAACCCTCGAATCACACTGGATCAGCAACCGGCAGATTGAAGCTGCCCGTGTTGCTATGAACCGTTACATGAAGCGTGGCGGTAAGGTATGGATTAAGATTTTCCCTCACAAGTCCTACACTGAAAAAGGTGTCGGTGTCCGGATGGGTAATGGGAAAGGTACTCCTGCAGGTTGGGTAGCACCAGTTAAACGTAACAAGATTATGTTTGAAGTTGCTGGTGTTCCAGAAGAAGTTGCACGCGAAGCTTTACGCTTGGCTGGAACTAAATTACCTGTTAAAACTAAGATTGTTAAGCGTGAGGAAGTAGGTGGCGAATCAGATGAAGGCTAAGGAAATTAAAGCATTGTCCACTACTGAAATGCTCGAAAAAGAAAAGTCTTACAAAGACGAACTTTTCAACTTGCGTTTTCAATTGGCCACTGGTCAGCTTGAAAACACCGCTCGTTTAAAACAAGTTCGTAAGAACATTGCGCGTATTAAAACTGCGTTGCGTGAACAAGAGTTAAACAAGTAGAGTATAAAGGAGGCAATCACGAATGAGTGAAGATACTCGTAATAGCCGTAAGGTTATCCAAGGACGCGTTGTTTCTGACAAGATGGACAAAACCATTGTTGTTATTGTCGAAACTTACAAGAACCATCCGGTATACGGCAAACGTGTTCGTTATTCAAAGAAATTCAAGGCTCATGATGAAAAGAATGAAGCCAAAACTGGCGATATCGTCAAGATCATGGAAACTCGTCCTCTATCAGCTACTAAGCGTTTCCGCTTAATTGAAGTTGTTCAAAAAGCTGTTATTATCTAGATTATTAGCTGAATAAAATTACATGAAGGGAGGACACTTACTGTGATCCAACAAGAAAGTCGTTTAAAAGTTGCTGACAACTCCGGTGCCCGTGAAATCCTTACTATTAAGGTATTAGGTGGCTCTGGTCGTAAAACTGCTAACATTGGTGATGTCATTGTTGCTACGGTTAAACAAGCAACACCCGGTGGTGTTGTCAAAGCTCATGATGTCGTTAAAGCTGTGATCGTCCGGACTAAGTCTGGTGTTCACCGTGCTGACGGTTCATACATCAAGTTTGATGAAAATGCTGCAGTTATTATTCGTGATGACAAGACTCCACAAGGTACTCGTATCTTTGGACCTGTCGCTCGTGAATTACGTGATAAGGACTTCATGCGTATTGTTTCATTAGCGCCAGAAGTACTCTAGTCACACACCGTAAATAAGGAGGTGCGCAACCTAATGTTGATTAAAACTGGTGATAAAGTTCGAGTAATCAGCGGTAAGGATCGTGGTCAAGAAGGTACTGTTAAAAAGGTTATCTCTGCCAAGAACCGGATCGTTGTTGAAGGTGTTAACAAGATCAAGAAACACCAAAAACCAACGAACGTTAACCCACAAGGCGGTATCGTGGACATCGAAGCACCAATCGATGCTTCTAACGTTATGTACCTTGACCCATCAACCAACGAACCTACACGTTTAGGTGTTCGTCGTGAAGATGGCAAGCGTGTCCGTTACGCTAAAAAGTCTGGTAAAGACTTAGAAAACTAAGACTGACTGAAAGGAGGAAGCAAGTTTCATGGAAAACCGTTTAAAAGCTCAATATGAAAAAGAAATCGTTCCAGCATTAGTTGACAAGTTCAATTACACTTCAGTAATGCAAGTGCCTAAGCTGGCTAAGATCGTTTTGAACATGGGTGTTGGTGATGCAGTTACCAACGCTAAAAACTTAGACGAAGCAGTTGAAGAATTAACTTTGATCTCCGGTCAAAAACCATTGGTTACCCGGGCAAAGAAATCTATCGCTGGTTTCCGTCTTCGTGAAGGTATGGCAATTGGTGCCAAGGTTGACTTACGTGGCGAACGTATGTATGACTTCTTGGACAAGTTGATCAATGTTTCATTACCACGTGTTCGTGACTTCCATGGTGTAAGTACTCGTTCATTTGATGGTCGCGGTAACTACACATTGGGTGTCCGTGAACAATTGATCTTCCCAGAAATCAACTATGATAATGTTAACCGTGTTCGCGGTTTAGACATTGTAATCGTTACGACAGCTGATAGTGATGAAGAATCACGTGAGTTGTTAACTCAATTTGGCATGCCATTTGCTAAATAACCGAAGGGGGTTAATCGAAGTTGGCTAAAAAATCACAAATTGCTAAACAAAAGCGCGGTGCTAAGTTTAACGTACAAAACTACACCCGTTGTGAACGTTGTGGTCGTCCACATTCAGTTTACCGTAAATTCCACTTGTGCCGTATCTGCTTACGCGACCTGGCCCACAAAGGTCAAATCCCTGGTATGAAAAAGGCCAGCTGGTAAAAACAAACCCAAGTTAAAGGAGGTTAAACTTTCATGATGACTGATCCAATCGCAGATTTCTTGACTCGTATCCGTAACGCTAACATGGTACGCCACGATTCACTAGAAGTTCCTGCATCAAAAATCAAACGCAACATTGCTGAAATTTTAAAGAATGAAGGTTTTGTTCGCGACGTTGAATACATCGATGATGACAAACAGGGCATCATCCGCGTCTTCTTGAAGTATGGTAAGGACAACGAACGTGTAATCAGTGGTTTGAAGCGTATTTCAAAGCCAGGTTTACGTTCATACGTCAAGGCTGATGCTGTTCCTAAGGTTTTAAACGGTTTAGGGATTGCTATCATCTCAACTTCAGAAGGTGTCATTACTGATAAAGAAGCTCGCGCCAAGAAGCTTGGCGGCGAAGTATTAGCTTACGTTTGGTAATCATTAATTAAGACGGGAGGTGCAAGTAAGTGAGTCGTATTGGTTATAAAGTAATTGAACTACCTGCTGGGGTAGAAGTATCACAAGCTGGTGAAGTCGTTACGGTTAAGGGTCCTAAGGGTACTTTAACGCGGAACATCGCCAGTGATATTACGATGACGGTTGAAGGCAACGAAGTTAAATTCACTCGTCCATCTGATGACTACAAGATGAAGGCATTACACGGTACTACCCGTGCAAATGTTAACAACATGGTTGAAGGGGTTACTAAAGGCTTTACTAAGAACCTTCAATTGGTCGGTGTTGGTTACCGTGCCCAATTGCAAGGCAAGAAGTTAGTATTAAGCGTTGGTTACTCACACCCTGTTGAATTCGCAACGCCTGAAAACTTGACTGTTGAAGTTCCTGATAACACGCATATCAATATTTCTGGTATTGGTAAGCAAGCTGTTGGTGACTTTGCTGCCGAAGTTCGGGCCGTTCGTTCACCTGAACCTTACAAAGGTAAAGGGATTCGTTACGTCGATGAATATGTTCGTCGTAAGGAAGGTAAGACTGGTAAATAATGCAGCGTAAAGCTGTCCATACTAATATATAGAGGTGACTATTGTGATTTCCAAACCAGATAAAAACAAAACACGTCAACGTCGTCACGCACGTGTTCGCGGTAAGATTTCTGGGACTGCTGAGCGCCCACGCTTAAATGTTTATCGTTCAAACAAAAACATCTACGCTCAAGTTATTGATGATGTAGAGGGTGTAACGCTCGCAAGTGCCTCAACTTTAGATAGCGAAGTTAAAGGTAACAACAAGACTGAAAAGGCTGCATCTGTCGGTCAAGTTGTTGCTAAGCGCGCTGCTGAAAAGAAAATCGTTGACGTCGTTTTCGATCGTGGCGGTTACTTATATCATGGTCGGGTTCAAGCTTTGGCTGAAGCCGCTCGTGAAAACGGACTTAAATTCTAACAAAGGAGGAATAATACCATATGACTTTCATTGATCCATCAAAATTAGATCTTGACGATAATGTTGTTGCCATTAACCGGATTACCAAAGTTGTTAAAGGTGGTCGTCGCCTACGTTTTGCTGCATTAGTAATCGTTGGGGACCACAAGGGACACGTTGGTTTCGGTACTGGTAAGGCTCAAGAAGTTCCAGAAGCAATTCGGAAAGCTTCCGAAGCTGCTAAAAAGAACTTGATCACTGTACCAATGGTTGGTACCACCATTCCTCATGAAGCACTTGGTGTTTACGGTGGTGGCCGCATCATGCTTAAGCCAGCCGTTGAAGGTTCTGGTGTTGCCGCTGGTGGCGCCGTTCGTGCCGTCATGGAATTAGCCGGTGTGGATGATGTTACTAGTAAACGATTAGGCTCAAACACCCCCGTTAACGTTGTTCGTGCAACGTTCGAAGGCTTAAAGAGCTTAAAGACTGCTGAACAAGTCGCTGCTTTACGTGGCGTTTCAGCCGAACATTTAGCTGAATAGGGAGGACAAACAACATGGCTCAATTAAAGATCACTTTAGTACGCAGTGCTGCTCACCGTCTTCCTAAGCAACGTAAAATCGTTAAGGAATTAGGTTTGGGTCGGATTAATAGTTCCGTTGTTAAACCTGATGACGCAGCAACTCGCGGTCAAATTTTCCACATCGCACACTTAGTCGATGTCGAAATCATCAAGTAATTCAAATTTTCAAAGAGGAGGTGCCTACTAAATGAAGTTACATGAATTAACACCTAGTGAAGGTTCACGTTTTTCACGTCGTCGAATTGGTCGTGGTGACTCAAGTGGCCAAGGTAAGACTTCTGGTCGTGGCCAAAAAGGTCAAAAGGCGCGTGGTAAAGTTCGTGTCGGTTTCGAAGGTGGCCAAATGCCATTGTACCGTCGGATTCCTAAACGTGGATTTACTAACATTAACCGTAAAGAATATGCGGTTGTTAACCTTGACGGCTTAAACCGTTTTGATGATGGTGCCGAAGTTACACCAGAATCATTAAAGGAAGCTGGCTTAGTTAAGAAGAGTTCTGCTGTTAAAGTTCTTGGTAATGGTAAACTCAACAAAAAGTTAACAGTTAAGGCAAGCAAGTTCTCTGCAACGGCGGTTGCAGCCATTGAAGCTGCTGGCGGTAAAACTGAGGTGATCTAATTTGCTGACTACCATGAAGAACGCTCTCAAAGTTAAGGATATTCGGAATAAACTTCTGTTCACGTTGGGCGTTTTGATTGTATTTCGTCTTGGCTCTTATATCACAGTTCCTGGAGTTAATGCACAGGCACTTCAGTCGGTGGCATCTTCAGGGCTGATAAGTATGTTGAATACATTCAGTGGTGGCGGTTTAACAAATTATTCCATCCTTGCTATGGGGGTATCCCCTTACATTACTGCACAAATCATCGTTCAATTGTTACAAATGGACATTGTTCCTAAGTTTGTTGAATGGGGCAAACAAGGTGAAGTTGGTCGACGCAAGCTTAATCAAGCGACCCGTTGGTTAACGATCGTCTTGGCCTTTGTTCAGTCGATTGGGATTACGGCTGGTTTTAACTCTTTGAGTCAACTCAAGCTCGTTAACAATCCAAGTATTTCGACTTACCTGACCATTGGGGTGATCCTCACTGGTGGGGCAATGTTGACGACTTGGATGGGTGACATGATTACGGATCGAGGAATCGGTAATGGGGTTTCCATTATTATCTTCGCCGGGATCATTGCCCGTATGCCAACATCGATTTATCAAATTTATCAAGAACAGTTCGTTAATGTTTCACAGAGCGACTGGTGGAAGAGTGGCTTGTTTGTTGTTGGGTTAGCCTTGCTTGTGCTGATCATCGTTATGTTTGTAACGTGGGTCGAACAAGCTAATGACCGAATTCCAATTCAATACACTCGTCGTGCAGCTGGTGCACCTGACAGTAGTTACCTACCATTAAAGGTGAACGTTGCCGGGGTTATTCCTGTTATTTTCGCGAGTTCCTTCATTGCAACGCCCCAAACGATTTTGCTAGGGTTCCAATCCAGTCATGGTGACGAAACCTGGTATACCGTTTTGAGTAATATCTTCAATATGCAGTCGACGACTGGTGCTATTCTTTACACCATTCTGATCGTGCTCTTCACGTTCTTCTATGCGTTTGTTCAGGTCAATCCTGAAAAGCTCTCTAAGAACTTACAAAAGCAAGGCAGCTATATTCCTGGTGTTTGGCCAGGTAAGGATACTCAAGATTGGGTTTCAAAATTGTTAATGCGACTAAGTACGGTCGGTGCCCTCTACCTTGGGTTGATTTCCTTGATTCCATTATTAGCTTCTGATATTTGGGGTCTCGATGAATCAATCGGTTTAGGTGGGACGAGTTTACTAATCGTTGTTGGGGTTGCCCTTGAAACAATTCGTCAAATTAAAGGATTGATGATGAAACGTGACTATGTCGGTTTCATTCGTTAATCAGCGAATGTGTTGGGGAGACTCAACACATTTGTGCATTCAGGAGGAAAAAACATGTCAACAATGAACCTGATTTTAATGGGATTACCGGGTGCCGGTAAGGGTACTCAAGCACAGAAGATTCTTGAAGATTTTGATATTCCACATATCTCGACCGGAGATATCTTCCGTGCAGCCATTAAGAACGAAACGAAGATGGGCTTGGAAGCCAAGAAGTATATTGATGCAGGTAACTTAGTACCAGACGAAGTCACTAACGGCATCGTCCGTGATCGGTTAGCTGAAGCGGATACTAAAAATGGTTTCCTATTAGATGGTTACCCACGTAACATCGATCAAGCTCATGCTTTGAAACAAATCGGTGAAGAACTCAATAAGCCACTTGATGGGGTCATCAACATTCATGTTGAACCCGCAGTACTTGTTGAACGACTTTCCGGTCGGTTTATCTGCCGGACTTGCGGTGCAACTTACCATAAGTTGTACAACAAGCCTAAGGTAGAAGGAACCTGTGATGTGTGTGGCGGTCATGATTTCTATCAACGTGATGATGACAAGCCAGCAACCGTTAAGAATCGGTTAGACGTGAACATTAAGTTGAACACGCCATTAATTGATTATTACGGTCAAGAAAAGTTACTCTACAATGTCGACGGTGATCGCGACATTGATGATGTCTACAAAGATATCAAGAAAATTCTTGATAACCTGTAAACCAGGTTCCTTCAGCAGCGACGTTTGCTTTTCAAAGGTCGTTGTGATAAAATTATTCAGGTTTAGCCGTTGACTGATTTAATATTTTTTTAATGTTATGATTAGACAATGACTGGTTCAGTAATGGACCAAATACGTGGTAGCACGGAATCTGATAATAAGGAGGGACAGTACTTGGCAAAGGAAGACGTCATCGAAATTCAAGGAACCATTAAAGAAACGTTGCCGAACGCAATGTTTAAGGTTGAACTTGAAAACGGCGCTGAAATCTTGGCACACGTATCAGGTAAGATCCGGATGCATTACATTCGAATTCTGCCTGGTGACAAGGTTACAGTTGAAATGTCACCTTATGATTTAACTAAGGGCCGGATTACCTACCGTTTCAAGTAGGCTCGGTCTACGTACCTTATAGGAGGTAAAAAACTCATGAAAGTAAGACCATCTGTAAAGCCAATGTGCGAACACTGCAAAGTTATTCGTCGTAAAGGCCGCGTGATGATTATCTGCTCTGCTAATCCAAAGCATAAGCAACGCCAAGGTAAATAATTTAATTAAGTTGGAGGTGAAATATTAATGGCTCGTATTGAAGGGATTGACTTACCACGTGACAAGCGTATTGTCATTGGTTTGACTTATATCTACGGTATCGGTAACACTTCTGCACAGAAGATCCTTGCTGAAGCCGGTGTTTCAGAAGACGTTCGTGTACGTGATTTAACTCCTGACCAGGAAGACAAAATCCGTGCCGTTGTCGATGGCTACAAAACTGAAGGTGACTTACGTCGTGAAGTCAGCTTAAACATCAAGTTATTGCAAGAAATCGGTTCATACCGTGGCATGCGTCATCGTCGTGGTTTACCAGTTCGTGGTCAACACACGAAGAACAATGCTCGTACTCGTAAGGGTAAAAAGGTCAGCATCGCTGGACGTAAAAAATAATAATAAAGGAGGTTTTCGAATTTTATGGCAACTAGAAAGACAACCCGTCGTCGTCGGGTAAAGAAGAACATTGAATCTGGTGTGGCTCACATCCATTCAACGTTCAACAACACACTTGTTATGATCACTGATATGCAAGGGAACGCCATTGCATGGTCATCAGCTGGTTCATTAGGTTTCAAAGGTAGTCGTAAGTCAACACCTTTTGCTGCTCAAATGGCTGCAGAAGCTGCTGCTAAGGCATCAATGGAACATGGTATGAAAACTGTTGAAGTCGCTGTTAAGGGTCCTGGTTCAGGCCGTGAAGCCGCTATCCGTGCTTTACAAGCTACTGGTTTGGAAGTTAGCGCAATTCGCGATGTTACGCCAGTGCCTCACAATGGTTCTCGTCCTCCAAAGCGTCGTCGTGTTTAATCTGTGACGTTCATTTTGAGGGCAAACTTCATTTTGTACGCACAACTACTAAACACCACGCGTTTTGAAAGGGGTAAAAGATAAGAATGATTGAATTTGAAAAACCTAACATTCATAAAATTGATGAAAACGACAACTATGGTAAGTTTGTTGTAGAACCGCTTGAACGCGGTTATGGTACAACTTTAGGGAATTCACTTCGTCGGATTCTTCTTTCTTCTTTACCTGGCGCTGCTGTTACTAGTATTCAAATTGATGGTGTTCTTCATGAATTTTCAACGATTGAGGGCGTAACGGAAGACGTTACAGCAATTATCTTGAATGTTAAGAAGATTGCACTTAAGTTGGAATCAGACGAAACCAAGACGTTGGAAATCGACGTTAAGGGTCCTGCTAACGTTACTGCCGGTGATATCATTGGCGATGCGGACGTAGAAGTCTTGAATCCAGACTTACCAATTTGTACCGTAGCAGACGGGGCACACTTCCATATGCGTATGACCGCAAATACTGGTCGTGGTTATGTTTCCGCTGAGGATAACAAACATCGTGAAGATGACATGCCAATTGGCGTTTTAGCTGTTGATTCATTGTATTCTCCAATCGAACGTGTCAACTACCAAGTTGAAAACACGCGGGTTGGTCAACGTGATGATTTCGATAAGTTAACCTTAGACGTTTGGACAAATGGTTCAATCACTCCAAGTGAAGCCATTAGTCTATCAGCCAAAATCCTGACTGATCACCTTTCAATCTTCGTAAATCTCACTGATGAAGCTAAAAACACTGATGTGATGGTCGAGAAGGAAGAAACGCATAAGGAAAAGATGTTAGAAATGACGATTGAAGAGTTAGATCTCTCCGTCCGTTCATACAATTGCTTGAAGCGTGCTGGCATCAACACGGTCCAAGAATTAACTAACAAAACTGAAGCTGATATGATGAAGGTTCGCAACCTTGGACGCAAGTCACTCGAGGAAGTTAAGGCAAAATTAGCTGACCTTGGGTTATCATTACGCAAAGAAGACTAATACAAGGGAGGATATCCGTTCATGAGTTACCGTAAATTACAACGTACAAGTTCACAACGTCGTGCCTTATTACGCGATTTGACAACGTCATTGATCGTTAACGGCAAGATCGAGACGACCGAAGCCCGTGCTAAGGAAGTTCGTTCAACTGCTGACAAAATGATCTCTTTGGCCAAGAAGGGTGATTTAAGCGCCCGTCGGAAGGCTGCCGCATTCATGCGGGACGTCGTTGCCGATGTTAAGGAAGATGGCGACAACGTGGCTGTACAAACTGCATTGCAAAAGCTATTTAGTGACTTAGGTCCTCAATATGCTGACCGCAATGGTGGTTACACACGAATTTACAAGACTATGCCTCGTCGTGGCGACGGTGCACAAATGGTTGTCTTGGAACTCGTTGACTAGTTAAGATTGTTTTACGGATCACTGGGACTGATGATTGACGGGCGTTATGATGGTGGCTACTGGCAAAATAGTAGCTAAGTCTAGTTCGGAAGTTATTTATGGTTAGACATAGATGGCATATCGCAGTTCTAAGTGATTTTTTTTGGTGCTAGTTACGAGCAACCGCTGATTTAGGGATTGATTCCCTAAATCAGCGGTTTTTTGTTGGAATGGATAGGTGTTTTTAATACTCGTGATGACAACGGTTTGTTATTTGCAGATTATGACCTGTTGAATCGGGAAAGTGGATATAGTGGTCTCAGGTACTGACTGTGAAGATGAAGCACATGGGCGTTTAGCTGTGTCTGGGCGACAAAAAAGGTATCAAACAGGATGTTTGATACCTTAGTCGATTGATTACTAGTTAATTATGCCGGTCCAACAGCCGTTTGGTTAGACTAATCAGATCCGTCTTCGCAGGCTGGTCTGGAAGTTTACGCATGATTGCCAGCGCGTCTTGAGTGTACTTGGTAGCGAGTTCTTGGGCTTGCACCACACCGCCGGCATTGATGACAAGTCGTTGTACTTCCTGGCGCTGAGTGTCCGAAATTGCCCCCTGTAATCGCATCAGCGGCAATAAATCGTGCTTAGCTTCTGTCTGTAAGGCAAAGATCAACGGCGAGGTGTAGACACCTTCAGCAACGTCTTCGAGGATGGGTTTGCCCGTTTCCTGACTGACTTCTTGATAGTCTAAAATATCGTCAAGAATTTGGAAGGCCATCCCAATTGCGAGACCTGCTTTACGAGCGCGCTGGGCGAAATGACTACTTTGACCAGATTCATAAGCACCTAGAAAACAACTCAGTGCGAATAATTCGGCGGTCTTACCTTGAATTTGTTGCAAGTATTCTGCCATGGTAATGTCAAGGTGGTAGTGGCGGTCCTTTTGTTGGACCTCGCCCACTAGAATCTTTTCCATGTTCTCAGAGTTCATCTGGATGCTTTTGAAACTGCTTGAATAGTGCGCTAGAATCTTGAATACCACAACGAATAGGTAGTCGCCCGCATACACAGCAGTATCTTTACCAAAACGTTCTTGAATCGTGACATGGTGCCGACGTAGTGCAGCATCGTCAACAATGTCATCATGGATCAGCGTAGCGGTATGGAGCGTTTCTAATGACGCCGCTAAGGCCACCATCCGTTGCCGATCAGTTGTTGTAAATTGTGAGAATAGGAGGCAGTATGCCGGGCGTAAGAGCTTACCACCACCATGAATCATTTCTAAAATCGCGTCATTGATGTCGGCATCTTGAATATTGATGTTCGCCGTCATCAGCTGCATCACTTGTTGCAGCTCCGGTTGTAGTGCCGGGTAATCACGCCAAATTGGGTGTAATTGTGTTGCCGATTGCATAAGGGTTACTCCTTTGTTTGATCTGGATGGTGTTCTCGATTGAATTTGAGATAGCGTAAGATCGTGACGTGGGTGAACAAGTAGTTGGCGGCGATTCCGAGAGCACTTCCCGCTGCTAGTCCAATAATCGAAAGCACTGGCAAGTAGAGCATGACCGTCCACGTCTGTGCAATAAGACTCGCGACCAATAGCTGACCAACATTATGCATGACGCCGCCAGTTGCTGAAATCCCAATAATACTAACGCGTTTAGGCCCTAATTGTTTGACCAGCAGCATGGCAAACAGGCTGAGAAAGGCGCCCCCAAAACTATACAGAAAGGTTGATAAAGTGCCACCTAGGAGGGCCGTTAAAATCAAACGGAGCCAGGTTAGGGTTATCACGTCAGTTAATGATAATGTATAGATTGCAACAATGGTAATCAGATTGGCTAAACCAAGCTTGGCACCTGGGGCAAAGGCAAACGGGAATGGAATCATCCGTTCAAGGATGCCGATGATCACGCCTTGTGCAACCAGTAACGCGATATAAATATTACGATGAGTTTTGTTTGATCGTTCAAATGAATTATTCATATTCTACTCCGTAACTAAACCATTACCGCCAGATTTGACTTGACCGTTGCTGGCCTTAATTTCAACCAAGAGTTTGTGGGGCAAACAAACAATCGTTTGACCAGGTTTATGAATCCAGCCTCGGCGGACACATACTTGGTCAGAACAGTTGGCTTTCGTAATCGCAACGCGCTTAGGTTTAAAGGTGATCGTGTTGTAGTGCCCATGGTTATCGCGATAGGTGAAGTGCTTAGTCGTTTTCAGATTCGTAATATTGACACGCTTCAAGACGGTCCCATTATGTGAGACCACGGCGTTATACGTGGTTTCACTGCTCGTGGCCTTTCGCTTAGCCACTAGTGCCGCATGTTCAGCTTGTTGTTTTTGCTGGTATGAAAAAATCGCTAGTGGGGTGAACGATAAAATAATTAGCGCAACAATAATAATAATATCAAACGGCTTGATCATATCCCCATAACGTTTGAATGTCCGGATCATTGTCCGTAATTTACGCATCGTTAACCCTCCAATTCAATGAAATAAAAAATGGTTCAAGGGGGAAAAACAACCCTTGAACCATCGGGAAAGGATTTAATTAATTATAACGCATCTAGCGGGTTTTAACACCGTCGTAATGAGAACGAACGTTGCCGTACCACCAGTGTCCAAGGTGTTTTTGCATCCACGGAACGACCCAGTAGTCTAACCCAAATGTCCGTCCGGAACCGTTCATTAAGGCGAGGGCAACAAAGATCATCCAAATGTTGACCCAGTAGAACATGCCAGATAAGCAGAAGACGACAACTAAGCCAATGGTGACTGCGTTAGCAAACCAAGTAAAGAGTCCGAAGAAAATACATAATGCAATGACGATTTCAACACAAGTCATGAATTTCTGGAAGAAGAGGGCCATTTGCATGTTCGGAATGAAGACCTTGGTAATTGATTCGAACCAATGTGGCATTTTGTCAAAGACCATCAGGGGTTCTTTACCGTACATGTATGAAAGACTGAAGACACCCTTAGCGGCTTTAACGGTTGACGTGGCAGCTTCAGAAGCACCACTGGTTGCAGCGGCTTTAGTTGCTTGAGAGGCACCACTGGTTGCGGCCACGGTAATCCATTCGAATGGTAACCGTAACTTGTCAGTGAACCAGGATTCAGATCCCTGAACTTTAGTCCAGCAGTCCCATAACCACATGGCACCATAGAAGAACCGCAGTGGCACACTCCAGAGTACGTTACCAGCCCGTGAGACCCAACCGCGGAAGACGTTACGGTTATTACGAGTCCGGAAGAATTCGTGCATGAAGTACTGGAATAGGTAGTAACCTGAGAAAATCTGAACGTAGTACATCCAGTTGATGGCGTGTTTTAAAAGCACGGCAATAAAACCAGAGACGTTCCACTTCTCTAAAACTTGTGCAACGGCATATTTGGAACCAATTGAGTCGACGGATGCTTGATAAGCGCCCTTAAATGGCTTGATCGTAACGTCAGTCTGGTCAACGTTCTTAATAATACCTTCGACGGCCTTAGCTGCGGTTTCTTCAGCCCCTTGAACGATTTGTGGGACTGGCCGTGGTTGGTCAGGTTCTTGGTAGCTGGTTGAATCACCGGCTAAGAAGATATTGTTACAATCCTTAGCTTGCATGAATTCATTGGCCATCAAGCGACCACCGCGGGGGTTAGTTTCAATGCCGAACTTTTTAACGATACTATTAGCACGAACACCGGCTGTCCAGATTAACGTGTAGGTTGGAATTGGATCCTTGCCTTTTAAGTTAACATGGTCTTCACAGACTTCGGTAATCATGGAGTTCGTCATGATTTTGACACCATGTTTTTCCATGTACTTAGCGGCCTTACCGGCTTGCGTCCGGTTGAGCATGTTAATAATAGTCGGCGCTGCTTCGACCAATTGGAGCGTGATTTCACTTGGATCGAGCTTGTTGTCTCGAGCCAAAACATCACGATATTCGATTAATTCACCAATCAGTTCAGAACCAGTAAAACCAGAACCACAGACTGTAAAGGTCAACATGGCTTTGCGCTTAGCAGGGTCGAGCTCCGCCGCCCCCCGCCGAATAATTGCAGATAAGTGAGCGCGCAATGCCATCGCTTGTTCGAAGGACCACAATTCGAAGCCGTGTTCCTTAACACCGGGAGTCCCAAAGTCATTGGATTCCCCACCCAAACTAATTAAAAGTTGATCATATTGATAACTTCCGTGTTCGGTAGTAACTGTTTGTGCCTTTTTGTCGATGCCCGTCACGGTATCGGTCACGAGACGAACGTTTTTTCGCCGTGCGAACAACCGTTGCAAATCATATTGGATATGCTCAGGTTCCACCCGTTCGGTAGCAACTTCATGTAATTCAGTCATATACGTGAAGTATGAATGCCGGTCAATCAACGTAATCTCGACGTCTGCATTTTTTTTGAAATGCTTAGACAGTTTCTTGGTTGCGTAAACACCAGCAAACCCCGCACCGACAACGACAATATTTTTCTTTGCCATTGCGTAACAACTCCCTTGAATAATAGTGTAAAAAGATAATTCCACTAATAATTATAACGATAATGTAAGCGGTTGTCTATGGATTATGGGAAAGAATGCATAAACTATCACATTATCTAAGCCGCGAAAATAGTGGCATCGAGGTTTGAACGGAAA
The DNA here is from genome assembly GCF_055413545.1 of Lactiplantibacillus sp. 3062. NCBI lineage: Bacteria > Bacillati > Bacillota > Bacilli > Lactobacillales > Lactobacillaceae > Lactiplantibacillus > Lactiplantibacillus sp. 3062. The sequence continues at coordinate 37,058 of NZ_JBVAYE010000008.1, forward strand.
ACGTTGTCAATACCGCTATTATTAGGCTAAAATATCATTTTTTTAATGGAATGGGATTGACTATTACCAGTTTAAACGTTAAGATTAATGTGAATTTTCATACAAAAAGGTTAGGAGTGGGATATCATGAAATTCAAATCAGTTATTACGGGTGCTTCAGTTGTTGCAATTTCAGCTTTAGCTTTAGCAGGTTGTGGCAGCAGTTCTTCAAGTTCTAGCTCGAGTTCATCCAAGAAGAGTTCATCTTCAAGTTCATCAGCTAAGACAACTAAGGTTGCTAAATTAACTGCTGGCAGCAAAATGAAAGCGGGTACTTATAACCTTGAAGAAGAAAATTATTCACATGGTTATCGGACCAAGATGAGTATCACAGTTAATAACAACGGTAAAATCACTAAGTCCAGTTATGACCAAGTGAACAAGAACGGCAAGTCCAAAGTTGATGATACTTCATATAACAAACAAATGAAGAAGATCGCTGGGACTAACCCCAAGACTTACATGCCTAAGTTAAACAAGACGCTGACGGGCTCTGCCGCTACTGGTAACGTGGGCTCCATTGATGTTGTGACTGGTGCGACTGAATCATCAAAGACCTTCCAAAACTACACACAACAATTAGTTCAAGCTGCCCAAGCGGGTAACAAGTCGACCATTAAGATTGACAATGGTGCCAAGATGAAAGATGGTACCTACAAGTTGAACGAAAAGAACTACTCACACGGTTACAAAGTTACTTTCGCAATCACGGTCAAGGATAATAAGATTACGAAGTCTGAATATAACCAAGTGAACAAGAATGGCAAGTCCAAAGTTGACGATGCAGCTTACAACAAGCAAATGAAGAAGGTTGCTAAGACTAACCCTAAGACTTATCAACCAGCTTTGAACAAGTCATTAGTTAAGAGTAGTGATCCAACTAAGGTTGACGTTGTCACGGGTGCCACTGAATCCTCTAACACCTTTATTATGTACGCGGAACAATTACAAAACGCGGCACAAAAGGGTGACACCAACACGATTACTGTTGACAACATGATTTTCTCTGAATAAGCAATTTAATTATTAGATTCTTTTGAGGCCTGAGGCGCATGCTGAGGGCCTTTTGTTTTTAATTGAGCAACCACAAAAGTTTGTCACTCAGTTGGGCACGACTTTGAGCAAGCTAAATCCATACATGGATATTGGTTTAAAAAATAATAGTGGCGGTGAATGTTAAGTGCAAAATGGCTGTGGTAGTACAAACCCGACCGTCGAGTTGTACCGTTTGCTGTAGGTGCGCTGATGTCAGACTAGCGTAGAAAAGCTTGGATGACGCGCAAACAGTCTCACCGGATGAATCAAGACTTTGGTATAATGACAATTGAAATTAAAAATAGGGGAAGTATTGGAATGAAGCTAAAAAAATGGGTTCGAATTGGATTAATTGTTGCAATGATCGTGCCATTGACGGCGTGTGGGACGAGTACGAGTCGCAAAAATGCTGCTAGTAGCCGACCCAAACCAACTAAGGTCGTCAAGACGCCGATCGAGGATACCCAGTTCATGATGGGCACAGTTGTCACGTTGCGGATTTATAATAAGGGTAAGGATAACGTGTTAGCTGGGGCGTTTAAGCTGTTGAAAACGGAAGCTAAGGAAATTACGGTCAATCAAAAAGGATCTGAAATTGACAAGATCAACGCCGCTGCCGGTAAAAAGCCAGTGGCTGTCAGCAAGGATATCTACCCAATGATCAAAGCAGCTTACTATTATAGTAAGAATTCAGACGAATCCTTTGATTTAGCCATTGGCCCGATCACATCACTCTGGCATATTGGATTTTCTGATGCCAAGGTGCCCACTCAACAAGAAATTGACAAGAACGTTAAGCTGGTAGACTACAAAAAAGTTAAATTAAATGACAAGAAACGGACCGTTTATCTAGAAGAAAAGGGAATGCAACTAGACCTTGGTGGGATTGCCAAGGGTTACATGACCGATCAAGTGAAGACGTACTTATTAAATCATGGGGTTTCAACGGCCATTATTGACCTCGGTGGTAATATTTATGTTCTGGGTGACAGCCCTAAAGGAACGAAGTCAGGTAACTGGACAGTCGGTATCCAAGATCCAAAAGCGTCACGGGGTACGGCCATTGGCTCACTACCTGCTAAGAATAAGTCAATCGTTACTTCTGGGATCTATGAACGCTATTTGAAGAAGAATGGTAAAGTTTACAGTCATTTGATGGACCCACAAACAGGGGCCCCTTATCAAAACAATTTGATGGGCGTTTCCATCATCTCGAAGAAGTCGGTGGATGGCGATGCACTATCGACGGCCACCTTTGACAAAGGCCTCAAAGGCGGGATGAAGTACATTAATGGTAAAGCGGATCAAGGTATTGGGGCCATTTTTATTACCAAGGATAAAAAAGTATACGTCTCCAATAACTTGAAGAAGCAGTTCACGCTGTTTGGCGATGCTGGTTACAAATACGGGCCAGCCACTGATTTAAAGTAAGATTGGACGTGAAGTTCAGTTACTACAAGTTCCGTCAGATATGTTATGATAATAACCATGAATTTTAAGGAAATGAGGGACAATGGTGAGTCCGATTATTGACGTTAAACATTTAGATTATCGTTACCCGCAACAAGCTACGGATCAGTTAACGTTACACGATATTTCATTTACGGTCATGCCGGGTGAATGGGTCGCCATTGTCGGCCATAACGGTTCTGGTAAGTCGACCTTGGCCAAGAATTTAAACGGACTGTTAGCACCAGCGGCCGGAACGATTACGGTTGATGGTCAAGTATTATCTGAAGAAACCGTTTGGGACATTCGGCGCAAAATTGGGATGGTTTTCCAAAACCCAGATAACCAATTCGTTGGGGCAACCGTTGCCGATGATGTTGCGTTTAGCCTTGAAAACCAGGGCGTGCCGCGTCCTGAGATGCTAACGCGGGTACAGGCGGCTCTAGAACAAGTCAACATGCAGGATTTTGCGACACGTGAACCGGCACGTTTGTCAGGTGGTCAAAAACAACGGGTGGCGCTGGCTGGTATGATAGCGGCGCGGCCTCAGATTTTGATTCTGGACGAAGCGACGTCAATGTTGGATCCCCGTGGTCGTCAGGAAGTATTGACGACGATTCGCGATATGAAGGCTAATTCAGCGTTAACGGTCTTGTCAATTACGCATGATATTGACGAAGCGGCCAGCGCTAATCGGGTCTTAGTGATCAATGACGGTGAGGTTAAGGAAGAGGGGACTCCAGCGGAAATTTTTCAGCATGGAGAAGCCTTAATTAAGATGGGATTGGACATGCCATATGCTGAGCGCTTAAAAGCAGCGCTAAAGCGGCAGGGTGTTCAAGTGCCCGCACAGTATTTAACAGAGAAAGGAATGGCGGACTGGTTATGGCAATTACGTTCAAACAAGTAGATTTTACTTACCAACCGGGTACGCCGTTCGAAACTAAGGCGTTAACTGATATTAACGTCACCATTCCCACCGGCTCTTATACGGCTTTGATTGGTCATACGGGGAGTGGTAAGTCTACACTTTTACAGCATTTGAACGCCTTACTCAAACCGACTAGTGGAACGGTCACGATTGGTGAACGGGTCATTACGCCAACGACGAGTAATAAGGATTTGAAACGATTGCGGCAACACGTGGGCATCGTCTTTCAGTTTCCAGAAAGTCAGTTGTTTGAAGAAACGGTGGCCAAAGACATTGCATTCGGGCCCCAGAATTTTGGGGCCAGCGAAGCGGATGCTTTGAAAACTGCGGCTGAAATGTTGGCTTTAGTTGGGTTAGACGAGTCGTTACTGACGCGGTCACCGTTTGACCTCTCTGGTGGACAGATGCGGCGAGTGGCCATTGCGGGGGTCCTTGCGATGCAGCCGCAAGTCCTAGTCTTGGATGAACCGACTGCCGGATTGGACCCTCAGGGCCGTTTAGATATGATGGAGATGTTTGCCCGTTTGCGCCATGAACGTGATTTGACCGTGGTACTAGTGACCCATCAGATGGATGATGTTGCCAATTACGCGGATAATATAATCGTGATGGATCGTGGACAAATCGTCAAAACGGGGACGCCTCGTGAGATCTTCAAAGATCCTGCGTGGCTGACTGCCCATCAATTGGGCTTACCGAAAACAACGGCCTTTGCACATACACTCCAAAAGCAAGGCTGGCAATTTGATGAGTGGCCGTTGACCGAGGACGAATTAGCAGCAGCCATCGTCCAACAGTTGCCACCGAACGCGATGGGGGAGGTGGCCGCTCATGATGAATAAATTGATCTTTGGTCGCTACATTCCGGGAGACTCCGTGGTTCACCATATGGACCCCCGGGCGAAACTGTTACTGAGTTTTTATTTTATTGGGATTATTTTTATTGCCAATAACTGGGCGACCTATGCCTTGCTATTTGCCTTGACATTGGCCGCTATTTACCTATCCGGTGTGAAATGGTCGTTCTTCATCAACGGCGTCAAACCGCTGATTTGGTTGATTTTATTCACCGTCATCCTGCAAGTGTTGTTTAGTGCAAGTGGCGGGCACGTTTACTTTCAATGGGGCATCATTACAATCAGCCAACTTGGATTGATCAACGGGGTCTATATTTTTTGCCGGTTCGTGTTGATTATTTTTATGTCAACGCTGTTAACTCTAACAACGCCGCCACTGGAATTGTCGGATGCCATCGAGTATATTTTGATGCCGCTCCGGGCGGTTCGTTTTCCAGTCTATGAAGTGGCGCTGATGTTGTCGATTGCCTTACGCTTTGTGCCAACGTTGATGGACGAAACGGAAAAAATTATGAATGCACAACGGGCCCGGGGGGTCGACTTTGGTGAGGGCAATATCTTTCAACAAATGCGTGCCGTGGTTCCGCTGCTGATTCCACTGTTTGTCAGCTCATTCAACCGGGCTGAGGATTTAGCAACGGCAATGGAAGCACGTGGCTATCAAGGCGGCGAGGGTCGCAGTAAGTACCGGATTCTTAAGTGGCACCAACGTGATACGTGGGCTACCGGATGCTTTGCGATCTTGACCGTTGCATTGATTTTCTTGCGTGCATAAATGAAGACTGATTAACGTGGGCGTCGCACTGATGGCGACCCACGTTTTTAACTGGAGGGATATTGTGACCACGCGGTATAAAGTAGTTTTAGCATATGACGGCACCAATTTTGCGGGTTTTCAACGCCAGCCACACCAGCGAACTGTCGAGCAGGTCGTCACTAAGGCGGTCAATAAGATGGCGAAAGATCCCGTTGAACCGATTGTGATCTACGGCGCGGGCCGAACAGATGCTGGTGTACATGCGTTTGGACAGACGTTGCATTTTGACTTGCCGTACGAAATTAATCCAGAAGGGGTTCGGCGCGGCCTGAACAGCATGTTACCGATGGATACAATCGTAAAGGCCGTTTCCATTGTGCCGAATGATTTTCACGCGCGTTATGATACGGTCGGTAAGCGGTACTGGTATCGGGCCTATCAAAATGAATTTGTAGATCCATTTAAACGGCACTATACGGGGCATTTTAAGTTCGCTGCGGATATTGACAGAATTCAGCAAGCCATCGGTGACTTAGAAGGACGGCACGATTTCTCGACCTTCGTTGCGTCCGGTTCACAAGCACATGACCATGTTCGTGAGATCTATTCAGCCAAAGCGTGGGCCTTGCCGGATGAACGCGAAATTCAGTTTGAATTTTGCGGTAGTGGTTTTTTATATAACCAGGTTCGAATCATGGTGGCTGTTTTGATGGAAATTGGTCAGGGCCGGCGCGCAGTTGACTGTATTCCAGCGTTACTAGCGGCTAAGGACCGTGAGCAAGCGCGGGGAACGGCTCCCGCGGCTGGACTTTATATGAAAAAAGTGTATTATGAACAAAATGAATTACAAGCTGATTTGATAAAGTATTGACTTCTGAGGCGAAATTAGGTAGACTAGTCGTTGGTATTGTTTGCCCCACGATAAGCCCCGGAAATCTTATTGAGTGTCAAACAAACACAGAAAATGGAGGAACACAACGTGCGTACAACATATATGGCTAAACCAGGTGAAATTGATCGTAAATGGTATGTAGTTGATGCAACCGATGTACCTTTGGGTCGTCTTTCAACTGTCGTCGCATCAATCTTGCGTGGTAAGAACAAACCTACCTTTACCCCTAACGTGGATACTGGTGATAACGTTATCGTTATTAATGCAAGCAAGGTCGCTTTAACTGGGAAGAAAGCAGAACGGAAGATTTATTATCATCATACTGCTTATGCTGGTGGTTTAAAGGAACGGACTGCCGGTGACTTCTTGGCAAAGGAACCTACTAAATTGATTGAAACTTCAGTTAAGGGTATGCTTCCTCACAACTCTTTAGGCCACAAGATGGGCTTGAAGTTGCATGTTTATGCTGGTGCAGAACATACGCAACAAGCACAAAAGCCTGAAGTTTTGGACATCACTAACTTAATCTAAGGAGGAAACTACATTGGCTCAAGTACAATATCGCGGCACAGGCCGTCGTAAAGATTCAGTAGCCCGCGTACGCTTAGTACCAGGTACTGGTAAAATTGTTATGAATGACAAATCTGTTGAAGATTACATTCCATTTGCAGATATTCGCAAGGAATTGTTACAACCATTCGAAGTAACTGAAACAACTGATCAATATGATGTTTTAGTTAACGTTAATGGTGGTGGCTTCCATGGTCAAGCCGGCGCAACTCGTCATGGGATCGCTCGGGCATTGCTCGAAGTTGACCCAGATTTCCGTACTCCTTTGAAGCGCGCGGGTCTCTTAACTCGTGATGCTCGTATGAAGGAACGTAAGAAGCCAGGTTTGAAGAAAGCCCGGAAAGCTTCACAATTCTCAAAACGTTAATATTATCCAAAAACGTTGTTTTATCAACATTTTCTGGCTATATGAGAAAGCACCTGTCTATGGACGGGTGCTTTTTTTGTTGTTTGAACAGAAAAAATAATACAAAACTAAAACATGGTAGGGCTCATGATATAAAATAGACCACTTTGTTAGCGTCCTGGCTGGCAGCACGTGTTCATGTCAGTACGACTTCCGGGGTGAGCGACTATGCAGTTAGCCCGCCTTGAAACAAGCTAAGCAAGTAACGCTCGGTTACTTAAAAATGGATTGGGCCATTGACGGCTCAATCCATTTTAATTACTGACGTTTAGTTTTACCAAAAGAGAAGACGGCAACGCAACCGAGGCCGGTATGGCTAGTGATAGTCGGCCCAATGTGTTCGAGCAAAATTTCAGCATCAGGAACCTTGGCTAAAATCTTTTCACGAACGGTTTGGGCGGCTTCCTGAGCGTCGCTAGTGGCAATGATAATGCGCGGCTTGGTCTGATCACGTAAATCAGCTAGTGTGTTGTTAACTAGTGTGGTCAGTGACCGGCGCCGTGAGCGCACCTTTTGTACTGGACGCAAGTGGCCGAGTGGGTCGACGTCCATGACTGGCTTGATCTGTAAGAGTGATCCAACCGTCGCGGAGGTCCGTGAGACCCGGCCGCCGTGATAAAGGTAATTTAAGTCATCAACGGTGAACCATTGGTGATAATAGAGGCGGTTTTCAGTCAGCCAATCCGCCAATTGGGCGATCGGCATACCAGCATCGCGCTTGTCAATGGCATCTAGTAGCATCAGGCCTTCACCGCAGCAGGCTGCTCGGGAATCCACGAGGTAGATCTCGGCATCTGGCTGGTCTTCTAAAAGCATGGTCTTGGCCTGTTGCGCATTATTGAAGGTCCCACTTAAGCCTGATGAAAAGCCGAGGTATAGGATTGGCGTATGTGCCTGAACGTACGGCTTGAAAAATTCAATAAACTGGCCGATATTAATCTGAGCGGTAGAAGGCATCACACCGTTACCAATCCGATGATAAAAGTCAGTCAAGTCAAAGTGGTGACCCAAATCGTCCGCGTATTCCTGGTCGTCAATCGTGACGTTCATTGAAACAAAATCGACATGCTTGTCCTTAAGTAGTTGATAAGGTAAATCAACGGTTGAATCTGTTAATAGCTGATACATAACTTTCTCCCTTAATTGTACTTACTGTTACATTGTACGCTTATTTGGGCGGCCATGGAAAATTAATACATGCTGTATTTTTACGTACAGCAGTAATTTACGGTAACAACTAGTTGGTTGTCGCAATCCTGGTAGCAGCGTGAATGCTGATCAGGAAATTGAACTGGGCATGTCAGTAAATACTGGACGCATCGGAAGGTCAGTTAGGGGTTAACTGCAATAATGACGTAGTAACACTACTGAGTAACTAGGACCGTACTTTTCAGTCATGGCGATGAGGTTCGACGACTAATTTGCCTATTCAATGAGGCGCTGTAAGTTGATTGAAATCAGCCGATCAATGGCGTGATTTTGCTGCTGGCGGTAGGAGGTGGCCCCGGTTTCATAAAGGAGTTGCGCCTGGTGATGATGAACGCTGATCTGTTCGAGTTGCGGAGGCAATCGAAGAATCGCGATACCGGTGGTCAGTTGATGCTGTTGAATTAATTGGCTGCGCTTGAATAGCAGTAAGTGTGAGGCGCTGGGGCCGTATGACTGTGATAACAAGACGTAGTGGTCATAGAAGGCCATTCCTTGAATATTGGGTGGGAGCTTGCCGTGCCAGTCACTAACTGCCTTTGGTAAAATGGCGTGACTCGTGGTCATTCTGTATGGCGTGCCGGCGCTCGTCAGTGGATAGCGGGCAACCAAGGTGGTCTGTCCAGGTTTGAACTGGCCGACATAAAGGGCCTGATGGTGATAGGTCAGTAGTGAAGCATTGCTCAGTGTTGGCAGTGACCAGCGTTGCTGATAGTGAACGGCAATGGAAGTGGTCGGGTCGAAGTGCCGTAATGCGGCCAGACTAACGCTCACGATAGCCCCATGACCGTGGCGATGACTGCACAACCAAATCCGCTGGTGGTGAGGGTCATAAGCTAGACCACCCACATGTGGTTTACCATGCAATAAGACAGTGTTGCATAATTGATGTCGGAAACGATCCTGTACATATAGGACAGATTGGGTTCGACCAGTGGCATCATAAGCGGTGGTTAGACGATAACGACTGGCAATAACAACGCCCTGTGGAATCATCATTGTCGTCGTCGTGAGTTGTTTAGTGACGAGGTCCCTAGTCAGGGTGGCTTGTAGTCCCGGCTGAATGGTGGTGCCTTGCAACATACCGATTGGGTCGAATTTTGCTAGTTTAACCAGATCCGGATACTGACGGATGGTTTGATAAAATTCGGTTGGTGAAAAAACAGCTTGGGTGGCTGTTCTTTGAAGGGTGGTTGGTGGGTACGGTAGTGTCGGTCGTATGCGACTAGCTAGACCGCCGAGGGGATGGACCCAAATTAACAAGCCCGTGATTAGTCCTGTATAAAAATGATAGGTATAACGGTGCATCGCGGGTCCCTCCTCTAGTTTAAGTGTCTTCAATATAGCATGGAAAGACAGGCCGCTTAGCGGATAGTGAAAGGTTAGTTAAGGAAAGAAACTGAGTGGGGCATAATTGAAAAATTAACGTTTTACACATCTGTTTTTAATTATATTTACATAAAACATTGAATTTTCTAATTAGGAATCGGATAATGAACGTGTTCAAGCTGTTTAGCAATCTGAATAAAGTGTGATATCCCGGTGCTCGCCAAGTTAGGCGAGTGCTGGCTGTCAAAAACGGAGGAAAATATAACGATGCGAATTAGTGCGGAAACGGAACGACAATTTTTAGAAGCAGTTTTTAAGGCCCAACGGTTTAGTGCCAAGGATGGGGCACTGCTGGCAGACACCCTGGTCGATGCAGATTTACGTGGAATCTCGTCACATGGTATCCAGCGGCTGGCTTGGTATACGCGGATGATCAAGGATCATACCTTGGAACCGACGCATCAACCGAAGATTTTGAATGAAACACCTACCAGTCTATTGATCGATGCGAACCAGAGCATGGGCCAGATTGCGTCGGCGTTTACGATGAATAAACTGATTGAAAAGACTAAGCAACTCGGTGTTTCATTAGCGGTTATCCGCAATTCGAATCACTTTGGAACGGCGGGCTATTATTCGCGCATGGCTTGCAAAGCGGGTTTGATCGGTATTTCAACGACTAATACGCGGCCGTTGGTGGTGCCGACGAATGCGACAGAAGCTTTTTTGGGTTCCAACGCATTAGCTTTTACTTTTCCAGCCGACCCGCATCCTTTCGTTTTTGACGGCGCGACTGCGGTGGTTTCAAGCGGGAAGATTCAAGTGCTGGCCAAAAAAGGTGCACAGATTCCGGGTGTTTGGGCGGTTGATGAGCATCGTCAAGTCTTGCATGATGCGCAGACGGTGGAGGATAACTTGGCTAAAATTGCGTTTTCTGAGAATCGTCCTGGTGGTGGGGTCCTGACCCTAGGTGGCCAGCAGGAAGTCAATTCAAATTACAAAGGCTTTGGCAACTCACTAATTATTGAGTTACTCACGGGAATTTTAGCGCAAGGGTCGCTGTCGGCTGATACGAACACCGGTAAGCATGACTTTAGTCAGTTCTTCATGACGATTAATCCCGCCTTATTTGGCGATCCCGAGGTGTTGAAGGCCAACGTGACGACTATGTTTGACCGTATTCGGCATTTGAAGCATCTACCAGGTACTAAGATTATGATACCAGGTGACCGGGAATACCGGCACTATGATGAAAATTTGGTGCAGGGCGTCAGTATTGATCCACAGACGTTGACGGAAATGCAGCAAGTTGGTGCTGAATTTGGAGTGGCAGTCCCCGCAGCCTTGAAAGCGTAGTTTGGTGTAGTTGCGGCAATTATTGTGACTAAAATGGGGATCACATAAACTGATGATAGTGTGGCTGGAATCTGCTCTGGATGCTGGCGACACTATTTTTGGTTATCACGATTATGTGCGGTGGTGAAGACCAGCTAGCTGGTTGGGCATAGATGGCAGTTCAGACAACTGACGAGCGGCTAAGGTTAGTTGCTAAAGCATACGGAACATTGTTGAAATTGTAATCGAAAATGACCGTTTGTCAGTCGTTCGTTGTGAGAAATTTAGCGTTGGAGTGCGGCTTTTAGACTTTAATGATTTGCCTGGCGGTGGATTATAAGTTAAGTCAGTGCAAGCTACTGGCTAAAAATATTTTCAGAAAGTGGCAGGGAACCATTTTAATATCTGTAAAATGATTTGACACGCAAACTTGCTGATTTACCAGTATTTATTAGCAGTTAGCGAGGATGATGACGACTAGCAAATCGAGGGTGGACCAACGTGTTTTTGTTGATTAATAGAAAAAGTTTGCAAAAACCATTTGACAATTCTATTGATTAGCCGTATATTTTAAGTCATCAAATACACATTATAAATTAAGGAGATTTTAATCATGACGATTAATACCAATTTACAATTGAATTCGTATTATTATTACTGGTTTACTTAGTGCCTTGGCATCCACTGCGAGGCACGCCCTCGCAACGGATGTGACCAGTAAATTTTGGAATGATTAAAATTTATGGAAAAGTCATATCAGTGTTGTGAACAACCACTGTGTGACTTTTCTGCTTCTGAGTAGCGGTGTTTTTCGGGCACCCTGCGAAGAATTAGTGGACTCACAGTTGGTGTAACTGTGAGTCTTTTTTATTAGCCAAAATGAGAGGGAGCGAAGTTAATGCAAGCATTTGATGAAATTGATGAATTAGCGGTGAATAATCTACGAGTACTGAGTGCGGAAATGATTGAACGGGCCGGTTCTGGTCATCCAGGATTGCCACTCGGCGCGGCTCCAATGATGTGGGCACTGTGGAGCCGACAATTACGGGTCGATCCACAGCAGTCTCAATGGGCTAATCGCGATCGCTTTGTCTTATCAGCCGGACACGGGTCGGCGTTGTTGTACAGTCTGCTACATGTGAGTGGCTTCAACGTGACAATGGGCGAGTTACAACATTTTCGTCAATTCGGCAGTCACACGCCAGGCCACCCTGAACTGGGAATCGTGGATGGTGTGGAAGCCACGACCGGTCCACTGGGACAGGGATTAGGGATGGCGGTGGGCATGGCCCTGGCTGAACGGCAACTAGCGGCTCAGTTCTCCGAGGCACCGCAGTTGGTGGATCACTATACTTACGCGTTAGTCGGTGATGGTGATTTGATGGAAGGCGTCTCCCACGAAGCTGCCAGCTTTGCCGGTAATCAACAATTGCAAAAATTAATTGTATTGTACGACGATAACGCTGTTTCGCTTGATGGCCCCACCAGCCGGTCGTTTCGTACCGATGTGAACCAGCGCTTCGCTAGTTATGGTTGGGATACACAAACGGTAGGTGATGGCAATGATTTAACGGCGATTAATGCCGCCATTGAGCGTGCCAAACACAGTTCACGTCCAAGCCTGATCGCTGTTAAAACGACGATTGGATTTGGCGCACCACAAGCGGGTACGAATGCGGTGCATGGCAATCCGTTGGGAACGGCCGGTTTAACTAGTTTGCAGCAACAATTAGGGTGGCAAGCCGCGCCATTTACGGTAATGCCGGCCGTTGCTAAACGCGCACAGCAACTAATCTTGCAACGTGGTCAGCGTGCACATTGCCGGTGGCAGTCACAACGAGAGGCTTTACCACAAGCCGTACAACACCGTTTCGAACAACAGCTCAGTATGCGTCTGCCAGTTGACTTAGCCACCAGTTTACCGATCTTTGATGAAGGCGCCCAAGCTTCGCGGATCACGAGTCATACCGTCATTCAGAAGCTAGCCGCTCAGTTACCAGGATTAGTCGGGGGCGCGGCTGATTTAGCCAGTTCGAATAAAACGACCATTGAGCAGGATCAATTGTCGACTCCGGTGACCCCGGATCAGCGCAACGTTGCCTTTGGTGTCCGGGAGTTTGGTATGGGCACCATTTTGAATGGGATGACTTTACACGGTGGCTTGCGGGTCTTTGGTGGCACCTTCCTTGTCTTTTCCGATTACACGCGTGCGGCTATTCGATTGGCGGCGATGATGAAGTTACCAGTCACTTACGTTTTCACGCATGACTCGATTGCAGTCGGCGAGGACGGTCCGACTCATCAGCCAATTGAACAGCTAATGAGTTTACGATTGATTCCGAATCTAACGGTGATCCGGCCCGCTGACCCGAATGAAACGGTCGCAGCTTGGTGGCAAGCCATCAACGCGACGGATCATCCAACCGTGCTCGTCTTGACCCGTCAGAATTTGGCAGTGCTATCCGGATCTAAGACTAAGGCCATGACTGGTGTGGCTCGTGGCGGTTATGTTCTCTCACCGCAGCGTGGCCGCCAGCCAATGGGAATCTTGATTGCAAGCGGGTCAGAAGTTGCTTTAGCTCTTCAGGCCCAGGCGAAACTAGCTACGTTAGGTGAAGATGTCAGTGTCGTTTCAATGCCGTCGATGGAAAACTTTGCGCGCCAATCAACGAATTACCAAGCCCAGGTCTTGCCACCTCAAATTCGGCGGCGAGTTGCAGTCGAAATGGGCGCAACATCTGGCTGGGAACGTTACGTTGGGTTAGATGGGGCGGTACTAGGCTTGGACCACTTTGGCGCCAGTGGAGCGGCCGACCAAGTATTAGCCGCTAACCAGTTCACGGTAGCAGACCTAGTGCGGACGTATCAACAAACGCACGTGGATCTTGGTCAACAATTGCGAGTCATTTAGAAAGGAAGTTAGTTAAAGCATGATTGATGGACAAACGGCACTCTTTGGATTTATCGCGCACCCCGCGCGGCACAGTCGCTCACCGCGAATGCATAATTTGAGTTTTGACTACTGGGGGCTAAATGCGCGCTACTTGGCGTTTGATGTGGCACCGGATGGATTGGCTGGTACGCTTGCTGGAATTCGTAGCATGGGTATCGCGGGGGTGAACCTTTCAATGCCATTCAAACAAGCCGTTGTACCGCTACTAGATGGTTTGACAGTGCGAGCGCAACGGATTCAAGCGGTCAATACGATTAAGAATGAAGCTGGCAAGCTGATTGGTGACAGCACGGACGGCGCTGGAGTTTTTCAGGATCTCTTACATCAAGGTCTGAACTTGGTTGATAAGCACGTCATGGTTTTAGGCGCGGGAGGCGCAGGTAAGGCAATCATTGCGGCGGCTTTAGATTATGGTGTCGCGAGTGTAACGGTCTTTAAACGCAACAACGAACGCTACGCCGGTGTTCAGCACTGGTTGGAGCAACTCAGTACCACGACTTCGGTACCACTCCGGCTCTGTGCCTATGAAGACCAAGTACGGATGCAGCAAGTTGCTCGTACCAGCAATTTGATCATTAACGTGACCAATATCGGCATGACGACTGCTGGAACGCCATTACCAATCTCAATTATCCAGCAATTAGTCCCACAACAGACGGTCTATGATGTGATTTACCAACCGCTAGAAACGACCTTTTTGCGCTTAGCGCGTCAGCAGGGGTGCGCCACATATAATGGTTTGGGGATGTTGATTTGGCAAGGTGCCTTGGCTTTTGAGTTTTGGACTGGTAAGCAGATGCCAGTTCAACAGGTCCGCCAAGATATGTTAGCCAGTATTCAAGCGACTCCGCCGATTACGGCGCAGGCTTAGGCCTTAACTTTTGAGAATTGATTAGTAGGAGGAAACTATTATGATTATTATATTAAAACCAGCAACCGCTACGGCTATGCAGGCAAAGTTAGTGAGTCAATTTGGTGCGGATCACGAGATCTTCACGCACAATAATCGAATTGCAATTCAAGGATTGCGTCCAGAAGCACTTCCCGCGGATGTGCAAGCAGCCAGTGAATCAATCTTGACGGCAGTTCCCGCAGCGGTCCAAAGCAGCCGTCTCTTTCACCCAGAAGATACGATTATTAAGACGCCACACAGTGTGATTGGTGGTAATCAATTCGTCATGATGGCTGGCCCGTGTTCAGTCGAAAGCGCTGAACACGTGGACCAGATGGCCGCGGTTGCCAAGCAGGGTGGTGCGACGATTGTTCGTGGCGGAGCATTCAAGCCACGGACGTCACCTTACAGCTTCCAAGGCCTCGGGGAGACGGGACTCCAATACTTACGGACGGCGGCTGATAAACATGGCCTTGATATGATTACCGAAGTGATGGATGATGAACACGTGGCGATGGTGGCGAAATACACGGATATTTTTCAAATTGGTGCACGCAATATGCAAAATTTCTCGTTGCTTAAAGCCGTTGGACAGACCCAAATTCCGGTTGCATTAAAGCGAGGAATGTCGGCAACAATCGACGATGTGCTCAATGCAGCTGAATACATTGCAGCTGGTGGTAATCATCAGATCATGCTTTTGGAGCGGGGAATTCGAACGTTTGATAATAAGTACACACGCAACACGTTTGACTTAGGTGCAGTGCCAGTCTTGCAATCGTTGACACATTACCCAGTCATCGTTGATCCGAGTCACGCGGTCGGTACCTGGGAACTCGTGACCCCGATGGCGATGGCAGGTGTAGCAGCTGGCGCCAGTGGCATGATCGTTGAAATTCATGACCAGCCAACGCAAGCTTTATCCGATGGGCCGCAAGCGTTAAAACCCGCGACGTACTTAAAAATGGCGCAACAGGCTTTCCAGTTACATGACCTGATGCAAACGTGGGCGTAGGATGTGCCTATGACAAACATTGAAGTCAAGACGCGAGTTAAACAGTATCAGATCAAGATCATGATTGACAGTTTACATCATCTAGGAACGTTGGTAACTAAGGTATGGTGTGCCCGTCAAGTAGCGGTGGTAACGGATACCAATGTGGGCCCGTACTATGCGAAGCTGGTAACTGATGAACTGACGGCGGCTGGATTCAAGGTGCGTGTGATGACGGTTCCAGCCGGTGAGGCGAGCAAAAGTTGGTCACAAGTCCAGTCGTTAATCGATCAGCTGAGTGCCGCCCATTTTAGCCGCAGTGACGGTGTCATCGCTCTTGGTGGCGGGGTGGTTGGTGACTTAGCAGGGTTTGTCGCTTCGATTTATATGCGCGGTATTGCCTTGATTCAAGTACCGACATCATTATTAGCGCAAGTCGATAGTTCGGTGGGCGGTAAGACCGCGATTGACTTACCAACTGGCAAAAACTTAGTGGGCAGTTTTTACCAACCAGATTTAGTCGTCATTGATCCGGCAATTCTGGTGACGTTACCGCCGCGGATGCTCGCAGAAGGTTATGGCGAAATCGTTAAGTGCGCAGCATTAGTTGGCGGTGATTTTTGGCAATCCTTGCAACAAATTACCAGTGTGGCAGCGATTTTACCAGCAGCACCAGATTTAATTGCAGCTAGTGTGGCGTTCAAAGCGCGCGTCGTTATGGCGGATGAACATGAACAGGGTCAGCGGCAATTATTGAATTTTGGTCATACGATTGGTCACGCAGTCGAACTATTGGCTGACGGTCAACTAATGCATGGGGAAGCGGTAGCGATTGGTCTAGTACAGGTTTGTCGGTTGTTTGCAGCACATGGGTTAGCGCCGACTAGTTTAACGTCGACGCTCAAGGCACGCTTAATGGCGGTAGGGTTGCCCACGGAATTACCGCCGATAGCGCCGCAAGCCGTGGCCGCAGTGATGCAACACGACAAAAAAGTGCACGGTACAGCGCTGACCTGGGTCTACTTATCGGCGGTTGGGCAACCCCACCTGTATCCCATAGCGGTCACGGACTTGGCGACTTGGATGGGTGACTTGTGGTCGGTGTCGTGATTAGACGTAAGTTTACAATATGCTTCAGTTCGACACATGACGGTTAGCCGGGTGGGATCTGAAAATTTGAGGGAGCATCAGAACTTTTGACGTCCAGGTTCTGATGGACTTACATGGTAGATTAACAATCGGCTTTCCAAGTAATAGTTGGAAAGCCGATTGTTATTGGTTAGGGCGTGATGTTTGTATGATCAAGTCGTTAGTCAGGAGTAAGTTCACATTGTGCGCGTTAATTTTCATGAAGCATGCATTAAAATATGCCAGTCTTGAGTTTAAAAAGCCAGTTTAGGGTCACCGGCAAAAGTTCTGATTTGCGTAAACTTGCTCGGCTAGATCGTCCTTCCCCCAGAAATGGGCACTCAGCCCGGAGTCGGGAAATACGTGAATGAGTGTCTGAACCTGTCAAATGGTATAGTTGAAAAACAACTAGCTTACCAATAGCCTAAAAGTTTCATCCAGAGTGTGCCACCAACGCCCCATACTAATAGATAGAAACCACCAAGGCACAGATTCAGACGCCACCATTCGGACTGCGTTATGTAACCTGATCCGAACATAATCGAGGCGGGACCGTTGGCGTAATGGGTGGTCGAACTGAAAATGGCACCGTCAAAGCCTAATAGTAGGGCTGCTAGCATTGGGGGGGCGCCGGCTGAAATTGCCACACCCAAGAAGGCGCCGTACATGGCGGAGACGTGAGCAGTGGCGCCGGCAAACAGGTAGTGGCTGTAAAAGTAAACGAGCATCAAAGCTGCCAAGACCCATAGCCAACTGATTCCTTGCAGGGCCTGGCCCATAGTTTGTGAAAGCCATGGAATAAAGCCAAGACTGTTCAGTTTGCCAGCCATAAAAATAAGAATTGAAAACCAAACGAGTGTGTTCCAAGCCCCAGTTTCATGTAATAAGTCGTCAACGGATAATACACCGGTTAATAAGAGCAAAGTGACGGCTATGAAGGCCACTAAGGTCGCGTCTAGCCCAGTGAGACTAGCTGAGATCCAAAGAAAGAGGGCCAACATAAAAATACCGCCCATGAGTTTTTCGGCCAAAGTCATGGCCCCCATCTGCTCAAGTTCGTTGGCAGCCCACGCATGCGCGTTGGGTGTATTCTTAATTTCTGGCGGATAGAGCCAATAAATAATAGCTGGAACGCTAATTAAGCAAATAAGACCAGGTAATAGAGCGGCGAGTAACCAGTCCATCCATGTGATGTGAATCTGCATTGCTTGGGCCAAGGCCACGGCAACGAGATTTGGTGCCATCGCGGTCATGAATAAGCCACTGGTGGCAATATTACCATGGAAAGCTGACATAATGAGAAAACTACCAACCTTACGCTGCGTACCGTTTTGTGGGTCAGAGCCGTATGCTTTAGCTAAAGATTCAATAATTGGGAAGACGATTCCACCGGCGCGGGCGGTATTGCTAGGCGTGGCCGGACTAGTGACGAGATCGACACCAATCAGCGCGTAGGCTAATCCAAGGGTCTTTTTACCAAATAATTTGACGAAGACCAGCGCGACTCGTCGCCCTAGCCCCGTTTTTACGAAGCCTCGTGATAGGAAGTAAGCCATTGCAATCATCCAAACCGTGTTATCACCAAAGCCGGCCATGGCATCCGTCATCGAGGTAACACCAAGTAAGACACCAAGTGTGAGACCAATAATTGCGACACCGGCAATAGGTAACGGCTGGGTAATGCAACCAATGATAGTGCCAACAAAGAGAGCCAGCATGTGCCATGCTAATAGACTGAGCCCCGCGGGACGAAATGGCGCGCTCAGCCAAATAATCAAACCAATTATCAGCGGCCATGTAAGTTGCTGGTAGTTGACGGATTGTAATTTGGTCATCGAAAACGACCACCTTTCTAGTCAAACGTTAAAATCGTCTCACGGTGACTGCTGAAACTAGTCAGCAAATGATGCTAATCCGGACACGATTTCTAAATTAGAATTAATGCAACCCTAATGTCATTTTTGCTGCCCGTGACATTTTATCAAGCGACCAGGCCGGTTCCCAGACAAGGTTGATGAGTACCTGATCGATACCCGCGACGGTCATTAATGCGCTTTTGATATGGTCATTCAAATAGCCTGTCAGTGGACAGCCCATGATGGTCAGTGTCATGGTAACGGTGCAGAGCTTTAGGTCAGCATCGTAAGCAACATCGTAGATCAAACCGAGGTCAACAATGTTCACACCAAGTTCAGGATCGATCACGGTACTCAGAGCGGCTAAAGCTTGGGTTTTTAAAGTAGATTGTGTATCCATACTAATCATGAGAAAGACTCCTTTAGACCAACAGCCTAAGCAGGGTGATCCGCTTAGGCTGTTAATGGTCGGTTATTTAATGAATTTAACTTGTTCGTTGATTTTTTTAATCTCAGCTTCTTTACGTTCGTTGAAGATGACCTTGTTCTTTTCAAACAAGTTGTCGCCATTCGTATCGATGGAGACAATTAACGGACCGAAGTCTTTGACCTCACACGCCCAGAGTGTTTCGGGCATTCCGAGGTCTTTCCACTGGGCATCAACAATCTTATTGACGTGCAGGGCGGCATAAACAGCATTGCCAGCGGGGTAGACGAGGTGTAAGGCGTGATATTTCTTGCAGGCCCGTTCGGTTCCCGGTCCCATGCCGCCTTTACCAACGATTAGTTTGACACGGGTTTGTTTTACGAATTCTTCTTCAAATTTTTCCATCCGCATACTAGTCGTTGGCCCGACTGCGATCATTTCGTACTTGTCATGGCCGAGATCTTTAATGATCGGGCCAGCGTGGAGAATTGCTCGGTCTGTCACGTTAACGGGTAGGGGACGATGTTCTTCGACGAGCCGCCGATGGGCAACGTCCCGACAGGTTGTTAGTGAGCCATTCAAGTAGACGATGTCGCCGATACGAATGTCCTTAATATCGTCATCAGAAATTGGGGTGGTTAAGTGGTAAGTTTTCATGATAATTCGACTCCTTTGTTCAGTGGTAAGTCATAGTTTAGATCTGCGTCAAAGTTGATAAGTCCGCGCCGGTGTGACCAGCAGCCGGTACTAACAGCGACGCCAATTGTTGATGGGTGTCGGGCGGTATTCTCGACATTGACACCCATTACTGACTTTTGACCGCCAAACCCCTGTGGTCCCAGGCCAATGTGATTGATGCCGTCTTCTAATAAGTGTTCGAGTTTGGCAGCATTAGCGTTTGGATTTTCACTATCGACGCGCCGCATTAAAGCTAATTTAGAATTAAGCGCAGCCGTTTCAACGGATGTGGCGACGCCGACACCGACGAGTAAAGGTGGGCAAGCGTTAATGCCGTAGCTCGTCATGCGATCCATCACGAAACGGACGACGCCTTCGTAACCTTCACCAGGCATCAGGACTTTGGCAGCCCCGGGTAATGTGCAGCCACCGCCGGCCATGTACACGTACATTGAGATGTCAGTGCCATTACCATCAACTTGCAGAAAAATCGAGGGGATGCCGTCACCAATGTTCATACTGGTATTGTATTCGTCAAATGTCTGAACAGCATTATGTCGGAGTGGCGCTTTTTTTGTCCCACGATAAACGGCGTCTTTCAAAATTTGATTGAGTTCGCCTAATAGTGGGAACTGCGCGCCGCATTTAATGAAGAATTGTAATGCACCGGTATCTTGGCAACTTGGGCGTTTAAGTTTATTGGCAAGTAATTGGTTTTCCATCATCGTGTCGTAGACGAGCTTTTGGAGTGGATCGACTTCGATCTTACTGAGTTCTTCGAGTTTGGCAGTCACATCATCTGGTAGTCGATGACTGATGAGTGCAATATAATCGGCCAAAATGTCGCGCATCCGTTGGCCCTTAGTTGATAACGTTGGTTCGGTATAGTCGTATGTCATTGTATCCATAGCTGGTTTCCTCCTATCAATTTACAGCTACATTGTAAGTAACTGTGTGATACAAAACTAACCGCTACTCGCCAAGTTATGCCAGGTATCAGATTGTGAAAGTGATGGTAAGCGGACAGGTAGCCGGTTAAAAATGACAAAAAAATACCAAGGCCTTCTGACGAGTGATGCCGTCGTACCTTGGTATGACCCAATATTTGATCAAAATATCGGTAAGTTCAGTTGTTCGTAATCACAAAAATTGTTATGCCATTAATTATTGATTGAGCAGTGTTTTTAATTGCGCGATTTTTTGTTTGAGCGCCTGATATTCTTGAAAATGTAGTTTATACATGCAACTTTCACAAGCACTGAGTTGATCAGTACTTGTGAGTTGGGCCCAGTGATTGAGTTGCTTTTGGACAATGGTAGTTTGTGTGGGAGTGAGCGGTTGCTTGAACTGGTCATATTCAGGACGCTGCCCGTGTGACAAGTGTTGACGGTAACTGGAAGGTGTCTGACCAAAATGCTTCTTAAACATTAGATTAAAGGACTTGACCTCCTGAAACCCATTGGCTAAAGCTAGATCGGCGACCCTTGTGGTTGGGTTTTCCAGATCGTAGATGGCGTGTTGTAGTCGGCAGCGGGTTAGATATTCGTAAAAATTCAGGCCGAGTTCCGCTTTGAAGATGCGTGAGAGATAGGCTGGTGAATAGTGACTGATTTTTGCCGCTTCGTTTAAGGTAATTGGTCGATCGTAAGCCTGGTTAATGTAATCAATGACCCGGTTTAGTGAACTCTGCGCCTTGGGTTGGGGGTAAGTCATCGTGATTCCAGTATCAAAGAAATCGTGATGTAGCAGGTTCGTCAATTGAAAGTACAGGGCGTTCAAGTCAAAAATTGGCCAGTCCTGCTGATGTAATCCTAGATAGAGTTGTGCCAGAATTTGGCGAATCGTTTGGTAGTCACGGTGTTGGGGCGTCGTCACGCTGTTGAGTAGAAAAGCACCTGAACTGAGGTCGATGCCCTGACTAGTGTAGAAATCGGGCAGAATATGTAAACGGAGCGCGATACATTCTGGGGTCAAGGCAAAGGTGGCATGGCCGCGATTGGCATTGATCAAGATGAGGTCATTTGCGTGTAATTGATGGCGCGTCCCGTCAACATTCACTTCGACCGTACCTTGCAATAACCATAAGAGTTCGATTTGCGGATGCCAGTTGTAGTGGTAACTACCAATCATGTATGTTAATAAGTCAAATTGGACGGTTGGAGTGGATTGAAAATGCTGACTAGGTATCATGACAGTGTCCTCCTTAGGAATAACTTTGATTAGCTCTAGCTTACACGTTCAGAAGATGCTTGAACAGCAGTCGACAAAAGAATACAAAGAAAAATGACAAAAATTGACTAGTATCAGTTATGATGGAAATATAAGTAATGGTAACTGAATGTTGGTTGTGGTCACGCTTAATCAAGACTGAAAGTGACCCAGGCACATCATCGTTGTTAGACTAAGGATGAAATGGTGGAGAAATAGTGGATACGAAGATAATTGTCAATCATGCGCTACGAGCGCTTTTATACGAAGTGACGGTCAACCCTAAGCCCGGGCTGGTCGACCCGTTGTCGGCGGGTCCCCATCCAGACATGAACGCTTTTATGTTTATTGATAGTGCTTTGAGTCTAGCCCCCTACTTTAATGCTTGTGCAGCGGCGGGCGTCGCGTATACGGCTGTCGATTTGACGGGTTTGTTCAAGCAAATTCGGGGCATTGGTGTTCAAGCGGAACAAACCATGTTTGCGGCGACCAAGGGCGTGAATACCCATAAAGGGGCGGTGTTCTCACTGGGCGTGCTAGTGACAGCGGCGGCGTATCAGTTGCAGCACCCCGACGTCGACTTAGCAACGATTGTGCGCACGATGCTGGCGGGGTTAACGGCAAATGATTTTAATGATTTAAACACGAAGGATCCAACGACCTTAACTGCTGGAGAACGTCAATACTTAACATATGGCATCAAGGGAATTCGTGGTGAAGCCGAGGCGGGTTATCCGACCGTGATGCAAGTGGCACTACCCGCATTGAGACGTAGTCGTGGCACGATTAATCAGCGGTTATTAGACACACTGATGGCGATTGTCCAGGCGACGGTCGATACCAATCTGGTAAAACGGGCACACGACCCGCACGTCATTGACTGGGTCCACGACCAAGCACACCGCTACTTCGATTTAGGGGGAAGCCGCAGTGAAGCTGGAATGGCGTTTTTATGCGAATTGAATCAGATTTTTGTCGACCATAACTATAGTTTAGGTGGCTCGGCCGATTTGTTGATTTTGACGATTTTTATTGGATTGCAGACAGATATATTAGCTTAATAATGAGTGTCGTGATTGTAGGTGACGACACTTTTTTAATGCCAAATATTAATGGAAATTAAATGACGATTGCAATGCTTAGTTGATGAGTGGTCAGTGCTTTTTAGTGGTGATGGCATCGAAAGTCGTTTCAGTAGGTTCTGGATTAAGCTTTTAGTATGTTGGTTGTAACGCCTTGGTTAAGCAGAAATAGTATTAGAATGAACGAAAATTTAATACCAATTATAAAAAAGTTAACTGCACCTAACAATTATTTGCATTAGCGTTAATTATCAGTTATGCTTATGACGATGTAGAAAACCGACTACCGCGATGAACGGAGGAAATGTGATGTTAAAAGTACAAAACCTCACCGTGGCATACAGTGACACACCAGTCTTTACTGATGTTGCCGTTAACTTTAACGCCGGCAAAATTACTGGAATCATTGGTCCCAACGGTGCGGGAAAATCAACGATGATCAAGGCAATGCTTGGTCTGATCAAATCCCAAACGGGAACCGTCGAATATGAAGGTCGTGCGCTAAAACAATTTCAAAAACAGATTGCATATGTCGAGCAACGTAAAGATCTCGACTTAACCTTTCCAATCAATGTTTTTGACGTCGTTTTGACTGGGACCTATGGCAAACTCGGACTTTTCCGCGAACCAAGCAAGGCGGATCGTCAGCGTTGCCAAGATGCACTTGAGCAACTTGAGTTAGCCGATTTAGCACAGCGCCAAATTAGTCAGCTCTCTGGAGGACAATTACAACGGGTCTTTGTGGCTCGAGCCTTAGTCCAAGAAGCCGATATCATTATTCTTGATGAACCTTTCGTCGGCATTGATTTACAGAGTGAGACGGCTATCATGACGATCTTGCATCAGTGGCGTGATGCCGGCAAAATGATTATTGTCGTGCATCATGATTTGAACAAAGTTTCACGCTACTTTGATGATCTCGTGATTTTAAATCACGGTATCGTTGATTATGGTCCCGTGGACGCGGTCTACACACCCGCAAACATTGAACGGACGTTTAGTGCTGATCTTTCGGCCGTCCTGTTTACGAAGGAGGAAACGCGATGATGCAATCAATTACGACCTTTATGGCTGCTTTGGGGAAGTATGATTTCTTACAAAGTGCGCTAATTACGGCTATTATGGTCGGGGTCATGTCAGGAATTATTGGTAGCTTTATTATTTTACGAGGCATGTCGATGATGGGCGATGCCATCTCGCATGCCGTTTTACCTGGTGTTGCGGTAGCTTATATGCTCGGTATCAACGTCCTAATTGGTGCTTCGGTTTTTGGAATTCTAGCCGCTAGCTTGATCGGATTCGTTGCGAGCCGTAGTAAGATTAAGACTGACACCTCAATTGGGATTGTCTTCAGTGCGTTTTACGCACTCGGTTTTATCCTAATTTCATTAGCTGAAAGTTCGACGAACTTGCACCACATCTTATTCGGTAACATTCTCGCTGTGAGTGATACTGATATGATGACGACGACGGTCGTGTTAGGACTAGTGATTTTATTCGTGGTCTTCTTCTACAAGGAATTACTGATTACGTCATTTGATCCGACCTTTGCGAAGACTTATGGTCTCAAGGTCCAACTGTTACATTACGCGTTAATGCTGGTCTTAACGCTAGTGACCGTTTCAGCGCTACAAACCGTCGGGATCATTTTAGTGGTCGCGATGTTGATTACACCGGCTGCGACGGCCTTTCTATGGACAGAACGACTGGCAGTCATGCTTGGACTGTCAGCCTTAATTGGGGTCTTGTCCTCAGTGGTGGGCTTATATCTCAGCTACACGTTGAACTGGGCTTCTGGTCCGGCCATCGTGCTAGTAGCGGCTATTTTCTTCGGTATTTCTTTCATCATCTCACCTAAGCAGGCCTTGTTGCCGACGCTTTGGAAAGGGCAAGCAGCAGCGCGACGGGTGACAGCATGAAAACGAAATTAATTGCACTGATTGGAGTCATCGCGATGGTTACCGGGATGGCAGTATTTCTGAATCAACGCCAGCAAAGTGCCAAAGCGACGACCACTAGTGCCAAAATCCGGGTCGTAAGTACGAACTCGATTCTAGATGATATGGTGAAAAATGTGGGTGGGCAGTACGTCCAAAATTACAGTATTGTGAAGCGCGGCACTGACCCGCATGAGTATGAACCACGGCCCACTGATATTGCGGCAACTGCCGAAGCTGACGTGATTTTTTATAATGGCTTAGACCTTGAAACTGGCGGTAATGGCTGGTTTAAAAAGTTAGTGACGGCTTCCAAAAAGGACTTTGACCACGATGTTTTTGCGGCCAGTAAGGGAATTAAGGTCAAATATTTAACGACGAACGTTAATGAGCCGGACCCCCATGCTTGGTTAGATCTCGCCAACGGGATTCAATATGTCAAGAACATCAACCGGACGTTGCAGGCCAAGGATCCTAAGCACGCCGCTGTTTATCAAAAGAATACGGATCGCTACGTGGCAAAACTAACAAAACTGCATGAGAGCGCTCAAACCAAATTCAAGCAGATCCCGACGAGTCAACGATTATTAGTGACATCCGAAGGCGCCTTTAAGTATTTCTCGGCGGCCTACCATGTGCCCGCTGCTTATATTTGGGAAGTGAATACGGAATCGCAAGGCACGCCAGCTCAGATGCGGACGGCGTTGAAGAAAATTGAAGGAACCCAGGTTCGAAGTTTGTTTGTCGAATCATCCGTATCACCGAAATCGATGAATAAGCTTTCACAGGAGACGGGAATCCCCGTTGCTAGTACGATTTTTACCGATTCGCTGGCAGCTAAAGGCAAACCGGGTGATACGTACTACTCAATGTTGAAGTGGAATCTTGATAAGATTTATGCTGGGCTGACTCGGTCGTAGTACTTGGGCCTATAATTCGGTTGTGTTGATGTCATGTGATATAAGTTTGTTCTAAAAAGGACCGTGGAAGTTAAATCTTCCACGGTCCTTTCTTTATTTTGAACTGCTAGTTTAGTCTTCCGATTCGAATGACAATTCCGTCATTGATAGTTCCAGATCATCAAGTACGTCGTTTTCACTCAGAAATTGTTCCCAGGCAGCCGGTGTTTGTTCGCGGGTATGGGGGACGATTTTATCATGAATATTGGCAATCACATCATCGAGCATCTTATCCGCTTGCCGGGCGATTTCAGCATCGTTATAGCGGCGTGCTGGCGCCCGGTCCTCATTTTTTCGATTCAGAAAATCGGTTGCTTTCTCCATAAAAATGGTAATAACTTGGGAGTTGTTTGCGAGATAGTCTTTTAAAGTTTCATTATCCAATGTATTAGTCCTCTCTAGTTTGAGTCGTACTTCTAATATACCACGCTAATCAGGTTTTAACTGTTTCAAGATCGGTTGGCGGGTAAAAAGTTTTGTAACTTGCGCAGATGTTTCGAATTGACGCCAATCAGGCAATTTAAACGCAGGATTGTAACTGCTTACGAAAATGATTTCACAAGCCGACACTTTAGAAATAGTTCACAATCAAAATAATTTTAAATGCTGCTACGCAGGCGTTTTAAACAACAATTATATTTAAATTTTTCAAAAAAATAATTTATTTTTAAAAAATTAGCAAAAATGAAAGCATTTGCGTTATAATACTTGTGAGTTAAGTAACTAAGTAGTTGGAACCACATGTGCAGCACACATTTTTGATGAAAGAAGGATATTGACATGGATAAGAAGCAACGCAAAGTCGTAATTGTTGGTGATGGCTCGGTGGGTTCATCATTTGCCTTTTCATTGGTCCAAAATTGCGCCCTAGATGAACTCGTTATCGTTGACTTGGTTAAAACGCACGCAGAGGGGGACGTTAAGGATTTGGAAGATGTTGCCGCCTTTACGAATGCGACCAACATTCATACCGGTGAATATGCGGATGCGCGTGATGCTGACATCGTTGTCATTACGGCTGGTGTGCCTCGTAAGCCTGGTGAGAGTCGTTTAGATTTGATTAACCGCAATACGAAGATTCTGGAATCCATCGTCAAACCAGTGGTTGCGAGTGGTTTTAATGGTTGCTTCGTTATCTCAAGTAATCCCGTCGATATTTTGACTTCGATGACGCAACGTTTATCCGGTTTTCCACGGCATCGGGTCATTGGTACCGGGACTTCCTTGGATACGGCGCGGTTACGGGTCGCCTTGGCTCAGAAGTTGAATGTTGCCACCACTGCAGTTGATGCTGCGGTACTTGGAGAACATGGTGATAGTTCCATCGTTAATTTTGATGAAATTATGATCAATGCTCAGCCCTTAAAGACGGTCACAACGGTCGATGATCAGTTCAAAGCTGAAATCGAGCAAGCTGTTCGTGGTAAAGGTGGTCAAATCATTAGTCAGAAGGGGGCCACGTTCTATGGGGTCGCCGTTAGTTTGATGCAAATCTGCCGAGCAATTTTGAACGATGAAAATGCTGAGTTGATTGTCTCCGCCGCTTTGTCTGGTCAATATGGCATTAACGATTTGTACTTGGGGTCACCCGCCATTATTAACCGCAACGGGCTCCAAAAAGTGATCGAAGCTGAGCTATCAGATGATGAGCGTGCCCGGATGCAACATTTCGCAGCCAAGATGCTGACCATGATGAATGTGGCATCATAAAAATGATGAGTAAGTATGAGGAGGAATTGAGATGACACTAAATAAGGTCAAGTATCGTGATTTTATTGCACCGTTATTGGTGGGCCTGATCATTTGGTTAAGTAGTCCTATCAAACCAGCCAGTGTTTCGATGAACGCATGGCATATTCTGGCAATTTTTGTGGCAACCATTATTGGTTGTATTACGCGGCCGTTACCAATCGCCGGGGTCGCAATCATTGGGTTGACACTAACCGTGTTATTGGGCATCGTGCCTATGGATACAGCGGTTGCCGGATTTGGGAGCAGTACGGTATGGATGATTGCGATGGCGTATTTTATGTCACGTGGTTTCATCAATACTGGTTTAGGTCGACGTGTCGCGTTGGTGTTTGTGCGGCTGTTTGGGAAACGAACGTTGGGTTTGGCATACGCACTGATTGGCGTCGATTTAGTAACAGCACCCGCAACGCCAAGCAATACGGCCCGTGCTGGTGGGATTGTTTATCCAATCATTCAGTCGTTAGCTGAAACGTTTGGTTCTGATCCCAAGGATGGCACACAAAGTAAAATCGGTTCATTCTTAGTGTTCGCAGAATTTCATGGTGATTTAATCACCAGTACGATGTTCATGACGGCGATGGCGCCTAACTTAGTTGCTGTCACGTTAGCCAAGAGTTTACACATCACGTTATCGTGGATGCAATGGTTCTTAGCCGGGATTGTCCCAGGACTTATTTGTTTATTGGTTGTGCCATATTTAATTTATAAAATGTATCCACCAGAAATTAAAGATACGCCCAATGCCAAGCAATGGGCGGATGATGAGCTGGCAAAGATGGGTAAGATGAGTCTTCCAGAAAAAATCATGGGCGGCGTCTTCTTGCTAGCCTTAGTCTTATGGATGTTATCCAGCTTTATCGGTCTCGAAGCTTCATTAGTTGCCTTTATGGCCGTCTCCTTGCTACTCGTTGCTGGAGTTCTATCGGTAGATGACGTGCTACACGAAACTGGTGCTTGGAATACCTTGGTGTGGTTCTCAATTTTGATCTTCATGGCTAATGAGTTGAACAAACTCGGCTTTATTCCATGGTTGTCTGGCGCGATTGGTGGTGCCTTGAAAGGCTTCAGTTGGGGCATTGTTTTAGCGGCACTCGTCTTGTTCTACTTCTACAGTCACTACTTGTTTGCTAGTGGGACTGCCCACGTTTCCGCAATGTACGGTGCCTTACTTGGGGTCGCGGTTTCCGCGGGAGCGCCAGCAACCTTTGCTGCACTGATACTTGGCTTTACTGGTTCGATCTTCGCTTCGACGACGCATTATGCGAACGGCCCGGCGAGTGTTCTCTTCGGTTCTGGGTATGTTACTCAGGGAAAATGGTGGCAGTTAAACTTTATTTTAGGTCTCTTCTACCTAGTCGTTTGGGGTGGCGTTGGCGCCCTCTGGATGAAAGTGATTGGTATTTGGTAGTCTGATTTTAAGCATAAAAACAGGTACCAAGCTGCCGGCAACGGTCAGCGTTGGTACCTGTTTTCGAAGAAGCGGATTATTTGGATAGTGGTGTGGCTTGATCTTCTTGGAGAACCCGATTCGCGACGGCTTCATCAATGATGATGTCAGTGAGTAATTGTCCGCGGAGGGCGCCAAGTAAGGCTTCGCTCTTGAACTTACTTTTGATGATGCCGAAACGACGCGGCACTTTGAGAATGGCGGGCATTTTAGCGCCAAAGAGTTTGTCGTGGTCGGCGTTCAGAATGTGACCATTGATGTCGTATGGCCGACCGTATAACAGGCCGACCACCGCCTGCGGATCAGCGCCACCCAGAATGGCTTGGCGATGTTGATGCCAGACGGGAATCGAGTCAATGGATGCTAAGGTGCCAATTCCGGCAAATAGCATGTCCATTCGGTCAAAGTTACTGATGGCCGGTGTAATGGCTGGTTCTTGAGCCAATGCTTGGTGTGCTTGATCATTAAACAAGTAGAGTGGTGCCGGGATGGTGACGTACTGTGCGCCGAACTTAGCGGCGGCTTTTTGAACCAACGGTGTTGAGCCGTTCGCTGCGTTCGTTTTCAGGTTATCACCCATAAACTGGGTGAACAGTAAGTCATCACGAGTGCTCGTTTGAAAATTATCGATGACGCTAAGGACAGTGCCACCCCATGCCACCCCAATTACATTACTTTGAATGATCTGGCGCTGGATTGTTTCGGCGGCAAACTCGATTACGTGGCGTTCATCGTCACTCGTGGTATCCGCGTCTTTGATAATATAAATATGTTCAATTGGAAAACGATGTTTAAATTTAGCCTCCAGCTCACTATTTCGTTCGATGGGGGTGTTAATGTTAATTTTGACTAGGCCGGTTGCCATGGCTTCGTCTAAGTATTTTGAAATTAGATAACGACTGACTTGGTATTTCTTTGAAATTTCAGCGATGTTGATTTTGGATAAGTAATAATCATGTGCAATTCCAATCAACAGGCGGCGATGATTCATATCGTCCATATCGATGACCTCTTTATCAACCTAAGATTTAAAATTTTAAAACTCGTTTATAATATTTTAAGTTTATTATACCAGAAAAGCTGACTTTTTAAAAATTATAAAAATCCAATCTAAATTTGATATTTTTAAAAAATGGTCGTACACTGGGGATAACAAAGTGAACGGTATTATTTTGAGAAGAGAAGGCAGATATTGATGGTAGAACAAGATGAGATTTTAAAGTTGCACGCCGCCCATACGGGGGTTTTGGACATTCATTCAGACCTTGCAGTGACCGATAAGGCTGATTTAGGTAAAGCATATACACCTGGTGTTGCGGTGATTTCCAAGCTGATTGCGGCGCATCCGGAATTAAAGGCAAAATACACGATGAGTGGTAAATTAGTAGCGTTGATCACGGATGGGTCAGCAGTACTGGGCCTCGGCAATATTGGTCCCGCGGGTGGTTTGCCGGTCGTAGAAGGTAAGGCACTCCTATACAAGAACCTCGCTGGGATTAATGCGATTCCGCTGGCGTTAAATCAGGTCAGCGTGCCAGCAATGGTGGCGACAATCAAAAACATGTCGCTCTCATTTGCGGGCATTCATCTGGAAGATATTACGGCGCCTAAGTGTTTTGAACTAGAAGCGGCCTTGAAAGATGAGCTTGATATTCCGGTTTATCATGACGATCAGGAAGGCACCGCAATTGTCGTGTTGGCGGGACTGATCAATGCCGCTCACGTAGTCGGTAAGTCCTTACGGCAGATGCGCATCGTTGTCAACGGCGTCGGCGCATCCGGGTTAGCTACAGCTCGGTTATTAGCAGCGGTCGGTGTCAAACAACTGACCTTGGTCGATGTTTACGGGGTCGTTACAGCGGATGATCAGCGGTACAACCAGTATCAACGGAATCTTGCCAAACAGTTGGGAACACCTGCACAACTAAAGGGGCAACCACTGGCGAAGGTCATGGCCGACCAGGACGTCTTCATTGGCTTGTCAGACGCCAACGTCTTATCAGCAGGGGCCGTCCACTTGATGAATCATGATCCAATCGTCTTTGCACTCGCTAATCCAGTGCCAGAAATCAATCCAGCAGTAGCTGAGAAGGCTGGGGCCACAGTCATTGCAACGGGTTCTAGCCAGTATCCAAACCAGGTCAATAATATTCTGGCTTTCCCGGGGCTCTTCAAGGGCTTACTCACAAATGGGGTCAAGCAAGTTGATAATGCGTTGCAGATCCAAGTGGCTCAGGCTTTGGCTAAGACCGTGTCGAACCCAACTGCGACGACGATTGTGCCGAGCGTCTTTGATTCACAAGTGGTACCGAACGTGACGGCGGCCGTTGCAACGTACGCGCAAGCACAGCATTAATCATAGGAGGTTGTCTGATGGCAGCGCAAGTTGTTGAAATGCAATTAAATAATCCGCACGAGCATGCCCAGTGGCAACAATTCTTAATGTCATTAGGGATTACTAATTTTAGCCCGCAAGAGGTTGAACATATTGATGTGACCTTAGGATTGATCGAGGATGGCCAACTTGTTGGGACCGGATCGTTAGCTGGCAACGTGCTTAAATATGTGGGTGTCTGTAATAAGAATAGTCAGCCGGGGGCCCGGTTTAATCAAATCGTGAGTGCACTGGTCAATCGGCTGTTTCAAGCACAGATCTTTCATATGATGGTATT
This sequence comes from Lactiplantibacillus sp. 3062, assembly GCF_055413545.1. Lineage (NCBI taxonomy): Bacteria > Bacillati > Bacillota > Bacilli > Lactobacillales > Lactobacillaceae > Lactiplantibacillus > Lactiplantibacillus sp. 3062. Next base: position 68,849 of record NZ_JBVAYE010000008.1, read on the forward strand.
TACCAAGGCCAAGTATTCAGCGAGTTTTCAACACGTAGGCTTTAAAGAATTAGCTCATTCGGATGAAGCGGCCGTATTAGAAAACGGCGCACCGGATATGACGGATTTTGTCAAACAGTTGCCGATGATTCCCAACCAAGCACAACAGCGTGTCAGCGCGATTGTCATGAATGCGAACCCGTTTACGCGGGGACACCGCTATTTAGTGGAACAAGCCGCGGCGGTCAGTGATTTAGTTTACGTCTTCGTCGTTGCGACAGATGCGAGTCTATTCCGTACGGCCGAGCGCGTTAAGCTGGTTCAACAAGGAACAGCCGACTTGGCCAACGTTCGGGTCGTCAGCGGGCAGGACTATCTCGTGAGTGCAGCGACCTTTCCAGCCTACTTCTTGGATTCAGCGGCGGGCGCAATTGAGGCGCAGACGACGTTGGACGCCCGGATCTTTAAGCAGCAACTTGCACCAGCACTGCACATTACGACCCGGTTCGTTGGTAGTGAACCGACGTCGCGGACGACTGCGATTTATAACCGAGTTTTGCAGCGTGAATTACCACCGGCAGTTGCTGTACGAGTGATATCGCGAACGACGGTGGCTAATCAACCAATTTCGGCGCGGACTGTTCGGCAACGGATTCAAAGCGGCAACTTAACTGAGTTAAACCAACTGGTACCGGCAACAACGGCCCAGTTTATAAAAAATAACCTAACAACATTACAAGCGCGAATTCAGAAAGGAATGAAAATTGATGGAAATTAAGACAACGGCAGTCGCCGGAACCTTGGAATCATCTGATATTCAAATTATGTTAATGGCGGGAGACAACGGCATTCAAATCGACCTTGAATCGGATGTTATCAAACAGTTCGGGGCACAAATCAAGCACGTGATCACGACGACGCTTCAACAATTGAATATCGATAATGTGAAGGTGCGCGCTGTTGATAAAGGGGCGTTGGACTGCGTCATTAAAGCGCGGACCATTACGGCAGCACAACGGGCGTTAGAAACCACGACACCAGCATGGGAGGTATTATAATGGCTGAAAATGAAGAACGCTTACGGCGGACAATGATGTTTGTACCTGGTAATAATCCAGCCATGGTAAAGGATGCCGGGATTTACGGTGCAGACTCGATCATGTTTGACTTGGAAGATGCCGTCTCAATGGCTGAAAAGGATGCGGCCCGGGTGCTGGTTTACGAAGCGTTAAAAACGCAAGATTATGGCAACGCTGAATTGGTCGTTCGAATCAATGGTTTGGATACCAAGTATTACGCTGATGATGTCAAAGCAATGGTCAAGGCTGGCATTGATGTTATCCGTTTGCCAAAAGTCGAATCGGCTACCATGATCCAAACGTTGGAAAAGGATGTCGCGGCAGCTGAAGCTGAATTTAAGATACCAGTTGGCACGACTCATTTGATGGCTGCAATTGAAAGCGCTAAGGGCGTGCTTAATGCCCCGGCAATCGCGGCAGCCTCGGATCGAATGATTGGGATCGCCTTGTCAGCAGAAGATTATACGACGGACATGAAGACCCACCGTTATCCTGATGGCGCGGAACTGGAATTTGCCCGTAACATGGTGCTTCATGCTGCTCGTGCCGCTGGAATCGCCGCGTTCGATACGGTCTTTACAAACATGGCCGATCCCGATGGCTTCTACCGTGAGACGCGGCATATTCATCAATTAGGATTTGACGGTAAATCATTGGTCAACCCTCGACAGATTGCAATGGTCAATTCAGTCTATGAACCAACCAAGGATGAAGTTATTAAGGCCCAAAAAGTCATCGCCGCGATTGAGGAAGCCCGGATCAAGGGTTCTGGTGTTATTTCCATGAATGGCCAAATGGTAGACCGGCCCGTTGTTTTGCGGGCTCAACGTGTGATGAGCTTAGCCAAAGTTTCCAACTTACTCGACGAGGAGGGCAATTACATTGAAAAATAGTGTAGACCGCGAATTACCAGCAGAATTAATGACGAAGTTAAATTACCAAGGTTTTGAGTCAACCGAAATCGGACATCCTGAAATTCAACGGGTGGCCCCCAAAGTTCACGTTTCAACAGGGGACAACAAAGTCGTTGATTCCGTTGCTGACGTGGTAAAAGCCACTGTCAAAGATGGTATGACGATTTCATTTCACCACCATTTTCGTAATGGGGATTTCGTCTTCAATCAAGTGATGCGGGCCATTATTGATGCCGGTATTAAAGATTTGACCTTGGCGCCATCCTCCTTAACGGGCGTGATGAACGATATGGTGATCGAAGCAATTAAGGCCGGAACGATTACGAATATTACTAGCTCGGGGATGCGGGGCTCTCTTGGGGACTTCGTTTCACACGGTGGTTTAAAGAACCCCGTAATCTTCCGTTCTCATGGTAATCGGGCCCGGGCCATTGAACATGGTGATATTAAAATTGATGTCGCCTTTCTAGGTGTGCCGAATGCTGACCGACTAGGAAATGCGAACGGGATGGCTGGTAAAGCAGTCTTTGGTTCCTTAGGTTACGCCCTGATGGATGCGCAATACGCCAACCAAGTTGTCTTATTGACCGATAATATTGTGGCTTATCCAAATACACCGGCCTCAATTAAACAGACACAAGTCGATTACGTCGTGCAAGTCGACCAAGTTGGTGACCCTGACAAGATTGGTTCAGGTGCGACGCGCTTCACCAAGGACCCAAAGGAATTGAAGATTGCCCAGACCGTTAATGATGTGATCGTGAACTCACCATACTTTAAAAACGGCTTCTCATTCCAAACTGGTTCCGGCGGTGCTGCGTTAGCTGTCACTCGGTACTTGCGGCAAGCAATGCTCGATAATCAAATCAAAGCATCGTTTGCACTTGGTGGTATTACGAAACCAACCACTGATTTGCTCGAAGAAGGGTTAGTTGATAAAGTCATGGATGTTCAAGACTTTGACAAAGGGGCGGCAGCATCGATGCACGCCAATCCTAATCAACAAGAAATTGACGCATCATGGTACGCTGACCCTGATAATAAAGGAGCGATGGTTGATCAATTGGATGTTGCCATTCTGAGTGCGTTGGAAATTGATACGCACTTCAATGTCAACGTCATGTCCGGTTCGGATGGCGTGATTCGTGGCGCCATTGGTGGACATCAAGACGCGGCTACGGCCAAACTGACCATTATCTCTGCACCACTTGTCCGTGGTCGGTTAGCGACGATTGTGCCAGAAGTAACAACCGTTGTAACGCCGGGGGACTCCATTGACGTGGTTGTGACGGAATACGGGATTGCAATCAACCCCCGGCGTCAAGACCTAGTTAAAGCACTCAGTCATGTCCCAGGTGTGCCGGTCTATACGATTGAAGAATTACAACAATTAGCCGAAAAGAAAGTCGGCCAACCCCAACCACTTGAATTTACAGATCGCACCGTTGCCTTGATTGAATATCGCGATGGCACGATTATTGATACGATTAAAGCGGTGAAGGACTAAAAGATATTGATGACAAAAATGACCCGGCTGATGACTAGCTGGGTCATTTTTATTTATGGTGAATTGAAATGAGTTAAGCAGGGCAGTTCTATTGTACGTGTGACCAATGCGCCTTATAGACACTTGTAGCGAACAGATACTGGAGACAAATAATATTTATCGGCTTGGGAAATGGTAAGATTTATTTGGTTGCTTAGACTGATAAGCAAGTTAATGAATATGTAGTACAATATAAATAGTTGTTCGTGTTTATATATTGAAATGCGTCGTTGTAAGGAGGCTTCACGCATACAATTGTTTGCAAAGAACTATAAGGTGATGCGGGTGATTAAGTGATGGAGCAATTTCCAAATTTTAAGCTATTTATTGATAAATATTTACCATGGTTAGCCGTTATTGGTTTTGTTGTGACGGTCAGTGTTAATGGTAATGTTTGGTTGTATTTTATGTCGGTTCTGATTATATTTGTTGTGGTTGCAATTATTGACTTGCTGTTTAAGTATTGGAACCATGCCAAGATTTTAGGTATCATGATTGTCCTTTTGGTGCTTGGACTATGGTTGAATCGCTAAGTATACTGTTAGATGGGGATATTCAGTTGGAACTGATAAGTAAACATAGCAATGTCTTTATCAAAAATATCTCGGCTAATATCAATTTAGTAGAGATATTTTTGTTTTAATTAGCGATGTCCTGAATTTTTAACATGATTCGGGACTGAAAAGGGCCCGACAGTTAGAAATGTTGTTTGTCAGCTGGTGTGCGTCCTATTCCGATATTGACTTTAACCTCCAGAGTATGCAAAAAATGACGATTACGAGTAAAATTGGTCAACAGAAATAAATCGGAACATGTGAATAAATAAACATTTTTATCAAACACACAGTTACCGCAAACTTTCAGCGCCAAACGACTGTTACATAAACCTCATAACTAATACTTATAGCTAAAACTGAGTTTGACTATAGCTATATGGGGGCGCTAAACTAGGTTTATAAACTAAATGTTATTTTTTTCACACACTTAGTAAGCGCTTACCAACACATTAATTGGAGGTTATCAACATGACAGAATATCGAGTTGAATCAGATACTTTAGGCGAAGTTAAAATTCCTGCGAACGCCTTATGGGGTGCTCAGACAGAACGGAGTCGCCATAACTTTCCGACTGGTACGAAGATGCCGTTGGAAATGATTCGGGCATTACTTCAAATTAAGCGGGCCGCAGCGATTGCGAATAAAGAAGTTGAAGCAATGACTGCTGAAAAAGCTGATTTAATCGTGGCTGCCATTGATAAGTTATTAGCGCTCGACGATGAAGATTTGCGTAAGGACTTTCCGCTGGTTGTTTACCAAACTGGTTCGGGGACGCAAACGAATATGAACGTTAATGAAGTGGTCGCACACATGGCTGGTAAGATCAATCCTGATATTGAAATCTTGCCGAACGACGATGTTAACCATGGTCAAAGCTCTAACGATATCTTCCCAACGGCGATGAACATTACGGCCGCAGTTGCCGTGGATAAGCTGATTGCCGCAGCGGAACACTTATTAGCGGAATTGAAGATCAAACAAAAGAAGTACTGGCGGGTAGTAAAGATCGGCCGGACCCATCTTCAAGATGCAACGCCATTAACTTTTGGCCAAGAAGTGAGTGGTTGGGCCAGTGCGATTGAACATGATATTGCCTACTTAAAACAGTTGAATCCAACGTTAGGCGAGCTTGCAATGGGTGGGACCGCCGTTGGGACTGGTCTAAATGCTGCCCCTCATTTTGCTGAAAATATTGCTGCGGCGATGAGCAAATTGTATGGGATTGAATTTACGGCTGATTCCAATAAGTTCTATGGTTTGGCCCATCATTCTGGCTTAAACGTGGTTCACGGGGCCATCAAGACCCTAGCAGCCGATTTGATGAAGATTGCCAATGATGTGCGGTTCTTGGCAAGCGGTCCACGGGCCGGTTATGACGAATTAAACATTCCGGCTAACGAACCCGGCTCATCAATCATGCCTGGGAAAGTTAACCCAACCCAAGCTGAAGCCATCACTATGGCAGCGGTACGAGTTATGGGGAATGACGTGGTCGTCGATTTAGCTTCTAGCCAAGGTAATTTTGAAATGAACGTTTACAAGACCGTTTTGATTGATGCCTTCCTTGAATCTGCTGAATTGTTAGCTGGAACGATTACCGGCTTCACTGACCGAATGATTGCTGGTTTGACGGTCAACCAAGACCGTATGGCAGAGTTAGTCGACAGTTCCTTGATGACGGTTACGGCATTGTCACCACATATTGGCTATCATGATAGTGCGATGATTGCTCAAGCAGCTGAAAAAGCGGGGACGACATTGCGTGAAGCAGCCATCAAGTCTGGCAAAGTAACCGCGGAACAATTCGATGAATGGATGGTTCCACTGGATATGACGAATATTGATGATTAAGCTAAAATAAGTATTGATCGGCGTTGAACCGTTAACGTGGATCAAGGTGGCACGGGTCATTGTTCCTAGACTTGGAATGGTGGCCCGTGTCCAGTTAACGACAATAATAAATGAGATTTTGGTTCCATCCTGGGGAATACCCCGGACGAATTGAGAGGAGAAGTGGCAATCAATGGCTGAAAAGTTTACATTTACACCAACCGCCTTAGCGGATCTAAAACCGAACTATGACGTAGTGATTATTGGATCGGGGGGCGCGGGTTTGACTGCGGCAATCCAGGCACATGAATTGGGCCTGAACCCGGTTATTTTAGAAAAAATGCCGAAAATCGGTGGTAACACCACCCGGGCTTCATCCGGTATGAATGCGGCGGAGACGAACGTCCAATTGCATCACCATATTGTTGATAGTTTTGGCGATTTCTACGGCGAAACCCTTAAAGGTGGTGGCGGTATGAATAACCAAGCACTGTTGAAATTCTTCACGGAACACAGTGCGCTCGCAATTGACTGGTTAGCAGACCACGGCATTAAGTTGGATGATTTGACGATTACTGGTGGGATGAGTGTGATGCGGACCCATCGGCCAAGTTCCATGGCTCCCATTGGTGGTTTCTTAGTCACTGAGTTGTTGAAACAAGTGGCGGCTGACCAGTTACCACTCTTCACAGATGTCAAAGTCGATGAACTAGTCGTCGAAGCCGGCAAAATTAGTGGCGTCAAGGCAACAACCCCAGATGGAGCTGTCACGATTACGGCTGGAGCCGTCTTGTTAGCAACCGGTGGCTTCGGTGCGAATAAGACCTTGTTAGGCCAGTATCGTGATGATCTTAAAAACTATCAGACGACCAATCAGCCGGGCGCGACTGGAGATGGGATTCTGTTGGCACAAGCTATTGGGGCTAAGTTGGTTGATATGGACCAAGTCCAAGTTCATCCGACGGTCCAACAAGATACAGATCATGCTTATTTAATCGGTGAAGCGGTTCGGGGCGAAGGTGCGATTTTGGTCGATAACCAGGGGGCTCGTTTCGTCAATGAACTCGACACGCGTAAGAACGTGACGGCCGCTATCGACCAACTGGGTGGTACTGGTGCCTACTTGATCTTTGACCGCGGTATTCGTGACCGGGTCAAAGCGGTTGAATTCTATGATCACATTGGCCTGGTAAAGACTGGGACTGACTTGGAAACACTGGCGACTGCGACAGGCTTAGACGCTGCGACGCTTAAACAGACGGTGGCTGACTGGAATCAGGCAGTCGCTAACCATAATGATGCGGCCTTTAACCGGACAACTGGGATGGATCGCGATATTGCGGCGGGACCGTTCTACTCAATTCACATTGCGCCAGCTGTTCACTACACGATGGGTGGGATTGCCATTAATCCAGCAACCCAAGTGTTGAATCAGGACGAACGACCGATTGCCGGCCTGTTTGCAGCCGGTGAAGTGGTCGGCGGTCTCCACGGCAATAACCGGATTGGTGGTAACTCAATCGCTGAAACGGTGATCTTTGGCCGTCAAGCCGGACAACAAATGTTCAAATATTTACAATAAGTTATTTTGACTAACCCAAATCAATAGTCCATGCGCTTGAGTAATCGGTGCGTGGGCTATTTTTGATTTGGGCTGTAGTTAGAGACCAAAGAAATTAGTTTAAAAATCGACTAATTTCGGTTAAGCTGGAAATATAACAAACATATAGGAAGAAAGTGACAAGCATGGCGACGATTTTTACAACCGGTGAACCGCAAACAATCACGGCAATGCTAGCAGCCCGTGATCAACGGGTCGCGTATCAGCAACAGTTGACAGCGACTAACCCCCGGGCCACGATTGCGGCGATCAAGTTGAATATTCCGGGACCGATTAAGAATAACGCTGCACTACGACGGTTGTTTTTGGCCGGTGTCCAGCGGTTTGAAGCTGAGTTGTCGACATACACGGTGGCAGCTGATTGGAATCATCCGGCGGGTAATGAGCGGTTCTTGATTCTGACGACTGACTTTGCGACTAGCAAACGGCTGGCGGTCGCGTTTGAAGAACACGATCCGTTAGGTCGCTTATATGATATTGATATCTTACAAGCGGGTTCACAGCGCGCGCTGTCGCGGACGGATTTGGGACTGCCGAAGCGTCGTTGCTTATTATGTCACCGCGAAGCCAAGGATTGCGCGCGTTCACGGCGGCATTCAGTGGCTGAGCTACAGCAAAAGATTGCGGCGATGTACATGAAGGAATTTGGTGAGCGCGGATGAATACACGTGATTTAGATTATTTTCGGGCGTTAGTTGATTGCCAAAATTATACGATGGTCGCCAAGCAGTTTGCGGTCTCACAACCGGCAGTGACTCAAGCAATTCATCGGTTGGAAAAAGAGTTTGCAGTCAAATTGGTGATTCAAGACCGTCGCCATCAACAGACAAATATTACCCGGGCCGGTCAGCTGCTTTACAAGAATGCACGCCAGATCCAGGCCAGTTTGCAACTTGCTCATCGCGAAATTCAGAGTACGTTACAGACTGATATTCGTTTTGGCTTACCACCAATTATTGGCACTTTATATTTCCCTCAAATTGCGGAAAAGTTACTTCAGAACGGGTTACTGCAACAGTTAAAAATAACGGAAACGGGCTCAGATGAGCTATTGCGTAAGTTAGTGCATGGTGAGATCAACATCGCGTTATTAGGGTCCTACTTACCATTTGATTTGCCGACAGTTCGTGCGGTTCGCTTAGGGGCACGGCCATTCAGTATTATCGTGAGTCCTCAAAATAGTTTGGCGAAACAAGCCGCCGTTAGTTTTAAGGATCTCGGTCAGGCACAGTTCATTGGATTAGATGGCAAATACGTGCACCCACAAGCCTTCCGAGCCTATTGTGACTTTGCCGGGGTACATCCAGAAGTTATCTACCGGACCCCCGATATCTCATGGGTCAAAGCCTTAGTTAAAGCCAACTTGGGCATTAGCTTACTGGTTCGTGATGTGGTTAAAGCGGATGATGGCGTCGTATGTTTGGAAATCAAAGATCAATTGCCGGTCAGCTTCAATATCTCGGTGGTCACACGGGCTGGGTACTTACCAACCACTGATGAACAACGGTTTATTGATCAATTACTTAAAATGAAGATTTAAACGTCGCGACTGAGCCATCTGTCTAAGTGAACAGCACGATTCCTTGAGTGGTTCAACTTTTACTTTGAGATTGACGTGTCTTCACGATTGTTTCATTTGGATATATCGCAATTTGTCTTGATTACGAAAACTGCACCACCCTCACAGACTATTCTGTAAGGGTGGTGCAGTTTTGCTTAATCGGTCTGATCAGTGTCAACCGCTAATGTTTCGTGCAAAATGGTCAGTAGCTGTTGCTGCACGGGGGTCAGAATATGGGTTGTTCGGTAGACGATGCTTGTGATGAATTCAGGGGGTTCAATGTCCATCAAGTCCAGTCGTACGACGTCAGTACGGTAGTGATCGACGATTTTGGTAAAGAAACCGATGCCGACATTTTCACCAATCAATTTCATTAAAACGTGGGTATCGTTGGAACGAAAGACGATGTTGGGGCGAAAGTGATTCCGGCGCGTGAGTTTGTTGAAGGCCGTATTATGGATGAAATTACTATTAAAGAAAACAAATTTTTCACGTCGTAGTTCGTTAAAGTAGACCCGTTTACGTTGTGCTAACGGATGTTGTTTGGACACGTAGATACAGAAGGGCTGACGGTCAAATTCTTCGGCAATCAACGTTTGGTAAGCGAGCGGCTCCACCGAACCAAGTAGGGTCATGTCAACGCGACCGTCCCGCACAGCGTTACGTAGCCAAATCGAGCCCCCCTCAATGGTTTCGAGACCGGCTAATAGCCCTTCCGCGGCCAATCGGGCACCGATTTTTGGAAAATAATGGTTTTCAATAATTGGCGGTAATCCTAAAATCAGTCGATTTTGGGATAGATTGTCGATTTCTTGGTGGGCGAGGCGTAACTCATGTAAAACGATTTTAGCGTGTTCAGCAAGTTGCGCCCCACTAGCAGTGACGTGTAACGTATTTTTAACACGGTCACGAATCACGAGTGGTGCCCCGAATTCAGACTCCAGGCGTTTGATTGCGGTGGTCACAGTTGGTTGGCTCACACCGAATGTTTTCGCAACTTTTGAAAAATTTTTTTGAGAAATTAATTCATCGAAATAAGCTAAGTCTTTTGTGTTCATTTTTATTCCTTTCTAAATCAGCTTTTGTAGCGACCTTATTTAATATATTTATATCATATCATAGTTTTGACTATAACATTTTACTGGCGTTACAGTATTACTTGTAAATTGATAGGACGTTTTTCCTAGCAATGAAAATTGATGAAAATGTAAATTAATTAGGAGGCCGCAGTAATGACAAAAACTGCAAGTGAAATTTTAAATAACCCATTCTTAAATAAAGGCACTGCCTTTACCAAAGAGGAACGTCAAGCACTTGGTTTGACGGGGACGTTACCAAGCAAGGTTCAAACAATTGATGAACAGGCGACACAAGCTTATGCCCAATTCAAGAGCAAGCCCAGTCGTTTGGAACAACGGATTTTCTTAATGAATCTCTTTAACGAAAACCGGACACTATTCTTCCATTTGATGGATGAACACGTGGTTGAATTTATGCCAATCGTTTATGATCCCGTCGTTGCCGATTCCATTGAACAATATAATGAATTGTTCTTGGACCCACAAAATGCGGCCTTTGTTTCCGTAGATGCACCTGAAGATATTGAAGCAACTTTGAAGAATGCAGCGGACGGCCGTGATATTCGGTTAGTCGTTGTTACGGATGCTGAAGGTATTCTTGGTATGGGTGACTGGGGTGTTAACGGTGTTGATATTGCCATTGGTAAATTAATGGTTTACACCGCCGCTGCCGGCATTGACCCATCACAAGTACTGCCAGTTAGCATCGATGCTGGAACAAACAACCAGAAATTATTAGATGATCCATTGTATCTTGGTAACCGGCACAAGCGTGTTTCCGGCGAACAATACTATGATGTGATCGACAAGTTCGTTGCTGCTGAACAACAATTATTCCCAGATTCATTGTTACACTTTGAAGATTTCGGTCGCGACAATGCGCAAGTAATCTTGGACAAGTACAAGGATCAAATCGCAACCTTTAACGATGATATCCAAGGAACCGGGATGGTTGTTTTAGCTGGTATCTTAGGCGCATTGAACATTTCAAAGGAAAGCATCAAGGACCAAAAAATCTTATCATTTGGTGCCGGAACGGCCGGTATGGGAATTGCCAACCAAATCTTGGATGAATTGATGCAAGCTGGTTTAACAGAAGAAGAAGCTAAACAACACTTCTACGCTGTTGATAAGCAAGGTTTACTATTTGACGACACGGAAGGTTTAACCCCAGCCCAAAAAGCCTTCACGCGCAAACGGAGTGAATTTAGCAACGCCGACGAATTAACCAACTTGGAAGCCGTTGTTAAAGCCGTTCACCCAACCGTTATGATTGGGACATCGACTCAGCCTGGTACCTTTACTGAAAGCATCATTAAGGAAATGGCGGCGCACACGGAACGGCCAATCATCTTCCCACTTTCTAACCCAACCAAGTTAGCGGAAGCTAAAGCGGAAGACTTAATCAAATGGACTGACGGCCGGGCCTTAGTTGCGACTGGGATTCCAGCTGATGATGTTGAATACAAAGGTGTCACTTACCAAATCGGTCAAGGAAACAACGCCTTGATGTACCCTGGTTTAGGATTTGGTTTGATTGCTTCAACAGCCAAGGTGCTGAACGCTGAAACCTTGTCAGCAGCCTGCCACGCATTAGGTGGAATCGTTGATACGTCGAAGCCGGGTGCCGCAGTATTGCCACCAGTTGCGAAAATTACTGAATTTTCACAAAAATTAGCTGAAGTCGTGGCACAAAGTGTTATCGATCAGAAGCTCAACAAAGAACCAATTGCAGATGCTAAACAAGCGGTTGCTGATATGAAGTGGGTCCCAGAATACCGGGCCATCAGCAAATAGTGTCGGTAAAATAAGAGAATTGTAAGAGGGTATAAGAGCACATGGGAGTTTTATGGAATTCAATTCAAAGCGTCTTAGTTGTCGTTTTGATCATGATATTAGGTTTCGTCCTACGACGAGCAGGTTGGTTTGATGATAAGTTTGCTGGAACAATTTCCAAATTTATCAAAAATATCGCTTTGCCAGCATCGATTTTCGTATCTGTGCTGAGCCGACTAACTCGTGGGCAATTAGGATCATTTGCAGGTTACTTGGCATATGCATTTCTAGCCGTGATTATTGGCTACTTGATTGCCTTTGCGCTAGTTAAAATTATGCGGGTCCGTCCAGGTCGTAAGGGGATTTTCATCAATGCGATCGTCAACGCCAACACGATTTTCATTGGGTTACCTTTGAACATTGCGTTGTTCGGTGACAAGAGTATGACGTATTTCCTTGTTTACTATATTGTTAATACCGTTTCGACATGGGCATTTGGGGTCTTCTTGATTTCAAACGACGACCCGACGAAATCCAAGGAAAAGACGCATAACAAGATTGATTGGAAGAAAGTCATTCCAATGCCATTGGTTGGTTTCTTAGTTGCATTAATTTTCTTACTGCTAAATATTCCAATCATGAAGGTATCATTTGTCAGTTCAACGTTGACTTACGTTGGAAACTTAGTAACACCACTTTCCTTGATTTATATCGGGATCGTGTTAGCCGACGCTGGTCTGAAGAGTATTCGCTTTGACCGTGATACGATTGTTGCGTTGATTGGTCGCTTCATCTTGTCACCAATCATCATGATTCTTGTCTTGATGGTTGCTGGCAATCTCGGTGCAAGTTTCCCAACCTTAGCATCGCAAACCTTGATTGTTCAATCAGCAACGCCAATGCTAGCCGTGTTACCAATCTTGGCTAACGAAGCACATGGTGACGTGGAATACGCCACTAACATCGTGACAACGAGTACCGTGTTGTTCATCGTGGTTGTGCCAGTCTTGATGACCTTGATCCAATATATTTAAAGTTTATTTAGAAGTATTCCGGTTGAAAGAGACGGGATGCTTCTTTTTTGATCAAAACTGCTTGAGTTGAACCCGATTAAAATATGTTAAAGGTCAAAATTAAGGTCGATCAGTCGAATTCTTTCAGCTGACCGACCTTAATTTTTTGCGAAAGGAGTGCTTGAAGATACAAGCTTGTGGCGATTGCATTTAAACAGATGAATATGATAGAAACAAATTTAAGTCGGGACGTATGACTGTGGGACTGGTCAGCTCGGTTTTCAGCGGCGATTAACAAAAGTTGGTTAAGTCGTAACCCATAATAATGCGGTTAAATTAAAATTAGTGAATCTTATGGATTATTAATAAATTTGTTTAAAATAACCAATGCTGTAAAGTGCTGCCTTGAAAGGATTCAATTAGGAATTGATTGAAATTGTTAGATTTACTTGACTAATTGCACAAAAATTAATAGAATTAACAACGTTGCATTATTAAGATTTTGATTAGGAGGCGTACCGGATGAAAGCATCACAACGATTGCTGGTTAAAAAATCAGTCAATCCAGCTAATTTTAATAAGGGTGGCCTCGAAAAGACGTTGAGCGCATTTAGTTTAACCATGATGGGGGTTGGCGCAATCGTGGGTTCTGGGATTTTTATCACACCCGGAATTATCGCCGCTAAGTATGCCGGTCCGGCTGCCATGCTCTCATTTGTGATTGCTGCGGTCGTGTGTTCGTTGGCCGCATTATGTTACGCTGAATTTTCTTCAACCATTCCCTTGGCGGGGAGTGCCTATACTTACGTTTATACCGTTTTTGGGGAATTCTTAGCGTGGATTCTTGGTTGGTCTCTGATCTCAGAATATTTATTCGCGGTATCTTCGGTGGCGGTAAGTTGGTCATCGTACTTTCAGAATTTAATGAGCGGCTTTGGCCTAAAACTACCAACATTTCTGACCGCCGCAGCTGGTACTGCCGGTGTCAGTGGTGCTGGATTCAACTTAATTGCTTTTGTCGTGGTTTTGGCCGTCTCACTGTTATTGGTCGGTGGGTTACAAGAGTCAACACGGGTCAATTCAATTATGGTAATCGTTAAGATTCTAGTGATTGTTCTTTTCATTGGCGTGGCAATTTTCTTTGTGAAACCTGCCAATTATCATCCGTTCATGCCCCATGGTGTTAGCGGACTGGTCAAAGGCGCGTCGTTAGCATTCTACGCGTATATTGGGTTTGATGCGGTGTCGACTGCTTCAGAAGAAGTGAAAAATCCTAAGCGTAATATGCCAATCGGAATTGTCGGTTCGTTAGTCGTAGCATCGATTTTATACGTGGCAATGGCCGCCGTTCTGGTCGGGGTCGTGCATTACAGTAAGCTTAACGTGGGTGATCCCGTGGCGTATGCCTTAGCCGTCATTCATCAAAACTGGGCGGCGGGGATTGTGTCACTGGGTGCCGTTGTCGGTATGACGACCGTTTTGATTGTCATGTTATATGGTGGGACCCGGTTACTGTTTGCGATTAGCCGGGATGGGTTGTTACCGAAAGTCTTTCGGACGGTCAGTCCCCATACCAAAGTGCCAGTTAAGAGTACTTGGATTTTTGGCATTATTGCCAGTGTATTTGCGGCTGTGATTCCATTAGATAAAATTGCGGAGTTAGTCAATATTGGAACGCTATTTGCATTCGCTATGGTGTCTATCGGTGTTGTCTTCCTGCGTCGACACGAAACGCTACAACAAATCAATAGTTCATTTAAAGTACCATTTTATCCAGTGTTACCAGTTGTCTCGTTCCTCGCATGTGTCTACCTGATGCTTAATTTGCAGGCATTTACGTGGCATATGTTTGGTATTTGGCTGGTTATTGGCATCGTGATTTACTTTGCCTATAGTTATCGGCACTCCCGTATTCGAGCAGGGTTACGTGCCAAAGAATCAAAATCGTAATTAATAGTGGGTGCTTACCGGGGCGGGTAAGCACCCATTCTTTTCGCGGCTACTAAGCTTTGGGATATGCTATAATTAAGCGCATAATTCATAAGGTAAAGAGAGTTGAGGTGGCTGATGATGCAGAGACGTTCAAACGCCTATCATATCAGTGTATTAGCGGTACTAATGGCAATCGTGATCATTCAGAATATTGTTCCGTTTTTTGGGTACATTCCATTACCAGGATTGAGTATTACGACAATTCACGTGACGGTTATCCTGGCCGCCGTGGTCTTGGGACCGCGTGATGGGGCAATTATTGGGGGCGCATGGGGAATTATTGCGTGGATACGGGCGTTCGTCGCACCGACGAGTCCCTTAGCACCAATCGTATTTACCAATCCATTGATTTCGGTGATACCCCGGATTCTCGTCGGTTTGATAGCCGGTTGGGTCTTTATTTGGTTTCAGAAGCGGCATCAAAAAGTGTTGGGGATGACGCTGGCGGGCGTGGCCGGGGCATTAACGAACACGATTCTAGTCTTAGGTTTGATTGGGCTACTCTATAGTCATCAAGCAGCCGGCTTTTATCAAGTTAATTTGAGCAAACTAATGCCGTACTTGTTAACGATCGTGGCCTCGAATGGGATTCCGGAAGCGATTTTAGCTGGAATTCTCACACCACTGATCGGGACACCATTACTACGTTTTAAAAAATAAGTCGCTAAAGTGACAGCTAGCTTGAATCAATTCAAATTTAAAACAGCCACCCTTGAAATCTCCTGAATTTCAAGGGTGGCTGTTTTAAATCGCTATTTAACGGCTTGAACTTGTTTCTGACTAATAATTACTTTGTTGTGATACTTATCAACGATGGCTGGATCAGGACTTGTAAAGGTGATTAAATACGAATTAGTGTAACTTTTCGCAATGGTCCCGGTATAATTCTGGCCTTCCAAAATGAACGTCACTTGTGTTCCAATATCCATGATGATGCCTCTTTTCGCACGATAGTTTTATTAAGGATAACACACCAGTGGACGTAACAGGTAAAAGTTCACTAATTAAAACGTCGCCGAACTTGGGCCCAAATCCCCGTTGCTAGGGCTAAGAGACTGGTACCCAGCGTTGCGAGCCATGACTGAGTTGTTTCGTCGGTCTGCGGGAGCTCAGTTGTGGCTTTGGATGCTGGTGAGGAGACGGCAACTAAGTCGGCACTGTCAGTATTAGTTGTTGTGGCAGATACCGTGGCTGGCGTCGTCACACTTGCTTCCTGGTCACTATAATCTTGAAGCAGACTAGCCGTGACGGCCGAACCGCTGTCATCGTGATTAACTAACCAGTCAGTGTTAGTCGTGGCGTTTGAACTGACCATAATTGAATCACTGACTTGGCCCTTAATCACGCTGCTCTGATCGATAGTGCTTGTCTGGTTCACAGTGGTCGTCGCACGTGTTGCGTCAACCGCCGTGTCGGAATCATTATCCACTGCGTTATCCGTGTCGTTCAAGTCAACGTAACTAGTCGTTGAATCATCATTAGGTTTCGCATGATTGGTCGTGTCTGGTGTTGTATCACTAGTTATGTTGGTAGTGTCAGTGGTCGTGTTATCCACGATAGTTTGATGGTCGCTGATGGCCTCGTCAGCCGTCGTTTCATCGGTAACATTGTCCTGTGCTGTGGAATCGGTCGTTGTACCGTTGTCAGCCGCTCCCTGATTACGATTATCCGTTACTTGATCAACATCAACTGCTTCATCTTCAGCATCCGCTACGGATAGCAATGGTGTTAAGAAAGCTAACAAGTGTTGGCGGTATTGTAGGATCGCGTTATTAGCCGCAGCGTGACCACCGACAGTCCCTGGTAAGATCCAAACTTCTTGGTTGGCAGAATGATTGGCGGCCGCTAATTCCAATGATTGAGTATATGGAATGAAGGCGTCGTCTTGCGTGTGGATCAAGAGTAACGGGATAGTGATTTTGCTAGCTGCATCGGTTGCTGATAAGTCATCGACACTGAAACCTTGTTCCTTGATCAAACGAGCGTTCATCGCGGCCACGATTTTATCATAGGATAAGAAGGGCAGGCTCGTGATGGCTGGCAGACCAATGGATTGAAGTGCGTTTGAAACGGCGGTGATGGCTTTGTTGTATAGCGAACTACCTAGTTCTGGTAAGGTTGCGTACCCGGCGTCCGACACAACTGCTTTAACGGATTTTGAAAGTCCAGGAACTGAGGCTGCTTCTAACACGGTGTCGGCACCTAATGATTGACCATAAAAGACGACTTGACTGTCGGCGCCATTGCGTTCGTCGACCATCTTAACCCAATTCAGCCAGTCATACTTGTCCTGATAACCAAACGTTAAGTTATCACCGTCACTTAGGAACTGCCCACGTTGACTCGGCATGAGGACGTTATAACCCATGTCATACCAAATTTTTGAAACGTAGCCGATCCAATCAACATGTTCCGTCCAACCTTGGCCGATGATGACGGTCTTGGTGGAATCACCATTTTGAATATAGTAAGCACGGACAGACTGCGTCGGGTCATTGTATTCAGGCAGGGTCCAGGTTTCTTTGGTAACGTTATCCCACCAAGTAACCGTTGTCGGGTAATATTCTTCGGCCGCAGCCCGGTCAGCAGCATAAGCGACTGGATCGAGGCCGGTCCACGTATTGGAGATGTCATAGCGGTGCTGGTTCATTTCAGTACGTAAATTAGATAGGGCTTCTGAGCCAGTTCCCGTGAAGACGATTGGGTAGAGTACATTACCCACGATCGTGCTGGCGATATCTGTGGGGAGCTCTTTCAACTCGTCAAGAATTGTCGTCAGTTTGGCTTTGGCTGCTGCTAATTGTTCTTTTCCAGACGGGGTCGCTGCTTGATTTGCTAAGTCCTTGATCGTATTAACGACGGCCACAATATCACTGGCATCTAACGTGACCGTGGTGGTGTCCGTCTTATCAGAGGTAGTAACTTTTTTCCAGGTCACACTGTAAGGGCCACTTTGTGTAATGGTGACCGTACTCTTTTGATTGCCAGTCGTGTCGTTGGTTTCGTAGATTAAGCCATGACCGCTGTCACTTGTCGCGGCACTAGCCGCGCTGGTCGTCGCCACACTAGTTGGCGTTGCCGCAGCGGTCGAATTGGTGTTGGTACTCGTATCATCAGTTGAATCAATAGCTGAATCGGTCGTTGATTTAGTCGTGGCTGTCACCATATCCGTGACTTGAGTAGCGTCACTCGTCGCTGAGCTAGCGGCCTGTTCGTTACCACTTATGGTATTGGCTGCCGTCGAATTAGTAGCGCTGGTCGTCTGACTAGTTACTGTGCCACTCGCACTGTTAGCAACCTCACTAGCTTGGTCGGTAGCTGACGCTGCACTTGTGGCTTGTTCAGTCGCGCTAGTCTCAGTAGCGTTAGTACTAGTCGTAATTTGATTGGTGTCAGTGGTAGCGCTGCTGTCGGTATTTGACGTGGTATTACTGTCTTCACCAGTAGTCATGCTACTTGTCGTGGTTGACTCGGTTGCCGTTGCCCCGGCGGCTTGGCTGAGTTGACTGGCAACGCTAGCTGGGGCGTTGGCCGCAGAAGTGGTCGTGGCACTAACGGGGGTAGCCGTTGCTGCTAAGGCGTTAGTCGTCAGCATTAACGTACTACCGAGCCCCGCAATGGTAATCCCCGCGTAAACCCAATGTTTGCCATCTTTGAACATTTTATAATGATCAACGGTGGTTGATTGTTGTGAATTCCTTTTCATTATATTTACTCCTCGTAACGTTTTATTCTATTGCACGTTTTAAAATATAGCACGACAACCCAGGCTTGTTTGCGTTTTCGCGGGCTAAACTTGTTAAATGAGGTGCTTTTTTAATAACGGCATCAGTTGTTTATTGTATGAACTAATTTGTTAACTGATTGAGTACGATGATTGATTTTTATGATGCGACAAGCTCAGTTATTCGCGGGAGTCACGCGTGATTTTACCAGCAGATGCCAGATTGCAAAATGTGAACTTACAAACGAATAAGCGTACTAATAGTGGCCTTGAAAATTAGCGGCTTTGACTATTTTGGGAATAAAAGTTGAGATTGATTGAAATTTCACTTATCACTTGCTATTATGAAAGGTGAATAAAGTGTTTCCGCTTTCGTAGGGAATAAATTAATAAAGGGGGGACCATTATGAATCTCGGATTAAGTATTTTATCCTTGGCGCGCTTTCAGTTCGCGATGACCACGGTGTTTCATTTCTTCTTTGTGCCATTATCAATCGGCTTAGCCTTGGTTGTTGCCATCATGGAAACGGTGTATGTTGTCAAAAAAGACATCATGTACAAGCACATGGCACAATTTTGGGGCCGCATTTTCTTACTTAGCTTTGCCGTTGGTGTCGTGACAGGGATTATACAAGAATTCCAATTTGGGATGAACTGGTCTGATTATTCACGGTTTATGGGTGACATTTTTGGGGCGCCACTAGCGATTGAAGCGTTAGTTGCCTTCTTTATGGAATCCACGTTTATTGGGTTATGGATGTTTGGTTGGGATCGGTTTAATGCCAAGCTCCACTGTGCGTTTATCTGGCTAACGTCGATTGGGACGATGATTTCCGCGATGTGGATTTTAGCAGCGAACAGTTTCATGCAAAATCCAGTTGGTTTCATGATCAATACCAAGACTGGTCGTGCACAGATGACGAGCTTTGCAGCAGTCGTCAAGAACGAACAGCTCTGGTATGAATTACCACATGTGTTGTTTGGGGCGTTTGTTACCGGCTCATTTGTGGTTGCTGGGATGGCGGCGTTTGCGTTACTCAAAAAGAAAAACGTCACGTTCTTCCGCAAATCGATCAAGGTCAGTTTAATCGTTGGCCTGGTTGCTTCCATCGGTGTGATTGGAATGGGAGATTTACAGACGCGTTACATCATTAAAGAACAACCGATGAAGTTTGCCGCAACGGAAGGCTTATATAAGGATTCCGGCTCGCCAGCTTCATGGGCAGTTATTGAAGGGATGGATACTAAGAACCATAAGGCCAACTGGTCGATTGAAATCCCGTATGTGTTGGATATTTTAAGCTATCATAAGTTGTCCGGTAATGTGAAGGGACAAAATACCCTTAACAAGGAACTTCATGCCAAGTATGACAAGAAATTTGGTAAGGACATGAACTACTACGTGCCAACAAAGACGCTTTTCTGGAGCTTCCGGGTCATGACGGTAGCTGGTGGGCTCTTCGCACTGATTGCCATTATCGGTCTATACTTCAACCGTGCAAAGTCAACGCTGATTGAGCGGCAGCGCTGGTTCCTGTGGGTACTAGGAATCTGTACGTTCTTACCATTCGCCGCAAACACGGCCGGGTGGCTGATTACTGAATTAGGTCGTTATCCATGGGTTGTTTATGGTTTACTGACGATTGCAGATGCCGTTTCACCAAATGTTAGTGTCGCTTCGTTGCTGATCTCTAACATCGTGTACTTCTGCTTGTTCAGTGGCTTAGGCATTGTCATGATCGTCTTATCACGGCGTGCCTTACACCAAGGACCTGATGATTTGTTACAAGCTAGCGATGACGCACCGTACGATCCTTATGGTAAGGAGGCGTTCAGTCATGAGTAATCTACAATTCTTATGGTTTATTCTGGTGGGCGTTCTATTTAGTGGTTTCTTCTTCCTTGAAGGTTTTGACTTCGGGGTTGGGATGACGATTAAGAGCTTAGCCCAAACACGCGCTGAGCGCGATGTTGTGATTCATACGATTGGCCCACATTGGGATGCCAATGAAGTGTGGTTGATCACTGCTGGTGGGGCGATGTTTGCGTCGTTCCCAATGTGGTATGCTTCCTTATTCTCCGGATTCTATCTTATCTTATTGTTGATTCTAGTGGCCCTCATTATGCGAGGGGTCTCATTTGAATTTAGAAGCCGGATGGAAAGTGACGCCGGCCGGAATTTCTGGGAATGGGCCGCAGCCCTAGGTAGTTTCTTTGCTGCCTTCCTATTTGGGATGATGTTTACTGCTTTGGTCAAAGGGATGCCAATCAATGCCAATGGCGATATGACTGCCCACTTCACCGATTACGTGAACTTGTTCTCAATCGTTGGTGGGGTTGCCGTAACGTTACTCTGCTATTTGCACGGGTTAAACTTTATTCGTCTGAAGACGACCGGGACGTTGCGTGAACGGGCGCTTCAGTGGGCCAAACCGTTATACTGGGTCCTGTTTGCCGGTGAAGTTGTCTTCGCAATTCTGCTGTTCTTTAACACCGATTTCTTTACCAAGAAACCAATCTCAACCACGATTTTAGTGGTCGCCTTAGTGGCTTTGACGGTCTTGGCAACTTGGGGTGTTTATGGAAATCATGAATGGCTCTCATTTATTAGCAGTGGTCTCTCACTGATCGACGTGGTCGTGCTCCTGTTCAATGGACTATTCCCACGTGTCATGGTGGCGAACAATTCTGCATACAGCATTCTGATTAAAGATGCGTCTAATTCACCATATACGTTGCATCTGATGACTGTAATCTCATTATCGGTATTACCGATTATGTTGATCTACTTTATTTGGAGTTACTGGGTCTTCTATAAACGGTTGGCATCGTAATTCAAATGCAGATGACGACAGTATCACTGGTGCGGTGGTACAATTAATTTAACAGCACCAACGGGGTCGCGACCTTGGCCAAGTGCCAGGGTGCGACCCCGTTCATTTTAAGTAGGGAGTGATCGAATGTGTTTGATCCGGCATTATTTAAACTACCAGGGATGCGCCGAGCAGCCACGATTTTAGGGTTACTGGCCATCGTCGAGGGTATTTGGATTGTCTTTCAGGCCTACTATCTATCAGTGGCGATTGTTGGACTGTGGCACTTGCATTCATTGGCGTCGATCAGTCAGCCCATGCTATGGTTCGCATTAGCTTGGGTCGGACGGCAGTTACTGGTCGTCATTAAAAATCGTGTGATGTATCCGTTAGTCGAACAGACGACGGGTGACCTGCGGCGTAAAGTGATGCAGAAGTTATACCGGCTCGGCCCAAGTTATGTGGCTAAGACTGGGACTGGTAACGTGGTGACGACAGCGCTTGAAGGCATCGATAAAGTTCAGACATACTTAATGTTGGTTGTGATTAAAGTAATCGACATGATGGTGATCCCGTGGATCATTTTAATTTACATCGCGTGGTTGCGTTGGCGTGAGGCCCTTTTTCTACTGGCAATTTTTCCATTAATTATTCTATTTATGATTATTTTGGGCTATGCCGCTCAAGCTAAAGCGGATAAGCAGTACGTGGGCTATCAACGGATGTCTAATCACTTCGTTGATACACTGCGCGGTTTACCGACCTTGAAGCAGTTAGGACTGAGCAAACGGTACGCTGACAACGTTTATCAGGTTAGTGAAGGTTATCGTAAGCAAACGATGGCGGTCATCAAGATTGCGATGTTATCGACTTTCGCCTTGGATTTCTTCACGACCTTATCGATTGCGGTTGTCGCGGTCTTCCTTGGTTTTGGTTTGATTAACGGCACGATTACGTTGCTACCAGCGTTGGTTATTTTGGTCTTATCGCCAGACTATTTCTTGCCATTACGAACATTTGCTAATGATTATCATGCCACTTTAAATGGCAAGAATGCGTTTGCGGATGTCCAGAAGATGCTAGCTTTGCCGGTGCCAACTGAACGTCAACAGCTTGGTACTCAGCCTGTGCAATGGCAAAGTGATAGTACGTTAAGCTTACATGACGTTGATTTTAAGTATGATGATGATCAGCTGGCCTTAAAACACATTAATATTGATGTGCATGGTTACCAACGGATCGGGATTATTGGGGCATCCGGCTCCGGCAAATCAACTTTGATCAATTTGTTAGGTGGCTTTCTAACCCCGGTCGCTGATCAGGGTAAAATTCAAGTCAACTTGCAAACAGTCTCGCATTTGAGCCAGGACGCCTGGCAGCAGAGCTTTTTCTACATTCCGCAAAACCCATATCTGTTCCATGCAACGTTAGCAGAGAACATCGCTTTTTATCAGCCAGACGCTTCACGTCAAGCGATTGAACGAGCTGCTGAAAACGCTGGATTAACGGCCTGGATTGCAACGTTACCAGCGGGGTTGGATACGGCGATTGGTGAAGGCTCCCGTGGTGTCAGTGGTGGTCAGGCGCAACGGATTGCTTTGGCGCGGGCCTTTCTTGACGACTCGCGGCGAGTTCTGTTATTTGATGAACCAACTGCCCACTTGGATATTGAAACTGAAGCGGAACTGAAAACGACGATTTTACCCGTACTTGATAATCACTTAGTTTTCTTTGCGACTCACCGGTTACACTGGATTAATCAGATGGATTACGTGTTAGTGATGGATCATGGGGAAATCGTTGAACAAGGGACACCGACGGAATTGGCCGCGCATGACGGGGCGTACGTTCGGTTACGTGATGAAATGGTAGGTGCGATCTAATGAAAGATTTTTTGGCAACTTTTAAAAATGATACTTGGGTCATGCCGTATTTGCGCAAGTATAAAAAGTTACTAGCCCTGACGCTGTTTTTGGGTCTAATGACATTTTTCTGCGGTTCAGCGCTGATGTTCAACTCGGGCTACTTGATCAGTAAAGCCGCACGACACCCGTATAATATTCTGATGATTTATGTGCCAATCGTTCTAACGAGAGCGTTTGGGATTGGTCGGCCTGCCTTTCGCTATGCGGAGCGAATTACGAGTCATAACTGGGTGCTACGGATCGTGTCAGATTTTCGTAAGAAACTGTACCAATCCGTCGCCAAGCACGCCGTAGCGATTCGCCAAAATTTCCAGACTGGTGATGTCCTGAGCATTTTAGCTGACGATATTGACCATATTGAAAATTTATATTTACGGACCGTTTTTCCAACGGTGATTGCCTGGTTGATGACGCTAGTGATTGTGATTGGTCTGGGCTACTTTAGCTGGTGGTTCGGGCTATTGATGTTGTTGATGTTAGGATTGGTCGTTGTGATAATGCCGCTATGGTCGGTCTTACTGAATGGTGCTCGTGAATCACGCAGTCGTCAGATTCAACAGGGCTTTTATACGCAGCTGACTGATTCGGTAATGGGGCTCGGTGATTGGTTGATTGCCGGACGTCAAACGGATTTCTATGAGCGGCAAACCCAGCCTATCGAAGCAATTGCAGCACTTCGTAAACAGGACCATCGCTTTCAGTGGTGGCGAGATTTTACGATTCAGATCATTTTCGGGGTGATTTGTTTGGCGCTCTTGATCTGGAGTAGTTTTTACTGGACAACGAATGCGGCTAGTTCCAATTGGATTGCGGCGTTTGTCCTCTCCGTATTCCCGTTGGTCGATGCCATGCAGTCTGTTAGTCAGGGTGTTAGTGAGTGGCCAAGTTATCAACGGTCAATCAAACGAGTCAACGCCTTAGACACCACGCCTGAAGATGAACACGATCAGACAGTCTTAACGGAGCCATTTCAAGTATTGCGTATTGCGGACCTTGACTTTAAATATGCGGAAGGTGGTCATGCGATTTTTGACGGTTTGAATCTGACTTTAAAAGCCGGTGAAAAGTTAGCCCTGCTAGGACCTTCCGGAACGGGAAAGAGTACCTTGCTCAAGCTGATTTTAGGTGACCTGACACCGGATAGTGGGACGGTTCAATTGAATGATGTGCCCATCACACGGTTACAAAATGAGCGCGCCCAGTTATTCGGCGTCTTGGATCAGCAGCCGTACTTGTTCAATACCACGATTATGAACAATGTGCGGATGGGTAACTTGCAAGCGACTGACGAACAAGTTAAAGCCGCACTAGCAGCAGTCGAGTTAGCGCCCTTGATCGACACGCTCCCCGATGGTTACGAGACAGTTGTAGAAGAGGGCGGTGCGCGCTTTTCTGGTGGCGAACGACAACGGCTCGCGCTAGCCCGCATCTTATTACAAGATGCGCCCATCATCATTTTAGATGAACCGACAGTTAGTCTTGATCCGATTACCGAGGCCCATTTGCTGACCACGGTGTTCCGGGTCTTGCATGATAAGACGATTCTGTGGGTCACGCACCATTTGGCCGGGGTCAACCATGTCGACCAAGTTCGCTTCTTGGAAGATGGTCAATTCGATATGGCCGGTACGCCGAGCGAATTGTATGCGAACGCACCGCGGTTTAAACGCCTTTATGATTTGGATCAAGGGCGTGATGATGCGAACAATGATCGGTAATCCGGTTGATAGCAGTCCTCACGTGCACCTTGGGCTTGTGAAACAGACTTTTAATTACTGCGCTGAATGGGTATTCAGCCTACGAATGTAGTGGTCATGATGACCATTACTGATTACACCGCCGATTTAGAGCGTAAAAAGGACTTGGTCGCTGTGACCAAGTCCTTTTTATATGCAATTAATCGCCAGGTTATGATTTAACCTGTTAGTAATTTTGTAATTGTGCCCGATTCTGAACGTCGACCACGTAGGCTTTCGTGCCTAAGCGGCTGAGTAAGGTCCGTACATCATTGTAATTGATTGAGACGCAACCAGCCGTTGCCCATTGATTCTTGACGTGAATAAAGAAGCCCGAGCCATTATGCTGACCGTGATTGTCCATCACAATCGCTAATTGATACTGATTGTGGGGCGCGGCCTTCGTGTAATCGATCAGATGCTCGTTCTTATTATTGGCCCAGTTTCGGTTCTGCCAAGTGTTATATTGCCGGTCATGTGGATCTTCAATCCAGTAAGATTTCCGGTTGATCTGTCGATAGGCCATACCACTAGTTCTTGCACTGGCAGCTTTACCAAATGCGAAGCTTAAGTGATAAACGCCTTTGGGTGTGGTACTGCTGCCTTCGTGAGAATTGCCGATGCCAGCGGCCCCGATGCGACTTGCGGAAGTTAGTGTATTCTTCCAGCCGCGATTGGTTTTTTGCCAAAGTTTAAGAGTGGCCGTGGATGAGCCATTTTGAATGACCGTCACGATTTGCTGAGCCTTTTTGGACACGCGCATTCTGGAGACGAGTGTTGCTTCGGATGAGGTGGCAGCTTTGGCTTTAACTGGCTTTAAGTAGCCACTCCAAATCCAGCCAGTGGCCCCATTCTTGCTATTGTGAACCCAGTAGTAACGAACCTTTTTGCCGTGCATGATAATATCAGTTTGCTGAGTCGTTGTCCAGACGGTGTTGCGATAGTTCTTCAAATCATGATTGGCCCTGAATGTCCAACGATTATAATTACCATTAGCCCTAAAGGTATGTGATTTGGTATCGGTCGTATAATAGGCCTTTCTAGCCGTTGCCCGCGTTGGCGTGCGATGATAGTAAGTGCTGGCATTCGCAGATACTGAACTTAGCATTGTGACCGCTGCGATCATTAGTACGCTCCCCAGCAACCAATTAACAATCTTTTTCATGAAACCCCTCCTAGTAAAAATAGCCCCGTTATTACAATTTTTATACAAACACTATAATACTATTTATTTCGGCGGAATGGATAACAATTTTGACTAAATCGCGGCGGTGTAGGGTGAGTAATGGTTGTAGCTGAAAAATCAGCGCGTCAGAGTAATAGGTTACTTTGACGCGCTGATTTAATTTGTGTATTAATGGTTGCGAACCAGTAATTCAGTCACTAGCCGGCGTAAAGTTTGTTGTGTTTCACCAGTTGGTAGCTGATCGATTAGGTTCAGTGCGGTTTTGGTATAGTGAGTAGCCAATTGTTGTGCCTGGGTAACGCCCCCCAAAGCAATGACCTGATCGCGAATTGTCAGTAGCTGTTCATTACTGATGTGGTCGCCGGGTTGGGGTAATTGTTCGGCCAATTGTGGTTCAGCGGTCAGGGCGTAGATAAGTGGCAGTGAATAAACGCCGTCCCGTAAGTCATTAAGCACCGGCTTTTGAGTTAAGGCCTCATCACCGGCGTAGTCAAGGACGTCATCTAACATCTGGTAGGCTAACCCCATCCTTTCACCAATCTGTTGCGCTAGTTTAACGACGCTTGCGTCGGCACCCGCGAAGTGGGCACCTTGTTCACAACTGAGGCTGAACAGACGGGCCGTTTTGCCACGAGCAATTGCTAAGTAGTCATCGACCGTGGTCGTCGGATCGAAGTTATGTGCCATTTGATCCAGTTCGCCTTGGAGGATGGCTCGCATCGCCGCAGTATTGATTTTAACGTCGTCAGCTGTCTTGGCAGCAATCAGGACTTGATCGAAATAGCAGGTAAACAGCAGATCACCGGCGTAAATAGCATTACGTTGACCGTAGTCTTGGTGGATCGTTGTCACATGGCGGCGTTCTGGCGATTCATCAATTACATCATCGTGAATCAGTGTCGCCACGTGTAGTAGTTCCATAGCCGCTGCGCCAGCACGTAACCGGGCCGTGTTATGATCCGGTCCAAATTGACTAAACAAGTAAAAGAAGCCCGGGCGTAAAAACTTACCACCCGCAGCGAGTAAGTCGTGTACGCGGTCATTAATGGCGGCGTTATCAATTTTTACGTTAGTAGCTAGATACGGCTTCAGCGCTGCTAGCTCCTTTGCGACAAGACTTTCCGGTTGCCAAATGGTTTGCATCATAATCAAAATACCCCGCTTTATTTGAGAGATGGCTCCGGGACGTTTTGACGCCAACACTTGCAGCCAGTCACATTCTAAAATACAATCTATATTAAAGGTACAAATAACTTGTTTCGTTGTCAAACAAAAGGATGGTGTAAATCATTGAAACCAAAAGTGTTTCTTGAATTTGTTGAAATTAAATCATTAATTGCGAGCGTGTTACCGTTCGTTTTGGGGAGTATGTACGCCTATTATAATTATCATCAGTTACATCTTGGTTATTTATTGCTATTTTTCATTGCATCTTCACTTTTTCACATGGCGACTAATGCGAATGATAATTACCAAGACTTCCTACACGCGCCACGTAATGACGACAATCAAGAATTTTTGCAAGAGACTAATGTGGTCGGTGTTAACCAGATTTCCATTGGTCAGGCCCGGACGATTACGTTTGGTTTAGCCGGAATCTCATTGATTATCGGACTATGGTTAGTAACACAAACGGGGTTGCCGTTGTTGTGGATGGGGCTATATTCATATGCGGTCGGTTACTTTTACGCTGGCGGACCGAAGCCAATTTCACAAGGCCCGTTTGGCGAATTTTTCTCGGGCTTTACGATGGGCTTTATGATCTTCTGGATTGCCGTCTTTATTAATACGTATGACACGGCAGCCATTACTTGGCAGTCAACGCTGGCTGTTTTAATTGCGTCAGGTCTGGCCATTTTTGCAATTTCTAACATTATGTTAGCTAATAATATTTGTGATATGGACGAGGACATTGCGTTAGGCCGACACACGATTTTGTATTACCTTGGCAAACCGGTGATGCTTCAGGTATTTGCATGGAGTTACGTTGCTGGTTATGCTTGTCTGGTGATTGCGGTCTTGATGGGTGTGCTACCAAAGTTTAGTTTACTAACGTTGCTCAGTATTATTCCAGTTTGGAAAAATACGCGGGTCTTCTTGCACAAACAGGTCAAACGAGAAACTTTCACGATTTCAATTAAAAACGCAACGTTGATTTGTCTTTCATTTATCGTTTTCATGGGCTTAGGACTGATTTTTAACTAGTCCTTCAATAAACGAGTATGGCTTTGAGAAAGCGCCAACTAACCAAGTTGATACTAAGCAGTATTTTTCCCAGCGAGTCCAAGCTGGCTTTCTGATTTTATGGCTTGGGGTTTTTCAATGGTATTTCACGGGGGTAAAAAAAGCTTAGATATCGTGTGAAAAAACACACGGTATCTAAGCTTTTTTAATTTACATAAAGATGTTATTTATAACTAGTTTTCAAATGGATAGCGGAAGTCCCATTGTGCACGAGCGGCAGTCATGATATCCATAACGTCAGTCGTTTTAGCAAGACTCGTGTTGTGTAATTCGCCAGCAACCATTTTTTGCATGTCAGCAATTTCGTAATTCATGGCGTTAGTGCTATCGCCGGCTGTGATGGTTTCAGTATGGCCTTCGCTGTCGGTGAAAGTGGCACTGTCGGCACGTGGATAGGTATCAACGGTAAAGTAACCATTCTCATACGCGACGATACCGCGTTTAGGCATTTTAGCTCGGAACGTTAAGGCAACGGTGGCCAGTTCATCATTGGCGTTTCGTAACGTGATTGTCGAAGATTCATCGACGCCACTGCTGAATCGGTGCATGGTTGTTCCTGTAATGTATGGTTTAGCAGTCAAGAATTCTTCCACGAAGGCTAGGGCATAGACACCAATGTCCAGTAAAGCACCGCCGGCAAGGTCGGGATTAAAGAAGCGATTAGTTGGGTCCGGTTCTTTAAAACTACCAAAGCTAGCTTGGATCATTTTCAGATCACCAAGATGACGTTCTGCCGCAAAATCATGGAGCTTCTCGTATAATGGCATGTGATAGAGGGTCATCGCTTCCGCTAAGATAAGGTGGTTGCTAGCAGCCACTTCCTTGGCGATTGCGAGTTGGGTGCTAGACATTGTGATGGCCTTTTCACTGAGGACGTGTTTGCCAGCACGTAAGGCGGGTAAAATCGTGTCAATGTGATAATTATGGGGCGTTGCCACGTAAACGATGTCGACTTGTTCATCAGCCAGTAGCTCGTCTAAATTACCATAAGCTTTGGGAATATTGTGTTCAGCAGCAAAGGCGTTAGCTTTATCCTGCGAACGTGAGCAAACGGCGTAGATTTCTCCGTCAGGTTGATCAAAATATTTAACGAAACTGTGCGCGATGTTACCAAGGCCAACAATGGCCCAGCGATAAGTTTTCGACATTATAGGTTCCTCCTAGGATTAATCGAATGTGACCACTTACATTTTAGCAAAAAAATAAGGAATTGGCGCCCAATAATCATGTAAAATTAATTCAAAAGTCGGTAAAATAGAGTGTAATATGACCGATGCTCATTGCGATTTAGGCTTACTTAGAATTAAAACATGTTGGTTAGTTGGATTCTTATTCGTCAGCACGTGCGCGTCTTATGCCGACTTTCGGGGCCGGGTGACAATTACTGGAACGCAGCCGATGTCGATTTGAGCTAACGCCCAACCCGCGTCATCTCAAATACGAGTCTTAATCTAAACACGTTTACACTAACGCGCACTTTTTACAGTTGGCCTAAGCTGGCAGCTTTTGAACTAAGAAACCAGCATGTTTTAATCCTAATTCATGATAAATGAACAGGTGTAATCTGTAAGGCAATTACCAGAAAGGAGGCGGCTATGATGGCGGGTAAGCGGCGAAAATCGCGCCGGAAGCAACGGACAAAGACACAATTATTTGTGAAGAAGGGCCGCCTTCAGTGGGTCAATATCTTATTAGTGTTGGCGGCGATGGTGGGGATGGTTTGGTATATTCAGCATAATTGGGCGGTTAAGTCGCGGGTTACGGCGACAACACCTACAACAACGCATGCGGCATTTATTAAAAAGCTAGTACCAGCTGCGCAACAGCTTGATCAGCAATACCACGTGCTGGCTAGTATCACGCTAAGTCAGGCGATTTTGGAATCGGATTGGGGACAAAGTACCAATGCGACAGAGAATAATAATTTATTTGGGGTTAAGTCCACGTCGGGACGGCTCATGACGACGCAGGAGTATTATGACGGGGCCTATCATACGGTCAAACGGCGCTTCGCCGTTTATGATAGCTGGCACGCTTCGCTGGTCGATCATGCCAAGAAATTGGCGTACGGAACGACTTGGGATTCTCAGCACTACGCTGCGGTGATTAAGGCAACTGATTATCAGACAGCTGCGCAAGCATTGCAGACGGCTGGATATGCGACTGATCCAAGTTATGCACAAAAATTAATTAATATTATTCAAAAATATGACTTACAACGGTATGATAGAAAGTAATGAAATTAATAGCAGTATTTCAATGTCGCTTATAATTCTAGGAGGGTACTATGCGAGAACTTGAAGAACGCATTTTGAAAGATGGCCGGGTACTTCCCGGTGAAGTATTGAAAGTGGACGGCTTTTTGAATCACCAAGTTGATCCCGACCTGATGTTTGCCATGGGAACGGAATTTGCCCACTTGTTTCAAGATGCGGGTGTAACGAAAATCTTGACGGTTGAATCATCAGGAATTGCGCCGGCAGTCATGGCGGGGTTAGCAATGCACGTGCCCGTTGTGTTCGCACGTAAGCACAAATCTGTCACGTTAATTGATGATTTATATACAGCCGAAGTTTATTCTTACACGAAGAAGACGTCTAACCACATCTCGATTGCCAAGAAGTTCTTACAGGCGGATGACCAAGTCTTGTTAATTGACGACTTTTTGGCCAATGGTCAGGCGGTTCAAGGGATGTTTGAAATCTGTGATAAAGCGCACGTAAAAATTGCGGGTGTCGGTATTGTGATTGAAAAAGTCTTCCAAACGGGTCATCAACTGATTGCTGATCGGGGTGTCCGTTTAGAATCACTAGCACAGATTACGTCATTTGATGGTGACCGGGTGCACTTTGCATCGGAGGACACCCAGGCTTAAGTTAAGAAAGCGGGGGATTGTGATGCACATTGACATGGGGATGCTAGTCCTTATTTTCATCATCAACTTTGCTTACATTACGTTAAACACCGTACGTTTTTTGCTTGTAATGCGGGGTTATCGGTATTTTGCAGCTTTTGCAAGTGTCATTGAGATTACGATTTATGTGCTAGGATTATCATTGGTCTTAAATCGTCTCAATAATCCGATCAATTTAGTCGTATACGCGTTAGGTTACGGTGTCGGGGTGTATGTTGGGATGGTAATTGAAGATCGATTAGCGTTAGGGTATACAATGATTTCAGTCATTTTACCTGATCCCAAGTCGTCGTTACCGGGAGTGCTCCGTGAAAATGGCTTTGGGGTCACACAACACGCTGCTTATGGTCTAGAAGGTGAGCGGCTAGAACTAGAAATTTTGGCCCCACGGAAGAACGAACGGCGGCTGTATGGCCTGATTAAAGACGCGGCGCCCAATGCGTTTGTGATCGCGTATGAACCACGCTACATCTCCGGTGGCTTTTGGCTCAAGCGAGTTAAGCGACGCAATGCTCGCCGAAAAAAGCAGTGATAAACTTGCAACTGTGCGTGTCAGCAAGTATGATTGTTACAGGATAATGAGCGTTAAAATAATTCAATAATCAGATTATAATTATTTAAAGCATAGGAAAGTAGGGACTGAAGTGGACAACTCGATTTTAAACCCAGGTGGTACGCTTGGCATTATTGGAAGTAGTACTAATGGTGTTGGATTAGTAATTGCCGCGCGTAATGCTGGCATCAATGTCGGGGTATACGGCGATAACGAAAATACTGAGACCATGGAACTGGCAGATTTTCGCGTTGTCGGGGCCCTCAATGATCAACAACAGTTACAGAACTTCGCAGAACGTTGTGATATGGTGACTTACGAGTCGGAAACCATTGATGCGTCGGTCATTAATTTTTTGGCGGCCCATACCCGGGTTCCACAAGGCGCCGATGCGCTTGAGATTACACAGGACCGCTCTTTGGAACGGGCGTTTTTCAGCCAACTTAACTTGAATGTAGCACCGTCAGCGACAATTGTCAGTTTGGATGATGTCTATCAATCGATCGGGTCAATTGGATATCCTAGTATTTTGAAGCCGATTCAAAAGGGCTTGGGTCAAAATCGGCAACTGGTCATTAAGACGCAGACGGATATTGTCAAGGCGGCTGATCTGTTGGATTGGGGCACATACTTGTTAGAGTCATTGATTCCATATGATAAGGAACTCTCCGTTTTTGGCGCTAAGAGTGGTGATACGACAGCTTTCTTCCCAACCGTTGAAAACCGGTATCGTAATCATGAGCTAGTTGCCTCGATTGTGCCAGCTCAAATTGATTCAGCTGTGAATGACGAAATGCTGCGGATCACAAAGGAAATTAGTGATAACTTGAGTTATACGGGTGTCTTTGAAGTTGCCTTCTTCTTAACGAAGAGTGGTAATTTATACGTGAAGCGGATTGTCCCTGCGATGCATCAGGCGGGTTATGTCTTCGAACGTGCTACGAATATTAGTATGGCAGAACAACACTTGCGAGCAATTGCGGGACTGCCGTTAATGCCAGTCAAGCAGTTGATGCCCGTGGTTGCTGCTTACTTTACACCGGCTCAGGAGAGTGGCATTCGCACGCAGTGGCAGATTAAGACGAACTGGTTCTTTAATTTCTATCACCGAACGTTGTTACAAGCGCACCGGGCACCAGTCGCTGGCCACGTGCTAGTCGAAGCACCAAGTGTTAAAGAAGCACTCGAACAGATCGAAGACACAAGTATTTGGCAGTTTGGGCAAACGACGCCGGCTGATAATGAACCTGAAGCTGAGTAGTGTATGATCAGAACCTAGTTTTACGGATTATTACGGTTAAACTAATCGTACTGTTCGCACCGGGTGACCAGCTATTATGGGTAACCGTCGTGAATAAATAAAGTTCGAAATCCAATTCATTTTGTGAATTGGATTTTTTTAGCGGTTGGGGAGAAGCCAGCCAAATGGCGAGATACGGTTATCTGAGGGGGAATCGTTGAGATTGGCGTGGCGGGTATTTTGGTTAGAAATTGAGGGAGTCTCAAAATTACTTAAAGTTACGCAATATTGCCGTCAATTCGTTTCCCGTGAATAGTAGAAGTTGTAAAATTAACATAGGTGTCACTGACAATGGAAAAACCGCGATTTTTGTATGAGATGCTGACCTTAAAGTACAGCAATCACGGCCAAAATTTGCTATAATGTTTGGTGACTGATTTTTAGAAAGGGTGGCGAACAGCGTGTCGAAAGAAAGCCTATTGGCAGGAATGAATGACAAGCAGCAAGAAGCCGTTTTAGACACAGAAGGACCGCTACTAATTATGGCCGGTGCGGGCTCGGGGAAGACCCGTGTATTGACGCACCGGGTAGCTTATTTAATTGAAGAGCAAGGGGTCAACCCCTGGAATGTTTTAGCGATTACGTTTACGAACAAGGCCGCACGCGAAATGCGTGAACGGGTTGGTAAGCTGTTAGGTGAATCGGCGCAGGAGGTCTGGGTCTCAACGTTCCATGCCCTGTGTGTCCGAATTTTACGACGTGACATTGAACAAATCGGGTATAACCGAGCGTTCACAATCGCCGGCACTAGCGAGCAACGGACCTTAGTCAAACGAATCTTGACGGAACAAAATATCGATTCGAAAAAATTTGATCCGCGGTCAATCTTATCCGCAATTTCAAATGCGAAAAATGACTTACAAACGCCGGAGATGTATAAAGAATCGGCTGCCAGTCCCTTTGAGAGTGTCGTGGCAGACGTTTATTTGCAATACCAACGTGAATTAGCGGCTGATCAAGCCGTTGACTTTGATGATCTGATTATGCTGACGATTCAATTATTCAAGCAGAATCCTGAAACGCTGGCGTGGTACCAAAACAAATTCCATTATATTCACGTGGATGAATATCAAGATACTAATAATGCACAGTATACGTTAGTCAACTTGTTAGCTGACAAATATAAAAATTTATGTGTAGTTGGGGATGCGGATCAATCTATCTATGGTTGGCGGGGGGCCAACATGGAAAATATTCTCGATTTCGAAAAGGATTATCCGCAAGCTGACACGGTGATGTTGGAGCAAAACTATCGTTCGACCAAGACAATTTTGTCGGCGGCTAATGCAGTTATTAACAATAATTCAACGCGGCGGCCGAAGAAATTATGGACTGAGAATGAACCGGGTGACAAGATTTCTTATTATCGTGGTCAGAGTGAAAGTGATGAAACTCACTTTGTCATTGCCAAGATTCAAGAAAGCATGCAGCAGGACAAAATGGACTACGGCGATTTTGCGATCCTTTATCGGACGAACGCACAATCCCGGGTAATGGAAGAGTCACTCGTTAAGGCGAACATCCCTTATACAATGGTCGGTGGTAATAAGTTCTATGACCGTAAAGAAATTCGGGACGTCTTATCCTACTTGACTTTGGCAGTGAACGATCAAGATTCAATGAACTTTGAACGGGTCGTTAATGAACCTAAGCGCGGCATTGGTCAAACGAGTGTTGAAAAATTGCGGTTGTTCGCGGATGAAGCGGGTTATTCCATGTTGGAAGCAGCTAGCAATGTTGACATGGCTAATGGCATTTCAGCACGAGCGAAGGGTGCTTTAGCGAAGTTTGCAGCGACGATGAATGAATTGCGCGCTATGCGGGAATACTTATCCGTGACGGATTTAACACAAGAGATTCTTGACCGAACGGGTTACATGAAGGCGTTGAAAGATGCTAAGGCAACGAAATCGTTAGAGGCACAAGCCCGTATCGAAAACATTGAAGAATTCTTGTCTGTCACCAAACAATTCGATGATAGTTATCAACCTGAAGATGAAGATAGTGACAAATTCGTGGACTTCTTAGCGGATTTAGCACTGGTTTCGGATGTGGATAACGTTGAGGAAGAACCCCAAGCCGTGACGCTGATGACGTTACATGCAGCGAAGGGGCTAGAATTTCCGGTTGTTTTCTTGATTGG
This sequence comes from Lactiplantibacillus sp. 3062, assembly GCF_055413545.1. Taxonomy (NCBI): domain Bacteria; kingdom Bacillati; phylum Bacillota; class Bacilli; order Lactobacillales; family Lactobacillaceae; genus Lactiplantibacillus; species Lactiplantibacillus sp. 3062. The sequence continues at coordinate 104,334 of NZ_JBVAYE010000008.1, forward strand.
GATGGAAGAAGGTATCTTCCCACTGTCCCGGGCAATGATGGATGAAGACGAGCTGGAAGAAGAACGGCGGTTAGCATACGTTGGGATTACGCGGGCTGAGAAGAAGCTGTACTTGACCAATGCATACTCACGGATGCTTTACGGTCGGCGGCAGAATAATCCGGCTTCCCGTTTCGTTGAAGAAATCGAACCAGAATTACTCAAAAATGAAAATACGTTGGATGGTGCAAGTAGCACTGGTCCTAAAGTCCCATTTGGTGCGGATCGTGAACGGCGTGCTTTTACACCTTCATATAAAAAGAATCCAGTGGGGACGCGGGCCACGGTCAAGAAGGCTAGTGGCACGGGTGCTGACAAGAATAGTTGGTCGATCGGTGATAAAGTCAAGCATCGTAAGTGGGGAACCGGAACGGTCGTGAAGGTCTCCGGTGCTGGTGAAGATGCTGAACTAGACATTGCTTTCAAATCTGAAGGAATCAAGCGGTTATTAGCCGCATTTGCACCGATCCAAAAAGTACAGGACTAGTTAGGAGGACTGGCTGATGGCGGACAAACCCAACACAATGACGGTTGAGCAGGCGGCTGATGAAGCGGCTGCTTTACGGCAAACGTTAAATGAATGGCGTCGGCAGTACTATGACGAAGATGCGCCGAACGTTGAAGATAGTGTGTATGATCAAAAGTATGAACGGTTGGTCGAACTCGAACAAACTTTTCCACAGCTCGTTACACCGGATTCACCGACGCAATTAGTTGGTGGAACGGTTAAAGCAGGCTTTGATAAAGTGACCCATGAGATTCCGATGTTGTCATTGGGCGACGTCTTTTCACAAGCTGAGTTACAAGAGTTTGTTGATCGCTTGGAACAAAACGTTGGTCATCCAGTCGATTATAATTGTGAGTTGAAAATTGATGGTTTAGCGCTGTCGTTACGTTACGAAGATGGGGTGCTCGTTCAAGGGTCCACGCGGGGTAACGGTACGGTTGGCGAAGATATTACGGCTAATATTAAGACAATCAAGTCGATTCCACAACGGTTGACCCGACCACTGACGATCGATGTACGTGGGGAATGTTATATGCCTAAGGCAGCGTTTGCTGCCTTGAATGAACGCCGAGAAGCAGCGGGAGAACCAGTCTTTGCGAATCCACGCAATGCTGCGGCCGGTACGTTACGGCAGCTAGATTCACGAGTCGTGGCGGAACGACAGCTCAGCACGTTTATGTATAACATTGCCGACTATGAACCGTTAACCGCCCGTACGCAGAGTGACATGTTAACGGAGTTCGCAGATCTTGGTTTTGCCATCAATCCTGACTTTAAGGTGGCCCATTCGATGGCCGATGTCTTTAGTTACATTGACCATTATCAAAATGAACGGCCAGAATTAGCATATGGCATTGATGGCATCGTGATCAAAGCTAACCCGTTACCGCTGCAACGCTCACTAGGAGCGACAGTCAAGGTGCCACGATGGGCGATTGCCTTTAAGTTTCCACCTGATGAGCAGCCGACCCTTTTAAAGGATGTTGAATGGACCGTTGGCCGTACAGGAGTCGTTACGCCAACTGCGGTTATGGAACCCGTTCAACTAGCTGGGACGACGGTTGCGCGGGCTTCGTTACACAATCCCGATTACGTGGCGGCCAAAGATGTCCGCATCGGTGATACGGTCTTGCTACACAAGGCTGGCGATATTATTCCGGAAATTTCATCGGTTGATTTAGCCAAACGACCCAAGGATGCGCAACCATTAGTTATTCCAACCACGTGTCCGTCTTGTGGGGCGCCGCTGGTTCATTTGGAAGACGAAGTGGCTTTACGGTGTATTAACCCGAAATGTCCAGCACAAGTCCAAGAAGGGCTGGTTCATTTTGCCTCTCGCAATGCCATGAATATCGATGGCTTGGGACCACGAATCATTGCGCAACTCTATGCAAATCGGCTGGTTAGTGACGTTGCTGGTTTGTACCGATTAACTAAGGCACAACTGTTAACATTAGATAAAATAAAAGATAAATCTGCTGAAAAGCTCTTGACAGCAATTGACCGTAGCCGTGATAATTCACTTGAACGGTTATTGTTCGGTCTTGGTATTCGGCACGTTGGTGCTAAAGTGGCGCGGTTAATCGCGCAGCATTTTGGGACGATTGAGGCGTTGATGGCAGCTAGCCAAGAAGAGATTGCGGCGATCGATTCGATGGGCGATGTGATTGCGAACGCAGTGGTTCAATATTTTGAGAGCGACGAAGTTCATACACTCATCCGCGAATTGCAAGCAGTCAACGTGAATACCACTTATCAAGGCCCTAGTGCCACCGTGGCAGAAGATAGTAACAGTTGGTTTGCAGGCAAGCGGGTCGTGTTAACTGGTAAGCTGGAAAGCTTTACAAGGCCAGATGCGACTCAATGGCTACAAGCTCACGGCGCCACGGTTACGGGAAGCGTCTCTAAAAAGACGGATCTCGTGATTGCAGGTAGCGATGCCGGAAGCAAGTTGCAAAAAGCACAGCAGCTGGACATTACTGTATGGGATGAAGCCCGGTTCAGCGAAACAATGAGGGAGGATGCACAAGCGTGAATGTTAAACGCATACGCACGATTGGCTTAGTGGCAGTAGCTGCCATTGTTCTAGCCGCCTGCGGTAATTTAAAGAATTCGTCCTTTGGGTCGACTAGTAGTAGCACCACAACGACCGGAACGAAAACAACGACCACCACTGGAACTGCTGATAGTGAGTTCTATCAAGGCGTCATCAAAAATGGCCGTTATCGGACGAGTAAGTCGCGAGGCGTGGTCGTTTCGCAAAATGATAACGTCATGAATTTGAAGAGCTTCGAAAGTGGCTTATTGGACGTGTCTAAAAAGGTCTTTCTAACGAGTAAGTATGTCTTTCAAGAAGGGCAGTATTTGAGCTCATCGACAGTTGAAAATTGGCTCGGACGGAAATCAAGCAGCAATTCGGAGGGCTTGAACCCAGAGAATAACGGTAAGAAGGATCCGAATACTCGGAATCCGATTTACTTACAACAGCTTGAAGAACAAGATTATATGGTTCAAAATGGTAGTAAGTTATCGCTTGGCGGGGTCACGATTGGCTTGGGAATGAACTCGGTCGATTATTATACTAAGGTCGAATATGGGGCAACATACGAAACGGACATCTCAACGACTGAGTTAACGGCGCAAGGTAAGAAGATGGCGAATACTGTCTTACAGCGGTTGCGGCAACGCTCAGCTTTGAAGAATGTGCCGATTGTCTTGGCACTCTATAAGCAGTCTTCGAATGATAGTTTAGTTGGGGGCGACATGATTGCCTACGCGGTTTCTAAGAACGGCTCCACTTCGATCTCAAACTGGACGTCGTTGAATTGGAAGAATTATGTCTTCCCAGCGACCTCTGAGTCAAAGAACTCAGGTGCGAATAGTAATGATGAGTCGGACTTTAGTCAGTTTAAGTCCCACGTGCAGAATTTCTTCCCGAACTTGTCTGGCGTAACGGCGAATGCTCATTACAAGGACAAATCGTTGAGTAAATTAAGTGTCAACATCACGACTAAGTTCTACAGCGAAACGGAAATTATCAGTTTCACGCAGTACTTAGCAACGGCTGCTAAACGGTACTTGCCATCTGGTGTACCGGTTGAAATTACGGTTAAGAGTGCCAATGGTGACATTCAAAGCTTCTTAGCCAGAACGGCGAAGGGTAGTTCGTATTACACCCATGTCTTTAGTGACCAGGGCGACGATTAAACAATAATATTGAGTAAGATTTGAGAAAGAAGGAAATCTGATGGCTGAAGAACGAATTAATGCCGAACAAGTGCAACACGTGGCGAGCTTAGCCAAATTGGAGTTTACACCAGACCAATTAGCGATGTTCACACCGCAACTAGAAAAAATTATCGGCATGTTCGAAGAATTAAGCACAGTTGATACCACGGGTGTACCCGTTACGTCACGGATGAGTGATCATACGAATACGCTACGTGAAGACGTGGCAGTTAAGAGTGATGAAGCACTCCGGGAAGCATTGCTGAAGAATGCTCCAGAAACGGCCAATGGCTTGATCAAAGTGCCAGCAATTATTGATGAAAGTGGGGACGGTGAATAATGACTTATTTCGACCAAGATCTAACTAGTCTGCACGCTGACTTGGTAGCCAAGAAGATCAGTGCTACGGAACTAGCGAAGGCCACTTTTGCGAATATGAATCAGGTTGACCCTAAGCTAGGGGCGTTCTTGAATTTAAATGAAGAACAGGCCTTACAACAGGCGGCTGCTTTGGATCAGGATGGCATCGACGCGAACAACGTTTTTGCTGGGATTCCGATGGCAGTCAAGGATAATATTGTGACGAAGGGCCTAACGACGACGGCGGCTTCCAAAATGTTGGAAAACTTCGTGCCGGTCTATAATGCCACGGTGGTTGACAAACTATTAGCAAGCAACGCTTTGATCGTTGGTAAGACCAACATGGATGAATTTGCCATGGGAGGGTCAACTGAAACGTCGGCGTTCCATGTCACTCGTAATCCTTGGGACATCAGTCGAGTGCCCGGTGGGTCTTCAGGTGGCTCAGCTGTCGCAGTGGCTTCTGGACAAGTGCCAGTGGCACTCGGTTCTGATACGGGTGGTTCGATTCGGCAACCATCATCATTTAACGGAATTGTCGGCATGAAACCAACGTACGGTCGGGTCTCGCGCTGGGGGCTGATTGCCTTTGGATCTTCATTAGATCAAATTGGCCCAATGACACGGACGGTCAAGGATAACGCGGCCGCTTTGAATATGATTGCAGGTAACGATGTGCATGATACTACGTCATCCAAACAAACTGTACCAGACTTTACGGCCGGTTTGACGGGTGATATCAAGGGTATGAAGATCGGGTTACCAAAAGAATACATGGGCGAGGGGATCGACCCTAAAGTTCGTGAAGTCATTCAACAAGCAGTCAAGCAGTTTGAAGACTTAGGTGCTACGGTTGAAGAAGTCTCCTTACCAAACAGTCGCTATGGTGTGGCTGCTTACTACATCATTGCATCTTCAGAAGCTTCTTCAAACTTACAACGGTTTGACGGGATTCGTTACGGTTTCCGGGCTGACGATGTTAAGAATTTGGAAGATGTCTATGTCCGTAGTCGTTCCGAGGGCTTTGGTGATGAAGTTAAGCGCCGGATTATGTTAGGGACCTTCTCCTTGTCAGCTGGTTATTACGATGCGTACTTCCACAAAGCTGGTCAAGTTCGGACGATGATTATCAATGACTTTAATAAGGTCTTTGAAGACTACGATTTGATTATGGGACCAGTTGCACCAACGCCAGCCTTTAAGTTGGGTGACGAATTATCTGATCCAATTACGATGTATATGAACGATGTCTTGACGATTCCAGTCAACTTGGCTGGGTTACCAGGAATGTCAGTACCAGCTGGGTTTGCAGACGGGTTACCAGTTGGCTTGCAATTAATTGGTAAGGCGTTTGATGAAAGCACAATGTATCGAGCGGGCTATGCCTTTGAACAAGCAACGCAAGTTTACAAGCAAACCCCGAAAGTCGGAGGTGCTAACTAATGAATTTTGTAACCACGATTGGTTTGGAAGTCCACGTTGAATTAAAAACGAACTCAAAAATCTTTAGTCCTTCACCCGTGCAATTTGGTTCCGAACCAAATGCCAACACGAACGTGATCGACTGGGGGTATCCGGGGGTATTGCCAACGCCTAACAAGGGCGTGGTCGAAGCTGGGATTAAAGCAGCAACGGCTTTACATGCTGAAATCGAACATCACACGTACTTTGACCGGAAGAACTATTTTTACCCGGATAACCCGAAGGCCTACCAAATTACGCAACATGAAAAACCAATTGCGCATGATGGTTGGATTGAAATCGAAGTTGATGGTAAAAAGAAAAAAATCGGTATCGAAGAGATGCATATTGAAGAAGATGCCGGGAAAAACACCCATGAAAACGACTATTCCTATGTCGATTTGAACCGGCAAGGGACGCCGCTAATTGAAATTGTTTCTAAGCCTGACATTGCCTCCCCAGAAGAAGCTTATGCTTACTGTGAAGCGTTGCGGCAACGGATCCAATTTACGGGCGTTTCGGACGTTAAGATGGAAGAAGGTTCAATGCGGGTCGATGTTAACATTTCAATTCGGCCGGCCGGTTCCGACAAGTATGGTGTGAAGACCGAAATGAAGAACTTGAACTCCTTCAACTACGTGCGCAAGTCGTTAGAATATGAAGAACAACGCCAACAACAAGTTCTCATGGCGGGTGGCAAGATCCAACAAGAAACGCGGCGTTTTGATGAAACAACGGGCCAAACGATCTTGATGCGGGTCAAGGAAGGTAGCGATGATTACCGTTACTTCCCAGAACCTGATATTCCAGCAGTCGATATCGATGATGACTGGATTGCATCCGTTAAGAAGACCATTCCAGAAATGCCTGGTTCGCGGCGTGAACGTTACATCAATGAATTTGGTTTAACTGCTTATGATGCGGGTGTGTTGACCCAAACTAAGGAAATGTCTGACTTCTTTGATGCAACCGTTGCTGAAGGTGCGGATCCTAAATTAGCTTCAAACTACTTGCAAGGGGACGTTAACGCGTACTTGAACGAGCATAAAGTTGATTTGTTAGCGACTGACTTAACGCCAACTAACTTAGCTGGGATGATCAAGATGATTTCAGATGAAACCATCTCAAGTAAAATTGCTAAGAAGGTCTTTAAGGCCATTATGGCGGGCTCAGAGCCTGTCCAATGGGTCAACGACAAGGGCTTAGTCCAATTGTCTGATCCGGCGAAGTTACAACCAATCGTTGACGACGTATTGGATAATAATCAACAATCAATTGATGACTTTAAGAACGGGAAAGACCGGGCCGTTGGGTTCCTCGTGGGTCAAATCATGAAGAAGACACGTGGTCAAGCTAACCCGAAAGTCGTCAACCAACTATTAATGACATCATTAAAAGCACGGTAGAAGCGTTGGTCGATAAGGTGTTGAGCCTCGATTGATGCATGTCCAGCATTGGGGTAGAGATGAGACGCTGAACGCTTGACCGTGTGAGCGGAGGAATAGGAAACATGCGTAAACGGGCACGACTTATTTATAACCCGACTTCTGGACGTGAGGCATTGGCCCACGATTTAGTTGAAATTCTTGGTATCTTTGAACAAGCTGGTTATGAGACCAGTGCGTTCGCAACGACGCCCGCCCCTAATTCGGCGGCTGATGAAGCGCGACGTTGTGCCAAGGACGGGTTTGAACTGATTGTAGCAGCTGGTGGTGATGGGACCATCAATCAAGTAGTAAACGGGTTAGCCGGGTTAAAGCGGCGACCTAAGATGGCTATTATTCCGGCGGGTACGACCAACGATTATGCCCGGGCACTGCGGATTCCGCGCAATGATCCGGTTGCGGCGGCCAAGGTAGTCCTAAAGAACCAGACGGTTAAGATGGATATCGGTCAGGCTGGTGAACAGTATTTCATTAACATTGCGGCTGGGGGCATGTTAACGGAGCTGACCTATGACGTACCATCACAATTGAAGTCGATTTTTGGGTACGCGGCATACTTAGCCAAGGGTGCTGAGTTATTACCACGAGTAAAACCAGTTGAGATGGATTTGAAATATGATGGTGGTCATTATCAGGGCAAGGCTTCGATGTTTTTCTTAGCGCTGACTAATTCAGTTGGTGGCTTTGAGCAGTTAGTGCCGGACGCGTCATTAGATGATGGTAAATTTACCATGATTATTGTGAAGACGAGCAACCTTGCCAAAATGCTTCACTTAATGACATTAGTGCTCAATGGTGGCAAGCATATCAATGATCCAAGCATTATTTATGTGAAGACGAGCAAGGTCGTCGCCAAACCAGCTGACAAGGATCGCTTAATGATCAACTTGGATGGGGAGTACGGTGGTGATGCACCGATGACGTTCCGGAATTTGAAGCAACATATCGAAATGTTTGCCGATACGGATCGGATCCCCGATGAGGCAATCACGGATACAGATCCAGAGTTGGAAGACGCTGAGCGACACTTTGTCTCAGCCGTTGATCAGTTGCCAGCTGCAACTGAGGACGACGAAAAAACAGAATAACTTGCTTAAATTACCGTTTACCGATACAATGGTGGACGGTAATTTTTTTAAAAGTGTTACCGTCACAGGGACATGATTGAGCATTGCCTAACGATTTAATCGTTTGTCGGTTTAGCAATGATTTGTCAGTGGTGCAAAGCATGAGACAGCTCAAATTCGCGCGTTTTGACACTCACAGTAAGCAATTTGAATAGCATGTTTAATCAGTAAATGTTAACGACACTGCCAAGTGTGGCAGTATTAATGGCCATATCACTCGCTGCCCGGAGCAGTGGCTACCAGGCAGTAACTAAAAAATAATAAGTCACTAACAAAGAAAGCAAGAGGAAACAAATGAAAGTTAATTTACCAGTGCACAAGGGTGAAGTTTTAGACGTCACTATCATGGATTTAACCTATCAGGGTATGGGTGTTGCTAAAGTCGATAATTACCCAATCTTTATCGAAAATGCATTGCCAGAAGAAAAAATTACGGTCAAGGTCACGAAGACGACGAAGAACTTTGCGTTTGGTGATGTGGAAAAGATTAACCAAGTGAGTCCTCATCGGGTTAATCCTAAAGGGCGCGTTTATCGTCAAACCGGGATTGCACCACTACAACACTTGGAATACAGTGAACAATTGAAGTTTAAACAGCACCAGGTGGCCGAATTATTTGCAAAGGTCCACATGGATGATGTCGAAGTTTTACCAACGATTGGTATGGCCAACCCGACGCAGTATCGGAACAAGGCCCAAGTACCCGTACGACAAGTCCAAGGACAACTAACGACTGGTTTTTACAAGAAGAACAGTCATCAATTGATGCCAATTGAAGATTATTATATTCAAGATCCTGCAATTGATAAGGCTATCGTGGTAGTTCGCGATATTTTACGGAAATATCACGAGGCAGCCTACGATGAATTCCATCATAGTGGGACGATTCGGACGATCATGGTACGGCGTGGGTATTACAGTCATGAGATGATGGTTGTTATTGTGACGCGAACGAAACACTTACCAATGGCTGACGTGGTCACACAAGAGATTCAAGCAGCGTTACCTGAAGTTGTCAGTGTGATTCAAAACGTTAATTCTAAGAAGACTAACGTGATCTTAGGGCCAGTTAACAACGTGTTAGCTGGTAAGGCCACTATCGATGATCAGTTACTGGGCCTGACATTCGCCATTTCAGCCCAGTCCTTCTATCAAGTGAACCCACAACAGACCGAAAAGCTTTATCAGTTAGCCATTGATCAAGCTGGTTTGACGGGTAATGAGACGGTGATCGATGCTTATTCCGGTATCGGAACGATTTCGTTAACGATGGCCCAACATGCCAAGCAAGTGTATGGTGTTGAAATCGTGCCAGCAGCCATCGATAACGCACGGCAGAATGCGGATAAGAATGGTATTACGAACGCGACCTTTGTTTTGGATAGCGCTGAAAAAGCCATGGCTAAATGGCAAGCAGATGGCGTTAAGCCGGACGTGATCGTCGTTGATCCGCCACGTAAGGGCTTGGACGCCGACTTTATCAAGAGTGCCGGTGAAATGGCGCCTAAACGGGTGGTTTATATTAGTTGTAACCCATCAACCTTAGTTCGAGACGCCCAACGGTTTGCAGAATACGGCTACCATATTAGTGCCCCGGTCCAACCCGTGGACCAGTTCCCACAAACACCACATATTGAATCGGTAACGGTGTTAGAACGCGAACAATAAGCATTTTAAAACTGGATTATTAATGAAATTATGAAAAGTGTGTTGGGTGCCTGATTATTTGTCGGGTAACCAACACACTTTTTTACTCAGCTTGAGGGCTAACTTTGAATTAGAAGCACAAAATAACCGTTTTTAAGCGCTGATATTGATTTGAATTCGTCCGATTTTAATAGACAGATCATTTAGAATCGGCTAATAAAACAGTTTATTGATAATTATAATTATTGCTTTAAATAATTTAATAAATAATGCGCTGTAATTGCTGTAAACTAGTTCACTGGAGCTGTTTGAGTCAAATTTAGCGTATTAAATTAAATAATTGTATTTATTGGTCAAAAAACACCCACAAAAACCATCAATTGTATTACTTTTGATAAAAGTATGTATTTCATCTCGGTTTTTGACCAGTTTGGGTTATAATGATAAACGAAATAAACCGATAAATGGGGGAGCATGATGGTAAAGAGAAGAACACTGACACAGGCAAAAGTATTAGCAACAGCTAATCAGTTAATTGAAAGCAAGGGAATTAACGGATTAACAATTCGGGATTTAGCGTTAGTTTTGGATGTGCGGCCGCAATCGATTTATAATTATGTTGATAGCTTGAGTGATTTATTAGATCAGGTTGGCCTCCAATTTGTTCAAAATGTTGCGGATCGTTTAACTGAAACAATCTCAGACGTTGACGGTGATGAGGCTTTGATGGCATTTGCTCAAGAATTCCGGGCGGCCTGCAACCAGCATCGGGGGTTGGCACCGTTATTACTTGACTTAAATGATAACCTAAGAATCCCACGGTCTCGTAAAGCAATTGTGCAGTTATACCAGGATATGTTTAAACCATTACAACTGGATGATTCGGCGCGGGTGGAGAATACCTTGTACCGTTCCACGTTGTTCGGATTCATTATCCAAGAGATTGGCGGCTTCTTTAAGATGCAGGGGACTGAACTTGATGAACGGTTCACGAAGGTTATGCAGTTAGCGATTGACCAGACACACTTACCTGCTGATAAGACGAAAAAATAATTTAAGATTCAGTGCGGCTATCTTAGCAGATAGCCGTTTTTTTATAGGTTAAATTCGCCAATATTTAGCAGTAAATGGGGCGTAATACAATAATCTTTGTTAAGGCTGAAATCAAAATCAATAATGATTTATTGAAGTAGTTTTATGATCAATCGTAATGAAAATCTTAATTCTGCATGGTAAACGCTAAATTAGGGCGTTATTTTGGCCCCAGGCTTAAAAAATCGTTTACAATAAGGTTAAAGTTAATTTTAAGGGGGCCCACCATGTCGGAACGTTATTTATCAGCAATTGAACACGGGTTAACGACTAAGCAAGTTGACCAGCGCCTGACAGCGGGTCTAAAGAATGAGCCGTTACCGCCCTTAACGCGGTCTGTTAAACAGATTTTTCGTGATAATTTGCTAACACTTTTTAACTGTATCAATGTTTTGTTAGCCGGATTAGTCTTTTTGACGGGAAGCTATAAGAACATGCTGTTCTTATTCGTGGTCATCGTCAACACGGCCATCGGTATTTTTCAGGAGATTCGTGCCAAGCGTCAGGTCGATAAGCTGGCATTATTATCGGCCACTAAGGTTCAAGTCCGCCGTGACGGTCAAACGGTGGCGATTGGTCAGGACGAAATCGTTCAGGATGATTTACTATTAGTGACCCGTGGCGAGCAGATTCCTGTGGATGGGCTCGTGCGGGCGACCGCTGGATTAGAGGTCGATGAGTCCCAGATTACTGGTGAGGCTGATCCGGTTATTAAGGGGCCGGGTGATGAGCTGGTTTCTGGGAGTGTCATCCTTGGTGGTCACGGAATCGTGCAGGCAACGCAGGTTGGTCACGGCAGTTTTATCAAGCAGATGGCGCGAGCAGCTAAGCAAAAACGGCGGACGCCAAGTCAACTGTTAACGATTATCAATCGAATTATCAAAATTTTGACTTTTACGATTATTCCACTAGGTGCTGGACTGTTCATTTCCACTATGATGCGGGGTGAAAGTCAGAACCGGGCAATCCTCGGGACGGTGGCCGCGATGGTCGGGATGATTCCGGAAGGACTGGTGCTGTTAACGTCAGTCGCTTTAGCTGCTGGGGCGTTCACTTTAGGCCGGCACCAGGTATTGGTGCGGGAGCTACCCGCCATTGAAGCACTGGCCCGGGTCGATACGTTGTGCCTCGACAAGACTGGAACGATTACTAGTGGCAAGTTAGTTTTTGAACGCGTTGAGCCGTGGAACCAGCATGATTTGACAGCAGTGGAGCACCGGTTAGCTGCGTTAGTCACTGCTATTGATGATGATAATGAAACGGCCCGGGCCATCAAGACTGCTTTTGGTCAGCCACCAGTGCAAGCGACAGAAGTTCTTCCCTTTTCTTCAAGTCGTAAGTGGAGTGGGGCCGCGTTTGATGGTCACGCTTACGTTATGGGCGCACCGGAATTTATTTTTACCACGGTACCCAGCGAGTTACAGTCTCGCATCAAAACGCTCGCGCAACAAGGTTACCGGGTATTAGTGTTAGCCGAAGTGGCCGCCTTAACGACGCCCAAACCGACTCGACCGATGACTTTGGGATTAATTCTGATTACGGATGAGTTGCGGCCACACGCTAAGACGACGTTTGGTTTTTTTGCTAATCAAGACGTCGCCCTAAAAGTTATTTCTGGTGATAATCCGGTGACGGTCGCCAGTATTGCACAACGGGCTGAGATCAAGGACGCTGATCGGCTGGTTGATATGAGTCAAGTGGGGACTACCCCCGACTATGATCAGCTAGTGACAAATTATACGGTGTTCGGTCGAGTGACGCCGCAACAAAAAGAGCAACTAATTAAAGCCTATCAGCGCAACGGCCATACCGTAGCGATGACTGGTGACGGCGTTAATGATTTGTTGGCGCTGAAACAGGCGGATTGTAGTATCGCGATGGCGAGTGGGAGTGAAGCCACGAAGAGTTTGGCTGATTTTGTCTTAATCGATTCGAACTTTGATGCGATGGTGCAAGTGCTGAACGAGGGTCGCCGCGTTATCAATAATATTGAACGGGTCGCCGCGCTCTACTTGATTAAGACGATGTATTCGGTCGCTCTGACGTTGATTTTTATCTTCATGAGCCACAGCTACCCGTTTGAGCCCATCCAATTAACACCGATTTCATCGTTGATGGTTGGTATTCCAACCTTTTTCTTGGCGTTACAGCCTGATTATACGCGAATTACCGGGCGCTTTATGAAACAGGTGATGGAGATTGCCGTTCCCGCGGCGATCTGCGTGGTCGGCTATATCATGGTCATCATGGTGTTAGGTAATAAGTTCCAGCTGAATTTCGAAACGACCGCGACATTGAGTGTGTTGATGACCGGGATCTTTAGTTTAAATGCGTTATTGATTGCAGCCCGGCCGTTGAACCGGTTCAAAATTGGGTTAGTCGTGTTAATGGCAACACTGTTCGTCCTAGTCTTTTTGTTTGCCGGCCGAATTTTCTCATTGGTTAATCTATTAGATTGGTCGTTAGCTGTGATTTACCTACCACTGATGATCAGTGCGTATCCGGTGTTCATTGTTCTGCAAAATGGCTTAGGAAAACGCGTTCTCAGCAAGATCAATTGGCGATAATCGATCAAATTTAGGTGACGGGGCCACGCTGCAATTACGGCGTGGCCTTTTTTGGTGTAATCAGATTGCTGTCTCAGCGTAAGCCACACCGTTGTTGACCAGTCAGATTAAATTAACAATCCGATATAAGTATGGTTGATACCAGCATAGCATGTAAATTTATAACAGATTTTAATAGGCAGCAGCGTCTAAAACGGCTTATAATGAAGTTCAGTAGATTACCGGAATGGGGGCGGTATTGTGTGGCTTGATGAACAACGGTTAATTCAACGGTTAGTGCCGCGCTTGTTGCGTTTTCGGCAAACTAACTTCTATCGGATTATTCAACGGACCTTGATGTTGACGTTCCCATTCATTTTGATTGGGACGTTCAGTCAAATCATTCAACTGACCGTGTTGACGAAAACGGGGTTTATTGCCAGTATCTTTCACCTGTCAAAATGGGTCCCATACTATCGTTACTTACACTATCCGTTTGATAGTTTAACAACCTTGACGCTCAACGGTGTGGCCGTAGTAGCAGCATTTGGTGCGGCAAAATACCATGCCAAACTCAATCAGCGCGATGACCAACTAGCGGGATTGACCGCCGCGATTGCGCTATTGATCGTGGCTTATCAGTATACGAATCAAAATCAAATTGGTGTTTTTAACACTTTATTGATCGGGACTAACGGTCTAACGGGCGCATTGATTGTGGGTGGTTTGACCGGCCTGCTCTTCAAATGGTTCAGCAAGCCGGTTCCGGCACAAAGTAGTCCGCATACGGCCGATATCTTGACACGGACTTTCAGTTCACTACTTCCAATGGCCTTAATACTAGTATTGGCCGTGCTAGTGAGCCTCGCTTTGAACTGGCTGATGATTATTACGTACTCTGCTGAAAGTTGGTCGGCATTTCAAAAGTACGCAACGACTAGTCACAGTCTGTGGCTGACCTTTGGCATGGCAGTTGTGACGCTGTTGTTAGAAATTCTTGGACTAGCTGGTCCGTACCAAGAACGCTTGGTGACCAACAGTGCGACAATGACGGCCAATTTGAATTATGCACTCACACATCACTCGGCGTATCACGTGCCGTATCCGTATACGGCCAACACGTTGTATCACGCATTTGGGACGTTTGGCGGAACGGGGATGTTGCTGGCCTTAGTGATTGCCATTTATATCGGTAGCAACAATCATAACTACCACGTAGTCGCGCGGTGGAGTCTATTACCTGCGCTCTTTAATAGTAATGGACCGCTACTGACAGGCTTACCAGTTCTATATAATCCAATCTATCTAATACCATTTGTGCTTGCGCCTGTCGTAAATATGGGACTGGCGGCGCTGGCAATTGGGTTTCATTGGATTCCACCCGTGGTTTATCCGGTTCCCGTGGGTACGCCGGGACCGTTGATTGCCTTTATCGGCACTAACGGTAACGTGGTGGCACTTTTACTTGGTATCGTTGATTTGGCACTATCAGTGGTGATCTATTTGCCGTTCATGCGGTTGGCGGAAACCATTGTGCAGGCGGCGCAAGCACAGGTGGGGGGTGCTAAGCATGTATAATCGACCTAATTGGCAGCGACGGCGGCGAAGTCTGTTAGTGCTTGTATTAGGCTTACTATTTCTGGGCTTTTTGATTCAGCCCTCATACCAGTGGACGAAAACCAACGTGGCTGCGATGGCAGGACGCCATGATTCGCAGATGTCACCAATTATTATGATTCCCGGCAGTAGTGCGACTCAGAATCGGTTTGACACCTTAGTCAAGCAACTTAATAAGGCTGATCATCGTCGGCATAGTTTAATTAAGCTGACCGTGATGACGGATGATACGATTAAAATGACGGGGTCGTTGCGTGCCCGTGATAACGAGCCAATCATCGTCGTTGGCTTTCAAAATAATCGTGACGGCTATGATAATATTAAGCATCAGGCCCGTTGGTTCTCACTGGCCTTTAAGAAGTTGGCTGCCAAGTATCAATTCAATAATTTCAAAGCAATTGGTCACTCGAATGGTGGTCTGATTTATACGTACTACTTTGAACACTATTTTAATCGCGACGATATTAAGGTCAAACGAATTATGACCATTGGCTCACCTTACAATTTCTCAGAAGCTAATTTGAATCATAAGACACAAATGTTAGCTGACTTTATTAAGTACCGCGATCGATTGCCTAAGTCAGCGACAATGTATTCGGTCGCAGGTACCGAAAACTATGATTCAGACGGTCTTGTTCCAGCGCGGAGTGTCGAGGCTGGCAAGTATATCTATCAAGGGCAAGTCAAGCATTTTACAGAGATTACGGTTACTGGTACGAATGCCCAGCACTCCGATTTACCTCAAAATGCGCAAATTGTCACGTTGATTAGAACTTACATGTTGGATAAGCCGAAACAGACTCGTAAGGGCTTAGTATCGACGGGGACTGTCGAATGAGCGGCAACGAGGTTCAGTCGTTGTGGACTGGACAGTGTTCAAGAGTTTGTGACGGTGGCACCTGTGAGGAAGTTTAGGGTGTTATTAAGAATTGTGGTAAAATTTGGTCATGGAGGTGGCCGAAATGTCCACACAATCACCAGTACATCGCAATCGGGTCCTGACTTTAATTCGGTCTTATTATCCGAATTTAAGTGTGACGGACCGCAAGATTGCTGACTATATTATTGCCGACCCAATTAAAACGGCGGCTCAGTCGATTTCAGACTTGGCTGCCGCGGTTGGCGTTTCAACGGCCACGGTTTCACGGTTTGTCAAACGGATTAGTTTTAGTAGCTTCCGTGACTTCTCACGTGAACTAACGGCGGCCGAACCGATTGAACAAACTAATGCGGAAGCTTTTCAAGATGTCGAAAAACAAACGACTTTCAAAGGAATTGCGGAATCAACATTCAATAGTATTCGTAGTTCGCTAGATCAGACAAGTCAGGTAATGACGGAAGCAGATCTCAAGCGGGCGGTGGAATTATTGCTGAATGCTCGCTCGATTGGCTTTTATGGTCTCGGGGGCTCCGCAGTCGCTGCCTTAGATGGGTATCATAAGTTTGTGCGCACCGGTATTCCGTGTGCCCATAATAGTGACTATGATATGCAACTGATGCAAGCGGCTCAGATGAATGCCAGCGACGTGGCAGTGGTTATCTCACATACCGGGCGTAATCAGCAAACACTACAAGTGCTGGCTACCCTGACTTCACAAAGTGTGCCAGTGATCGCGTTAACTAGCTTCGGTAACTCGCCCCTGGCTAAGGACAGTACCGTTGCCTTTATTTCAGTTGCAGAAGAAATTAACTATCGTTCGGAAGGGCTGACTTCGTTGATTGCCCAGATGAGTATTATCGATAGTCTCTTCTTGATGACTGCTGTTCATGGCAATATCGAAATGGCAGAAAGTCTTGGCCGGGTTCGCGAGGCCATTAGTCAAACACGAACGGAGCTTTAATGCTGTAGGCAAAGGATTGATGAGATGACAAAGCGGCAACATTATCGACCAGTATACGCAAAAACGCGGTGGGCGCGGTGGCGTTATCGACTGGGCTGGTTATTAGTTCTATTAGTAATCATTGGCAGCGTTTGGGGCGGCTTGGCTTGGTTACGTTGGCGTAGTGACGCTGTCGTGAGTGGGTTTGATGTCCGTGGGGTTGCTGTGTCACAAAATGACGGTTATTTAGATTTTGCGGCCTTGCAAAATGATGGGCTCAAGTTTGTCTATTTACACGCTACTCAAGGAGCTAGTTATACGGATGATAACTTTGCAAGCAATTATGAACGAATCGTTGGCACAAGTTTAGGTGTTGGCGTAATCCATACGTTTAGTTTTTCATCGACTGCTGCGGCCCAAGCGGCCTATTTCGAGAAAACGGTCGGGGATAGCATCGGCAATTTACCAATTGCGATTCAAGTGCAATACTACGGTGACTACACGGACCAGACGATTGCGGTTCGAAAAAGTCGTGCCAAGCTTAAGGCATTAGTGACCACGTTGAACCAGGATTATAATCGCTCCTGCGTCGTATGGTCAACGCCCGCAGTTGCCAAGCAGATCGTTAAGCCCGCACTAAAAGACACTGACTTATGGCTGGACACGGC
This sequence comes from Lactiplantibacillus sp. 3062, assembly GCF_055413545.1. Classification (NCBI taxonomy): domain Bacteria; kingdom Bacillati; phylum Bacillota; class Bacilli; order Lactobacillales; family Lactobacillaceae; genus Lactiplantibacillus; species Lactiplantibacillus sp. 3062. The sequence continues at coordinate 121,892 of NZ_JBVAYE010000008.1, forward strand.
GAAGACCCACCAACAGGGACGACGAGTGATGTTTATGCATTATTCCGATCGCGCCGTTTACCGCCAGAACGGGACTCGTCAAGAGTTCGCTGGAATTCTATTCAACGGTAGTGTGACAGCGTACAATAAAGTTGTGGCGCAGGGCTTAAATTAAGGCCTAATCCTTGAATAACTTATTTCGCAAATTAAATTAACAGCTTATTAGCTGCTAGGCTGACTAAAAATAAGTCGCAAGTTCAAGACTCTTCTTGAACTTGCGACTTATTTTGATGGCGACCTATTAAAATCCTTAGGACGTCACTAGCGTCATTAGGTATTTGGCGATAAGATGACATAACTGCGATCATCGGCTTCGTCAAAGAGGGTTACAGGTCGTTGCTCATTAGCCCGCACCTCAAGGTGAAATCCATATTGATCAAGTAAGACGAGCGCACTCGATGAGATGGATTCGACGGTGGCTGGTACCGAGCGCCCGTCGATGCGAATCATCATGTTGGGATCAATCTCCAACGTGTGGTCCCGGTGATGAGCCTCATCACGATAGGTCCAAGTTCCCGCGTAGAAAACCGCTAAGTCACCGTCAGCGATCGTACTAGGGTGCCGTTTGTGGAGTAGTGTACTAGAAAGTCCTGCAAGTAATGATAAACCAAATAATATTGCGCCACGCCGCTTCACTGGATCAACCTTCTTTCTGAATAAATCTATAGTTAAAATATACCACTAAAACGGCGTTAACGTCACGTAATAAGTGGATTCTTATTAAAGCCTTTATGTCACTGTTACCTGCGGGTAATGAACGTAATATTTTATCAATTTCGGAAGGGCGGTAACTAATTTTTTTGAATTAATTTGTGTTCTGATTGGAAATTACTGGGTGAGTGTGTTAATCTATATAATGTGATTGGCATTTATGTGAAGTTTTAAAGTATCATTTAATTGTGTTACCGTAAATTCTTTATAGGTGTTAATAACATGTGTTAGTTACTTTTTATTTTTATATCCTAGGAGGATTTAGTTCATGAAAAATGGTACTGTAAAATGGTTCAATGCTGATAAGGGTTATGGCTTTATTACTGGTGAAGATGGCAACGATGTATTCGTTCACTTCTCAGCTATCCAAACTGACGGTTTCAAGACCTTAGAAGAAGGCCAAAAAGTTACCTTTGATGAAGAATCAAGCGATCGTGGCCCACAAGCTGCTAACGTTGTTCCTCAATAAGCTTAGCTTTTAAAAGGGCTGCCCGTGTGGCGGCTCTTTTTTTATGCGCAAAATAGCGGGTGACTTTTGATCCTTATGGCCCAACTTAACGGCGAAAACTGGTAAAATAGAATTATAAACTAAACGCACGAGTAAGCGCCACCAATCACGACTGGTTGACTAGCGCCGTTGAGAGGAGTCAAATCGATGTTAAAATTAGGAATTATCGGAACGAATTGGATTACACAACAATTTATTGATGCTGCCGCTGCCTCTGGTGAATGGCAATTGACGAGTGTTTATTCCCGCCATGCTGAGACCGCGAAGGCTTTTGCCGCCAAGAATCATGCCGATGAGACTTTTACGGATTTAGATGCATTTTTCAGTCGGGGTAGTTTTGATACGGTCTACATTGCGTCACCAAACAGTCTGCATTTTGCCCAGGCTAAACAAGCAATCGCCTATGGTAAGCACGTCATCGTCGAGAAGCCAGCCGTGGCGAACCAACAAGAATTTGAACAGTTAGATGCCGTTTTAAAGGCTCACCCTGATGTCCTATTATTTGAAGCAGCACGCCAGATTCACGAAGTTAATTTCCAACGCGTCAAGGATCAGATTAAAAAGTTATCCTTAGTTCAGGGTGCGACGTTGACTTACATGAAGTACTCGTCACGGTATGACGCCGTCTTGGCTGGTGAAGAACCGAATATCTTCTCGTTGAACTTTGCCGGTGGGGCGCTTCAGGATTTAGGTGTGTACCTGGCCTACGATGCGGTCGGCTGGTTCGGCATGCCGGAAGAGGTGGCTTACTACCCAACCTTGATTCGAACGGGCGTTGACGGTAAGGGTGTGGCTATTTTACGCTACGCTGACTTTACGGTGACCTTGAACGTTGGTAAGACTAGTAATTCGTTCTTGCCATCTGAAATCAACGGTCTGCGCGACGCTATTGTGATGGATAATCCTGCTGAACTTGGACAAATCACTTATCAAGATAAGGATGGTCAGGAGCATGCGATTGGGGCGCAACCCGATACCAATCCAATGCTGGCCGAGGCGCGCGACTTCGCAACCGTTATCAATGACCCAAGCAATCACCAGACGGAATACTTAGCTTGGCGGCAACTTAGTCGAAATGTTAATAAACTATTATTTAATTTGCGGCAGTCAGGGCACCTATATTTTACGGGTGAAGCCCCTGATACCGATAAATAGAAATGAGGCACTATGTTAGACGTATTTAAAACTAAATTTGCGGCGGCGGGGTTCACCGAGTTGTCGCCGATTCAAACGGCAGTGGCCGAGCCACTTGCAGCTGGTCAATCGGTGTTAGGACTCGCACCAACGGGGTCTGGTAAGACCCTAGCGTTTACGTGGCCAATGCTCGAAGCGTTGCGGGTCGGAGAAGGCACGCAGGCACTGATCTTAGCGCCATCACAAGAACTCGCAATGCAAACAACCAACGTGGTGCGCGAGTGGGGCCAGTTGATCGATGCCAAAGTCCTCGCGATTACGGGGGGGGCTAACGTTAAGCGGCAGATGGAAAAGCTCAAAAAGCATCCTGAAGTAATTGTTGGGACGCCGGGGCGGATTACTAACCTGATTGCGGATGGTAAGATCAAGCTTGGGCATTTGAAGATGATGATCGTCGACGAAGCCGATGAATTACTGACAGATGAAACCTTGGATCAGATTCGTGAAATTCTCGACGCTACATTTGCTGAAACGTTACAATTAGGCTTCTTCTCAGCAACCGAAACTAAAATTTTAGATGAGTTGCCACGCTGGTTTGGTCAGCATGTTGAAAAAATCGATGTGCGGGCCATTGATCAGACCCAGGGGGTGGTTCGGCACCGGACGATGCAAGTGGGTAATCGGCACCGGGTGGACTTACTGAAACGGATTAGTCGTGTTGACCATATGCGGGCCCTCGTTTTCTTCAATAAGATGCAGGAACTCCAACATGTCGCCTTAGAATTACGACACCAGCACGTGAGTTACGTTGCCTTGACCAGTAATCAACGTCAGGTTGAACGTGAAAAAGCGTTGCGGTTATTCCGGCAAGGCAAAGTCGGGCTGTTGTTGACCACTGATTTGGCGGCTCGGGGTCTAGACGTGCCTGAATTGCCAGCTGTGATCAACTATCAGCTACCTAAAGATGTCACGACTTATATTCACCGGAGTGGTCGGACAGGCCGCATGGGTGCTGATGGACTAGTCTTGACGTTCGGTGACGACCATGATGTCCGCGACTTTAAGAAGCTGATGGCGACGACCGACTATGAAATCAAGCCGGGTTACTTGGTTGATTATCATATTGTTGATACGAAACCAGATAAAGTTGTTCCACCGTTAACGTTCGACCATCCAGAAACGGCTGGCAACGCGGCTAACGGTCGGCACCGGGTCGTGAGTGCTGGTCACCCAGATGAGGTTAAACGAGTGGAGACAAGCCGGAAACGGCCCGCTGCGGCAACACCTAAAAAGAAGAAGGGTCACAATAAGCATTCTAAGAAAAAAGGGATGCGCAAGAAAAATCGTGATCGCTTTAGCAATCAGTAATTGCCAAAATGCACAATCCGTGAGATGATATTTTACGGATTGTTAATGGCCTCATAGCACAACTGGATAGGGCACCCGCCTCCTAAGCGGTTGATCCCGGTTCGAGTCCGGGTGAGGTCAGTTGAATATTAGAAAGCACCGTTTCAGGGCAGCGTTTTAGTGACGTTACCTTGGAACGGTGCTTTGGGTTTAAGTAGCCACAAATGATATGAAATCGAAATGAATACTGTATTAGTCTAAACGCCCGCTACCAGTCCAAATGACTAGTAGCGGGCGTTGCGATTAACGAATGACGATGACGTTGCAAGGGGCGTGATCCACGACGTAGCTGGTCGTTGAACCAACGGCTACGCGATGGGGCGAGTTGGTACCAGTGGCGCCGAGCACGATCAAGTCAATTTCGGGATGTTGCTTGGCATAGTCCTCAATGGTGTGTTTTGGAATCCCGTAGCTGATTTCAGTTTTTAAATTCGGTGCGGACGTGGTGGCGACGAATTGTTGTCGCTGCCGCATGGCATCCTTTGCGTGAGCGGCTTCCGCGTCTAGTAATTCAGATAGAACCGGGTCGAGTGCGGGGGTGTGGTAGGCGCTGTCATCCACCACGTAGAGCGCAGTCAGGTTTGCTTGGTGCCGCTGGGCAATGTTGACCGCTTCAGTAAAAGCGGCTTGTGCAGCATCGGAACTGTCAACGGGTACTAAAATATTTGTGTAACGGCTTGGCATTATAACCACCTCCAGTTATCTTTACGATAATTATAATGGATTAGTGTTGGGCAATAAAATTAAACGCACCTAGTGGGCAAGGTCGATGAACTAGCGTATATTATAGACAGTAAATTTCTTTTGGGGGTTAGGTATGTTAAAGCATGTACAGAACAGCCTATTGACCTTTGAACGGGTCGTTGAGCGGCAACGTTATTGGCGCGCCTTACGTGATACGTTGACGCTGCTTTTTCCATTCGCATTAGTTGGGGCGTACGTTAGTTTTATGAACCAGGCAATCTTTCAGCGCAATGGTTTTTTGAATCATATTTATTATCTCAGTCACTGGCTGCCGGGGTTTAAACATTTGGCAACTTACACGACGATGCTTAATCTGAGTATCAACGGCATCCTTGCCGTGATTGCGGCTTTTTCAGCTGCTAATTTTGTTGCGCGGAGTGCCCAGCGTGACAATCTGTTAGCGGGATTGACGGCGGCAATTAGTTTTATCATGCTTAATATCAATTATAATTTTTTTAGTACCCAGGGTCAGCCTGCTGGCAGTCGGTTTTTAGAAGATAATTTGGGAACTCAGGGCATCTTCCTCGCACTATTGGTGGGCCTGTTGACTGGTTGGTTGTTCAGTCATTTGACACGGTATCCACACATCCACCAGGAGATCGAGACCCAGACCCACTTGCTAGCGCGGGCACACGCGAACTGGTTACCGATAGTCGCTGCTTTGCTGGTGTTCAGTGCCATCGGGTATGGTGTTAGTTTTGTCAGTAAAGGGGGATTAAACGGCCTGTTTTACGCGGTCTTCACCTTACCATTCAGTAATCCGGGGGCGTCGCTACTAGCGATAATTGGCGTGGCATCACTCAGCAATTTATACTGGTTAATTGGGATTATCGGTCCGGTTGACTTTAGTGGTAACAGTACTACGAGTACGGTTCAAAATTTGGAATATGCGTTGCAACACGGTTCGGCGTGGGGCGCGCCAAATCCAGTAACGCTCCATACGTTATTTGATGCGTTTGCGAACGTAGGTGGTCCCGGAATGACGTTAGCGTTATTGATTGCAATTTTGTGGCGTTCACGTAACCGTAATTATCGAACGGTGGCCAAGACCAGTGCCTTGCCAGTACTGTTTAATATCAACCAACCGTTGCTCGTCGGCTTACCGATTGCTTATAGTCCGATTTTAGCGATTCCGTTTCTATTAGCGCCACTGGCTAGCATGGTCATCACGTGGTGCGCGTTGAAGCTTCAATGGATGCCGCCGGTCGTTTATCCGGTTGGTAGAACGATGCCGGGCTTCTTGACCGGTTGGCTGGGAACTGGTGGCGACTGGCGGGCCTTCATCGTTAGTCTGATTAATATAGCGGTAGCCACAGCAATCTACTTGCCATTTGTCCTATTGGCAAACCAGGTTGAGGAGGAGGCGCAGGCGGATGCTTAAACGATATTGGTGGCGGTGGCTTCTTGGAATCGGTTTGTTAGTCGGGATCTGTTGGCCGGCCTACACGTGGAGTCAAGCGAATATCAAGACGCTGAAAAACACTGGTCGGACGCGGATGGCACCAGTTATTATGGTCCCCGGATCGAGTGCGTCACAGAACCGGTTTGATAGTTTGATTACCGAGTTGGGGAAGGAAACGCCGAAAAAACACAGTGTATTGAAGCTGACAGTTCAGACGGATGGGATAATTAAGTATAGTGGTTCGATTGCTGCTAATGATAATGAGCCGTTCATCGTGATTGGCTTCGCGAATAATCGTGATGGTAAAGCTAATATTGATAAGCAAGCTGTCTGGTTGAATACGGCATTCAAGGCGTTGGTCAAAACGTATCACTTTAATCACTTTTATGCGCTAGGTCATTCCAATGGTGGCCTCATTTGGACCCTCTTTTTAGAGCGCTATCTAAAGGAAAGTCCGAAGGTTCATATTGACCGGTTAATGACGATTGCCTCGCCGTACAATATGGAATCGACAAGTACGACCGCCAAGACGAGCATGTTCAAGGAACTTTACCGTTATCGGACTGGTTTGCCGGAATCGTTAACCGTTTACTCGATTGCGGGGACGGAAAACTATACCAGTGATGGGACGGTGCCGTATAACAGCGTTAACTACGGTAAGTACATCTTTCAAGATCAGGTCAAGCATTTTACGGAGATTACTGTAACGGGGGCGAATACGGCGCACTCCGATCTACCACAGAATAAGCAAATCGTCAGCCTGATTCGACAGTACTTACTGGCTGAAACGATGCCTGACAAGGTTCGTCAAAAAAACGCACAACGGGTACAAAATTAGTTACGTTGTGTGGCAGTGATACTGCTGTTAAGACAACACTGGTGAGCGATCTGGTTAAGAAAGTTATACATGCAGTGAATAGAACGACAAAAACGATTAGCGTCTCGTAACCGGGACGCTAATCGTTTTTTAGTTAGATTTGCAATAAATTAATGATGATGCCTGGCGTTGTGTGAGCGGGCTGACCGTTTCGAGTAGTGGTGCTTCGACGGCTTCGCCCGGTGCTTGACTCGCATTGTGACACGGGTTCCCCGAACTCGCAAGGCTTGTGCATTGGTTGCCGGCAGGGTCAGTAAACCGCCACAGACGGCCAGGATGACGAGCACTGGTAATCCTCGGTGGATCGACATGATAGAACGCCCCCCTTAACTAAAATCCTTATTTAGTGTATAAGTAATTCGAGTCAGCGTCAACCTAAGGTCCGTTACTGACTTTACAAAACGTTAACGGCATATTAACGGATTATTCACAAAAAGCCGGCAAATTTGATTGTATTTTGCCAAGTTTTCCTTTATGGTGGGAGTAATATATAAAAGGGAGTTTGGCTAAATGAATATTGAAATCTTAAACTCAGCAATCCAAGACTTACATTTCCAAATCGTTTATGATCGTTCTGAAGACGATGACAATCCTGGTCAGGGGCAATTCAGCTATACGACCGCCAATCCAGATGTTAAGAAGACGTTTGGCGATGACGTTGTGCAGGCTCAATTACAAGTGACCTATAAAGAAGAAATGTTCGACTTATCCGCGACCGTTTTTGCGATTGTACGCCTAAGTGGTGAGATGGTGGGAATTATTGAACGTCAATCTGACAACAAATCAATTGAAGACGACGAACAAGAAATGTTGAACAATTTGAATGGTGCCATCATTCCAGCGTTGTCTGCCAAAGTCCGGGCCTATGCAGCATTATTGTCAACTGAAGCTAGCAACTTTGCCATCATGCCAGCTGACTTTGATGATAGCCAGCCCAATGATGCTGAATAAGCGTAATCCAAGAGCTTGTCAAACTGGCAAGCTTTTTTTGATGACTTAAGGAATGAGTTCTAGCGTTGTGTAACCGTTAACAAAGGTGCTATAATAATGATGGTCAGAGTTGACTAGGCAACTGCGGTTGCAATGACGAGGTCAGAAGGTCTGATTGGTGACTTCAGCAATTATTACTTTGATCCAGGCTTATCGGAATGGTTCAAAGCGGGGGTGACCGCAAGTCGGTCAGCACACATAGGGGCAGTGAATATTGACACATAGTTTGAGCCAAGCTGGTAAGTATCGTGGTGGCCAAGTTACGCTGTAATTTGGCCGCTATTTTTATCTTATTTTCAGCCGAACACTGCGACAAAAAATGAAAACTGTCGTGATGAAATCACTGTAAATTGTCACATGAAAGCGTATACTGACGGTGAGAGGGGTGAGCGTTATGTTTAAACCAATGGCATCTGTTTTTACGAACCATCAAATTGCGGGTCATTATCGGGCCATTGAGCGGGCGCAAAAGTGCGTGGTCCCATTTCATTTTGAGATTCAGGGACAGGAGTATCCAAAGCCAAAACCAGAACGTAACTGGTTACGGCGCTTATCGGGGACGTCGAGCGAAAAGTACGCAATGGTCGAACTGACCCCGACAAAGGTCGTTTTGTGGTCACCAGAAGGACGCAATCTGGGTGAAATGCCACTGAGTGCGGTGCGGCGAATTCAGATCGGTGCGATTCGGTGTCACGTAACGGAAGGACTCGACCCACGCCACGCATTTCGGGCGACGATCTTTGTGCTGACTGATAGCGGTAATTATTATTTTGCTAATTCTGATATGGAAGTTTTACCGGCGATTTGTAAGTTCGCCCATGAACATCAAGTGCCGGTAGAAGACCCACTGCGGTTGATTCCGCTTTTGAAGGTCGGCTGGCGGGTCGCGGCCGTGACGTTACATGAAACCTACGCGCAACTGGTTGCGCACACGGGTTATCCGGCTGATAAGGTTTAACTTAATTTTATGATTAATAATAATGAAAAACGGACTGTCGATAATGACAATCCGTTTTTTTGATGCGATTAAATGTAGTTGGCTTAAACTAAGCCTTGCGCTAACATGGCGTCAGCAACTTTTGTGAAGCCAGCAATGTTAGCACCACTCAGGTAATCACCGCTAACGTGGTATTCGTCGGCAGCGGCAACGGAGTGTGCAAAGATATCTTGCATGATTTGCTTGAGGCGATTATCGACTTCTTCAAAAGTCCAGCTCAAACGCATACTATTTTGGCTCATTTCAAGGGCGGAAACGGCAACGCCACCAGCATTGGCAGCTTTGGCCGGACCATATAGCAAGCTGGCAGCTTGGTATGCCGCAATGGCTTCTGGACTGCTAGGCATGTTAGCCCCTTCGGCAACGACCTTGGCACCATTGGCAATCAAGTTCTTGGCTTGATCACCGCTGATTTCGTTTTGGGTGGCGCAAGGTAACGCGATATCATAAGCTACTTGGGCGTCCCAGACGGAACCTTCGTAATAGCTGGCACTGGCTACACGGTCGGCATAGTCTTTGATGCGACCACGTTCAACTTCCTTGATCTGCTTCACGATCTTGAAGTCGATACCGTTTTCGTCAATAACGTAACCGTTTGAGTCGGAGCAGGTAATCACCTTGCCACCGAGTTCTTCAACCTTTTGAATCGCGTAGATGGCGACATTACCAGCACCAGAAATGGCAACGCGTTGACCAGGGAAGGAAAGTTGGTTGGCCTTGAGCATTTCGTTGGTATAGTAGGCGAGACCATAACCGGTAGCTTCAGTCCGGGCTAACGAACCGCCATAGTTCAAACCTTTACCGGTGAGTACGCCGCGGTCAGCGCCCCGGAGTCGCTTGTATTGGCCGTATAAAAAGCCAATTTCGCGGCCACCAACACCGATATCACCAGCAGGAACGTCGGTATCGAGACCAATGTACTTGCTCAGTTCGGTCATGAAACTCTGACAGAAGCGCATAATTTCGTTGTCTGATTTGCCCTTAGGGTCGAAATCAGAGCCCCCTTTACCACCGCCGATTGGCAGGCCAGTCAGGGCATTTTTGAAGATCTGTTCAAAGCCCAAGAATTTGACGATACTCAGATTAACGGATGGGTGTAACCGTAAGCCGCCCTTGTATGGACCGATTGCTGAGTTAAATTGTACTCGGAACCCACGGTTGACTCGTGCATGACCAGCATCGTCGAGCCAAGGAACCCGGAATTGAATAATCCGTTCTGGTTCGGTCAAACGTTCCAAAATATTGGCTTCGATATATTCTGGATGTTGTTCGAGGACTGGCGTGATCGTTTTGAAGACGTCGTTGATGGCCTCTAAAAATTCGGTTTGGTTCGGATCACGGTGTTCAATGACTTGGTAAACGTGTTGGACATAATCAGTTGCTTGACTCAATATGATCATCCTTCCTTGAATAAGTTAACTATAATCTTCATTTTAATGGTCACGTTCGGAAATTGCACGAGTTAAATTAACTAAATTTTGATGAATTTTTAGTGATTGTGGTAAAACCGTGCTGTTGATAGCGCTTGCGATTTGGTTCGGCGGACTAACAATAATTCGCATTTTAATGCAAAGTCAGAAGTGAGGGCGTATGCTTGTGACAATTAAATAGTAGTCAAGTCAGATTTGACGGGCGACTCATCAGGAACAGGGGGGATCATGATGAACAAACGGCGTTGGTTATTAAGTTTATTGCCAATCTTACTGGGGTTGATTGGCGTGGGTGTGTGGGGATCACAGCAATTAGGTCAAGGAGCACAGCAAGTGACACCAAAGACAATTAAAGTACAGCAGGCAGCGTCAAAAATCAAATCCGCGACGAAAAAGCAAACGACGACTAAGCCTAAATTGAAGCCCGGCCAGCTTACTGAGGCCCAGGCAATCAAGCAAATCGATCAGTTGATCAAAAGTCATCATATTATGGGGACACTATTACTGACCACGAACGGTCCGGCGGGGGTCCGGGTTCGAACGTATGGTTATGCGGATGATGCCAATCAAGTCCGCAATACTGCGACGGAGGCTTATCCATTAGCGTCATTACAAAAAGCTGTGACTGGCGTGATGATTCAAAAACTGATCAATCAGGGTAAGTTGAGTCTGACGACGAAGCTGAGTCACTTTTACCCGGAAATTCCGTACGCCAATCAGATTACGGTACGTGAACTATTAGACCATCGTTCCGGTATTCGGATGACTGAGATAACACCAAAGACGATTTTACCAACGGAGACGGCGCGGCTGAACTTTACACTGCAACATTTACGGTCGACGAATAATCATGCTTATGCCTATTCCAACGCGAACTTTACCTTATTGGCAGGGGTTATTCGCAAAGTGACGCATAAATCCTATCAGGCGGCTTTGACTAATGACATCATTCGGCCATTGGGATTAAAACATACCTATGAATATAACGATATTCCGGGCAATGTGATCAACCCGACTTCGTATCGCTTGGCTAATGGGTTTGGTCAGAGTGGCATCATTTCTAAGCCGTTACAATCTAGTGAATTAGGCTGTGGTAGTCTATATATGAGTGTGGGGGATTATTATAAATTTATGTATGGGCTTCAAAGCGGCCAGCTAGTTGGCGAAGCCGGTTTAAAGTCACTTGCGAATAATTTTCAAATTAAATATTCGGCAGGCGTTTATTACCAGGCAGGCCAGTTGATTCGAGTGGGTGGCAATGACAATAATTTTCATAGCTACTATATGGGGTCGCGAAATGCCAAAGTCGCCTTAGTCTTATTTGAAAATCAGGGTGTTTTTGGTGGTGACAACCAGGTAGCGTATAAGATTCGTGATATTTTATTGAAGACGGTACCTTTTTAGAAACGGTACGGGCTGAACATCATCTTAATTGCGGGAGAACGTGTGCCTGCAATCAAGGTGGTGTTTTTGCTTACCCGTCCGTTTGGCTGAATCCTTGAAAATAACTAAACTTTTACTCGAAATGATGGCGCCACGACGTAACTAACGCTATGATGAGATTAGAAACTAAATGATGCAGGTGAAAGTTAATGACAAAACCAATTAAGGTAATGACGATTTTCGGCACGCGGCCAGAAGCAATTAAGATGGCGCCCATCGTGTTGCAGTTGCAGCAACAGCCACAATTTGAACCGGTAACGGTGGTGACGGCTCAACACCGCGAGATGTTAGACCAGGTGCTCACGATTTTTCACATTACGCCGGACTATGATTTGAATATCATGAAGCCTAATCAGACGTTAGCTGGTATCACCAGCCGGGTACTGACGAAGTTAGATGCAATTATGGATACAGTCAAGCCTGATATCGTGCTGGTGCATGGTGATACAACCACGACGTTTGCAGCTAGTGTGAGTGCTTTTTATCATCAAATCCCAGTCGGACACGTGGAAGCGGGGTTGCGGACGTGGCAGAAGTACTCGCCATATCCTGAAGAGATGAATCGGCAGCTGACCGATGTGCTGGCCGACATGTACTTTGCACCGACCGAATTAAGTCGGCAGAATCTATTGAAGGAAAACCATCCGGATACGGCCATCACGGTAACGGGCAATACGGCCATCGATGCCCTAAAACAGACGGTTTCGATGGACTATCAACACGCTGCGCTTGATTTGATTCAGCCTGGGCACCGGATGATCTTACTCACGATGCATCGGCGTGAGAATCAGGGCGCCCCGATGGAAGCGGTCTTTGTCGCCATCAAACGAGTGGTTGCTCAGCATCCCGATGTCGAAGTGGTCTACCCAGTACACTTGAGTCCGGCAGTGCAGACAGTCGCTAAACGTATCCTCGGCCATACCGATCGCATTCACCTCATTGACCCGCTCGACGTGCTTGATTTCCACAACATGGCGGCGCGCAGTTACTTCATTATGACGGATTCGGGTGGGGTGCAGGAAGAAGCCCCGTCACTGAATAAACCGGTGCTCGTATTGCGTGATACTACTGAACGACCGGAAGGGGTCACCGCGGGGACGTTACGATTAGTCGGCACTGATGGTCAGCAGGTTGCGGCAGCGATGACCAGTCTGTTAGATGATTCCGCAGCGTACCAACGGATGGCAGACGCTAAAAATCCTTATGGCGATGGTCATGCTGCGGAATACATCTTACAAGCGATTATGAAAAAAATTGGTACACATTAAAATTATTTACATTTTTGTATAAACAGTGTAATATTAAGCACTGACATAGTGATAAAAATTTTCACTTCTCCTGTAAAGATGTGAAATTAGTGAAGTAGCCGGAGATGGATGCCGCGGGGGTATCAATACCGGTTATTTTTTTGCGTTAAAATCTAGATGGCCCGGTACTACTGAGTGTCTAGGCAGCTACTTGATTTTGTCAAAGTGGCTGACGGCCGGAAGATAAGCAGATTTTACTCGTCAGCGGCTAGGTATTGCCATCAATTGATCTGATTGGACCGACTAGTCTATTCGCCGAAAGCACTAATCCTAGTATAAAAGGTGTTTCCCACGGCATTCCATTGTATAATTGTAAATACTATAAGTGAGCGTTGAGGATAAATGAATGAATTTAAAAGCCCGTTACCCTAAAATTACGAAAAGCCTGGAAATTATTATTCGGCGGTATGGACAAGCCAATGTCAGCAATAATGCGATTGTGCTGGCCTACTACGCGTTAATGTCGATTGCCCCGATAATCTTGATTGCCGGAAACCTCATAGCCCGGTTTGATTTGAAGTCTGGACAGATTTTAGCGTACGCTCAGGAAGTTATTCCTAGTAATGTCTACCAGACGTTTAAGCCGATTTTAGTTTCATTTCTGTCTAGTGGCAGCAGCAGTAGTTTGTCAATTGGGATTTTGGTGACAGTCTGGTCGGCGTCTAAAATCATTGCGGCAATTCGCAGGAGTCTAAATGAGGCGTACGGGGTCACGGATGCCCAAAATGCCGTATGGACGCGAATTATTGCCTTTTTCTTAACGTTGGGACTATTACTCCTCATCGTAGGGCTGGCGATTTTCTTCACGTTGAGTCAGTTGATTCTAGACGTAATCTTGAATTTGACGAATCTCACGCGTGCCATCATTCCGAATTGGATCAATCAGTTGTTGGAAAACAAAAACTTGATTACCTTTGTTGGGATGTTCGTCGTCGCCATGTTGTTGTATTACTTTGTACCGAACGCCAAGGTAAAATTGCGTTACATTTGGACGGGGGCGTTAGTCACGACGATTGGTTGGATCGTGATCTCGCAAGGGTTCCGGGTGTACATCGAATTATTTGCTAAACGGATTACGACTTACCAAACGATTGGGAGTTTAATTGTACTGATGTTCTGGTTGAATTTTTCCGGGATTCTCTTGATGTTTGGTGGTGTCGTCAATGCGTCGGTGCAGGAATGGTTTGAGCATAAGATTGAGCCAAAGTCTCCACGGATGATTCGTCGCATTCGGCGACAATTCTTCAAACGCAAAAAAACGACTAAAAAAGAATAATCAGAACCTTTTAATTGAATCCGAACGTTTAATCCTGTAAAATCAAAACTTTTTGCGATTTACATATTAAACGATTCGGATTTTGTGTATAATGGTGTTCGTGTGAAAAAAGTGCCGGTGCTTTCTGAAAGTAAGTGGCGTCTATTTCAAAATAAACAGGCGTAACAACGCCACAGGAGGAGAAAGATAGTGATTCATCAGCTTTTGGCAGAGTTCATGGGAACCGCCTTGATGATTATTTTTGGTGTCGGTGTACATTGTAGTGAGGTTTTAAAGGGGACCAAGTATCGCGGTTCCGGCCATATCTTCGCAATTACAACATGGGGTTTTGGGATTACAATTGCCCTCTTCATTTTCGGCAATGTCTGCATTAACCCGGCCATGGTATTAGCCCAATGTATTTTAGGGAACCTTTCATGGTCATTGTTTATCCCGTATTCAGTTGCAGAAGTTTTGGGTGGGGTCGTTGGTGCCGTGATCGTCTGGATCATGTACGCGGACCATTTTGCCGCTTCTGCTGATGAGATTTCCCCAATTACGATTCGGAACTTATTCTCAACCGCACCCGCTGTGCGGAACTTACCACGGAACTTCTTCGTCGAATTCTTCGATACATTTATTTTTATTTCTGGGATTTTAGCTATTTCTGAAGTGAAGACGCCGGGGATCGTGCCGATTGGTGTTGGGCTCTTAGTCTGGGCCATTGGGATGGGTCTAGGTGGCCCAACCGGATTCGCCATGAACCTTGCACGGGACATGGGTCCACGGATCGCCCATGCCATCTTACCAATTAAGAACAAGGCTGACAGCGACTGGCAATACGGGATCATTGTTCCTGGGATTGCACCTTTCGTTGGGGCTGCTTGTGCAGCGTTGTTTATGCATGGATTCTTTGGGATTGGGTAGTAATATCCAATTGGCAGCTGTGTTAAAAATTTGTATTAAATCAAAAT
>NZ_JBVAYE010000009.1:0-127735 GCF_055413545.1 Lactiplantibacillus sp. 3062
TTTTGTTCTAGGATAGGTCAGGAATCATTGTTAAAAGGTTCCGGTTAACTCGATTCCTGTTCGTCAGCCAGTGCGCGTCCTATGCCGAACTCCGGGGCTGGGTGACAATTGCTGGAACGCAGCCGACGTCGATTTGAGCTAACGCACAATCCGCGTCATCTCAAATACGAGTCTTATTCTAAGCCGGAAGCAACCCACTTCCGACTAAGAATAATTTGGCTACTGAGCATTGTCACCCAGCCCCTCCAGTCTCTAGCTTGTGAGGGGCCACGGGTTGAAGTCGAGCATTGCCTAGCCAACTGATTAATGCGGTTTTGGCATTTGTCTGTTGGCGTAGCAAGCACAGGCTTTAGTGGCACCGAACACGTTTTGGGAAGCCGCTCGAATGGCTGATGAACAGCCACTTAACTTGGTACAATTAGTCGCTGACTATTTTTTATTGGAACTTTTAGTGAAATATCAATGTGTATTCTCTACTTTGTCGAAATATTCAACTATTACTAAGGTAATTCAGAAATGGTAAGTTATCACAATAGCATCATCAACCTGACAGTTAATTGACAAATTACTGTTTGTAAAAAACAATGACAAGTCCAGCAAAAGTTCGGAACGCACGTGTCAGCCATTCGAACACTGTCCCGACTGGAAGGCGTTTCGGTCAATGCTCAGCGGTGAAATTTCACTTAGCAAGCGTCCTTTGCTTGGTTAGTGGAAGACCAGTATTTAAGACGTGGGTTGCGGCTTAAATCTGTGTCCACCGCGTTCCAGCAATTGACGGAAATGCCTGGAAGTCGGCGTAGGACGCGTTTAACCAAGCATGTTTACGCTGATTCGAACTTTTTCCAGCGGGCCTAAGCTGGTTGCTTTTGATCTTAAACCGGAACCTTTTAACAATATTTCGTGCAGAAAAGGCTTGGTATCATGCGGATATAATTTTAGGGCGTCATTCTGCTTGGTCTGAGAGTTTTAAAAGCGGATAATGAAGCTAATTCTAGGGGGAGTGATGAGGATGAAGCGACGGTTAATTGCAGCGCCTACGGGTCTTTTATTGGTGGGATGGTTGATTGGCTGGGGCTTGCAAGCAATGCACCAACCGATGGGGACGGCTTGGACGGCCTACGCGTTTACGTTATTGATCTTATATACAATTTTGGCGACGTTTATCACTAGTATGGCGGATGCCTATCAGGGAAAGCATGGTCGAACAGTACCGGAAAAACAATTTTACTGGTACATGTGTACGTTATCAGTCATTTTGACAATTTTAGCGATTTATTGGATGGCACACAATTAGGGGGATTAATGCTAATGCAAGATGAAAGTGATTGGTTAATGCGGCAGTTACATGCGTTCGCAACGGAGTTAGGGTACACGCTTAGTCGTCATAAGGGAGGCACAACTGAGGTGGTGTTTCCGCAAGATCAAGATCAGCCGTTGCCACATCAAGTCGAATTGGCACAACTCATTGACAGAAAGGCTTATGCTCAAGCCGCTCATCGGTTGTTAGCGTTGCAGTTCGCAATGACGGAAGCTGAATTCTTGCAGCTCGGAATTTGGCTTTATGCGACGCTTAATCAATTTGACGACCAAAGTCTCGCTGCCGGGGGAATTTCACGAACATCGTTGGTGGCGGGATTGGAACAACTGCAAAAATTGAAAATGTGATGCTAAGATTTAAGCAAATCACGAATGAATTTGGCAAAAAAGAGATTCAGCTATGACGGAAAAATTAAAAGTCGTGCTCTCAGAATTTAATCCTGAAAGCACGACTTTTAATTTAACGCGTGTTCAATTATCGGACCACATAGACGTGGTCGTGAATCAGGTCGAATGGTCGGAAATGAGCATTTAACTTGGTAACGGCCTCGTTATCCTGATAATTAGCGTGGTCCCAAAATTGTTTGGAACCCGTGGCGCCGTATTTTTCGCCAATGACGATCAATGGGATATCGTAAGGACTTTGCCGCATAGCTTGTAACAAGTCCCAATCAATAGTCAATTTGTCCGGTGACCAGGCCATAATGACGTATTTAATAGTTGCGGCGTACTTATTGAAGGCACTGACGGCATCCAACGCTTCAATCGTCGTGACTGGGTGGCGTCCCGTCTGATTGCCAGTTTCGTGTGTCCAATCCTTTGAATCCGTGGTATAAATTGGCTGACCAGGATGGAGACGTTTGAGGCCCTTGGAAATATAGCCGTTACCGGCCATGACTTCCAGAACTGGCGCGCTGCCGGTGAAGTCAGCTAGGTCTTTCAGGAATGGCGCACTGATATAGGCCCACATCCCGTACTGCTCTTCGATATAGTCTCGAAAATTGCGTAGAAGTTGGTCAACTTTTGGGAGAGCGGCTGATAGTTGGTTCCAAGCCGCATCACCAGCAGGATCACCCATGGCATATTGCTGATTGATGCGCTCAAAGAGATGGTCCTGAAAATCATCAGGGACTTCTAAGACTGGCAATTGTTGGGGAGCTAAGCCGGCTGCCAGCAAGCGGTCACTTTCCAAGACATTATTGATCAGTACTAGAATTTGGGGATCATCCTTAAATAAGTCGCGGTACTTCATCAACTGTTGAATATACGGGGCACCGGCTTGCTTTTTGACCCGCTTTTTTAATTGTTTTAACTTCTTGGGATTCATAAAAAACTCCTAGTCATCAAAGTGTAAGTCTAATTCTTCTTGGCCGGTCGCATCCGTTGAAACCCGATGCTGGCGACCATGTAAGTAACCATCCATCAACTGAAACAGTTCATAGCGGTCTTCACTGGATAATTGTTCTTGATTAAACGTCAACGGCTTGCCCGATAAAAAGATGCGACCGAGGTCATACTCTTCTTGGTCTGATTTACCTGACAAGTAATCGGTCGTGACGTTGAAAAATTCGGCTAATTTACGAACTTCTAGGTAGGACGGGGTCCGTAAGTCCCGCTCCCAGTTACCAATTTGAGCCGCGGTATTTTGACGAGTCGTCTTGTCTGCGGTCGGCATTTGATTGAGGGCCGCCGCGAGTTGAGCGAGGGTCATTTTTTGCCCCCGACGTAGTGCTCTTAAACGTTCTGGAAACATGTGCTCACTTCCATTCCTTAGATTAACGGTGCGGATAACGCCATGAATTCATCGATATCCCGCTTGATCAAAGCCACACCAGCTTGCCAGAAGGCCGGCTTGGTCAAATCAACACCGAGGTGTTTGGCAGCTAGGGCTTCGGTCGACATGTTGGCGGTGTCTCGCAATAGGGCAATGTAGCGGTCTTCAAAGTCCGATTGTGTTTTAGCTTGAGCATAGATACCGAGACTGAAAAGGTAGCCAAATGTGTATGGAAAGTTATAAAACGGGACGTCGTCAATGTAAAAGTGCAACTTGCTAGCCCAAAACATCGGGTGGTAAGTATTTAAGGCATCACCATAGGCGTCTTTTTGGGCGGTTAGCATCAAGTCTGACAAAGTGTCAGGAGTGACGATCCCGTGCTGACGGGCGGTATAGAAGCGCGTCTCAAACAGGAAGCGGGCTCGAATATCCAGAAACATGGCTAACGGATTTTGCATTTTAGCATCCAATAAAGTTAATTTGGTTTTGGCATCATCGGCCGCTTTGACACTGGCGTCAGCGACAATCAGTTCGGCGAATGTTGAGGCGGTTTCGGCCACGTTCATCGCGTAATCTTGACGCCAAAGTGGTAGATCTTGAATGACGCTGCCATGAAAGGCGTGCCCTAATTCGTGGGCGAGGGTGGCTGTGTCATTAGGTGAACCCGTAAACGTCATGAAAATTCGGGATTCGTGGGTCTCTGGTAGATTTTCCATATAGCCACCAGGCCGCTTATTAGGGCGATTCTCAGCTTCAACCCAACGATGTTCAAGGGCGTGTTGGGCTAAAGCGCCCATCTTTGGACTAAATTGGCGAAAGTTGTTAATGACAAAATCGGCAGCTTGATCGTAAGTTTGGCTAGGAAGTTGTCCCAAGGTTAGTGGGGCTTCAATATCTTGCCAATCTAGTTGATCTTTACCGAGTAACTGGGCCTTACGCTTCAGGTAACTTAGTAAAATGTCCTTGCTGTCAGCGACAACTTGGTACATTGTGTCTAGTGTCGCTTGACTCATGCGGTTGAGTTCTAGTGGTTTCTGTAGGAAGTTCGTCGTACCATGCGCACGATAATTGGCAAGTCGGAAGCCCGCCAAGTGGTTCAACGTATCAGCAAAGGGAGCGGCGTGAGTTTGCCAAGCGTGCTCCCAGTTGCACATTAATTCGGCGCGTTGAGCGTTCGGCATGGCGGCTGCTAACATGTTTTGAGCTTGACCCGCGGATAGTTGTTGGGTTATCCCGTTTTCATCGGTATAGGGCACTTGAATTTGGCTAACTAACGTGTCGTAGTGGTCACTCCAACCCTGAAAACCGTCGAGTGCTAAGTCATTGATTAGGGCTTCAGTGTCGTCATCTAGGAGCGCTAAGCCTTGCTGACGCATTTCGGTTAAGTTAAAGGCGATGGCTTGTAGTGCCGGTTGTTGCACGAGCGTGTCAAAGGTGGCTTGATCTAACTTAACGAGCTGCTTCTTGAAGCGGGTTAATAAATTGTTTAACTGATTATCAAGTTGATAAATTTGGTTCAATAGTGGGGCGGCTTTGGTGTCGTCCGCATGTGCGGATTGATAAGCAACCACGAAAACGGTAGCTTGGTCAATACCGGCTTGAATGGCTTGCAGACTGTTGACGAGTTGGGTAAACCAGTCGGCGTCTGGTGTGTCAGCGGCAGCACGCCAGTGAACTAAGGTGTCTGCTGTCGTGGTCAACTGCTGTTTAATCGTGGACATTTTTGCAGTTAGTGCTGGGGAATCAATGCCACCAGCAAAGATACTGTCCAAATCCCACGTTTCGGAATAGTGCATAAAAAGAAGCCTCCTCAATCTGGTCTAGTTATCTTTAATTATAACGGTTATTATGAAGTAGTGGCGAAATTTTCCCGCTCAAAACAGATTTTTGTCTCATCAAGGAGTGAATTTTAATGAAGAAATGGTGGATCACACTGGGGGTACTCGTTGTTCTGGTAGCGGGAGCTGTGATTGGTGCTGGCAGTTATTTTTACCACGTGGCAATTGCCCGTGGTGATAAGTCATTTGTTACGCAGAGTACAAAGCTATCGAAAAAAAGTTCGGTTTATCACCAAAAGTATTGGTATTTACATGCGCGTAAGCAAACTTGGACTATTGAGTCATCGGATCATTTACGGTTGGTTGCTTGGTATATTCCAGTTAAAAATTCTAAGAGGACTGTTGTTTTGGCACACGGATTTGCTGGGAATAAGGGTTTGATGGGTGCGTGGGCGGGGATGTATCATGAACTCGGCTACAACGTGCTGGTTCCTGATTCCCGAGCAAGTGGTGCGAGCCAGGGAAAAGCGGTCGGCTACGGCTGGCTGGAGCGCCGCGACGACTTGCAGTGGGCCAAAACCGTCGTACATAAAACGGCCACAACTCAAATCGTGATGAGCGGTATCAGTATGGGTGCAGCCGGGATGACGATGGCCAGTGGTGAACGGCAGTTGCCACAGATCAAAGCGTACGTCGTCGATAGTCCGTTTACGAGTGCTGATGCGATTATTAGTTATCAAGCGGGGCAACTCTATCATTTACCCGCGTTTCCGTTAGTCAACGTAACCAGTCTCATTACTAAATTACGTGCTGGTTATAGCTTCAAAGAGGCGGATGCAATCGCTCAGATTCGTAAAAACCACTTGCCTATCATGATTATCAGCGGCACCCGGGATGATTTTGTCCCGACTAGCATGGGCAAGACGCTGTACCGCAATGCTCACCAACCCAAGTCTTTATGGTTGGTGAAGGGAGCCGGCCACACCACGGCCATTACTCAGAATTACCAACGTTACAAGCGTCACGTCGCCGCATTCTTGGAACAATACGTGCAGTAATGTTAGCTTGCTTGAATTAGCACTGATTTGTCATGAATCGTGATATTAGGATGCTAACTTTCAAGGACAAAAGCAGCCAGCTATGGACCACTGGAAAAAGTGCGAGTTAGCGTAACCTTGCTTAGTTAGTTCGTCCTACGCCGACTTCCAGGCATTTCTGCCAATTGCCGGAACGTGGTGGGCACAGATTTGAGCCGAAAAACCA
Source organism: Lactiplantibacillus sp. 3062 (assembly GCF_055413545.1). Classification (NCBI taxonomy): domain Bacteria; kingdom Bacillati; phylum Bacillota; class Bacilli; order Lactobacillales; family Lactobacillaceae; genus Lactiplantibacillus; species Lactiplantibacillus sp. 3062. The sequence continues at coordinate 6,133 of NZ_JBVAYE010000009.1, forward strand.
CGTCTCAAATACTGACCTTTCACTAACCAAGCACAAGACGCTTGCTAAGTGAAATTTCACCACTGGGCATTGTCAGAAGCGCCTTCCAGTCGGGAGAGTATTCGAATGGCTGATAGAGATGTACTCAACTTTTGATCGATTTGTCGTTACTTTTCATAAACAGTAATTTTCTCAATCAACTGTCAGGCTGAAGGTGATATTGTGATAGCGCCCTATTCCTCAATCAACATAGTAATAATTGACCGTCTAGACAAAGCGGTTGCTGTAACCTTAAATTTTCGTTGGAGGTTCCTTTGCCAAAATAGCCAACGACAAATTGTACCGAGTTCAGTGGCCGTTCATCAGCCATTCGAGCGGCTTACCGACTGGAGGCGCTGGGTGACAATGCTCAGTAGCCAAATTATTCTTAGTCGGAAGTGGGGTGCTTTCGGCTTAGAATAAGACTCGTATTTGAGACCGGGCGGGTTGTGCACGGGCTCAAATCGACGTCGGCTTACGTTCCAGCAATTGTCACCCAGCCCCGGAGGTCGGAATCGGATGATCATTGCTGACAAACAGGAATCAAACAAACGGCCTCTTAATATCACAAAAGCTCCCAAATTGATTCGATCTGGGAGCTTTTGTGATATTAAGATAATTATGCCCGGTATGGGACCTGGCAAGGTACATCGACGCCATCTTTGAGTGTGATCAGGTATAACTGGTCAAGCACGGCGGGGCCTTGTGAATGACGAGCCCCCCAAGTAGTTAGCAACTGGTTTAGGCGGCTAGCGACTTGATGGTGGTCCGCAACACAGTCTAAGTCTTGTGCGGCCTTAGCTAAGGCTTGTTGTAATTCGGGAATTGCGCGTACTTCGGGGTCACTATAAGCGACATCGATGGCGCGAATTAGCGCAATGGCGTTTTCGTTTTTTAACATGCTACCATCCCTCTCCTGTGATGTGGCGAACTTAGTCCACGTCCTAATTTAAGTATAGCGCTCCTAAATTGAGATTCAAGTTACAAATGTAACCGCTATCACAAGTAACGGTAGGTCATTATTGTACTTTTGGTATCAGCTGTGTTATATTGTAATAGAAAAATAGAACACTAAGGAGGCCGTTAAATTGAAATTTGATGACAAGGTTCCGATTTATTATCAAATCAAACAGTATATTTATCATAAAATGATTGACGGAACGTTACCACCAGGGGCAAAGTTGCCCGCAGTCCGGCAGCTTGCGTTGGACTTGACGGTTAATGTTAATACAGTTCAGCGGGCACTCAGTGAGATGATTACGGAAGGCACTCTGACGTCCCAACGAGGTAAGGGGAATTTCGTAACGGAAGATCAGGCGCATATTATGCAATTGAGGACTACACTGGTGAACGAGCAATTAGCATTAGCGTACGACCAATTGCACGCACTAAATTTAAGTGACGCCGAAATCGTGGCGAGTCTGCAACAATACATTGCCCAACGAGAGGAGCACAATCATGACAGCATTGACGATTAAGGATTTACGTTATAAACATAATCAACGAATGATTTTACAAAATGTTCAATTAACCCTGGCGCCCAGCAAGATTGTCGGTTTATTAGGTGAAAATGGGGCGGGGAAAACGACCTTGATGCGACTAATTACGGGTAGTGCCAAGGGTCAGGGCAGTATTGTGATCAATGGTGCGACAACTGCCGTAGCCCGTAAGCAGCAGGTAAGTTTCACGGATCATTTGACTGGTTTTAGTGCCGGTATGAAATTACAACAAATCGCGCAATTTTATCAACTTGTTTATCCTGATTTTGACGCCAAACGCTATCAAGAGCTGGTTGACTTTCTGGAACTCAACCAACAACAAAAATTGGGTGAGTTGTCTAAGGGGACCCGCGAGAAATTAATCATTGCGCTGACCCTGAGTCGCAAAGTGGCTTTGTACTTATTAGATGAACCGTTTAGTGGGATCGACAGTATGAGCCGCAAAAAAATTATTAACAGTATTATCAAGTGGACGCCTGCCGAAGCGACATTATTGATTAGTGATCATTATGTCACTGAAATCGCGCCGATTCTTGATGAAATCGTGGTCGTTAAGGACCAAACAATTGTTGTTCATCAGGGTGCAGATGAGATTCGCGACGAACATGGCATGGAACTTGAAGATTATTATGAGAGCTTATATATGGGAGGTGTGACGGATGACAAGTAGTTGGTCACTATTTAAGGCCCTCAGTTGGCCACGCTTTAAGCAAATGAGTTTATTGATTGGTATCGAAGCTTTGGCGGTGATTGTTACTAGTTTGTGGACTGCCATCAAAGGAAACTTCACAGCTGCCACATTATTCTATAATTTATGTGCTTGGATGGCGTTACCTTTAATCGTTGGGTTTATCTTATTGGCAGTTTCAAATGAAAAATTCTTCCGGGCGGGGACGTTCTGGTTATTGCCAATTAGCGATTGGCGACGCTATACGATTAATTTAGTCGTTTCGTTGGTTGATATTGTTTATGTTTGGTTGGTCCAAGTGATTTTATTCTGCTTAACTCTGTGGATTGGTTGGAATGAACTGATGGGAGGCTTAACATCAGCGTCGCTGTTCTTTAGCCAGTTTGATGCGGGTAGTGCCGTGCAGTTCGCACTCGGAACGTTGCTAGTCTTAGTTCTTGTGACGATTCTGATTTGGAGCACGATAACGCTTTGCCATTTTGTTACGAATGCGACCAAGGGCTTTTTACCACGATTTCGGCAACGGTTCGTCAATGTGATTATCACGGTGGTGGTCATTTACGTAGCTTTCCGCTTAGCTAATTTGTTGATTAGCATGGTCAGCTTTCTCTCCAGTCAGCTAGTCAACCAGGGACAAATCGATTCTTTATGGGTCGGTAGTCTCGTCATGTTGGCAGTTATCTTAGTTGAAGGTGTGTTGAATACCTTGATGTTGCAAAAATGGGTTGAGCCAACCTTGAATTAATTTAGTAATCCTAAAAAATCACTCATTCGTATTGAATGAGTGATTTTTATTGCGCATTTTTTAAACGATGGTTGCACCTAAGCTGTTTTTGAAGTGACGCAACGCCCATTCGTGACCAGCGGCGTCAAAACTAGCAACGGCATCCTGATGAATGACGAGTTGGTAACCCAAATTATAGGCGTCAACAGCCGTGTGAAGGACACAAATGTCGGTACAAACACCGACTAAGTGCAGGGTGTCAACATGGCGTTCTCGCAGACGTAAATCCAAATCAGTACCCGCAAATGAACTGTAACGCGTCTTGTCGAATGCCCAAACATTATCGGCGGCTTGATGATCAGCGTACCAATCTTTGAGTGGCCCATAGAGTTCACGACCCCAGGTACCCCGAACATTATGAGGTGGAAACAACTTGCTTTCGGGATGGTAAGGATCATGCGGGGTATGGACATCGGTTGGCAGTAAGACCCAGTCGCTTGCTGTAGCCATTTGGTTGGCGAGTTTGACGATCGTTGGTGCGAGCGCTTGGCCGGGTTGCCCACAAGTGAGTGCCCCGCCGTCAGCCACAAAATCATTCGTATAATCAATAATCAGTAAGGCTTGGTGACTTGCCATAATAAAGGCCTCCAATATTAGGTTTGAGATTGGTTTTACTGTAAACAACTCTGATGGGACTGTCAATTGTTTAACTAGCGTTGGATTGACTAAATAATTATATTAATGAGATTTGGAGCTATAAGGACAGCCGCTTGCTGAAAGTCTTTTCTGAACAATAAAATATTAATAATATTTTGTGGCCGACCAAGGCGCCAGGTATCGGACGTTAATATAAATAATTGCGAATGGCGACTTATTAGCCGGCGTTCTGTTTGCTAATTGCTGATCTTTGCCCCAAATTGGCAAAGTAGCCGCCGTCCTGTTTTCCCAATCGGGGTTATTGTCAGTTAAATATAAAAAGTCTAACCAGCGTGCTGTTGAGTTCGACAACATGCTGGTTAGACTTTTGATGGGTAAACGAAAGTTGAGTCGCTGGCCTGATGATTATTCTGCTAGTTGATCAGTAATTGCCGTGACAATTTGGTCAGGGGTCAGCTTAAATTCATGCCGCAGTTCATTAGTTGTTTCACGGTCATTAAAGCGTTTGGCAGCACCAAAGTTCAGAACGTGCATAGCGCTGTTGCCATAGTAGCGACTGACTTTTTCACCAAAACCACCGCTGAGACTGGCTTCCTCAACCGTGACAACTAACTGATGGTCGGCCTTTAAGTTGGCCAAAGTCGTCGTATCGGGGTCAGAAATGTCCCGGGGATCAATGAGCGTCGCGTCAATGTGTTGCTCAGCTAATTGTTGTTGCACGGCTGTTGCTAAAGGCAGGAGACTGCCTACACCGAGTAAAGCAACTTGCTGACCAGCGTGTAATGTGTGCATCTTAGTTGCGTCAAAATCAGGCGCTAGAGGTACTGACTGGACGTCATTACTTGGTACCCGGATGGCAACCGGACCGTTATTTTGATGGAGAGCCCAGTGCATCATGGCTTGAAGTTCTTCCTTGGTCGTTGGCGCTAAGTAAGTTAAGTTAGGAATATTACTGAGCATGGCAACGTCAAAGATACCTTGATGAGTTGGATCGCCTGCGTTAATGCGGCCACCGGCAACCATGATCGTAACGGGCAATTTATTGATGCCAAGATCATGGGATAGTTGATCATAGGCCCGTTGCAAGAAGGTACCAGAATGGAAGACGATTGGCCGTAAGCCTTGTTGGGCCTGTCCGGCAGCAAATGTAATCGATTCTTGTTCGGCAATGCCGACGTCAAAGTACCGGTCTGGATATTGGCGAGCAAAGCGTTTGAGGTCATAAGTTCCTGGAACAGCCGCCGTAATTGCCGTGATAGGCGTCTTGGCTGCTAACTCATCGGCTAACGTGGCATGAATGACATCCGTATACGTTTCCTTGGTGTTGGGATGCAACGTCTGACCGGTCGCTAGGTCAAACGGCACGTGCCAGTGGAAAGCTTCTTTATTAGTGATCGCGGGTTGATAGCCGTGACCCTTTTCGGTATGGACGTGCAACACGATTGGGTGGTCAACATCCTTAATTTCCTTAAAAGTCGTTAGCATGGTCTCAAGGTCGTTACCATCATCAACGTAGCGATAATCGAGGCCAAAATCTTTGAACAAGTTATGGGAACTCGTGCCGTTAGTTTCGCGGAGTTCACGGAGATTTTGGTAAATGCCACCATGGTCTTCTGCAATTGCCATGCCATTATCGTTAACCAGAATAATGAGGTTAGACTTTAAGGTGGCCGCGATGTTTAGACCTTCCAATGCTAAACCACCGGATAATGAGCCGTCACCAATCACTGCCATGACATTGCCTGTTTTGCCCTCAAGGTCACGAGCAACAGCCATGCCAGTTGCCAAGGCAATCGAGGTTGAAGTATGACCAATATTGAAATAGTCGTGGGGGCTTTCTTCTGGGGCAGTGTAGCCGCTGACATCATTATAATGAGCGGGGTCAAGCCAAGCTTGCTTTCGGCCCGTTAGAATCTTGTGTGTGTAGGATTGGTGTGAAACATCCCATACAACCTTATCGACTGGTGAATTAAAAATGGTGTGAAAGGCAATGGTTAATTCGACTACGCCCAAGTTAGGGCCAACGTGACCACCAGTTTGACTAACTTTATTGAGTAGGACGTGACGTAACTCGCTTGCGAGTTGTGTTAATTCCGGCAAGGATAATTGTTTCAGATCGGCCGGCTGATCAATGCGTGCTAAAATCGGTGTTTCCATTATCTATCGCTCACTTTCTCATTCATGAATACTTTTATAGATTAGCACCTTAGAGCCACTCTAAGACAAGTGTTTTGTTTCAAAAATATCATAAAAAATGACGCCGACAAGTTGTCAGGCGTCATTAGGTTACCATGGTCACAAGATTGGGGGGCTTGTTGAGACGTTCAGTTGGCAGTTCGACCAATGGTACAACGTTAGTGTAACGGACCCGATGCCCAAATAGTGGTGTGGACAGTTGGTCACGTTATTGACATTACTAAACGAATTTAGTCGGTATTGATCGATTGCAAGTAAACTAACTGATCAGTTGAAATTTGTTCATAGAGTTGGTTACCAAGTTCTGAGCTGAATGTTTTATTGGCTAATTGGGTCTGAATGAAGTTATATTCCAACTGGAATGCTTCAATTAGAAGCTCATTTTGAGTTTCCTGGAAATCCCGTTCACCAGATAGGCGGCGATGACGTTCATCATAGGCGCGGCGAACGATCCCGATAGCTTGCTGATTGTCAGCAGTAATCGTGTCGGCTAAATAAGCTAACACGGCCTCATACGGCTTTTGTTCGATCTGTCGCATTTGTTGCCACATTTGCCGATTACGAGTCATGAGCTCAGTTCGACTCTGACCACCACGGGGCCGGTATTGTCGGAACATTTTACGTCGGGCACGAGCTTTTTTGCTGAGCGACCATTTGCTGAGTGTAAACCGGAAAAATAATTTCAAACGTTCGAAGAAAGTTTGTTGATTCTGCAGACGCGTCTGACTAGCGACGCGCATGTACTTTTCGGCGGCATGGGGCGTGATTTCATTGTTGGCAACCATTTCATCAATAGTGGTTTGTTCAACTTTGAAAGTGGCGTCGAACAAGCTCGCCAGTTGCGAGCGCTTAGGACGACCATCTAGTACTCGTTGGCCGGACAGAATCGCAATCACTTTACTAGTGCCAGCATTATTACCATGGCGTGCTTGCATGAGATCAATAGCGTGAGTTACCATGTCAGCTTTGGCGGTTGCCAATTCATCTTCAGTGACCTTAACAACTTGTTTTGGCAACGTCAACGGTAACAAAAGTGTTGGCACCAGCAGACTAGTTAGAATGACCACTGCGGCAACGAAAATAATATCGTTGCGATAAGGAAAAGCACTGCCGTTGAGTGTTAGTGGTAATGAAAAAGCCATCGCCAGCGTAATCGTGCCGTGAACGCCGCTCAGACCCATCACGAATGCATTACGGGTCTTTTCATGATTATCCCACGCGCGAATACGGGCTAAGTCGAAGCGCGTCCAGAGAAAACGGGCGAACGTCATGATTAGGTAGAGCAAGATTCCCAGACCGACTAATACCGCGACCGAACTAGTATCACGTTGCTGTAAGTGGTTGATGACACTTGGCAACGACACACCTAATAACACAAAGACGATACCGTTCAAAATACTAGCCACGATTGACCAAGTCGTTGTCATCACGATTTGTAGCCGGGAAGTGGTCAACCGTAATTGATCGGACTGGACACCATGAATGAGACCGGTGGCAACAACAGCCAAGATACCGGAAACGCCTAATGATTCAGCTAAGAAATAGACGACAAACGGTGTCAGTAATGTGTAGGGGACGATCACAGAAGGTGTATCGACCCGCATGCGAATCAGCATAATCCTGACAGCAACAATGACATAACCGATGATTAGGCCGACGAAGATTCCACCGGCAAAGACATATAAAAAGTTAGTGATTCCGTGCCAGACTGAAAACTTACCAGTGACGATCGCAGCAATCGCTAAGTTAAAGGCCACGATTCCGGAGGCGTCATTGAACAGTGATTCATTTTCAAGCGTCGTCATGACTGCTCTTGGAATCGCAACTTTAGTCGTAATCGATGAGACCGCGACGGCATCGGTTGGCGTAATAATAGCGCCAAGGGCAAAAGCAAGTGCCAGCGAAAACTCGGGAATCAGTAAGTGAGTGACCGTACCAACAATTAGGATGGTCACGATGGCTAACACTACCGAAAGCGAAAGGGTCGTGCCAAACTGGTGACTGAGCTTGCGAATATTGGTGTTTTGGCCATCATTAAACATTAAAATCGAAATAATGACGAATAGAAAAATTTCAGGTTCCAATTCAAAATTTCGATACAACGGAATCAGAGACAAGATTAACCCAGCCCCAATTTGTAAAAAGGCGACTGGAATTTGATTGAAACGTGCGTAGACGGCGTTAGCAACGACGACAGTCGCAACGAGTAATAAGACTAAGAAAACGGTTTGCAAACCAAATTTCCTCCTGGATTTTGTAAAGTAGTTTAATTTTAACGCAATCAGTAGTTTAATTTTAACGCAATCATATGAATAAAAGTATTATCTGCAATGATTAATTTGGGGCTGGACCTAATGTTTAAAAAAAGACCGATTAGAAGTTAATTATTGAACGTTTTGACCTAAAGTATGTCATTAGCTTGGCGTGACGTTCTAAGTCAGTATAATGAAATTATCAACTTAACTGGAGGACATCGCGATGTTAACAATTGCTTATATCGGCAACGGTAAGAGTGCTAACCGCTATCACTTACCATTTGCACTGAAACTCAAAGATCAAATTAAGGTGAAGACCATCTATTCACGTTCAGGACACCAGAATTGGCAACCAATTGCGGGCGTGCATTACACGACTACGTTAGCAGATATTTATGAGGACCCTGATATTCAGCTCGTAGTTGTTTCAACACCTAGTCATACGCACTATTCGGTAGCTAAGGATGTCTTGAACCATGGTAAGAATGTCTTGGTGGAAAAACCATTTACGGAAACATCAGCGGAAGCCCGCGAACTTTTTGAATTGGCTAAGCAAAAGCATTTGTTTATTCAGTGTTACCAGAATCGGCGCTTTGATTCGGACTATTTGACGACACAAAAGGTCATTGAAAGCGGCGTCCTCGGTGACTTGCTGGAAGTCGAAATGCACTTTGATTATTTCCGGCCAGAGGTTCCAACCAATGTTGACCATTTTTCATTAGATACGAGTTATTTATATGGTCATGCTTGCCATACTTTAGACCAAGTGATTGCATACTTCGGGGAGCCGGATGACGTGCACTATGATGTTCGGCAACTATTGGGAAGTGACCGGATGAATGATTATTTTGATATCGATCTGTATTACGGTGCCTTGAAAGTCTCTGTAAAATCTAGCTATTTCCGCATTAAATCACGGCCGAGCTTCGTGGTTTATGGCAAAAAGGGCATGTTCGTAAAGGCGACTAAGGATCGTCAGGAATACGATCTGAAACATTTTTACATGCCGAATCACGCTGACTTTGGCATTGATCAACCTGAAAACTATGGCACGTTAACTTATATCGACGATGCGGGTCAGTATCACGAAGAGGCAGTCGTTTCGGAAGTTGGTGACTACAGTCGGGTTTACGCCGGCGTTTACGACAGCATCATCAATGGACAACCCAAGTTAGTCAAAGATGAGGAAACGTTGTTGCAAGTGAAAATGTTAGAAACTGGTATTCAACAATGCCGACATTAGCGCTTCTTGCGTGTTGCACTAGCCCAGCTATTGGTACGTGTCAGCTTTAGATTGTTGTTCGGCTACCGGTGTGCGTCCTAGGAGGTTGGTGCCAATTGTTGGCGGTCGGCGCAAGCCGACGCTGGCTAAGCATGTTTACGTAAACTTGAGCTTTTTTCAGTGGGCCTTAGCTGGTTGCATTTGGCCGGTATTAATTCGTTAATATAAATTATGAGGAGGATTATGATGCGATTAGGAATTTTAGGAACAGGCAAGATTGTTCAGGACTTCTTGCCAATGGTGAAGAGCATTCCCGCGATTGAATTGGTGGGATTGCTGTCAACGCCGCGGAGTGTGGCGCGAGCACGCGAGCTGCAAGCCACGTATCGTATTGGAACGGTCTACACAGATTATGCAGCTTTGCTAGCCGATACGACAATTGATACAGTGTACGTCGCTTTGCCGAATTCGTTACATTATGGCTATGCGAAGCGGGCATTGCAAGCGGGGAAGAACGTCATTTGTGAGAAGCCGTTTACGTTAGTGGCATCCCAGTTAACGGAACTAATCGAATTGGCAGGTCGCCAAGACTTAGTGTTAATCGAAGCAATTACGAATCAGTATTTGGAAAACTATCAGGCAATCAAACGTGATTTGACCAAGTTGGGCGACTTGAAAATTATCGAATGCAACTATTCGCAGTATTCATCACGTTATGATCAGTTTAAAGCCGGAACGATCTTACCAGCTTTTAATCCTAAGCTTGGTGGGGGCGCCCTGATGGACTTGAATATTTATAATATTCATTTTGTGGTTGGCTTGTTAGGCGCACCAACGCACGTGCAGTATTTAGCTAATGTTGAACGAAATATTGATACATCAGGCATCTTAGTGTTGACCTATCCGAATGTTAAAGTCGTTTGTATCGGTGCCAAGGATTCGACTTCACCGGTACGTTCCACGATTCAGGGGACGACTGGTTCGATCATTGTCAACGGTCCTACTAATACGGTCGAAAGTATCACTGAAATTGCACATGATGGAACGACAACTGATTTAGCGCTTAATCAAGCTGAGCATCGGATGTATGCTGAGTTTGTGGCGTTTGAACGTCTTATTGCTAATCACGATATGGTAACCGTTAAGCGGCAATTAGATCATTCCCAAGCGGTCATGGAAGTTGTTGACCAAGCGTTAGCGAGCGCGGGATTGCAATTGGGCTAATGCGTCGTTGCTAACGTGGCTGCACAATAAATAGAAGATATTGTAAAAAGCGTGTCCTAGAAACTGTAGGACGCGCTTTTGAGTCGTTAGATGTGTTATTTTGTGGTGAGCGGGCCGTCCTGGATTAGGTGCTGTTTTTGTCGCAGGTCTTGTAAATGGTGATGAAAATCATGTGCATGCATGACTGCGAAAAGACTGTCTAAGACGTATTCAAACGCCGCTTGGGATGCAAAAGTACCGATTTTGGCAAAATTATATTCACTCTGAACGGTGAGCAAGTGCTGGGTCGCTTGACTGATGAGTGGTGATTGTGGATTACCTGTTGGGACAATCATGGGAATTTGATGAGCGTGAAAATAGGTGGCAACTTGCTGATGGATTTTAGTAGTACTAGCATATGAAATAATCAGAGCACAATCATCAGCTGTTAAGTTGGCTGCGTTCCAGGATTCGTCAGCATATTCTTCGGCGATTATAGCAAAACGATTGATTTTGACGAGTTTATTTTGAAAACTACGGGCCCGTAGTTGTGAGTCACCTTGCGAGAAGATAAAGATTCGTTTTGATCGCGTCAATAAGTCAGCAGCTTGGGCTAATTGGTTCGTATCAAGTTGCTGCTGGGCTGTCTGAATGGCCCGAATATTCAAGGCGGCCATCTTTTGGCTGATTGTGGCGACCGAATCTGTCGCCGAGAACGGAAAATTGGCATCCACAGTGGCGGCTTGATGTGCCTGGGCAATGCTTTCGGCAGTCAATTTCCGTTGGAAATCGCGAAAGCCCCGGTAGTTCAATTTTTGGGCCAACCTAATGATTGCTGAATGGGATGTGTACGTCTTAGCGGCTAGGTCTTTGATCAGAATAGTTGGCATTTGATCTAGATGTGCCAGAATATAGCTACTGATCCGCTGTTCAGTACTAGTAAAGTCTGACTGTTGTTGCAAGGCAATTAATATTGACATGTCATCGACCTCCATAGTTAGTATCATACGGTTAATATTGGAAAAAAGCGACGATTATCATAAAACTGAGTAAAATCAGCTTGACCTGGTACCGGTTTCATAAATTATGGTAATTATATGAAACAACGTGGTATCATCAATTGAGAGAGGAAGTTCTGTGATGACGAATATACATGATATTGCGCGACTATCGGGTTATTCCGTCTCGACAGTCTCGCGGGTAATTAACCATCAGAAGTACGTTGCGGATGATAAACGGGCCAAAGTTGAGGCTATTATGCAAGAACTGGATTACGTACCTAACCGGGTCGCTCGTGATTTAAGTCGGGGGCGGACGAAGACAATTGGCGTGGTACTACCGTATGCGAATCACCCGTATTTCGCACGGGTAGTTGATGGTATCGTCAGTGCAGGCTTTGCGGCGGGTTATAAAATCATGTTGCTACCGACTAATTATGATATGACGATTGAACGCCATTATTTAGAAGACTTAAGAAGTAAAGCCTATGATGCGCTGATTTTTACGTCACGTAGTAGTTCACTGGATACACTGGAACGTTACCGCAAGTATGGTCAAATCGTCTGTTGTGAAGATCCAGGTGATGACCGGGCATTGGCCGCAGCTTATACGGACCGCATGGCTTCATATGTTACGGCATTACGGTGGGCGAAGCAACAAGGTTATGCGACGATGGGCGTTATTTTGAGCCGTAATAACGTCATTAGTGCTAGTACACGGGTTACGCGGCGAGCCTACCACGAAGTATATGGTCAGTTGGATGACGAGCGACTCTATACCGGTGCTGCCACTTATGAAGACGGTTACCACGCTGGTAAGTATTTTGCCAATCAAGCGTCTCGCGTGGCCGCGATTTTTGCAAATGGCGATGATATTGGGGCGGGCGCCTATCAATATTTTATGGATCACGGGTTAGCCCCCATTCCAGTGATTGGGCAGGAGAACTTGCTGACGAGTCGACTATTAAAGTTTTCGACGATCGACCATCATCTAGAATCATTGGGTCAGTCAGCATTTCGATTGGCAATCGGCAAGACCCGTACCCATGAATTGATTAAATCAGAATTTATCCCGCGATAACTTGGAGGAGCAATTAATATGGTAGCAAGATTAGCAGTTTTTGACATTGATGACACACTATTGGCTCGCAATAAGCAATTATTACCGAGCACCATTGAAAGTATTCAAGCACTTAGAGATGACGGGATTCATGTAGCCATCGCCACGGGTCGCAATTTAGCGATGGCCCGGCCAGTTATTAATGCCTTACAATTACAAGATTATGTACTGTGCAATGGTTCAGCAGCGTTTGCTGGTCGCCAACAAATTCATCAACACACCTTATCTAAAGACAATGTTGGCAAATTGGTTGCGGCGGCGGATAAACAGAATATTGATATTGTGGTCGAATCACTGGATGGGCTACATATCCACACACATCCGTCCACCACGACGCGCCAGGTGTTGAACACGTTTCGGGCACCTGAGTTGGATTATGCCCCTGATTACTATCAGCACCATGATGTGTATCAGGCCATGATGTTTTACCCGGATGTCCAAAATCGATTGTTGCCGCATCCAGATGAGTTTTCCTTTGTTCGTTTTCATGAACGCGGGGTTGATATCATTCCCAAAGTGGGATCTAAGGCGCAAGGAATTGCAAAACTGGCAGCGGCACTTAATGTCGATTCGAGTAACGTTGCGGCCTTTGGTGATAATGATAATGACCGAGAGATGATTCAGAGCGCCGGTATTGGGGTCGCTATGGGTAACGCGAAAGCTGAGATTAAAGCATTAGCAGACATTACGACGACCGATTGTGATCACGATGGCATCGCCAATGGACTAAAAAAAATTGGTTGGCTATAAATTTTAATGAAATAAAACTGTGATCCAAACAGTTGACTTGCGGAATTCGGTTCCAGCAATCAGTATGTTGGGGTCACAGTTTTTGATTAGTTATCGCGTAGCATCTTCTTGATCGCCGCTACTGAACGGGCGACTTGTTCGGGATCAACTGGCTTTTTTTCAGCTGGTGTCGAGCGTACAGTGGCCGATTGATTAGACTTAGTTGGTGTTGGGTTCGACATAGTCGGCTGTGGCACACTAGTTTTAGCTGGCTGTGGACTAATTTTAGCACCAGTCGAGGCTTGGGCCGGCTGACCAGCGTGCATTTGATCCATAGTTTGATTCAACAAATGATCGACAAAGACATTGCCCTGATTGGTAGCGTGGCCCTTAGTCCAGCGGTAATTAAGTGCAGTGAATGCTGGAAGCAACCGGTCGACTTCACGCCATAACTCAGCGTTAACTAACGGACCATTGCTGCGTTTCCAGCCGCGTCGTTTCCAACCAGCCAGCCAGCCCTTAGTGACTGCGTTGAGGACATACTGTGAATCAAGTACGAACAGAATCCCAGTCTTAGTTTGGCCAAGCTGTTGCAATTGTTCAAGAGCTCGTAAGAAGGCCATGATTTCCATGCGATTATTGGTGGCACCCCATTCGCCGGCAGAGTCAGTGACGAGTTGGTCGGGCATTTCAATCCGATAAGCCCAGGCAGCCTTATCATCTTGGTGCACGTGCTGACCGGCAACGTTTCCGGTATTTCGCGAACCGCCATCAGTATAAACAGTAATGGCTGCGTTGACCGGCGCTTGATTAGATATTGATTTTGAGTGAGCTGGGGCCTTACCAGCCATAAAATCCTGAGCGTCTTTCTCGCTTGTGAAGCTCTTGTACTGTGCTTGTGGATAACCGCTAACTTGCTTTTGAGTTTCGGGCCAGGTGCGGTAAATACCAGGTTGGCGTCCCTTACGAACAGCGTAATATTTTTGTGCCATGGCGATACCTACTTTCTGAATGGTGATACTGCTAATTTAACATAAATTGCCGGGGAAAAATGAAAAATTAGCAGACTTGTAAATAAATAATAACAACCGGATCACGGAAGCGAACTTCTGTGATCCGGTTGCCATGATGAAATATAACTAATGGGCTTTAAATAATGTCGTCAGGTAATTCATGAATGTCTTCAAATAACGATCCTTGTCGACCGTTAACGCAACCGTGACGTTAGTTGGGTCATTGAGTCGCGCAGGGTCACCAATTGTCCGGCCATAATCTTCACCACTAGCCTGGACGTACATATTCAGGTCTAACGTGGTGACAAAACTTGGATCGAGTGAAACGCCGACTGCCAGTGGATCGTGTAAGGCACAACCGTGTAAGTCAGGACTCGTAATATCGTAAGCCGCAATGTAATAGTCAACAATGTCAGCAAATTTTTCGCCCGCAGTTGTCTTTAAGTCCCGCCATTGTTGTGTTTCAGTCTTGGTTAATAATGTCCGTAACGTTACGTCGAGTCCGACCATCGTAAGAGGCATCGTACTGGTGAAGACGGCGTTGGCCGCTTCGGCATCTTGATTAATATTGGCTTCAGCGTAGTGACTGACATTACCTGGAACAGTCAGTGCACCACCCATTAAGGTCACATTACCAATGGTGCTGGCAATGTCTGGTGCTTTTTCGAGTGCTTCGGCCAAGTTGGTTAAGGGACCGGTTGGCACTAGGGTCAGATCGGCGCCATATTGGTGAACGGCATCAATTAAGAAGTCGACACCGGACTGCTTTTCCACGGCGCGTTTCGGTTCAGGAAGGTTCACGTCGCCGATACCGTTCATGCCATGAATCTGCTGTGAAATCGGCATAACGTCAAAGTGTTCCGTCGTACTGGAGTGGGGTTCACCTAGAAAGACGGGTACGTCAGTGGCACCTAGTAGTTCTAGAATTTGTAAACTGTTAATCGCCGCCTGATCCACTAGGCAGTTCCCATAAGAACTGATAATCCCAATTAAATCAACGTCGGGTGCACCGACTGCGTAGGCAATGGCCATTGCGTCGTCAATCCCGGTGTCTAAGTCTAAAATCATTTTACGTTTTGCCATGTAAAACATCCTCCCTGATTAGGTCTGAAGCGCTATAAAGCTATGTTTTAATTGTAAACGTTTCAGCTGATGCTGACAACGGCTAGCGGCGAATTAAATTAACATTGAACAGAAAAATGTTCGGAAATATTTCACGACCACGCTTACTGGCGAAATGTTGAAGGCTGTTTTATACTGACAATTAAGGAAGGTGAAGCTGATGACGACGAATAGTCCATTAGAAGCAATCATGAATGCGCGCCATTCGGTTCGGCAATATGACGGCCAAACTAAAATTGGGCGTGAAGAAATGGCCGCGATGTTACAGACCGCATTTTTGGCACCAACCGCATTGAATCAACAACCGATTCGGGCGTTGGTGATTGAGGATGCAGCCTTGCGACAACGGTTGTGTGCCGCGACTGGTAATACCAGTCAGTTAACTACGGCCAGTGCCGTCGTCTTATTTGTGCTGGATCGTGAAAACCAACACCAAGCGCCAGCGTTTCAGGCCAGTCAGGGGCAACAATTTGATACTGGTGACGAGACCATTGGCGCCCTAGATGCTGGCCTGATTGCGATGCAATTTATGTTAGTGGCTAAAGATCATGGCTTTGATACGAATCCGATGACCGGGTTTGATGCTGCCGGATTCACGTCTATTTTGGAACTTGACGCCCAGCGGTATCGGCCACTATTGCTCGTTTCAATTGGCAAAGCGGCCGTTGCTGGCAAGCCAGCAGATCATCAACCGCTAGCGACATTAGTTGATTATCGATAATATTGAGGGGAAGCTAGAACGTGAATTTTGAAAAGCACTACCGATATACTGGAAAGCAAAAATTAGGATTAACTAAATTAGCAACGGCGGTTGATCCAGAATTTGAAGACGAAAAGGTCATCAAGGCGCAAATCGCCAAGAATATTAAGCAACTGACTGAACTGCAAGGTAAGTTATATGCACAAGACCGATTTGGTGTTTTAGTCATTTTTCAGGCGATGGATGCGGCGGGTAAGGACAGTATGATTCGCCATATCATGAGTGGGGTCAACCCCCAAGGCTGTGAAGTCACATCGTTCAAGCAACCAACTACTAAAGAAATTGCGCATGATTATTTATGGCGAATTCATGATCGGGTCCCCAAACGCGGCATGATTGGGATCTTCAATCGGTCGTATTATGAAGACGTACTTGTTAGTCGAGTCCATCCGGAAATTATTGTGAATGAGCACGTCGGTGAGATTAACGATAAGAAACAAGTGGATGATGCTTTTTTTGAACGTCGTTTTAACGATCTTCGGTACTTTGAAGATTACTTGCAACACAACGGCTACTTAGTGCTCAAGTTCTTCTTACACATGTCAAAGGCGGAACAGAAGCAACGTTTTATTCGCCGTATTGAAATTCCAAGTCACAACTGGAAATTCTCAGCTGCCGATATTCAGGAACGGCAGTATTGGGATGATTATCAGCGTGCTTATGATGATGCTATCACCAAGACGGCTACTAAAGCGACACCGTGGTACGTCATTCCGTCGGATAGTAAGTGGTATTCGCGGCTCTGTGTTTCGGAAATCATCAATCAACGCCTGTCGGAATTGCCATTAGCGTATCCCTCACTGGATGCGAGTGCGCAAGCACAATTAAAAACGGCGCTGGAGCAACTAGATCGTGAGACCGACTAACAAAGTATCGCGCAGTGTTACTAGCAGCAAGTTGAAATTATAAAAAATGAGCTACTCACACCGTTGATCGTCAGTTCAACGCGACGTGAGCAGCTCATTTTTTTGACGGTGTGACAAGCTAATTATGAATGCCGATGCTTAGTTCGGCGTGTCAGGACAAAAGCGCTACCGAGTAATCCAATCAATAAGGCGAGACCGATAGCTACTGACCAACTTGCCGAGTGTTCGTTAGTTTGTGGCAACGACTTATTCATCGGTGCTGAGCCTGCAAAATCTGTAGCTGCCGATGCTGGTAAGGGATTAGTTGCCGGAACCGTTGTGGCGGTCGTGTTAGTCGAATTTGTCGCTGGATTGGCAGGTGCTGACAGATTACCACTGACGCTTGGTTCGGGGGTCGATGGAGACGACTCATTTGGAACGGCTGGAGTGACGGCCGTTGGTTTTTCAGGTGTTACGGTTCCTGGATTGGTGGGCTTAGGACCACTCGGCTGTTCTGGTGAGACGGTACCCGGCTTTTCTGGTTCAGTGACCCCGGGTTTCTCCGGTTCAGTAGTCCCAGGTTTTTCTGGTTCAGTGACCCCGGGTTTCTCCGGTTCAGTAGTCCCAGGTTTTTCTGGTTCGGTGACTCCGGGTTTCTCCGGTTCGGTAGTCCCAGGTTTCTCTGGTTCGGTGACTCCGGGTTTCTCGGGTTCGGTAGTCCCAGGTTTTTCTGGTTCGGTGACTCCGGGTTTCTCTGGTTCGGTGACTCCGGGTTTCTCTGGTTCAGTAGTCCCAGGTTTTTCTGGTTCGGTGACTCCGGGTTTCTCGGGTTCGGTAGTCCCAGGTTTCTCTGGTTCGGTGACTCCGGGTTTCTCGGGTTCGGTAGTCCCAGGTTTTTCCGGTTCAGTAACTCCTGGTTCCTCATCTTCATCGGGATCTGTTGGTTCCGAAATACCTGGATTTTCGGGAACGTCCGGTTCGGTGACTGGCCGTGAAATCGTGGCTGTCGCGGATCCCTTGTTGCCGTTCTTGTCAGTATAGGTGACATTATTTTCAAAAGTTGCGTCGCCAGTGGGTTCGTTAGTCTTAGTTTGGTAGGTCAAAGCTAACTCTGACGTAAACGACCCTGTGGCATTAAACGTCAATTGATTACCATTCACGCTCGTATTGACGGGAATAATATTACCTGTCTCATCGCGTAGGACGGCGCTGCCATTGACATACGTTTGGTTCGGACTCAACGTATCAACAAAGGTGGGATCGACGAGCTGATTGTTATTAGGCAAGACACGAATTGTCCAGTTGATCCGCCGTGGATTAGCTTCGTCAGCCCATTCAGCTGATTTCTCTAATAAAATTGGGGCTAAGTTACCAGGATGACTAGGAACGGTTCCGAAGGCGTCCAATTGAACAAACCCTTTCCGATTACGTGGTCTGGTTTGATAGGCCTGATTAAATGTGACGAGACCCGTATGTGCGCCGGCAGCAATGAAGAAGGTTCCGATGGTACCTGCAGTGGTTCCTTTCATTGGAAAAGCCTCGTCATGCGGAATACGAACGTTTTCGGGGACTTGGAAAGCCATCGTGTCGCCCACCTTGATCTTGAGGTTATCAGGGATGCGCCAGTTGTAATTGACTGTGTATTCTTGGTCTTCTGGCAATTGTGCATCGTGAGCCATTATCTTGCCCTTACTATCTTTGATAACCGCACTATTAACATCGTTGCCCGTTGCTTCAATTACGTTGCGGGCCTGACTAACTAAGGGTGGCCCGAACATCAAAAAGAAAATTCCAGTGAGTGCTAATAATAACCATCGCCATTTTTTGCGCATGGTAATCGCCTCCATTAAGATATACCCATACATTACCACCATTGTACATGGAAATCGCTGACAAAACACCGTTTGCTAGCTTAACTAACGGTATGCGGCCAGATTTAGCAGACTTTTTTGTGATTGCGTTATTAACTGATATGTGATGTTTTAGGATACCAGAAAAGACACCATTTGCCATCCCATCCAAGGGACGTAAGGGTGTCCGAATCCTGTTAAATTAGAAGTGTGGCGTGCTTCAGGTTGATTGGCAGCACGCCTCGATGAATTGATCAGTTGCCGTACAAGAACTGGATGATGAGTAAGTCGACCTGTGGATTGATATGCAACATTGAGTGGCTGGCGGTCAGGGGACTACCGTGAATGATTTGGGTTTTTGGTGACCAACCAGCTGCCAATAATTGATGGCTGAATTTAAGTACGGCTTGTAAATTGACGCCGCCATCACCACTTGTATGCCAAACATGGCCGGCAATATTCAATATCGGCAAGGACCGTGGTAACCGGTTTAACTGCTGAGTGGTCAAGCCCGGATAGGTCGAGCCAATGGTCACAAACTTATTGATTTGTGCGCGCTGGGGGACTTGCGCTGTCAGATAATCAAAGATGATATTACCTCCAGATGAGTGACCGACAGCATTGTAGCGGGTCACGTGGTAGCGTTTTGCGAGCCCTTGCATGACAGTAGCAAACTGCCGAGCTTGACGTTTCGCATGATGATTATCGGCAAAGATAACCTGAATCGTTGGGTTGTTTTTTAGTGGTCCGAACTGTTGGACGGTCACGTGGCCGGCGTGACTAACATGGACGACCAATCCTTTCGTCATCAGGTGTGCCGCGGTTAAGCGGTGCACAAAGCCGTCGGTAGAAAATGCGCGCGCGTAATCGCCACCGACGAAGATGGTCGGAATACTCGTTTGGGCGACCCGCGTTTTTCGTAATGGGGTCAAGCGATGTTGCCAATAGGATCCAATCCCTACGACCAGGGTCGCACTAATAATGGCCATGATTTTAATAATTTTAATTCGTCGCATCACTGATCCACCTCGCCTTTGAATCCTATTATAGTCGAATTAGTAAAAATTGCTTTTGCAAACCTTCGCCGAATCCACTAGAATGAGAAGCAATAAGTCTACATAGAAGAGAGCTGGGAAACGATGAGTGCAGAATATGATTTAACAATTATTGGTGGTGGCCCGGTCGGCATGTTTGCAGCCTTCTATGCTGGTATGCGTAATGCGCGGGTTCAGTTATTAGAAAGTCTCCCCGAATTAGGGGGTCAGGTTCAGGCTTTGTATCCTGAGAAGATCATTCATGACGTTGCGGGATATCCGGCAATCAAGGGCCGTGAACTGGTGGCACAACTTGAAAAGCAACTCACACAATTTCCAATTGACATTCAATTGGCGAGCCCGGTGACGGATGTCACGGGAGCGATGGGTGATTTCACGATTACCACGGCGAGTGGACAGCAGTCACATTCCAAAGCGATTATCGTAGCGACTGGGAGTGGGGCTTTTGAACCCCGGCGCTTAGCAGTCGATAATGCGGCTGAATTTGAGAATAAGCAATTATTCTACCACATTCCAAGTGTCAAGCAATTTGCGGATCGAACGGTACTAGTTGCGGGTGGTGGCGACTCAGCCATCGATATGGCCTTGATGCTTGAACCCGTTGCTAAGCACGTTTATATCATGCATCGGCGTGATCGGTTCCGTGGGATGGAACACAATGTGGACTTGTTAAAAGCGTCTTCCGTTGAAATCAAGACGCCATTTTTGATTAAGCAACTTGCAGAGACGGCTACCGGACAGTTACAGCTGACGATGAAAGAGGTTCGCGGCACAACTGAAGAAACATTGGCCGTTGATGATTTGATTGTTAACTATGGCTTTATCGCGGATAATAAAGTCATCCGAAACTGGCACGTGACCCCAACCATGGCCCACCGACTCATCACCGTTGATACGGAGATGAATACCGACGTACCTGGGATTGCGGCTATTGGTGATACGGTGACTTACGCGGGCAAGTTAGGCTTGATTGCCAGTGGCTTCGGGGAAGCTCCTAACGCGGTCAATCAGTTAATGATGACCTTGTATCCCGAACGACGGAGTCCACTGCATAGTACGACCGTGTTTGAAAAAATGTAAGTTTAAAAGAGCTGCGATATAACTGGCGCTATACAAGCAAATAGGACGAGAAACCGAATCTTGGCTTCTCGTCCTATTTGCTTGTTCCTTTAAGAACCCGCTTTATTGGCGGCCTGTTGTACCATGAAGTGGTAGAAAGGCAAATGTTTTTTTAATCTAGATAGCTTTGGTGTGTCTTAAAATAAAAAAACAACCGGTCGCTCCGGCTAAACTTTTACAATGTATAAGTTTGTACAAAAAAATACACAAAATTTACTGAAAATTGATAACGATAAAGAAACGCTGTTGTTAAGATAAATTCGTAACATACTGCCTGTTGTTAACGTAGAATTTGAGAGGATGATTCTGTTTATGGCAAAAGGTTCCATTATTGATGGTGTGTTAGTTTAGATGATTAGATTTTATATGTCACTAAGTGTTGTGAAGCATACGATACTTTATTTGTGTTTTATTTTTCTATTACTGTATTTAAAAAAGCGTTATCCAGACAATGTAATTATCGGTTTTTTTAAAAAATACGGTGGTGTTTTATTAATAGTATGCTTCATTTACATTCTATCGCAATTTGGATTGCCGGTTACCGCAATCGATGTTCCAATAGTTCTTGGAATTTTGGGTATTTCGGTTGTTGTGTTGAGACACAAGCAAAAGTAGGACGAACTGCTACCAATCTGTTGCTTACGGAGTCATGATAACTCATGGCTCTTTCTGGTTTTTATCTAATATTGACGTCCCTGATAACGTACTGTCATCAAAGGACTTCATGGTTCAGACCCTGTTTCTGGGTCATTCCATATGAGCACCTAATTGGCGGTAAAAGTATTAAAAATCAGTGGCTGATCAACTATCGGCATTCGTGCGCTTTAGAAATTAAAATGGCAGATAACCCGGAGCGCTGCGCACTTTAATACAGTTTTTTACCAACATCTCAATCACCGCGACGGCTAATCAGATCAAAAAAAGCGCTATCCAAATGCACTTATGCATTCAGATGGCGCTTACGATTCGTCATCAGCTGGAAGTCACTTTTTCAGCAACGACATCATTCAGAATTTTCGTGGTTGCTGAATGATTTATGCACTCGCTGTGACAGCAACTTTGAAATAATGTGGATTACTCGTTGCTAGTTAGACTTAATTCATTCATAAAAGTCAATAAGAGTTTGGCATAGCTGGGATGGTCGGTGTTGCTCTTAACTTCTTGCTGCATTTCCGTTAGATTATCAGTGACTACGCCGGTGACGCCCATGAACATCATTTGATCCATTTGGTCCGTATTATCAATGTCCCAGGCGTAAACCGTCTTGTGATTGCGGTCAGCCTTGTCAACGAATTGGTCGTTTAATGTGGTGACCTCCATGGTGTAGCCGTTCGCGACTGTATGTGGGAACGTGAGATTATAAGGCAAGATGTAACTAACGAATTGTTTTTGATCTAAGCGTTTCAAGTCACGCATGACTTTGAAACTAAGCGTATGGACTTGGTCATGATGAGCCAGTAGGGTCGCACCATAACGATCGATGAACCGTTTAGTATCGGCGGCGGTGTAAGCCGAGCTGGTCTTGATTTCGACTAATAGTTTTTGATGATGCTTGTGAGCCGCTTTCAGGTAAGCATCGAAACTTGGAATCTTTGCCTGATAGCCATTTTCACGAACAGTAATTTTTTCTAGTTGTTTTAATGTTAATTGAGATGGCTTTTTCTTAACGCCAGCTAAGGCTTTTAAGGTTGGATCATGCATGACAACGAATTGATGGTCCTTGGTGACTTGGATGTCCATCTCAACGTAATCCGGATGTTCCTTGCTGGTCTTGATCAGTGCAGGAATTGTGTTTTGCACGCCGTTTCCGTTATCGACGCCGCGGTGGGAAATCATGATTGGCTTGGTAATCACTAGTCCATTTAAGTAGACTAAATTAACGGCAACTAGCAAACTTGTCGCTAACAGCAAGCCAATTGCAACACTCGCCCGGGTCAATTTGCGCAACCGTGGTGCCTCGTTAAAGTATTGCGGTTGTTGGCGGAGGAGTGTAAAGTCTTGACGATAGCAAACAATAATTAACATCATGAAGATGGCCGTGGTATAACAAATAATAATTTCGGTGATTGCTTCCATGATAAAGAGATTAACAGTGGCAGCGGCCATGGCAAAACTTGTTTTATCGAATTGAAGCTGGGCTACGTAAATCAACGTATAAATGGTCGTGACGATCAGAAAAATCATAAATAAGGTCACAATCATGGTCCATAAGTAGCGCCAAAGATGGTGGCGCGTTTGTTGCCAACTACGAGTAACGGCCGTTTTCCATGGAAGCCGATCGACAATCATTAGCGGTAATAGGCTAATTAGGCGAATTCCAAGGTAACCAGCCAGCAAGTAGAAGCACCCCAAGCCGAGCGTCATCCACGGGTTTTCCATGAGATAGCTGACAATGAAGGCTGGAATTTTGGCCTTGTTGAGTAATGGTGTTGTAAAGATGAAACTTCCAAATGGCAAAATCACAATAAAGTAGCCGATAAAGAATAAGAAAGTGCTGGGTGAGGTGCCAGTCAGACTAGTGACCGTTGACCGCAAGACCGCGCGTACAGTTTGTGGTCGGCCACGAAAGATATTCATAATACCCAGTAGCAGAAACGCAAATTGCCAATAAACTAAAATAATAATGGCTAATAAGATCGCCACCATACCGAGTGCGGCCAGTGGTTGGTGAATAATAATACTACCGATATTCGTGTACGAGACATAACTGACCCGTTGCCACTTGAGTAACATTTCTAGCACCCAATTAAAAAAAGGAATTGCTAGGTAACTAATGACCAAATTGGTACTAAATATCAGGGCAACGTAACTGCCCCAGTTCTTATAAAAACGGCGGGTACTATCCCACCAAAAACGCCAAGCGCCCATGCGTGGTGCCTCCTCCCTTGATCCGGCATTGACGAATCAAGTCATTATTAATTTTATTGTAACACGCATTGTGTTAGTTATTTTTATCTAAATAATTGCTTAGATTAGTCACTCTAGGAAACCACTTTCAACTAAGCATAATGGGGCTACCGAGCACGTTTCGGTAATCCGCGCGAATGGCTGATGAACGGCACTGAACTTAAGAGATGGCACGTGTTAATCATCGTAATGCGCAAGCATGATACAAACCACAATTAGTATTTTATCATGCAACCGATGCCAGATGGGTGAGGGCAGCGTCATATTTAAAGGAGGTCATAAAAAGGCGCGATGGCAAATAAATTGCCGTCGCGCCTTGCATTGTAAATGGAATGCTTGTTGCTATTTGGAACTGCTAGAGCTAGTCGTGGTACTATCCGTATCATCAGGGTTGGTAATCTTGATACGAGTAGAATCAGTCTTCTTATGCGAAGCTTCCGGTGCGTCGGTCGTATACAACGAGTCCGTTGACTTATTACCATTCTTCGAGTAGAGACTGGTTGACTTGCCAGCTAATTTATTTTGAATTTGAATTTCTTTTTCAAGGCCATCGGCGTAATTGTAATTAGAAGCGTCGACTTTCTTGAAGCCCTTAGGGGTGTAGAAACGTAACAAATTTTTATTGTTAAGTGAATCAGAGAGGCTTAATTCTTTGTCGACTTTCTTCTGATCTTTATCAACAGTCTTCTGAACTGCCTCATCATCATCAATCGTTTCGCCAGTTGCGTTGTCATAAATTTTGCCGCTAAGGACGGTGTATTTAGACGTGACGAAATCGCGATTTCTAAACGCAACGGTACTATCGTGTTGTTTAGAGAAGAGGTCGGTCCCAAACTGAATATAACGTTTGCTTGAAATCCCTAGTAAGTGCAGAATCGTTGGTAGGACGTCAATTTCACCGCCATAAGTCGATTCGACTTTACCACTCTTGATTCCTGGAATATTGATCATGAATGGCACACGTTGAAGCTGGGCGCTATCAAAGGAAGTCCAATCGTCCGCAGATTTACCGAGAATAGGTGCCAAGGTCGAGTTTTCACTGTTGGATAAGCCGTAGTGGTCACCATAGAGTACGATCATCGAATTCTTTAATAAACCAGCCTTTTGCAAGTAGGTATAGAATTCTTTGACGGATTGATCGAGGTAGTGGGCGGTCTGGAAGTAACCGTTAATGGCGGAATCACTAGTATCCGTTGTCTTAAACGTCGTGTCTTCCTTATCAAGTGTGAATGGGAAGTGGTTCGTTACCGTGATGTATTTGACGTAGAACGGTTGTTGTAGCCGTTCAAGATACTGAACTGAATTCTTAAATAACAGCTTATCCTTTAGACCATATCCAGTTGATTTATCACCAGTCGTATCGAAATAACTGGCATCAAAGAAATATTGGTACCCCATATTCTTATACGTGTTATTTCGATTCCAGAAACTGGCCACGTTACCGTGGAAGACGGCGGAGGAATAATTGGCCCGTTGGTTTAGAATCGCGGGAGCGGCCTGGAACGTATTATCTGAGCCTAATTGGGAGAATAATGAGCCAGTTGAGAGCCCGTAAGTACTAGTTTCAAGCATATTTTCGGCATCAGAAGTTTTCCCTTGACCAACTTGGTGGAAAAAGTTCTTAAAACTGTAAGTTGAGTTGCTATGATACAGTTTATTTAAGAACGGCGTAACTTCCTTACCGTTGACTTTCTGATCAATAAGAAATTGTTGAAAACTTTCTAGATGAATCACAATGACGTTGCGACCCTTCGCCAGACCGTACATCTTAGCGTTTGGCGCGGCATAGTGTGATTCAGTATAATCTTTAACGGTATCTAATTCTGATTTCTTTGCGCTGGCGCGTTGATGATTGGTCTGTTCATCCTTGATACCATCATAGACTGTAAAAGCATCTATACCAAGATATTTGACGATATAAGTGCGGTCAAACGTTCTGGTTAGTAGTTGTGGTCGGTTGGATTCTGCTAAGGTCAAGTTAAGACCGAAACCTGCAATCGCGGCAGAGGTGTACGCAAAGGCCGTGTGTTTCTTAATTGGTCGTGTGTCTTGCTTAATCCGATGAAGAATGACCAAGGCCAGAATGACAATAATATCCGCCCAGTAAAGAACATCGCCCCAACTCGCTAGGGCTAACGATGAGCCGGTAAGTCCCTGACTGACCTTGGACACGCCGGTAATCGTACTAACAGTCATGAAATCCGTGAATTCACGATGGTAGATAACGTTGGCATACAGTAAAATGGTGTCGAGTGCATCAATGAATAGCAAAATATAGTAATATACACCGGTTTTACGAATGTAGAACGCCAGACTAAACAGAAAGACCGTCGTTGCAATCGGGTTCACGAGCATCAGGAATGCCTGGAGTGGATCGGCAACGCCTAGTGAAAATTCGGTTAAGTACGCATAGATCGTTTTGGCCCAGAATAAGAAGACTAGTAGCCAAAAAAATCCAATTCGCGTGTTAACGTATTGGCGAAATTTGGTAAACATCGATAAAGACCTCATTTTTAACAAATTTGGATATGACTCGATAACCAGTCATCAAATCATTTTAACATAACATCGGAACTCGTAATCGCTAACAATTTTAAGAATGCGTTAATTTCGTTTCGAGTTAGTTTGACGATAACCGGTGAAACGCGTATTCTCAAAGTATTTCAGAAGAACGGGTGATAACGTGATGCAGATAAAAATGAGTAACCAGGTTGATTCATCAGTTTATGCGGATGCCATTGCAATCCGGCGGGCAGTCTTTGTGCAGGAACAACATATCGATGAAACTTTGGAAATTGATACGGTCACTCCAGCGACGTGGCACTACGTCTTGTATGATGATCAAAAGCAGGCGGTGGCCACAGCGCGAGTGACACCTAGCGACCAATGGACGGGACATGTTCAACGAGTTGCCACGTTGAAAGCGGCGCGAGGGCAGGGCTATGCACGGCAATTGCTTCAACGTATTGCAGCGGATGGGCTGAGCCGTGGTTGGCGACAGTTGGTACTAGGCGCTCAAGTCACTGCACAAGGGTTTTATACACAATTAGGGTATCAGCCACAAGGGCGCCCGTTTATGGAGGCGGGTTTGCGACATCAGACGATGATATTGGCATTATCGTAAGCATATTGACGTAACTTTCAGTTGGTTAGGTTGTTGATTCGAGTCATATTCCAGAATAAAGGTGCCTTCAACTTAAGGCTTAGCTTTGTGGCTGTTTTTAGCGAGACAATGTAAATGGAATTTCCGGTAGACTTCTAGGCATAGTTCTAGAGGCCTTTTTTGCTAAACGATTAGTTCGGATAGTTCGCAAATAAAAGTTTTGATTCGTAGTAAACTAGTTGGTTGCAGTATTGTACATATGGAGCTGATTAGCGTGAATCACTAACTGGTGGCCGACCCTGACAATCATACGCGACTGTGAGGGTGTGTTGGGTTGTGAGAATGACAAAGACAAAGCTTTTTTTGAATGGGGGAGGAGCGTATGCGAAGAAAGCTAGTTGGGTATATGCTAAGCATGTTGACGGTAATATTAGCGCTATTTATGCTGGGGAGTACTGCACATGCTAAAGAAATCAGTGTTACGGGTTTAACGGCTGGCAATGCCATCGTACTTGATGCGAATGGCAAGCCCGTTACTGACACAAGTACGTTGAATGATAAGGCTGGCTACCAATTAACGTATCATTGGAGTATTCCAGATTCTGAAGTGTTTAAGGCCGGTGATACAGCAACCGTTGAGATTCCAACGTACGTCAGTATCGATCATGATGTTGTGATGCCGTTAACAGATTCTGCTGGGCAAACCTTGGGCACGTTTACGTATACGAAAGGTGCCAGTACTGGGACGATCACGTTTACGGATGCGTTGGGTACACTCAATAGTCGGGCTGGCACACTGAGCATGAATGCGAAGGGCAATGCGACGGCGACGGAAGGATCAGCCGAAATTGCTAAAAGTGGCTTGGTTGTTTCGTCGGGAAGTGATGGTGCGCCAACGGTATTGGGGTGGCACATTACCGTGACACCGGGCAATAACTCGACGGTTGTGGTTACAGATACGCTAGGGCCCAATCAGACATTCATTCCAGATTCGGTTGCGGCACAGGCCGTGCAAATTATCAATGGTATCCAAGTGCCACAGCAACCGTTAACACCGACTGTTGCAACTAATGGTAACGTAATTACTTTTACGTTTAACAACATTCATTCGCCGTTTGTGATTACTTATAACACTAAGGTTGAGAATTTTAATCCGGCTGACACAGCTAAATGGCATAATACGGCTGCACTGGACGGACTAGGCGTTGATGCGACGGCCGATATTACCTATGGTGGCAATGGAACAGCAGGGATGACCTATACCATCGAATTAACGAAGCATGATGCGGCAACCAAGGCCGTGTTGGCTGGAGCCGTTTATGAATTGCAAGATAGTACGGGCAAGGTAATCCAAACTGGGTTGACGACTGATTCGCAGGGACAATTGATTGTCAAAAATCTACGTGCTGGTGATTATCAGTTCGTTGAAACCAAGGCTCCGCTTGGGTATGAACTTAATACCACCCCAGTAAAATTTACTCTCGGCGGTATTAAGCCAGAGGTTGCTTTTCAGGTAAGTCAGGATGATGTCAAGCAACCAGTTGTGCCGACAACTGGTGATGTCACGTTAACCAAGACTGATGCCACGACCAAGGCGGCATTGGCTGGGGCCGTTTATGAATTGCAAGATGCCACTGGCAAAGTGCTCAAGATGGGATTAACGACGGATACCACTGGTCAACTTACCGTATCTGGTCTGACCGCGGGCAATTATCAATTTGTTGAAACTAAAGCGCCTAGTGGTTATCAGCTTAATGCGGCACCGTTATCATTTACAATCAAGCCGAATCAAACGGCAGTGGTAACGGTAGCAGCAACTGATGAACCGGTCACTGAACCAGGAACAACTGAACCAGGCAAACCGGGTGAACCAGGAACAACTGAACCAAGCCAACCAGGTGAACCAGGGACGACTGAACCAAGCCAACCAGGTGAACCAGGGACGACTGAGCCAAGTAAACCGGGTGAACCAGGGACGACTGAGCCAAGTAAACCGGGTGAACCAGGAACGACTGAACCAAGTAAACCAGGTGAGCCAGGGACGACTGAGCCAAGTAAACCGGGTGAACCAGGAACAACTGAACCAAGCCAACCGGGTGAGCCAGGGACGACTGAGCCAAGTAAACCGGGTGAACCAGGAACAACTGAACCAAGCCAACCAGGCAAACCAGGCGAACCAGGAACGACTGAGCCAGGTAACCCTGGAACCACGGGGCCAACCGCGCCACAACCGGAACGACCAGCTGTACCCGGTCCAAGCCAACCCGCTGCACCTAAACCGGGACAATCTGGATTAGGTCAACCGGCATTACCAGGACTGATCAAGCAACCAAGCACGGGTGTCAATGGTGCTGGTGGCACTGTGGGTAATGGTGTGACAACTGGTATGAACGGCTTTGGAACGCCAACTGGTAGTGACCAAAGCACATCAGCTGGCTATAACCACGGAACTTTGTCGCAAACCAGCGAGAAGCAGTCGCCGATTTGGGTGATTTTTGCCGGGCTTTTGGGCTTGTTAATTGCCGCGGTGGGAATCGGTTATCGCCGTCGTGCTTGAAGACGCATGAATTGATTTATTAAAGTATCATGTAGGGATTGATGATGCCCCAGAAATTTTATGGTTTCTGGGGCATTGTTTTGGTTATGTGTAGAGCTAACATTGTTTACGGGGTCAGTTCAGAATTTCAATCAATAAATTTGAATCATCGTGTGAGTTACGATTAAGCAATATGGTCTAGCTAGCTGATGTGGAGATTGTTAGCCGTGTGGTGGCACACGCAAAATCTTTGGCACAGTGAATGGCGGATGGCGATGACCTTATTAGTCTTTGTCGTTGCTAGTATGACGATATTGAGTTAGTCAGCGGTGACTATCAGATTACCGGTGCTCACACAATCATTAAGTATAAACGATTGGCAGTTTGCTACGATTCAATTTAGTATTGTAAAAAAGTTGCTTTTCCAGATTTGACGTCTGGAAAAGCAACTTTTTTTACTCAAAGATTAGGCTAATCAATTGCTAGCGGTTGGTAGATGATGGGCGAAAGTGCTGCCAAAGCGTGGCTATAGCTGGTGGCTCATTAGCCCAACGTGTCCACCCTGAAAATCCCAATGGAACGATGAGGTTACTTATCGTAATCCCAATGAGACTCATGAGTGCAAGTCCCTTTAAGGTTGGTGCGGTCGTCAAAAGCAGTGGCAGTAAGTAGGTCAATTCAATCATTGTTACCGGGCAAACAAATCGTCCACTAGTATAAAAGTGTTGCTGCAGTTGAGTGGGTTCCAAGTGTCGTAACCAACTTTGACGGTAACTGGTTGCGGTGGTAATCATTAGCCAGTGCAGTGTCAACAACATCAAGCTACCAAGCAAGACACTGCTACTGAGCGGCCCGGTTTGCAACCAGCGTGTTAATATTAACTGGGTCCAACCCCAACTAGTTAACGTCACGCCAGTTAAGCACGCGGTCATTAACAGACTGAAGGTCAATGAACGCAGGCCGAACCATAAAACAACTATGCCGATGATTAATCCGATTGTGAGCCATCTCAGTGCGTGGGTCGCAATCAGGGTATGCTGATAGTGCTGTTGCTGTGTTACCCCGGTTGTTAGGATTTTGGCGTGCGCTAAGGGTGTGGCGAGTAGGATGTCGTGGGTGACTGCCTGAAGTCGTTGCAGGGTCCTGCGACTAGCCGCACTAGCCGGCGCTGATTTCAAAGTGACCGTTAGCTGTGTCATGCTTAAATCACTACTAATATTAGTAAAAAGACTGTTTTGATAGGCCTGATTAGTAGCCGCGTTAGCAGGCAGGTAAAAACTCCGGCCAACTTGACTAGCGGCTAAATCATGTAGATAGGTCTTCGTATTTTTCAGTGAAGCGAGTAAGGTGGTTAAGGGTTGAACGGTCTGCTTCAATGATTGGTTGACGTGGTGAACACGCTGATCAACGTGTCCAGCTTCGGTTGCGACCGTAGTTTGGGCCGTTACCACGTGATTTAGTGCGGTTGTCATGCGGTCAGTCAGGTGATCTAACTTGGTGACCTGCTGATTGACTTTGGTTAAATCGGGTTCAGCCTCAGCTGATGTCGTTAGCGTCGTGTCAATAGCCTGTAATTGCCGTTGCACTTGATCATTCAGTTCAGCCAAATCATTGATGCGGTCGGACAACTGGTCGACCGACTTGGTATGGCGACTAGTCGCTGCTTGTTCCAGACTTTGTTGGTCAGTCGTGAGTTGGCTCTTGAGTTTCGCCATACTCGTCAGTTTACCAGCCAAATCAATGTTGATAGTCGCAAGTTGCTGGTTAACGTAGAAATTACTTAGTGGTTGGCCGGTGGGCTGGGTCACTGAGATGACTTGAGCCACATTTGGTACGGCCCGCAGTTTAGTCGTCAGGTGATCGATTGTTTGTAATGATTGCTGCTGCGTTAAATTCTGCGGTGCTCGTAGTGTAATTGTGATTGGCGCCGTGGCACCGGTACCGAAGTGAGCTTGGACTAATTGCTGACCTAATTCAGCATTACTAAGCTGATTTTGGCGCCAGGGTCGTAAGTTGTCATCGGCAAACTGGCCGTTAGCAAGAATGAGGCCGGGGAGTAGTAACAGTGCGACGGCCAAGCTCCCAAGCGCTGGCTGCCAGTAGCCGAACTTGCTCAATTGGCCCCATAGATTGCGTGGACGGGTCGGCCAAGCCGTTGTTCCTGGCCAAAATAAATTATCACCGAGCCAAGCGGTAAAGGCGTAATTGAGCGGCGGTACCGCCAGTAAGGTAATTCCAAGCGCTACAGTAATGGCCCAAGCAGCGGCTAATGAGATGAAGGCAGTCCAGTGTAAAGTGATGGTTATGAGTATTAATGGGATAAAAACAAGTGCCCACTGTCGATATTGAAGTGTCAGAATTTTGAGACTGACAGTGGTCGGTGCGGTTGGTGCGCTCGATTGCCAATACGCGTACATAAAGTGCCATGTCAATAGACTAGTCAGTATTAAACTGATTAGACCAGCAAGGCTCAGCGCATTAGCCGTCAGTGGCCAATGCCAAGCTAAACGCGCGTTAGTGATAAAGCTAATCGTTGTGATCAGAGTGACCACTTGACACAGTAAGTTCAGTAATGGCACTAACAGTGAGCGGAAGATGAGGCCGAGAATGATTAAACTGAGCAGACTACCGACAAGCATGCTAATCAGCAAGTTGCGACGTTGTTGTTGCACGTGTTGTTGGTAGATCAAGTCCGTACTGGTGACACTCGTATTGAGGTCGGCGATTGCAATCGCATTATTAAGTTGATTTGCAATCACAGATAGGTCAGCCCGGGATGTCTGAACGGCGACAAGGGCTAATTCGGTGGAACCATCATTGGAACGTAATAAGTGCCGGTCATTAGTCATACCGGTTGGCGTTCGAAGCTGGTTAATGCCATAATCATCGGCTCGGCGATTAAGTTTGGCTAGGGTCGTGGAGATTTGTTGGCGTTGCTGTTTGGATAATTTACCATTTGAATTGTTGAAGACTAACGTTAAGGACTGGCTGTTGGTTAACCCGTGACCCCATTGTTGTTGATATTTAGGACTCGTTGTTGCATCTTGTGGCATTGCGGTTTGTTCATTCACAAACGTGGTAATGTTCGGTAAAATCAGAATACTTGCAAACACCACGATTCCCCAGAAAAATAAGAACAACCACTTTGGTTTTAATAATTTTCGCATTCGTCTTGACGCCCCCACATCAATTACTTTATTTTGACTTAATCTTACCATATCAGGTGTTAGAGAAGCGGTTTGGTCGTCAGTTTGAAAAGTTAATTACAGTAATTACTTGTGAGTTATGGTATCCTAAAACGCTGTGGGAGGTGCTGATTTTGAAAACAGATCGATTTCAGGCGTTCAGTGATGGTATTTTTGCCATTTTAATTACAATTTTAGTCTTAGAATTTCACATTCCTGATTACCAACCGGGACATTTACTGGCGGCACTATTAGCGCAATGGCCGTTGATCTTGTCGTACGTCTTTTCGTATTTCTACGTTGGCACGCTGTGGTTATTTCATCATGATTATTTCAACATGCTACAACGAATTGATCGCAACGTTAATATGCTAAACTTATTAATGCTCTTTAGTATCACCTTATTGGATTACCCGATGTCATTAGTGGCAGATGCGTTGACAACTGGTAATCGACAGGATATGCAAACGGCATTTATTGTTTATGATTTGGTTGCCCTGTTTATTTCGGCGACATTTTATTTCATGTACGCTTATCTGCATCATCACCAGGACCTAAAGAAGCCGGGAATCTCAATGGCTTTTTACGCCGCAATTAAGTTTGATCCGGTTCGAAGTGTCACGATTTATGGCTTAGCCATCGTGGCAACGTTTTGGTCGGTATGGTTAGGTGCAATCTTACTAGCAGGTGGCATCATTTTTCACTTTTTGGCCTACTTACGGATGAGTCGCCAGCTAGAACAGGCGAAGGGAGGGACGGCATAATGGATTATTCAAGTTTATTAGGACCTGATCGTTATGATCTCGCCGTGACGTTAGCCAAGCAGTATCATCTTGACCCCAGCCAGGTCTTGTTCGGCTATTTGCAAGTGGTTAGTCAAGTTACGGGTGGTCCGAATGCAGCGCAAGCTGATTTACATGAGCCCCAAGTACGAGCGGCAATCAATCAGGAATTTGATCATTTTTTGAAACAGCGTCATTAATTAAAAATCACGATGTGAGTTCAGTCTCAACATCGTGATTTTTTAGTTTCAATCGGCAGGGAAGAGGTACGGTGTTCGCCAGGTTGCTGCCATTTCAGGTGTTAGTGTCAGTCGTTGTTCGTGACCAGTCGTGCGTGGAATAAAGCGGTAAGTACGAGTCGCTAACGTGATCAAACAACGATAGTGCGTGTAGTTGTGGCTGATGAGATGGCGACGGTCGGCGTGGTATGGCAAGCTTACTTCTTGTAACCAGCGGAATAAAGTGGTCGGCACTTGTTGCGGTGCTAACTGCGGTGTTCCCAGTCGTCGAAGTGCCATGTGAATGAAACGATCAGTGGGAATCGGCCCACTCGGTAATGGTTGCTTAGTCTGAATCACGTGCTGAGCAGCCTGACGAGTGGCAGTTGTAATCTGGTTGCCAGATATTGCTAAATAAAGATTTAGTCGGCGCTGATGGTCGCTTAGGACTGGTGTATTGGTCAGGACGCCGGCTGGATTCGGTTGCGCCGTCAGTGGGCCACCAGTGGGTTCGATGACGACACTGGTGTGTGCATCACTGAGATACCAGTGAAAGGGATAGACTTCACCAGTGTCATCACCCCAGGACGCACCGACCAGGTTAACACTTGGCAGATTGGCGATCACGGCTGCGACTGATTGGTGTTCACCTAAAGCCCAGTTGATGAAGGCTTGAGGTGTTAAATTAATTTGGTTGACTTGTGGTTGAGTGGCGTATTCAACGGCGTGGGGCAAGTACAGTTCAGCACACATCAAACCAGCTTCGTTAATGCCGTCAGCCATCAAACAAGCCTTAAAGTGGTCAGGTAGCCGGCCACCACCGAGAATGGCATACTGCGTCATACGCGTCGTCGCTAACCCAGTTGGCCACGGATAACGGCGCGGCAAAAAAATTGGCCGCCAAGGTGTCGTTGTTGGAAAGTCCATGGTGCGGGCGAAGTAGCGGTGATTGTCAGTATCAAGATAAGTTAAGCTGGTACACATGGCGCGGCCTCCTTTGAATTAGGTTCATTATACGTCAAAATAGGCGACAGCTAAATGACTGTTTAATTAACGATGGTAACGGTTACTTTTTTGATGATCTGCGTGTGCAAAATAGCTGGCAGTGCAATCAGTGACAGATTAATTTATGGTCGGATGGAACTCATTATTTTCTAATCTTTACAAACGTGCTATAATGAGGTTTCAATAACTATCAAAGCGAGGTCTTCATAGTGAGTGGATATAACGTCGCGATTGTCGGTGCAACTGGTGCAGTTGGCGCGCGGATGATCAAAATGGTGGAACAGACGAGTTTACCTGTCAACTCAGTTAAACTTTTGGCATCAAGCCGTTCAGCCGGTAAACAATTACAGTTCAATGGTCAAGCCTTAACTGTTGAAGAGACCGTTCCTGAATCATTCGAAGGAATTGATTTAGCCCTCTTCTCAGCGGGTGGCTCAGTATCTAAGAAGTTCGCCCCTGAAGCAGTCAAACGGGGTGCCGTAGTTGTTGATAATACAAGTGCTTTCCGGATGGACCCAAAGATTCCGTTAGTTGTTCCTGAAGTTAACCCTGAAGCATTGAAGCTTCATCATGGAATCGTGGCTAACCCGAACTGCTCAACCATCCAAATGGTCGTTGCTTTGGAACCAGTGCGCAAGGCATTTGGTTTGAAGCGGGTCATTGTTTCAACCTATCAAGCCGTTGGTGGTGCTGGTAACCGGGCCTTGAAGGAATTGCATGATGAGACGGAAGCCTACTTAAAAGGTGAAGAGATGGAAGCTCATATCTTACCTGTTGCGGGCGACAAGAAGCATTATCCAATTGCCTTCAATGCGTTACCACAAATTGACGTGTTTGAAGAAGATGGCTACACCCATGAAGAATGGAAGATGATCCATGAAACCAAAAAGATTATGTGTGGCGGCGACATGGACAGTAAGGATATAAAAGTAACGGCAACTTGTGTGCGGATTCCGGTGCCAGTGAGTCACTCCGAATCAGTTTACTTTGAAGTTGAAGATCCTAAGGCAACCGTCAAGGGCATTCAAGATGCTTTGGCAGCTGCACCAGGCGTGGTCTTACAAGACGACCCTGATAACCAAATTTATCCGCAAGCGCATAATGCGGAAGGTTCTAAAGACACGTTCGTTGGTCGGGTTCGTCCTGACCAAGAAACGCCACAAGCCTTCCACATGTGGAACGTTTCCGACAACCTCTTAAAGGGTGCTGCTTGGAACT
Organism: Lactiplantibacillus sp. 3062; assembly: GCF_055413545.1. Classification (NCBI taxonomy): domain Bacteria; kingdom Bacillati; phylum Bacillota; class Bacilli; order Lactobacillales; family Lactobacillaceae; genus Lactiplantibacillus; species Lactiplantibacillus sp. 3062. The sequence continues at coordinate 42,160 of NZ_JBVAYE010000009.1, forward strand.
CAGTTCAGATTGCGGAAACCATGGACAAGATGGGTTTATTGCACATGCAATAAAACTAATTTGTTAAGGGTAATGAAAAGCTGATCGCTAGAATCAATATTCTGGCGACCAGCTTTTTTTGATGTCGAATTATTCGAGCGTTAGAGTCAGATAAAATATAATAAGCGTCATGTTGAAATTAGGTTCGTTTTAGAAAGCAATATTAAGAATTTGTTAAGCTAAAACTGATGAGTGTCCTTTATCCTTGTCCTGGAGTCAGCTCCAGCATATAAGCTAAGTTTATTCAAAGTTAGTGAATGGTCAATGAGATGTCATGATGTTAATTTGCTAGCTAGAATAAAATTTTAACGCGAATATGGAGGAATTAATAATGAAATCAATTAATTGGTCAACGGACTATTTACCAGGGCATACTGATAATTTCGTGTCAAACGAGGTCATTACAGACGGTGTGACTTTAGCGGCTGTTTGGAAAAATTTAGTCGATACATCGAAGTGGACGACGTATTATGACAATGCGACTAACATTATTTTGGATGATCAAACGAATACTGAACTAAAGTTTGCGGAACATTTCCGATTTGATACATTTGGTTTTCCTATCGATGCCCAGGTCATGGAACTCGTTGAACCGACGGATGGTGAAACAGCACGACTAGCATGGCATGGCTGGCAAAATGGTGATGCAGATACTCAATTTGATGTCTATCACGCTTTCTTAATTGAAAAATTGACAGATGGCCGGATTCGATTATTAACACAAGAATCGCAAGTTGGACAGCCTGCTAAAGACTTAGCTAATCAAACACCCAATCCGATGTTAAATGGTCACCAAAGCTGGTTAGACGGGTTAGTCAAGGCTGCTAAAAGGACTATGACTGAGTAAAGTAGTAGCTCAGCAAGATTAATAGGAGTGATTAAAAGATGAAAACATGGTTTATTACAGGAACTTCAAGTGGTTTTGGAAAGGAACTCGCGACAATTGTTGCACGTCAGTCTGACACTCAGCTGATTGCGGCTGCCCGCCACACCGATGATTTAGCCTACCTAGATGTTTTTGACGCGACGCGTATTGAGAAAGTAAGCATTGATGTGACAAATGAATCACAAATTAAAACTGGGGTCGCTCAAGCGATTCAACGTTTTGGAACTATTGATGTTTTAGTGAACAATGCTGGCTTAGGCTATTTTTCAACAATTGAAGAAAGCGATATGGCGAAAGTTCGCTACATGTTTGAAGTTAACGTTATGGGACTCGCTAACGTGACTAGGACCGTTTTACCGACCATGCGGGCACACCATGCTGGGATAATTATTAATTTATCATCGGCGTTGGCATTGACGACACTACCAACTATGGGCTTTTACAGTGCGACAAAGTATGCAGTTGAGGGGTATAGTGATACCTTGCGGCAAGAAGTAAAAGACTTGGGGATTCAAATTATGACGGTTGAACCAAGTGGCGCTCGAACGCAGTGGTCAGGGCGGTCATCCCAAAAGATGGTACCGACAATTGCAGATTACGCCGCGTTTAGTGACGCGATTACGACGGTATCGGACTCGGTTACTCAGGCACCGGGCAATCCGCACCGAATTGCTCAGGTTATGTTTGATCAGGCCAATTTGGCAGAGGTACCGGCACACTTGCCATTAGGTGAATTTGCCTATCAAGGTGGACTCGCTAATTTACAAAGCATTGTTCGTGAAATTAAGTCACGTGAGGACCTTTCATTATCGACAGACGACTAGCTGCGTTAAGATAGTGGTTAAACGACAATCGAGGAGGTTCAGTTCAATATGAGTTATTCAATCGGACAAGTAGCTGATAAGTTAGGAGTAACGATTGATACCATTCGTTACTATGATAAGTCGGGATTACTGCCATTCGTGAAGCGTAATTCAATTGGCCGGCGTGAATTTACTGATAATGATCTACATTTGATGAGGACCATTGTATGTCTCAAAAATGCGGGTGTGTCAGTAGCTGACATTGCTACTTTTATTGCGCTCAGACTCGAAGGTGATACGACATTAAACGATCGTTACCAATTACTCAAAACGCATGAGCAGGAATTACAACAGCGGATTACCGACTTACAGGATACGATGAGTTATTTGAAGTTTAAGGAGTGGTATTATGAGACCGCTACGGCTGCCGGACATGAGGATATTCATTTTGTACCGGGTACTAATGAAGTTCTTCCCGGTCTTGACCAGGAATATGATGCGTATTTGAAGGCGACCGGTCAACTGGTTGAGCTGTCTCGATTTGCTAATGTAAAGGATTATCGGTTGCGCAAGCGATAGTCCTTAGCAGTTTCAGTTTAATCGATGAAACTGTACAGAAAAACTGGTTTTGATAGCTTGGATATTGGATAAGAATAACCAAAATAAAAGGTTCTGAATTGTCAGTTGTTTGACAGTTCGGAACCTTTTGAAATTAAAAGCAGCGTATATTTAAGCAATTAGTTGTAAGACTTGTCTAACTAGCGCCACTGGTACGGGTTGATCCAGGCCAATGTTCAGCCGCTTTTGACCGGTTGCGTAACCAGCAGTTTTAGCAGCAGTGAGGGTCGCATCGTCAAGGTCGGCTGAAATACTTAGACTGACGTGGGCCTGATAAGCAGCAATGCTAACGTATTGTTTGTCATGTTCATAGAACGGCAAATTCCACTTGATTTTAGCAGTAAAGTCAAGCAATTCCGATGTAATCAGTTGGGCAAGGGTGCTCAAGATTGGTTGTGCAGCGATTGCAGCTTTATTGATGTAATCGTTGGTGTCCGTGACTTTAACTCGACTAGGCATTTTTAAAACCTCCTTTATTTACGAAATGAATTGCGTCGTAGCAACCAAATGGTTAGGGCACATAGTGCAACGGCGATGAATACCGTAATCTCCCAACCGAATGGATTCTTCATGAACGGTAAGTCGACGTTTTGCCCGAAAAAACCGAAGACAATGTTGGGCATTGTCAGGACGATGGAGAAAATCGTCAGCACCCACATCGTGTTGTTCAAACTGTTGTCTAGAATGTTCGAGTAGGCGTTCGACACCCGGCCGATGATGTCTGAGGCAATGTTGGCCATTTCCAATCCTTGTTGTGCCTCGACAATAATATCGTCGAGCCGTTCTAATTGGGCCGCCGAGAATTTGACCGGTACAAACCGTTTGAGTGACTGCAACATGTCGTTATTACTTTTAAGGGACGTGAGGAAATAGACTAGCGTTGTTTCTAAGTCCATCAATTGAATAATGACCGAACGCTGAATTTGCTTTTTCATCTTTATCTGAATGTCTTGGCGTTGTTTATTGATCTTGTTGATGGCCGAAAAATATTGCCGTGATAGCTTGTACAAGACGTTAAAGATATGGTCGTATGGATGCAGGACATCTTCCCAATCGGCATCGATTTCGTCTGCCAACATATCCTCAACGAATATTGTGTTATCGGTCGTAAAAGTCAGTAGGGTGTGGTCAATCAACATGAAACTGACTTGGGCGGTATAAGTACCTTCCTCAACGTCTTCTGTGACCACGTCAAAAATAATGGTCGTGATGGCACTTTTGGCGTCATATTCCAACCGGCCTCGTTCGTGTTGATCGGTTGCGTAGCCTAACATTTCGTCGGTAACGTGTTCCTCACTTACGAGTTGATGATAATCATTTTCAGTGTAATTATTAACAGCGACCCAGCGAAAATCGTCGCTTAGTTCATGGACTTTTATCATTGTTTTTACTTCCAGCGTTTTGAGATATCTTCAATTTAACATGAGTTGCGAGACAACGCAAAGGAAGTTTTAAGGCCACCTAATTATTTAACAGTTGTTCTACTTAACTTTTCACACCATAACTGGTGACTGCGACTGAAAAGCGCTAACAATAAATCATAACTGATAATCAGTAAAATGACTGAAACGACGACGAGGTAGACATCCAGGCGGTTAAGGGTGGCACTAGGAACGTTGCCTAGACGATTGAATAACCATAAATCCAAGAATAAAAGTGGCAGGCCGATTAAGTAGAGCCCACTGTAATGGATAAGCAGTTGCCAGAGATTGGCCTGGTGACCACTGATGGTTACGATCTGACTATTGAGCAGGCGACCACCAATGGTTTTACCATGCCAACACCAGGCGGGCCCAATGAAGAAGAGGATGATATCGGCCAGGTATAGCCAGCGAAAATCATGTGGTAATGGCCAATTAAAATGTTTGACTAAGACGAAGTAGACGGTGTCAAAGGCGGCAATTGCGAGCCAATCGATGACCAACGCCCCAATGCGGCGCCAATTGATGGGGTGTTCCTGCCAATTCAACCGGGTACTGTGGTCGCGATTGCGCCACTGATTAGGAATCAGATGTAGACACCCAGCACCGACAATCCCACCAAGTGTGTTCATCATTAAATCGTCGACATCGAACATCCGGTAGGCTCGTGAGTAGTAGCCGTATAATCCGGTTAACTGCGTGGTTTCGAAGAACAATGAAATCGAGAAGCTCGTCAGGGTGATCAACCAGAGCGGCCAGCGGTGCCGCCACTTTAAGTAGGCACCGATCGGCATAAATAATAGAATATTGAAGAACGGCTGGAAGAACGTGTCAGATTTGAAGGCGGCTAACCAAGTACTGGGGTCCCCGAGTTCAAACGGCGTGAGCGCCTTCAACTGGGTGAGAAAGTAGAAGGGTTGTAAATTATACTCAGCAGTTGTTAGGCTAGCCACGGATGAGCGAGTCGGGAGTGGCAGAATAATTAGTAAGTAGGCTGCTGCCAAGTACCAAATAAACGAATAGGTACTGATCAAGTTACGCTCACTCAGTGTTTGACGTGTTCGGAGTTGGATAGTCAGGATAATCATGGCGAGTAGTAAGGTCATGATGGGTAAAGCTAAGATAACGATGTGCACGGGTTCCAGCAACGTACTGACAATGTGACTGGAAAGTGCGAGTTGATAAAGTTTTGTAATGAGTTCGTGCATGGCTGGTCCCCCCCTTTTTTTGGAATAGCGTTGTTCTTTAACTAGTGTTGACTATATCATGGTATAAAGAAATTGTGACGATTAATATAAATAAATAAGTAAATTGTTAGACTTTCGCCGTGACTGCTAGCGTATTGTCGCGAATGACCGTTTCGACCATACTTGCTTATCTAAAAAAAATATGGTTGAATAAGCATAAATTATGAGAGGATGGTGAGGATATGCTAATGGATGGGCATACCCACACGGAACTATGTCCGCATGGGAGTGGTGAAGCAACGGAAAAAATGGTTCAACGGGCGATACAGCTAGGTTTTCAGCGGTATTGTATTACGGAGCACGCACCGTTACCACCGGCATTTCGTGACCAGTATGAAGGGACGCCGGCCGGTTATACTGAGGCGTCGTTGCGTGAGGACCAAGTAGCCGATTATTTGGCACTGGCTAACGGACTGAAGACCAAATATGCCGGGCAAATCGAGATCTCAGTGGGTTTTGAAGTTGATTTCTTACCAGAGCATGTTGCTTGGACGCGTGATTTTCTGAATACCTATGGTCCTCGGACGCAGGAAAGTATTTTGTCAGTCCATTTCATGCGGGGGTTACGGCAGCATTTCTGGTGTGTTGACATGTCAACGGATGATTTTGCAGCCGGTTTTGGGCAGTGGCTTAAGACGCCCCAACGTGTTTTTGAACAGTATTATCAGACGGTCTTGGCATCAGTACAAGCAGATCTGGGCCCTTACGCACCACAACGGATCGGCCACATGAGTCTCGTCCGCAAATATCAGGATTACTTTGGCTTGACTGAACCCTTGGATGTCCATAATCTTCAATTAGTAGATCAGACGTTGGCGTTAGTGAAGCAGCAACGGCGGCAGTTAGATTTGAATTTGGCTGGTCTCTACAAACCGTATTGTAATGATTTTTATCCCGGTGAACAGATTCTACAACGCGCTCAAAAGCTTGACATTCCGCTGGTTTATGGCTCTGATGCCCACGACATAGCCAGTGTGGGGCGTGGCTATCATCTTATAAAAAAATTAATTGAGGGTTGACAGCCGTCAGTTTAGTGATTACAATGAATTATAAATTAAACGACTAATCAAATTTTAATAAACGGTTGTGATTAGAACAAGTAATTAAGTCTTCCTCATCCAGAGAGCCCGGGTAGCTGAGAACCGGACAGACAGGCTTAACGAACACACATCTATGAACTGCTAAGGTGAACCAGTCTCATTAGCCTTAGCCGAATTGGTTTCGTTATCCAAGTTGACTTGATCAACATGAGGTCTGCCGTGCGAACGGTAGATGAAATAAGGTGGAACCACGCGTAAACGTCCTTTTAGCAAATTGCTAAGGGGGCGTTTTTTAGTTTCACCGATCCATGCGGTAAGTTTGCGTGACGGAATCGCAAGTCGCTCCGGTTAGCATGTAAGCAATTGATTAAGCACATTGATAAGTAACGATATGAATTAAACTGATTAGTTTTAAAAATAACGACGTTTTAGGAGGCGTAAATTATGTTGAAACACTTATTACCACTAGGAACCCGGGATGAATTTGGTCGGCGGGCACGTACCAAACAACACTTGATCGCGGTGATCCAAGCCCATTTTAAACAACGCGGGCTCGCGCCAATTGCAACGCCGTTATTAGAAAACGAAGCGGTGTTTGATCCATATCAGATGGGTAACTACCAACTATACCGCTTATTTGGCAACGATGGTCGCACCTTGGTCTTACGGCCGGACATGACCTTACCAGTTGCTCGCTTCATTAGCGCGACGAATGTCCCCTTACCGCAAAAGTTTGGTTATGTCGGCGATATCTTTCGAGTAAGCCGTCAATTATCAGGTTCATATAACCAAATCACACAAGCGGGAGTCGAATTAGTCGGTTACGCATCGCTGAAAGCCGAATTTGAATGTTTAACGATTGCCAACCAGCTTTCAAGTGAGCTGATTGCCGATGCTGTTGAAATCGAATTAGGAGATGCCCAATTTGCACAACGGGTCGTGGCCAGCTTGACTGGTGACGAAGGCGAACAACAAGCCATTTTAACCGCACTGTTCGATAAGCAAGTACCACGCTACACGAAGTTGATTGCCAAGTACCGCGCACAGCCTTTATACGATTTTCTCAAAGCATGGCCGCGTTTGTTCGGGCGTCCAGAACGTATCTTCAAAGAATTAGCGGCAGCACCACTACCTGAAACAGTCCAACCAAGTCTGAAACGGCTTCAAACGGTGGTGGCCTGGATGCAACAAACGATGCCGGAGCAAGTCATCTCGGTGGATTTGAGTAGCCAAGCACCACAAAAATACTATACCGGCCTGACTTTTCGGGGTTATTCACAAGCGGGGGCTGGCTACCTGTTCAGCGGCGGCCGTTACGACAAACTGTTAACGAACTTTCAAGCTGAAGCAGAACCGGCTGTGGGAATGGGGTTAAACGTTGACTTGTTAACGACTTTAGCCACCGACCAACAGACCGCTTATGCTGAACAATTGATTTACTTTGAGCCTGAACAGTGGTCACAAGCGGAGGCATACTTAGCGAAACAACCGCACGCCATTTTGAGTTTGGCGGATGACTTAGCAGGTGCGCGCATCGAAGCACAATGTTTGAATGCCCAACTGATTGATTTAACTGGAGGTATGACCAATGACTGAACCACGTTTAAAGATTGCCTTGACTAAGGGCCGCGTCGAACAACAAGTCCTGCCGTTGCTGGAAGAAGCTGGACTGGATTGTTCGCAAGTCCGCAACAAGCAACGGCGGTTGATTTTTGATTCTGAGACGCAACCATATGAGTTTATTTTAGCGAAAGGGCCGGACGTGACGACCTTCCTCGAACGGGGTGCTGCTGATATCGGCATCGTTGGTAGCGATATTTTGACTGAACACGAGAGTACCCAATATGAACTGTTAGACTTGGGGGTTGGTAAGTGCCAATTTGTGCTAGCATCCACGGCCGACTTTGATCCCGTTGCACCACGACGCAAAATCATCGGCACCAAGTACCCATTGATTACCCAACGGTATTTTGATCGCTTGGGCCAAGATGTTGAAATTATTAAGATTGAAGGCTCGGTTGAATTAGCACCACTGACTGGCTTAGCCGACGCCATCGTAGATATCACCGAGACGGGGACCACGATTCGTGAGAACCATTTACAAATTTATGACTATTTACAACCAGTCTCGACCCGCCTAGTGGTCAACCGGTTAGCCTTAAAACAGCAACAAGCCGCCATCTTTGATTTAGTTGATCGGTTGGCCACAGTTGTTGATACGAATAATCCAAAGGAGTTTGTCTAATGAAAATTATTAATGAAGATTTAGCTAGTTTAAAACGCTTAGTTCAAACGAAGACCCAACAATTGACTGACTTAAAGGTTGAATCAGCGGTTCGCGAAATTATTGCCAATGTGATTAAAAACGGGGATGCCGCCGTCAAGGATTACGAAACCCAATTCGATAAGGTCACCTTGACCGACTTTAAGTTGTCACAAACTGTTATTGATGATGCTTATACCAATCTGGACCCGCAAGTGAAGGACGCCTTGTTGTTAGCTAAACGCAATATCACGAGTTTTCACGAAAAGGAAAAGGCGACTGGCTTTATTGATGCTGAACAGCCTGGCGTTCTACGAGGGCAGAAGTTAATGCCGCTTAATCGGGTTGGCTTATACGTTCCAGGTGGCACGGCAGCCTATCCATCGACTTTACTGATGAGTGCCTTGCCCGCTAAGATTGCCGGCGTTAATGAAGTCATTATGGTGACGCCACCACAAGTCGATGGCATCAATCCAGCCGTTCTTGCTGCAGCCAAAATCGCTGGCGTCGACGCCATCTATCAAGTGGGAGGCGCTCAAGCAATTGCTGCGTTAGCTTATGGGACTGAGTCGATTCCAGCGGTCGACAAGATTATTGGTCCTGGGAACATTTTTGTGGCGACTGCTAAGAAGCAGGTCTTTGGTCAGGTGGCGATCGACATGGTGGCCGGCCCGTCAGAAATTGGTATTTTAGCGGATGATTCAGCTGATCCTCGGCAATTAGCGGCTGACTTATTGAGTCAAGCAGAACATGACCGTCGAGCCCGGCCAATCCTAATTACGGATAGTGCCGACTTAGCGCAGGCCGTCAGTGATAACGTGACGTCACAGTTGAAAGTTTTGCCACGAGAAGCGATCGCTACCGACGCTGTTAACGAAAAAGGCTTCATTGCCGTTGTCGCAAAGGTTGAAGAAATGTTTGACTTGATGAATACGGTGGCACCAGAACACTTGGAAGTGCAATTGAAGAATCCAACTCAGTACTTGAATTTAATCAAAAATGCCGGGTCGGTCTTCTTAGGACGCTACGCCTCTGAACCACTCGGTGACTACGTTGCTGGTCCGAACCACATCTTACCAACGAGTGGCACGGCCCGTTTCTCATCACCACTTGGCGTCTATGATTTCGTTAAGCGAACGTCCTTTATCCAATACACTAAGGACGCTTTGGCTAAGGAAGCTCCGGCGATTACCACGTTGGCACGGGTCGAAGGTCTGGAAGGCCATGCTCGTGCGATTGAGAGTCGTTTTGACACCTATTACGATTAAGGCGTAATTAGTAGTTGATACTGATTGTGATCACAGCCGGTAGTCGTTTTAGCAGATGAGGAGGAAATGAATATGCGACAAGCAACGATTAAACGTGAAACGAAAGAAACCCAGATTGAAATCAGTTTGAATTTAGACGAACAGAGCGGTATCGAAATCGATACCGGGATAGGCTTTTTGAACCACATGTTGAACTTATTTGCGAAGCACGGGCGCTTCGGGTTGGTCGTGAAGTGTCACGGCGACCTCGACGTTGACCCGCACCACACTACTGAAGATACGGGAATCGTGCTTGGCGAATGCTTTAAGCAGGCGTTGGGTGATAAGCAGGGAATTGAACGGTACGGGACGGAATTTGTGCCAATGGATGAGACTTTAGGTCAGGTCAGTGTCGACCTAAGTGGACGGTCATACTTAGTTTTTGATGCCGAGCTCACGAATCCGCGGCTCGGTGGCTTAGATACGGAGACAGTCGAAGATTTCTTCCAAGCCGTGGCCTTTGCTGCTGAAATGAATTTGCACGCACGCATCCTGTACGGCCGTAACACTCACCACAAAGTTGAAAGTTTGTTCAAAGCGTTTGGGCGGGCAATGCGCGCAGCTGTCACGATTAATCCAGATATTCAGGGGGTCAACTCTACGAAAGGCGTGATTTAAATGTTTGCAATCGTCGATTATGATACGGGTAATACCCGTAATTTGAAGAAAGCTTTTGACTACCTGCAAGTGTCAACCATCTTAACGGCTGACCCGCAACAATTAGCGGCCGCTGACGCAGTTATTTTACCCGGTGTGGGAGCTTTCGCAGCTGCAATGGCCGCTTTAAAAGAGCGCCAGTTAGTCGGCGTGTTACAAGCATTGGCGCGGAGTGGCAAACCCGTTCTCGGTATTTGCTTAGGCATGCAGCTCTTGTTTGAAAGTAGTTCCGAGTACGGTGAGCATGCTGGACTAGGCTTGTTAAGCGGCCGGGTTAGCGCTTTGCCAACGGACTTGAATGTCAAAGTCCCACAGATGGGTTGGAATCAGAACGAGCTTCGGCGTCCTGACAGTCCCTTTGCCAGTATTGACGCGGCCTATACTTACTTCGTTCATTCGTACTATGCGGTATGTCCGGCAACTGAAATCGTGGCGACAGTTCAACACGGCGTCCAGGTTCCAAGTATTGTTCAGCATCAAAATGTGATTGGGATGCAGTTTCACCCGGAGAAGAGTGGTCGAGTCGGATTACAACAACTAGCAGCTTTTAAGGAAATGGTGAGTGCAAATGATTTTTCCAGCAATTGATTTACGAGCCGGTCAGAGTGTCCGGCTTTACCAAGGTGATTTTAAACAGGCGACATTGATTAATCCTGATCCTGTCGTTCAAGCCCAACAAATTAACGCAGCGGGCTTGCAGCAATTACACATGGTCGATTTGGACGGTGCCAAGTCAGGGCGCCCAGAAAACTTCGCGACAATCACGGCGATCCGGCAAGCATTTACCGGGACGATCGAGCTCGGTGGAGGTATTCGAACCTACGAGCTGGCGACTCGTTATCTCGAATTAGGAATCGATCGCTTAATCTTGGGGTCAGTTGCGTTGACTGATCCACGACTGGTCAAACGACTGTTAAGTGAGTTTGGTGGTGAGCGAATTGTGATTGGGTTAGACGGAACCAATGGTTATGTGGCAATTAAAGGCTGGTTGGAGCAGTCACAGACCAAGATGAGTACATTAATGAAGACAATGACTACGAGTGGTGCCAAGCACTTTATCGTGACCGATGTCGCCCGTGATGGCACGATGCAAGGCCCTAACCTTGCGTTATACCAAGAACTACAAGCACAGGTGCCCACGGCCAACCTGATTGCCAGCGGTGGCGTTCGGAATTTGACCGATGTTCAAGTGTTACAAGCCAGTGGGTTCAAGGATGTTATTATTGGCAAGGCGTTAGCTGAAGGCGGTGTGACACTGGCCGAATTAGCGGGGGTGACTGAATGTTAGCAAAGCGGATTATTCCGTGCTTGGATGTGGCGGATGGTCGGGTCAAGAAGGGCGTTAATTTCGTCAACTTGACGGATGTCGGAGATCCGGTGGCGATTGCAGCTGCCTATCAGCAACAGGGCGCGGATGAACTTGTCTTTTTAGATATTGCAGCCACCAATGAGCACCGCGAGACGATGGCCGCCATGGTCGAACAAGTCTCAGCTCAGGTCTTCATGCCACTGACGATTGGTGGCGGAATTACAAGCGTTGCTGATATGCAACGAATCTTACGTGCGGGTGCTGATAAGACGGCTATTAATTCGGCTGCAGTTGCCAACCCTGAACTGATTCGTGCCGGTTCTGAAAAATTTGGCAACCAGTGCATTGTTGTTGCGATTGACGCGGCGTGGGATGCGGCAGCTGGTCAATATCGTGTCTATACACATGGGGGTCAGCAAGCGACCGACCTCGATGCAGTGGCGTGGGCCAAGCAAGCGGTCGCCTTAGGGGCTGGCGAGTTATTGGTCACTAGCATGGATCGCGATGGCACTAAGGCGGGGTTTGATACCCAGTTATATCAGGCCCTGGGAGCAACGGTCAATGTGCCAATCATTGCCAGCGGCGGTGCGGGTAACTTACAAGACTTTGTGGATGTTTTTAGCACAACCCCGGTTGATGGTGCATTGGCGGCTTCCGTCTTTCACTTTGGCGAGTTAACGATTGCAGATGTCAAAGCGACATTAAGAAAACAAGGAGTGGTCGTAAGATGAAACCAGACTTTGAAAAGGGTGACGGTTTACTGACAACGGTCGTCACCGACGCGGATACGAAGGATGTCTTAATGGTCGCGTGGATGAACGCGGAAAGCTATCAACGGACATTGGCGTCGGGCCAGACGTGGTTTTGGTCACGGTCTCGGCAAGAACTTTGGCACAAAGGCGCTACGAGCGGCAATTTACAAGATGTCGTTAGTATGACGTTGGATTGCGATCAAGATACACTATTGGTCGCAGTTCATCCGCATGGTCCCGCTTGTCATACGGGACATACGAGTTGTTTCTTTAACCCGGTTGAACTAGAACAGGGCGCCTAAGGATTGATGACGATAGCCGAATGAGTTGTGAGTTAGATGGCTGATTGGTTGGAAAATGCGGTCCCAACGGTCGATAAGCAGGATTGTTTTTAACCCGTATTAAATTGATGAATATATTATAGAAGAAAGTGGTGTCGAATATGCAAAATATGGAAGAATTATACGAACTGATCAAACAACGGAAGGCAACGCCTAAGAAGGGATCCTACACAGATTATTTATTTACTAAGGGACTGGATAAGATTTTAAAAAAGGTTGGTGAGGAATCAACCGAAGTTATTGTGGCGGCCAAAAATCCCGGTGACGACGAATTAACCTATGAGACAGCCGACTTGTTGTATCACGTTTTAGTGTTATTGGTCGAACGTGGTGTTAGTTTTGACCAGATTAAGCAAGAATTGGCTAAACGTGAAGGTAAGATGAGTGACTATAAGGATCGGCCCGAAATTAAGAACCTATAGGAGGTAGCCGAATGAAAGCTAGTATTGAACAGTTAGAACCCTATGTGCCCGAAAAGCCGTTGGCGACCCTCCAAGCTGAGTTAGGATTGACAGAATTAGTCCGGTTATCAGCTAACGAGAACCCGTATGGAACCTCGCCAAAAGTGGCGACCGCTGTGAAGAATTGGGACTTCACCCAGAGTAATCGTTATCCCGATGCCGACGCACAGGAGTTACGACAAGCAGTGGCCCAGCAACAGGGAATCGACCCGAATAGCATCGTTTTTAGTGTAGGTCTTGATGAGATGATCGTGATGTTATCACGGACGTTCTTAGCCACCAACGACCAGGTGCTAGTGTCCGCACCGACGTTTTCAGAATATGGACTACATGCTGAAATCGAGGGGGGGCAATTAATCAGTGTGCCAACGTTGCCTAATGACCATGTGAACTTCGAAGGCTTAATGAAGGCCATTACGCCCCGCGTGAAGATGGTTTGGCTGTGCAATCCGAACAATCCGACGGGCACCGTGGAATCATTAGCGGCAATTGAAGCGTTCGTCCAGCAAGTACCCCCGGAGACGATGGTCCTGATTGATGAAGCCTACATTGATTTTACACCGGGCGCGGCTCAAGTAACGGCCATGCAGTTACCAGCCAAGTACCCGAATGTAGTGGTCATGCGGACATTCTCCAAAGCATATGGGTTAGCTAACTTTCGAATCGGGTACGCCGTTTTTAATACCAAATATGCCACAACGATGCAAACTATTCGGCTTCCATACAATGTGAATTCCTTGGCTCAAGTGGCAGCCCTGGCGGCAATCGATGATCCTAATTTTGTGAAACAAACGGTCCAAAAAAATGCGACGGAACGTGCTAAGTGGATGGCATTCTTTGATGATCAGGGTGTCACTTACGATCAATCTGGCGCGAACTTCATTTTCTTTAAGTATCCGAGTGCCACGCAACTGGCTGACTATTTAGTGCACCATGGGTATCTGATTCGCACTGGCTTACGGCCAGGGTGGTTACGACTAACGGTCGGAACGGCTAGCGATAATCAGCAACTCCAACAATTAATTCGTGATTTTAAGGCCTAGAATTGGCGCAAAGAAACCTGAGCAATCGGTTTCTTTTTTTGTTGCCCTAACTGCTGAACAAATTCGAGGCAGCTGGTCCGAAAGGATAGTTGTCAATAACACCTGCTAAACCATTAACTCAAGTGTTGACTTCGACGCCACTCTAAGCAGTAAAATTAGGGTGATAAAATATAGGAGGGACAACAATGTCAGAATTAGATAAATTAGCAGCCGGGGAATGGTATCAATTTAAAGATGCTGAGGTGGCCGCTCAAAAATCGCGGGCTGCCAAGTTATGCCAAGAGTTCAATCAGATCGATGCAACAAATCCAGATGCGCAAACTGCCAAGATTCAAGAGATTCTTGGTAGTTACGGTCGCAATCTTTCCGTTCAAGCAGACTTTAATTGTGATAATGGTCGTAATATTCATGTTGGTGATAATTTTCTTAGTAATTATAACTTAACTATTTTGGATATCGCGCCGGTTCATATAGGGGATAACGTGATGATTGGCCCCAATGTTGATATTTATACGGTCAATCACCCGTTGACGGCTAGTGGTCGACGCGCTAACTTGGCCCAGGGCCATCCAGTCACGATTGGTCATGATGTTTGGATTGGGGGGAGAGCGGTGATTACGCCTGGCGTGACGATTGGTAATAATGTTGTGATTGCGGCTGGAGCAGTCGTTACTCATGACATGCCTGATAATACGTTGGTGGCCGGGGTACCAGCCAAAGTTATTCGACAATTAGAATAAGAAAGGTCGCAATTGGCTAGCTTTTTGGGCACTTATTTTACTCATTGGCATGATGAGTCGTAAATACGACGAAAATAAGGTTTATTTTTGAAAATTAGTCCACGTAAGCGGCACCAATTATTTTTACAGGTATACTTAGATTAACAAACTAATATTAAGAGAAAGAGGATGCCGTTTGTTACATTTAATCGAACAGTTGTATGGACCCTTCTTCAGTGCGACTAACTGGGGTAACGTCATCACATCTGCTAATGACTGGTTAATCATTTTATCGTTAGCAATTATTGAGTGTTTACTATCAGTTGATAATGCCGTTGTCTTAGCTGCTCAGACCCAGAGTTTAGATAATTTACAAGAGCGGGAAAAATCGTTATTCTATGGCTTGTGGGGGGCCTATATCTTTCGGTTTTTAATCATTGGGATTGGCACGTATTTGATCAGTTTTTGGGAGATCAAAGTGTTAGGTGCGGCTTACCTTGGGTACTTGGTGTATCGATACTTTAGTCAGCCGAAAAATGGGGCCAAGGTGGCACAGAAACCCAAGCAACAACGACGCTTCTTCGGACTAAGCAACTTCTGGTCGGTCGTCATTCAGATTGAAATGATGGATATCATTTTCTCAATTGATTCTGTATTGGCGTCATTGGCAATTTCGGATAATCCGGTGATTGTTTTGATTGGTGGGATGATTGGGATTGCCTGCATGCGGGGCATTGCCGAGGTCATTATGCGCTTAATGCGCAAGATTCCCGAGTTGGAAACCATGGCGTATTGCTTGATTGTCTTGATTGCCATCAAATTATTTATCTCAATTCCTGCCATTGGTTGGGATATTCCCGCAACGGCTTTTGGTGGTATCGTATTAGTAGCATTTATTATTACGTTGCTGATTCATTTTTGGCGTCGGCGCCGCAATGAACAGTGCGTGGAAGGAAAGGTGCGTAAATGATGAAATTAGGTTGGATTGGTACCGGCGTCATGGGGGCAGCGATTGTCCGTAACCTGATGACGGCCGGCTATGACGTAACGGTTTATAATCGAACAAAAAGTAAGGCGGATGCGCTAGTTGCGGCGGGGGCCACTTGGGCTGATACACCGGCTGCCGTGGCAGAAACGAGTGACGTGATTTTCACCATGGTTGGGTTCCCACGGGACGTCGAACAAGTTTATTTTGGTGATCACGGGATTTTCAGTGGATTGGCCGCTGGAAAAACGGTAATTGACATGACGACGAGCCAACCCAAGTTAGCCGTTAAAATTGCGACGTACGCGCGTGAACATGACATGCACGCTTTGGATGCGCCCGTGTCCGGCGGTGATATTGGCGCCCAAAACGCCACTTTGACGGTGATGGTCGGTGGCGATGCCGATACGTACGAGGCGATGTTACCATTATTTAATGTGCTTGGTCACAAGGTCAATCATTTTGGGGATGCTGGTACTGGTCAACATGCCAAGATGGCCAATCAGATCATGATTGCAGGGACGATGACTGGGTTAACTGAAATGTTATTGTATACCAAGGCAGCCAGTCTTGATCCGGAAAAAGTCTTGGCAACGTTATCTAGCGGTGGTGCTGACAACTGGAGCATGGATAATTACGTGCCCCGGATTCTGAAGGACGATTACACGCCCGGCTTTTTTGCCCGCCATTTTCTTAAAGATTTGCGGATTGCTTTGAGTGAGGCGGATGCGATGGGACTTAATCTGGTTGCGACGGCGCAGGCTAAACGACTTTATGAAGTAATGGTCGATGTCAAAGGCTTGGGTGATCAAGGAACTCAGGGATTGATTAATATTTATTAGCGCGTGGCTGACTTGATGAAAGTCGCTCAAACATCATATATTTATTGAAATAATAGTTATCAAGGCGGGGATTCAGCGAGTTTAATCTTTCTGAATCCCCGTCTTTTATTAACATGATACGCATTATGCGAGTTAATTTGTCATGAATCGTGATTAAAACGTGCCAGTTATGTCAGTTCAAAAGCAGCCAGCTTAGGCCTGCTGGAAAAAGTTCGAGTTAGCGTAAAATTACTTAGTTGGCGCGTCCTACGCCGACTTCCAGGTATTTCTTCCAATTGCTGGAACGCGGTGGACACAGATTTAAGCCGCAGACCACGTCTTAAATACTGGTCTTCCACGCTTTAATGCCATATTGGTGAAACGTGCTCGGGTCAGACTGAGACTTCCGGTTAGCTACGCTATGACGTCAAGCGGAAATTCACCGCTTAACGCCCTAGCTAGGCTAATCCTCAGTCTCACCCCGTCTGAACCTCACACTCTTGGCAGTGCTGAGCATTGGCCGAAATGCCTTCCAGTCGGAACAGTGTTCGAATGGCGGACATGGATGTACCCAACCATTGATGGACTTGTCATTGCTTTTTATAAACGATAACTTTGTCAATCAACTGTCAGACAGAAAATGATATTGTGATAATTTACTATTCCCAAATCACCATAGTAATAATTAAACGTCTCGACAAAGTGGTTAACGCCACCCTAACGTTATGTTTAAATTTCCAGTAAAAAATTGTACCAAGTTAAGTGGCTGTTCATTTGCCATTTGAGCGGCTTCCCGACTGGAGGGGCTGGTTGACAATGCTCAGTAGCCAAATTATTCTTAGCTGGAAGTGTTTTTCTTCCGGCTTTGAATAAGACTCGTATTTGAGATGACGCGGGTTATGCGTTAGCTCAAATCGACGTCGGCTGCGTTCCAGCAATTGTCACCCAGCCCCGGAGGTCGGCATAGGACGCGCACCGGCTGACGAACAGTAATTTAACTGGCATGTTTTAATCACGATTCATGCTAAGTAATAACTAGTACAACGTCTAGCATGGTATTTTATGAAACGATATCTGAAAATAAACTTGGTATACTGTCAATCTTGATGACTAGCATTTTGATGCATTAAAAAACGGATTCTTCAGCGATGTGTGGCTGAGGGATCCGTTTGATGTTTCATGGCTTAATTAAGGCCTAATTGATTTAGTTTAAGGTTGCGGCTGCTTTTTGGGCAGCGACGTTGATGATATTCCAAGGACGGTCAAAGCCTGGTTGGAAGAAGAAGTCCGTGTAAGCTAAGTCAGCAACAGTCAGTTTAGCTTGAATAGCCACTGAGATGGCGTTGATGTTAGCAGTAACATCGTACTTCGACATGATTTGCGCACCAAGCACGCGACCATCAGTTGGGTCAAAGGTTAGTTTGAACCAAACTTTGGTGTTGCCAGCATCTTCAGAGACAAATTTAGGCCGAATGGTATCGGTGACTAACACGGATGCCGTCTTAACGCCCAGCTTGTCAGCCGTGCCTTCTTTAACACCAGTGGAAGCAAAGTGGTAGTCAAAGACGGAAAGTGCGGATGAACCAGAAACAGCAGGCATTGGTACGTTTTCGCCAAGTAAGTTCTTAGCGGCAATCCGACCTTGCCGACGAGCGTTAGTGGCTAACGCAATGCGGTTATCCTTGCCAGTTGGGGCAAATGGGACTAAGGTCGCGTCCCCGACGGCGTAAATGTCAGTGTCACTCGTTTGGAGGTGGTCGTTAATCTTGATCAAACCGTGATCATCTAAGTCGACAACGCCCTTCAAGAAACCAGTTGCTGGCCGAATCCCGGCGGCAGTTACGACCAGGTCAGCTGGATATTCGCCTTGATCGGTCACTACTTTGGTGACGTGGCCGTCAACACCTTCATACGCTTTAATACCTTGGCCAACTGCAGCATAGATGCCGTGATCGGCCATCGTCTTAGTCAAGATATCCGTGAATTCTTGATCAAGGTAAAGACTAAGTAAACGTGGTAATAGGTCGATAACCGTGACGTGCATGCCAGCTTTGGCAAAGACTTCAGCCGCCTCAATCCCAATATAACCGGAGCCAATGACAACCACATTCTTAACGCTAGGGTCAACGGTCTTGGCCTTTAATTTGATGGCCCAGTCGCGTCCACGCATTGCGTAGATGTTGGCTAAGTCATGGCCGGGTACTGGTAGGTCAAATGGTACCGCGCCGACACTTAGGACTAGTTTGTCATAAGTTTCATCACGTTCGTCACCAGTGGCGTGGTCAATGACGTGCACACTGTGACTAGCAGGGTCGACCTTACTAATTTCACTATTTACAAAAACGTGGACGCCTTGGGCTTGCATGCCAGCAGGAGTGGCATAGCTGACGGAGTTAACGTCTTTAACGGCACCTTCGAGGTATAATTGCATCCCACATGAGAGGAATGACAGAAAATCACCTTTTTCATACCATTGAATTTCAGTATCTGGTTGAGCGGCTAAAATACCGCGAACCGTTTCATAACCACCATGAGAAGAACCAACGACAATAACTTTCATAATTGTAAAGCCTCCAAATTTTAGTTTAGAACTGTTCTAAATAGAATATAACACGAACTAAGTTTGTCGGCAAGGGCAGTTTGTAATTATTCTAAATTATCAGTGAAAAATAGCTGTGCCCGTCGACACCATTTAGTTTAGAAATATTCTAGTTAGAATATAGCACTAAAATAAATTGTTCACAACTAAAACGGTTACAATTAGCTGCAAAAAAACACCCAATCATCAAAAAATTGATGACTGGGTGTCAGTATTAATAGGGATGGACTTAATGATTATTCAATAATATCGAAGAAACTTAGCAACTTTTCTTTGGTCAATTGGGCTTTTTCCTCATCACGAACATCATACTTAATCTGGCCCTGATCAAGGACAATCAGGCGATTACCATAGCGAAGCGCATCGTCTAAATGGTGGGTGATCATCAGACACGTTAACTTTTCCTCCGTGACCCGTTGATTCGTTTGTGTCATTAGTTGAGCGCTGGTCTTAGGATCGAGTGCGGCTGTGTGTTCATCTAGTAACAAGAGATCAGGGCGCTGCTCGGTAGCCATTAAAAAGCTCAGAGCCTGGCGCTGCCCCCCAGATAAATTTTCTGTTGCCGTGTTGAGCCGAGCTGAAAGACCGTTGCCATCCATCGTTTCCGTTAAGGCTTGAAAGTGGGGCAGGTGCTTTTTCAATTGGCGTAATTTTAACGTACGTCGCTTACCACGTTGGCTGGCAAGCAGTAAGTTTTCGGCAACGGTCATCCGGGGTGCGGTGCCCATCTTGGGGTCTTGGAAAACGCGCGCCAGGAAAGCGGTCCGCTTTTCAACGGATAGTCGGGTGATGTCCTGGTCACGTAACTGGATGGTGCCACTATCAACCGGCAACTCGCCACTGATCGTGTTGAAGAGGGTCGACTTACCAGCACCATTTGAACCAAGTACGGTAATAAAATCACCATCATAGACGTCTAAGTTCAGGCCCCGCAAAATTTTGACCTCATTCGGGGTTCCCGAATTAACTTTGGTCACGATATTTTTTAATGATAATAATGGGGCACTACTGTTCGTCATAACGGGCCACTCCCTTCTTTAAAACGTGATTAAGATGTAGAACTTTACTGAATTGCGGTAACATTAAGCAGATTGCCAGAATTAATGCGGATAGCAGGTTCATGTCGTTGGTGTTGAAGCCCAGTTGGAGGACTAACAGGCGCACGAACTGATACAAAATACTGCCGAGGGTAACCGCAACGAGTCGTTGATTCAACGTTAATTCACCAAAGACAACTTCACCGATGATGATCGAGGCTAGCGCAATTACGATGATTCCGATTCCCATGCTGACATCGGCATAACCGTTATTTTGCGCAATTAATGCGCCGCCCAGGCCAATGATACCGTTAGAGACCATCAATCCCATGATGGTCATGTTATCGGTGTTAATACCAATTGAACGTGCCATTTCACGATTGTCACCAGTGACAATGAAGGCTTGGCCGAGGTTAGTTTGCAAGAAGACAATTAGAAGCACGGTAATGATACTGATCACTACTAGGCCAACAAAGACGCTGTCAAAATATTTAGGCAGTGATTCCAAAAAGTGATTAGAAAAAATAGTTTGTTTGCCTAGCAATGAAACGTTGGAACTGCCGCCCATAATGCGCAAATTGATTGATAAGCACGCGGTCATCACTAGAATCCCGGCTAAGAGAATGGGCACTTTACCCTTGGTATAAAGTAGGCCGGTGACCAGGCCGGTAATCGCGCCCGCAACGAAGGCTAACAGGGAAGCGGTAACGGGGCCCATTCCATGGCTAATCGCCATGACAGCAGTGGCCGCACCGAGTGGAAACGTCCCTTCGACGGTCATATCAGGAAAATCAAGAATTCGAAATGTCAAAAATAATGCGACGCCTAAGGTTGCCCACAAGAGGCCTTGGCCGATACTCGATACGATCATACTCATTTGTAAATAACCCCTTTCGCTTTGGCTTCTTTAAGGACACTTGCTGGGAACTTGATGCCGAGCTTTTTAGCTTCACTTAAATTGATGGTCATCTTACCCTTAGTGATGACTTTGATTGGGTAGTCGCTAGTTGCTTTGCCCTTTAAAACTTGGGCTGCCATTTCACCAGTTAGTTTACCAAGTTGATACTGGTCAACGGATAAGGTTGCGAGCCCGCCCGCTTTAACCATCGTATCAACGGCTGGAATGACTGGTACCTTAGCCTTATTTGTAACGGAGACTAGCGTTTTCATGGCACTTGCGACGCCATTATCTTGCGGCGCATAAACGGCGTCGACATTGGCGGCCATGGTTTCAGCCACTTGCTGCATATCGTTGGTGTTAGAGATAGTATATAACTTGTATTTCACACCTTCTTGTTTACAAATCCGTGCAAACTTTTTGGCGTTATATTCACCACCATGATCTGAAGTGGTGTAAATAATTCCGATTGTTTTAGCGCTGGGAACGAGCTTCCGCAACAAGTCTAAGTGGGATTTCAATGGAGATTCACCAGAAGTCCCCGTAATATTGGCACCGGGATGTTGGTCGCTTTTAATTAGGCCGCTACCCGATGGATCAGTAATACCTGCTAACATAACAGGGGTTTGCTTGTTAGCCGCAGAAGCGAGGGCCTGCGCGGCGGGGGTGGCAATTCCGACTGTTAACGCGGCGTTTTCGTTCATGAATTTTTGGCTCATGGTTTTCAAGTTACTTTGATCGCCCTGGGCATTTTGATAGTCGATTTTGACCGTCTTGCCATCGACATAACCATATTCCTTTAGACCAGCGACCACGCCACGATGAATCGCGTCGAGTGCGGGGTGGGTCTGGAGTTGAAGAATGCCGACCGTCGGCACTTTCTTTGTACTGGTCGTCTTCGTGGCGGTGGTTTTGCCTGTCATGACAAAGGCCACTCCCAGAAAGACGATCAAGGCACTAATGAATGCAATCATACGTTTCAATCTAATCACCTCAAAAAATTTCTTAAGCTCGGGCAAGTTCAAAGCCAATAAAAAAGGGCAAACCAGTAAGCTCTGGTTTGCCCTTTACGGAACCGAAGCCTGCTGTGTTAAAACCCATGCAGACTTCTTTGAATATCAAAGTGAGCCGGCACAGATACAAACTGTTTGCCAGATTGTATCCGTGTGGACGGCACTACAATCTGAACGGCCGGCTTTGCCATGAACTGTTCAAGTTAGTAACTGACTTTGACATGCTTGGTTCCTCGCTTTCGTTATTGAATGAGTTCAGTATAGGCAAAGTCGAAAAAAGTGTCAAGGATAAATTTCACCAAATATTAAAATTTGTGGTGAAAATCTTGTGAGATGCGGATGCTTGGTCGTCGGCATTTGTTCGTTCTAGTCCGACCTCCGGGGCGGGGTGCCAATGGCTGGAACGCAGCCGACGTCGATTTAAGCCCGAGCAAAACCCGCCTGGTCTCAAGCCTGTGAGGGGCCACGGTTGAAGCCGAACATTGTCTAGTAACGGATTAATACGGTTTTGACATTAGTCTGTTGGCGTAGCAAGCACAGAATTTAGTGGTACCGAACACGTTTCGGGAAACCGCTCGAATGGCTGATGAACGACCACCGAGCTTAGCGCAACTTATCGGTGCCTATTTTGATACTGGCACTTTAAACAAAGCGTTAGGTTCATTAAAGCATTCTGTTGAGAGATTAAATCTTACTACACCGATTCAGGATTAGTGAGCTATCTCAATATCACTTTCAGTCTGACAGTTGATTGACAAAATAACTGTTTATAAAAAGCAACGACGAATTCATCAAAAGTTGAGTACATCTTTGTCCGCCATTCGAATACTATCCCGACTGGAAGACGTTCCGGCAATTGGCAGAAATGCCTGTAAGTTGGCTTAGGACGAACCAGCAAAGCATGTTTACGCTAACTCGCACGTTTTCCAGCGGGCCTAAGCTAGCTGCTTTTGATTTTAGTTATTCAGCAAGTTTTGAATAAGCATTCAAGTAAAACATAACGAAAAAACAATAAAATGAGTTGACAATGAATAAAGGCGGTGTTAAATTAGTTTTAAATTAAAAACAGATTAAGACGTTGAAGAGAAGAGTAATCGCATCACTGATTTGCAGAGAGCTTCGTAATGGTGAGAGAAGTATTCAGGAGTGCGGTGAAGATGAGCTTGGAGTCATGATGCGGGTCGTAGTGGCTACGCATGCGGTGGCAACCGATATATTGCGGGGTTTCCTAGATTTTTCAGGGTACTCGTCGAGGTTGTGATCGTGAGATGGCAGCGAACAACGGTGGTAACGCGAAAGCTTTCGTCCGTTAGTTTCTAACATATTAGAGACTAATGGATGGGAGCTTTTTTTTGTTTCAATACAGGTGAGAGGGAGCGGTTAGATGACAGTCACAGCAAATAATGGATTATTAGCGGCCCGTGGAGAATGGGCGAACGCAACGTGTCAAGAAAGTCATCAGGCACAACAGATTTTAATTTTAAACTTGATGCCGACTAAGGTAACGACGGAGCGGCAGTTCCTAAAGCGTTTTGCAGCCGGTAACACAGATGTGGCTGTGACGTTTATGTATCCCGCGAGTCACCATTTCAAGAGCCTGCCACAAGCAGTGGTCGCGGCACATTACGTGACGTTGGCTGATATTCAAGATCAGTATTTTGATGGCTTGATCGTCACCGGCGCACCAGTTGAGACGTTACCGTTTGAAGCAGTCGATTACTGGAACGAATTGTTAACAATCATTGATTGGTCACGACAGCACGTTAGCCAGACTTTATTTGAATGCTGGGCAGCACAAGCAGGGCTATACGCACAGTTTGGAATCGCAAAGCGCGCCGTTGCTCACAAGATATTCGGTATTTATAGTGCGACTAGTACTGATGTTAAGTCACCGCTGATTAGTGGACTGAATGCAGGAAGTTTGCTAAAAATGCCACAGTCACGGCATACAGCACTAGTGATGCCGGAACGCTTACCCGCTGGATTGCAGGTTGTCGCTGACAATCCGAAGGTGGGACCGCTCGTCTTATCTGCCCCCAAGCTGCACGCGGTCTATGTGACCGGTCATCCTGAATACGAGCGCCGCACGCTTGCCGATGAATATTTGCGCGACCGACGTAAGCACTTGCCGATTCAGTTACCTGAACATTACTTTGCTACTGAACAATTAACAACAGTTGATTACAGTTGGCAAACTTCAAGCAATCAACTGTATCAAAACTGGTTAGCAACTTTGAATTTAACGAAAGTAGGTTATTAATTATGACAACAACGAATCCTGAAAATTATCACTTTGAAACGTTACAAGTCCATGCGGGCCAGACGGTTGATGAAACGGGCGCACGGGCCGTGCCAATCTATCAAACGACTTCATACGTCTTTAAGGATGCCAAGCAAGCCGCGGGTCGCTTTGCCCTGACTGATGCCGGCAATATTTATACACGACTGACGAACCCAACGACGGACGTGGTCGACAAACGAGTGGCCGCCTTGGAGCACGGGACGGCTGGGGTAACGCTCGCAACGGGTTCTGCTGCGATAACCGCGGCAATTTTAAACATTGCGCAACAGGGGGATGAAATTGTGGCGGCCAACACCTTGTATGGTGGGACCTATGACCTGTTTAGCGTGACGTTAAAGAAGTTGGGCATCACAACGCACTTTGTTGATCCTGACGAACCGGCAAATTTTGAGACGGCAATTAACGATCATACTAAGGCCTTGTACGTTGAAAGTATCGGTAATCCTGGCATTAACTTAGTTGATTTTGAAGCCATTGGAAAAATCGCTCATGATCATGGCATTATTTTTATTGTTGATAATACCTTTGGGACACCATACCTAGTTCGGCCACTTGAACATGGGGCCGACGTGGTCGTACATTCAGCAACTAAGTTTATCGGTGGTCACGGGACGACCATGGGTGGCGTTATTGTTGAAGGCGGCCAATTTGACTGGCGTGCGAGTGGCAAGTATCCAGATTTCACAACGCCAGATCCGCAATATAACGGCCTCGTTTTTGCCGATTTGGGCGGGGCAGCCTTTACGACTAAGGTCCGGGCGGAAACGCTGCGAGATACCGGTGCAACTATCAGTCCCTTTAATTCCTTCTTGTTGTTGCAAGGTCTAGAATCCTTGTCATTGCGAGTAGAACGACACGTGACCAATACACGCAAGATTGTTGCCTTCTTAAAAGCACATCCAAAAGTTGCCTGGATCAATTATCCAGAACTGGAAGATAGCCCGTACCATGACTTAGCAACTAAGTACTTCCCGAATGGGGTTGGTTCGATCTTCACCCTGGGCTTGACTGGTGGTGAGGCTGCTGGTAAGGCATTAATTGAACATCTACAACTCTTTTCATTGTTAGCAAACGTCGCTGATGCTAAATCATTAATTATCCATCCCGCTTCCACCACGCATGCGCAATTAAATGAACAGGAATTGTTAGCAGCTGGTGTAACGCCTGACTTGATTCGAATTTCAGTGGGGGTCGAGAACGCCGATGATTTAATTGCTGATTTGGATCAAGCATTGGCACAGGTTTAATAGGTCGGAATGGTCGATGATTGAAAGTATGTGAAACGGAGGGTGCGACAATGACAACGACAATTGAAGTGGGCATGTTAGGGTTAGGAACTGTGGGTAGTGGGGTGGTTGAACGGTTGACCCGCTCGGCTGCCAAAATTGAACAAACGCAGGGTATTCGGTTGCACCTAGCAGCAGTTGCCGTTAATCATTTGAACGCGCCTCGGACTGTTCAGTTACCGATTGGGACGCGCTTGACCGATTCATTAACGAACGTTGTTTGTGACCGAAAAATCCAACTAGTCATTGAAGTCATGGGGACGGTCGCAATTGCTAAAAAGGCCATTGTGGCAGCACTTAATCAGGGTAAGGCTGTCGTGACCGCTAATAAAGACTTAATTGCAACGGCGGGACCTGAATTGGCTGCGTTAGCCAAAAAACAGGGCTGTGATTTATTTTACGAGGCTAGTGTTGCGGGGGGGATTCCGATCTTGCGGACATTAACAGATAGTTACGTGACGGACAATGTGCAGGCGGTCAGCGGAATCATCAACGGGACGGCTAATTATATGCTAAGTGCAATGGCAACCGGGCAATCGTACGAACAAGCTTTAGCTACTGCACAAGTAGCCGGGTACGCCGAAGCTGATCCGACTAATGATGTTGCGGGCATTGATGCGGCATACAAATTGATGATCCTCAGTCGCTTTGCTTTTGGGCAAGAGTTGAGCCTGCCGCAGATTGCACCCACGGGAATCACGCATTTAAGCGCTTCGGTTTGTCGATTAGCAGCTGAAAATGGCTGGCAGATTAAATTGCTCGCGCAGATTCAGCGACACGGATCTGGTTTGTATTGTCGTGTGGCGCCAGTGGCCGTGCCGGTTGATCAACCCCTGAGTCAGATCAATGGGGTCCAAAACGCTGTAGCTGTTCAAAGTGAAGCCATTGGTACCAGCTTGTATACCGGACCGGGTGCGGGAAGTACGGCGACGGCTAATAGTGTTCTAAATGACGTCTTAGTAGCGGCCAAGCACCTTATCAATGGTTATCGAATGATTCGTAACCAGAAAAGAAGTGTCTCGTTAACGGTCACTCGATTTGACCAGTTACCACAAACATACTTAGGCATTGGTCCGGTCGCACCAGAAGCCGTGAAATATTACGCTAATGAAGCTGATTTCTCAGTAAAAACGATTGCCGATGATTGTTATCAGATTACTGGATTAAGTGCGGTGAAACGCAAAAAGCTGCGTGCGAACTTGCCACTGACTTTGATACCAATTGCCGGTACAACGGACTGGAAGCAAGTGACCGAAAATTCAATAACATCTCCCATAAATGTTGCAATTTGAAAAAGAATGCTCAGGTACAGTATACTGTATCTGAGCGTCTTTTTTTGATGCTAAGTTCCCATGGGATACCCATGGCTAAGTGGATGAGCTAATTGAAATGAGTTAGCGAGACGTGGCAGTTGGTTGACTGACACGATGAGGAGTGAAATTATGAAAATTGCGGTGGTGACCGAAAGTTCTGCTAATTTAAAAGCGCAGGCGGTGAAAGACTACCAAATTACGGTGGTGAACGACCCGATTATGTTCGGTAATCATGTTTACCACGAGAACGTAGATATCACGACGGATCAATTTTACCGATTACTAAAAGTTGAAAAAGAAATTCCAACGATTTCTCAAATCTCAATGCCAGAGATGCAAGTCGTTTTTGATCAGCTGCAAGCGGCGGGCTATGACCAAATTCTAGTTATTGGGTTGAGTAGTGGTATCAGTGGCTGGATCAATAATTTGAAGACCTATGCGCCTTCAGTTGACGGTATTGACGTGCGGGTGTTTGATTCACGAACTGCTTGCGCGGGGACGGCGAACATGGTTAAGCTGGCTGCGGCCATGGCATTGGCGGACTACACCTTAGATGAAATTATTGCGCAACTGACGCGCTTGCGGGCGGCTACGACGACGGTCTTAATCGTTAACTCGATGCGCCATCTAGTTAAAAATGGCCGGATTTATAACAATAGTAGTCTGGCCGGAACGATGGTGTTGCGCAATAAGCCGATTATTACGTTCAATGGGCATGGGAAGATTCAACTTTTAGGTAAGGAACGGACGCTCAAAAATGCACAACAGGCTGTTCAAGATGAATTTAGTCAGTTTGTGATGAACAGTCAATTACCAGTTCGGCTGGACGTCATCAGCGCTAATGACGCGCAGATTGCCGAAGACTGGGCGAGCGAACTACGTTATCAGTTTCCAGCAGTCCGGGTCAAGACTGGGGTTATCGGTCCAGTTTTA
This sequence comes from Lactiplantibacillus sp. 3062, assembly GCF_055413545.1. Classification (NCBI taxonomy): domain Bacteria; kingdom Bacillati; phylum Bacillota; class Bacilli; order Lactobacillales; family Lactobacillaceae; genus Lactiplantibacillus; species Lactiplantibacillus sp. 3062. Next base: position 70,253 of record NZ_JBVAYE010000009.1, read on the forward strand.
GGCGTCTTGACTGGAGACCATGCGCTCGGAATGATCTGGTCATTAGATTGGAAGCCATTGTTGACGACCCTCAATCAGGAGCAAAAACAATAGGCCGTTGGGGTTGCCCGTGTGCGGTTTGCTGATGATACTGTCGTATACAGACAGCTGGGTTTTAAAAAAGTTTTGCATCGAAGGTTGACATTTTACTAAAATGATATTATGGTTATAACATTAAAACTTGATGAAAAGCTATAATGCTTTAAGGAGTAACTGACTTGTGATGCTCAGAAAGCGCCGTTGCTGTGAAGGTGTGATGACAAGTGAGTAAAAGTTAAAGGATTGGCGTGAATTTTACGAGATTCACTGGTAGCACCCATTATTGTGCACGCGTTTAGTTGTTGTGAACGCGATGAGTAGCCGGATGTGAGTTCGGTTAGCAATAAGGTGGTACCGCGCGTAAGCGCCCTTTGGATAATTTGATCGATTATTCAAAGGGCGCTTTTTCGTCAAGTGACACATAGCATTATTTTTTAGTTAACACATAGTAGTCATTATTTAGGTCGCGCATCGCGGTTAATCATCGTAAACACATAGTTGTTCGACATCACGTGACAGCACATAGTAGATCGTAAGCACGGGCCCGTTTATTGGAAAAGCACTGAAGCGAGCGGGGAACATATACACATAGTGGGCAAGACGAAAGGATGGTTTTACTTATGAAATATGGCATTATTGGCGCAGGCGCAATGGGATATCGGTATGGTGTAATGTTACAAGAAAACGCCGGTGTTGACGTTGATTTTATCGACACGTGGGAACCAAACGTCGCAAAGGTCCGTGAGCAGGGCGGCGTTGATGTGGCGCGTGATCATCAAAATCACCATGTCGTTCCAATCAATATTTATTATCCTGAAGAATATCAGGGTCATCCAGATGTTTGGATTGTTTTTAAGAAGCAAATGCAGTTAGCCGATGAGCTCAAGCGCGATGCGTCGTTATTTCATGAGGACCAGTACGTTTTCGCCGCAATGAACGGGATGGGGCACTTTGAAAAGATTGCACAATATTTCCCAGAAAATCACATTATTGGTGGTACGGCGATGATTGCAACGGTCTTGAATGGTCCGGGTACGGTTGATTTTATGGGGCCTAAGGGTAGTGAGGCGATGCATATGAGTAAGTATGCAGGTCATATTGATACGACTACCAAGCAAGTGATGGCCGATTTTAAGGCGGCTGATTTAAATCCGATTTGGTCTGATAATTTTATGGGCATGTGCATGTCCAAAGTTGTGTTTAACGCGGTCACCAATAGTTTGTGCACGATGTTCGAGATTCAGATGGGCCAATTCATCGAATATCCGGGCGTCAAGGATATGGCGACTCAAATGTTCAACGAAGCCTATGATGCTTGCGAAAGGGCAGGCATCAAACTCATTGAGACGCGGCAAGAAGAAATCGACTCGGTTGAAACGGTCAGTCGAGCCTATAAGTACCATTATCCATCAATGTATCAAGACTTCTCAAAGGGACGGCCAACCGAAGTTGATTATATTAATGGCTATATTGCTAAGATTGGGCGGGAACATGACTACGTTTGTCGCGTGCATGAGTTTGTGACTCACGAAGTCCATTTAGCAGAAATGATGCGGCAATACCGGCACCCGGAAATCCCCGTTGCTGAAAAATAAGATTATTAATGAAAAAGTTCTGAGTATTTTCAGAACTTTTTTTGTGGGCGGAAAAACTTAATTTAGTAAGGTTGAAATCGGTTTCTTTAACATTGGTCTATACACTTAGGTGACCTTGTAAACTTGCAATGAAAACATGTTGTGATAGGATTTATAACGTGCTTAAAAAGAGAATGAGGAGAAATTGGTATGAAGACATATTTTCAGAAAATCGGTCAGTCATTGATGCTACCGATTGCAACGTTGCCCGCAGCAGCGATTTTGGTTGGGATTGGGAATTACCTGCCAAAACAGTGGCTGTTTGCAAATTACTTGATTCAGGGTGGTAACGTTGTCCTGAATAACTTAGCCTTGCTGTTTGCAGTCGGCTTAGCTATCGGGATGTCAGTCAATAAGGACGGCGCGGCAGCTATTGCTGGTTTGATCGCGTTTGAAGTTCCGGTGATGGTGTTAAAACCAGCGACATTAGCGACGATGCTAAATGTTAAAGTGAGTCAGATCAATCCAGCATTTAGCGCGTTAGATAACAATGTGCTGATTGGAATCAGTGCTGGACTGATTGCGGCTGCGCTCTATAATCGGTTCCACGAAGTAAAATTACCAATGGCGCTCTCATTCTTTAGTGGTAAACGCCTAGTGCCAATTATGGCTGCTTTTGTGATGCTGATTGTGACGGCGGTATTGTACCTTGTTTGGCCGTTTGTCTACGATGCCATCGTCCTCTTTGCAACGGGAATTTCAAAATTAGGTTTCGTGGGGGCTGGTCTATATGGCTTTTTCAATCGTTTATTGATTCCGACTGGTTTGCACCACGCCTTAAATTCCGTATTCTGGTATAACGTTGCGGGGATCAATGATATTGGCAATTTCTGGGCCAGCCATGGTGTTAAAGGAATCACAGGGATGTATGAAGCTGGATTCTTCCCAATTATGATGTTTGGCTTGCCAGCTGGTGCGTATGCAATTTATCGTAATGCACGACCGGAACGAAAAAAAGAAGTGGGTTCATTGATGTTAGCTGGTGCGTTTGCGTCGTTCTTTACGGGGGTGACCGAACCGCTTGAATTTTCATTCATGTTCGTGGCATGGCCGCTCTACTTATTACATGCCGTTTTTATGGGACTATCATTAGGATTCGCCGCGTTAATGCACTGGACCGCCAGCTTTTCGTTTAGTGGCGGGTTAGTCGATTATTTATTGAGTTTTCGGATGCCGTTAGCCAACCAACCCTATATGTTACTGGTTCAAGGGCTGGTGATGGCCGTCATTTATTACTTTGGTTTTGACTTTGCAATCAAACGGTTTAATTTGAAGACGCCTGGTCGTGAAGTTGTGTCTGCAGATGTCGATGGGGTGGGTGCACCTGCTAGTCCAGCGGTGGCCGTTGCAGCAACGGATGATAAGTATATGCGCCAAGCAAAGCAACTTTATGCGGCTATTGGTGGTCATGACAATATTAGTGTGATCAACAATTGTACGACGCGGCTGCGGTTACAACTTAAGGATACGGAAAAAGTCGATCAGCCGGCCGTAATGGCTGCTGGCGTGCCTGGTTTGAACGTACTGGATATTCATAACATTCACATTGTGATTGGCACGGAAGTCCAGTTCGTCGCGGAGGCTTTACAAAAATTATTTTCTGGTCAGGTGGCGACGACCCCGGCATCTGATGCTGAATCAAAGGCCCCGGTTGAACCGCAAACTGCTACTGTAACGGAAGCGCCGGTGACAACGATTTTGCGGGCACCGGCAACGGGACAATTAATGCCGATTAGTGCGGTTGCGGATGAGACGTTTGCTGGTAAACTCTTAGGTGATGGTTACGCTGTTGAACCCGAAGATGGTGAAGTCGTTGCTCCGGTTAGTGGGACAGTGACAAGTGTCTTTCCGACCAAACACGCTATCGGTTTGAAGACGACGAGTGGTTTAGAAGTCTTATTACACATGGGGATCAATACCGTGGAAATGAATGGTACGCCGTTCAAGTTACACGTGGCAACGGGTGACGAAATTGCGGCCGGTACTGCGGTAGCGACGGTTGACTTGGCTGCTATCAAGTCAGCCGGTAAAGCGACAACCATGATGGTCGTTATCACCAATATGGATCACGTTAACAAACTAACCCTTAATCCAACTGGTCATGTGACTAGCGGTGATTTGATTGGCGCAGCTGAATAAGTTACGCGCTGTCGACGTTGGGTTTATTGAAAAAGTTTCGTCTAAATCTTTTCGATTTAGGCGGAACTTTTTTTGTCGCATTGGTTATCGAGGCAACGGATGACAGCAAATGAACAGCTTGATGCGGGGACAGTGCGTTTGATTGCTTCCCGCTGACTCCCACGATATACTATTGGCATTATAGGGGGGCGGTAACATGATTGACTAAGTATTAGTATTGAACTCAACGCCAACGGGGATTTTACAGAATTCAGTTTCAGGAAGCATGGTGATTGACGCGGCACTTGATGCACGACTAGTCAAGCGACTAATGCAGGCGCTAACTCAATCGATGCTTAAGGTCAGGGTTGCAACCGCGGACGACTTACCGGTGACCGACCACCAATTGCTGGTCGTCAGTCGACCAGGGGCAGTCGTGTTGGACTTACAAGCTAGTGCGCGAGTTCTGATTTATCCAGAAGCAACGGGACTGACAGCCGCTGGAATGACACAGCTAGCAGTGCAGATTGATCAACGATTGACTAAAATATCCAGATAACGATCAAAAAACGCCCAGGGCAGTTGTTCGCAAGTTACTGAACAGTTGCCCTGGGCGTTTTTAATGATTAGTCTTTGTGGTGTTTTTTAATGATAGTTACTAATTTCAATCAAGTTGTTATCAGGATCACGAACATACAGTGACGTCAACTTTCCGTGGGCACCAGTTCTTTCAACCGGCCCGGTAATCACATCCACGAAATAACTCTTTAAGTGATGCTGAATATCATCAATATTATCCTTCGCAATCAAGCAAAGATCTGCACTGCCGGGTGTCGGCTTAGCCGCAATGGGTTGGTGTGGCTGGTTAGTGGTCTGAAAGTTAATTTTTTGTTTACCCACTAAGACAGCTTGACGGTCACCATCGAAGGTCACAATGGGAAGGTCAAATACTTCATGGTAAAACCGTAATGACCGTGCAATGTCAGTAACGGTTAGGGTCAAATGATCGATATCGCGAATATTCACAAGCTCAAATCCCTTCAAAAATAATTCATTATTAAACGTGTCGTACTCATCAGATTTGGCATGAACCATGATTAAAATGTACCAGTTAGATTGCTGTTCGTCAGCCGTTGCGCGTCCTATGCCGACCTCCGGGGCTGGGTGCCAATTGCTGGAACGCAGCCGACATCGATTTGAGCTAACGCATAACCCGCGTCATCTCAAATACGAGTCTTATTCTAAGCCGGAAGAAAGACACTTCCGACTAAGAATAATTTGGCTACTGAGCATTGTCCGTTGGCGTAGCAGGCACAGGCTTTAGTGGCACCGAACACGTTTTTGGAACCCGCTCGAATGGCAGATTAACGGCCACTTAACTTGGTAAAATTTGTCGCTGACTATTTTGACACCGGAACTTTAAACGAAACGTCAGGGTTCCATTAACCACTTTGTCGAGACGTTCGATTATTACTATGCCACTTGAGGAGTAGTGAGCTCCCACAATATCACTTTCAGACTGACAGGTAATTAACAAAATTACCGTTTATGAGGAACAATGATAAGTCCATCAAAGGTTGGGTACATCTTCGTCAGCCATTCGAATACTGTCCCGACTGGAAGGCGTTTCGGCCAATGCTCAGCGGTGAAATTCCACTTAGCAAGCGTCCTTGGCTTGGTTAGTGGAAGACCAGTATTTAAGACGTGGTCTTCGGCTTAAATCTGTGTCCACCGCGTTCCAGCAATTGGCAGAAATGCCTGGAAGTCGGTGTAGGACGTCGCTAACTAAGCAAGTTTACGCTAAATAGATCCTTTTCCAGCGGGCCTAAGCTGGCTGCTTTTGAACTTACCCAACTGGTATGTTTTAATCATGATTCATGCCAATAATAATGAGTATAAGACGGTGTTATTCAGTATACCACGATTGATAATGGGACGGATGTGACCGTATTTGGGAAGCAACTCAAAAAATAACAACTGTAACCGTTCACACCGGACGCGACTTTTGACAATGCTTGCTTTTCATAGTAATGTAGGTGTTACTATAAGAAGGAGGGCTATTCGTGATAACAATTCGACCAGCCGATCAAGACGACGCGGGCCAGATAGCACCGCTAATTAATATGATTTTTGATGAAATGCAACTTGAGGAACTAGACGACATTCCTGAACCTGACTTAGAGCAGGCCATTACTGCCGCTTACCGGACACCTGATTATTTGTCTGGTAAGGCAACGACGGTAGTGGCCGAGGCCGATGGTCAAGTGGTCGGGGTAGCGTTTGGTTATCCTGACAAAAATGAGGACGCGGTGGACGACGTGTTAGCACGAGTTACTGCGAATAATGATGCGTTTGGTTCAGCATTTGAAGCTGAAGCTGAAAGTTATGAGCACGAATGGTACCTGGATTCGATTGCGGTCGACCCGAATTATCAGGGTCATGGGATTGGCGGGAAGTTACTCGCCGCCCTGCCAAGATACGCGCGACAAGCTGGTCAAAAGCGGATTGGTTTGAACGTTGACATGGCTAATTTAGGAGCTAAGAAGCTCTATGACCGTTATCATTACGAATCGGTAGGAATTAAGCCTATCGGTGATCGGATGTACTTCCATATGCAATATGAACTAGATAAAGACTTGGTGCTAGCTTAGTATCAGGGCTATCGCAACGGGCCTCGTGATATGACGGGGCCCGTTTTAATACGGGTCAAAATGAAAGTGTAGGTTGAAAACAACATGGCTTTACTAGAAGTAACGGATTTATCGCAAAGCTTTGCGGACCGTAAATTATATGACGATGCGAATTTTACGCTGGAACGAGCGGATCATATGGGTATCGTTGGTCAAAATGGGGCGGGTAAGAGTACCCTAATTAAGATTTTAACTGGCCAGATCTTACCATTATCTGGTCAGATCAAGTGGCAGCGCAACGTTCGAACTGGCTATCTGGATCAATACGCCGATATTCCAGCCGGCATGACGCTATACGCCTTTTTGAAAACGGCTTTTCAACGCTTGTATGATTTAGATGCGCAGATGCAACAACTTTATGCGGATTATGCTGAAAAGATGGATGACCAGTTATTGGAACGTGCAGGTCGGATTCAGGAGACCTTGGAAGCCAATAATTTTTATGATATTGAGACAGAAATGGAACGGGTAATTACCGGACTAGGATTAGATGAAATCGGTCGGGATCACGTCATCAGTGAGATGTCTGGTGGTCAACGGTCGAAGATCATCTTGGCTAAACTATTGCTGGAAAACCCGGATGTGATTATTCTTGATGAACCGACGAACTACCTCGATACGGCGCATATCAGTTGGTTGGAAGATTATTTGAACGGCTTTGAAGGGGCCGTTATGGTGATCTCTCATGACTATGATTTCTTACAACAGGTCACAAACTGTATTTGTGACGTGGCATTCGGTAAAATTATTAAGTACCGGGGCGATTTTAAAGCGGCTATGCGGCAAAAAGAAGCACGTAAGGAAGCCCAACTGAAGGCGTTTGAAAAGCAACAAGTTGTGATTGAAAAAGCCGAAAAGTTCATTCGCAAGAACAAGGCCGGTTCAAAGTCAACGATGGCGAAGTCACGGGAAAAGATGCTATCGCATTTGGATCGGGTTGATCCACCGAGTGAAAATGAACACGCTAAGTTTGCCTTTCCATACCTTGATACGGGTTCTCAAAATGCATTGAGTGTGACGAAGCTGTCTGTTGGGTACGGAAAGCCGTTGTTGGAACCCGTGACTTTTACGATGACCAACGGTGAAAAATTAGCGTTTAAGGGCTTTAATGGGGTTGGTAAATCAACTTTGATCAAGTCAATTTTAGGTGTAATTCCAGCGTTAAGTGGTAAGTCAGATTTTTCGCCATCTGCTAAAATCAATTATTTCAATCAAGATTTGGAATGGGATAACCCACAGTTGACACCGTTACAGACGATTCAAAATGAATACCCTACGATGTTACCGAAGACAATTCGGACTAAGTTGGCTAAGTGTGGGATTAATGCGGCGAATGCGATGAAGCCAATGCACTTACTCAGTGGGGGCGAACAGACTAAGGTTAAATTAGCCTTGCTTGAATTGGTTCCAAGTAACTTCTTAATTATGGACGAACCAACGAACCATTTGGACGATGAAACTAAAGAAGGCCTCAAGCGTGCATTACAGGCTTTCCAAGGTAATCTAATCTTGGTTAGTCATGAGAGCAGTTTTGTGAATGGCTGGGTTGACAAGGAATTGAACGTCGAGAAACTCAGTTTGAAAGAACGACAAGGCTAATTCTTATCCTTTTTAATAGCAGTCCATGCTTGGGCTTGTCTGTGGACAGACATTCAAGCATGGACTGTTTTTGGATGTCCTGATTAGGAGAAAATTATTTTTAGCTGACTAGTTAATTTGAAAATGGACTGCTGGCGATTCAGTAATTATTGGACCGTCAGCGCGCCATTGTCCCCATCGGTAATCGCTAAACCCAAAAAGGCCGTTAATTTGTAAATCGGGAACGAATTTACAAATTAACGGCCTTTTGGGAACAATTATTAATCCGTTAGTAATTGACTTTCAACCGTGGTCTGGTCGCGACCGGCCTGCTTGGACTGATAGAGGTAGTCGTCAACGCGGACGAACCAATCAGTGAAAGTCTGGTCGGTTGGTTGCAATTCTGAAATACCAATTGAAACGGTCACGTTCAACGTTTGAGCGTTAAATTTGATTGGCACTGTTTTCAGTTTACGCTGAATCGTACGCATTATTTGACCAGTTTCAAGCGCTGAGATACCACGAAAAATGATGACGAATTCTTCACCGCCATAGCGGAAGATCTGACCGTGAGTGCTGCGCTGATTAAGTTCAAGTTCAACAAAATGCGCCACGTGTCGGAGTACGACGTCGCCAGCCAGATGGCCGTACTGATCGTTAAAGGCTTTAAAGTGGTCAATATCGAACATGACCATGGTGACGGGCCCCATTTGATGGTGCTGATACGCGGCAAACACTTCATGCGCATGCGTGTCAAAGCTGGCGCTGTTACGAATACCGGTTAATTCATCGTAATTGACTTGTTGATCAAAGGTGAGCACTTCATTGAAAAACTTTTGGACGCGATTGACTGCTAAACGAATCAACCACATGTAAAGGACAAAGGCTAGAATGATGACGAGTGTATGGCTCAATTTGAACGGATGAACTGACCAAATAACGCCCCACCAAGTGCCACTATATAGTATTTGGAACAGGAGATACTTCCATTGAGTAGCGTGTAATTCTTGATAGTTATGAGTAATATAGACGACTGTACTAATCAAGATAATGGCCATGGCCAGAAAAACTGGCAGGTACTGCGTGCTGTGGCCCAACCAGATGGCCTGACCATAAATGAACAATGGCATTAACAGGTTAATAATTTCAACGGCCAGGTTGCGCATGGTGTTAAGGCTGAACAGAAGAATCGTTAATTGAACCGTTGCGTAGGTCCAACTGATAATGCTACCTGAATTCAGCGTAATGAATATTTGTCGTAATAGGATCATACTAATGAGGACACTTAAAGCCTCGGCACCATGGGCCCCAATAGTCCAATATCGATTTTGACGACGATGGACCTGTTGCTCTAGGAGGTAGGTCAGAATGGTCATTAGGGTGATCAGGCCAATTGTAATGAGAATGACAATTAGCATTTTGATATTAAAAAGATCTCGGCCTAAGCTCGATAGCGTAAGTAGATGTAACACAGTGCGCCCCCATAATTGTTGCGTTTAATTAATTTGTCCTTTAATCATAACACGTTACGCAGGTAACTGTTAACAGCAGTTTGCAATAATTTAAAAATCATCAAACAGTCTTTACTGAAAAATAACCTAGTCTTTACATAAATATGATGATGATTTAGGCCTCAATACGGCATACTTACCATGTAAGGTTAGATAGCAAACGCAATAAAAAGGAGTTTGTAAAATGCTGCATGGAACGTTCTATGGTGTGATCTTGATTAGTTTCTTGATTGGTATCGGCGTGCAGTGGTATTTTCGTGAATACTTTCAATTATTAGTGTTCGGCCATAGTGTTGAGATTTTATTTATGATGGTATTAGGTTGGTACCAGTTCGGCATGCTCGTTTTACTACCGCTGTTAGTTTTATGGGGAATTGGACTTGGTGCAATTTATGTGATGAACCGATTCGCGTAATTAGTTTGTGTCGTGGAGGTGCCCAATGAGACGATGGTTTGTGAGTTACACGCTAGGAATGATTGTTGGTGCGGTGTTATTTTTGTGTAGTTTAGTTGCCATTCATTGGTTGGGACCACAATTATGGGTGGGCGTGGCTTTAGGTGGGAGTCTATTGGTAGGCTGTAATATTGGCTTAGAAGTTCTCAAGCGTCATTATCAAGTGACGACACCACAAGCGATTTTTAGGTTATTGAATTGGTCCTGAGGTGCCCATAACTGATAGTTGGGTTTGATTTGAAGCGGGCTACCGATCTCTGACATTGCAATTGGAATTCATTAAATAGGCGCATCGAGAAACTAACATGGTTTCTCGGTGCGCCTATTAAGCTACAGTTTCCCTGTGCATGCGGATTAATGATTAATTTTAGACATGTCGTGATCATCGGGCAACGTGAGGCCACGGTTAGGGACACTTGTTGAAAAGACGATCTGAGTACTCGTTTTTCCAAATGTTTGTAATTGGTTGACAAACTCGTCTAATGCCTGCGTTGATTCGAAAATCACTTTCAAAATTTGAGAGTATTCACCCGTGATACAGTCACATTCCAGAATATTAGGAATGCCAGCAACAAATGGGTAAAAGCGCTCCTTTTGCGTTGGTTCAAGTTGGAGTTGAATATAGGCTTTTATGTGGTAATTGAGCTTTTCAAAGTTAAGATTTGCTTGATAGTCACGAATGATGCCACTCTTTTTCAGACGAGTGATGCGAGCGGAAATTGCGGGCGAAGAAATGAAGCATTGATCGGCGAGCGCTTTTAAGGAGATTCGCGCGTCGGCCTGCAAGGCGTTCAAAATCTTCAAATCGGTTTTATCCATCGTTAAAACGCCTCCTAAGTAATTATTAGTATCATAGCATACTTTCACAGTGATTTTTAATATTTAGTGTAAAGTTTCTACTGAAAGGATAGCTTCTTAACGTGCCGAGGTGCCACGGCGGTGTGGGGCGATCGATTAAAGTTAAAATCACTTCAAGGTTTGACCAGGAAGCCAGACGTGGTTCCGGAGATATGGTAAACTGAAAAAATGAGGTGACTAGAATGCAATCAACACGGATCATTGCGGCCGTTGCGAACGTGTGGCGGCAGCCAAACAATACGTCCATCGATACTCCGGCACTAGCAAATGTCGGCTTACAACCATGGTTGGCGCAGTTATCAGATGAAGATACTGTGGCTTTGGAACGCGACAATCGCATCGTGACGCAGGCGTTATTTAACGACGTCTTTTTAGTCGAACAGTTTGTCAATGGCTGGGCCTATGGTTACGTTGTTAATCAGGCCGACTCCCGGCATCCACAGGGGTATCCAGGATGGGTATGGGCGGCGCAATTGTCGACCGTCCCATTGCCGGTTCAAACTGGGCCGATGATTACGATACGGCGTGGTTTTACGCCGTTACTACGCTTAGATGGCCGTACGTTCTTAAATCTTAGCCTTGGAACGGAACTACCCGTTATTAGTAGCAAAGATCATCGTTATTATACGGTCCAGACCCCACTCGGAACGGGCAAAATTGCAAAACGTGCGACGCAGTTTGCATTTAGAACCGCGCGCTTGACACCGGGAGCGACACTCGTTCGACTCGGTGAAGAATTCTTGGATTTACGCTACCTATGGGGTGGCATCAGTGCTTATGGTTTCGATTGTTCTGGATTCGTCTATACCTTGCATCGCAGTCTAGGTATTTGCTTACCGCGCGATGCTCAGGATCAGATCAAGCAAGGAGTGGCGGTCGACTTAGCAAATGCCCAGCTTGGGGATCTGTGTTTCTTTGCTCATAATCATGGGAACGGTGCGGTACACCACGTTGCCCTATATGCCGGTGATGGCTGGCTATTACATGCACCCACGCCTGGCAAACACGTGACATACTTGCAGTTAGCAAGCACTTATTTACAAGATGAGTTGGTCGCTGTCAAACGAAATTGGTAATGTGAGTTCAATTGACTTAGATTTAATTAAAGTAGAATATTTCAAAATATTAATGGGGCGGATAAAGTGAAACAAATTAAATGGTGGCTGTTGGCAGTCTTATTAGTCGTTGGCTTAACCGGTTGTGGTTCTCAAACCACTAAGAAACAAGCAACGCAACAGGCGGCAAGTACTAAAAAAATATCGCCGTATGTGAATCAACAGACCCCCACATTTTACGTCCACGGGTTTCAGGGGAGTGCGAAGTCAACGAATACCCTGATTGCGCATGCTGAAAAGACTGCTCATGCTCACAAAGTTTTGGTGGCAACGGTCAGTACCAGTGGTCAAGTGACGTTGACGGGTAAATGGCGTGGTCGGGTGCGTAACCCGATAATTCAAGTCGTGTTCAAGAACAATCTGGCCCAGTATGACCAACAGAGTGCTTGGCTGGCTAGGGTGATTACCACGGTTCAACAGCAGCACGCGTTTAAACGTTATAATATCGTCGCCCATTCTGCGGGCTGTGTCGCTAGCGTTAATATGCTGATGACGCAACAAACGACGACTTTTCCGAAGATCAATAAGTTAGTAACGATCGCTGGCCCGTTTGATGGGGTGGTCGGGGAAGATGATGTTGCTAATCAGAACTCGTTTCTGACTTCTGGGCAACCGAAATATTTGCATGCAGCCTATGAATTATTGGCAGCCAAGCGGAACAATTTTCCTAAAAATGTGCAACTATTGAATATCGTGGGAACCTTGAACGATGGTAGTCATTCGGACAGCTTGGTCACCAACGTGTCGGCCCGTTCCATCAAGTATTTATTGCGTGGGCGGGATGTCGATTACACCGAAAAAGACTTTTATGGGGCCCGTGCGCAGCACAGCCAGTTACATGAAAATGCTAAGGTAGCACTGGCAGTTGACCGCTTTTTATGGCATCGATGATATGACTGGGGCTCTGCTAATCAGTAGTTGGTTTGGGATTGTGAGTCAGTCATGTTACGCAATTAGAATCAAAATCAAACAAGCTCATCCGGCCTTAGTCAGGTCAGATGAGCTTGTTTGATGATCGTTATCCTGAAGTCAGCGGGTTGGTCTGGGCTAGAGAAAGAATAGAATATAAGCCGTTCGAATAAGGTGGTACAACGCATATAGGGTAATTAAATAAACAACTGAGATACCGCCATATACGGCATATTTATAATTGCGCATGTAAAAACCTCCCTTATAAAATTACCTTTAGTGTAAATCGGAATCTGTTTTTACACAATGCAAACGCCTTCATTATTAGGGCTAAATTTAAATTAAGTCAAAGAAAGAGCATTCTGTTAGCGATAACTTCAAAAATATGATAAAGTTAATTGTTAGTTCGGTGGACTTCACGCTGCCGGATTAAATTTACCTCAGATTTTGGATAAATTAATTTTTAGTATCATGTACTTGCCCCAGTATTGAGTATTAGAATTATTTACAGATTTCCTGAGCATTAGGAAAGGATGTAATTCAATGCGCGTTACCATTAATCGCGGTCAAGAGGTCTACACTGATATTCCCTTAATGACCGCCCGACATCGCTATATCAAAGCGGATGTCTGGGAAATAAAAAAAGCAATTATTGAAAAGTCAGCCATTAACGGGTGGACGGTTCAAGCGCTACAAGCAATGAATTAAAAAATAAACAACGGCCACGGCATTTGCCAGTGGCCGTTTTTGTAGGAGGACGATTTGAATGGCGCATGAAGTCAGTTATCGGCCATTAATCAGTATTACGAACGTAATCTGGAGTTTCGATGCAGTGACCAAGCAACTGCTGGTCCTGCTTATTCAGCGTGATCACGCTCCTTTTGAGAATACCTGGGGATTACCGACGACGTATTTGAGCACGGATGAGAGTGCGGATGAAGCCGCATTGCGATTAGTTCGTGAGAAGTTGGGCGTCCAGCTTGCCCAATTCCATACAGAACAGTTAGGGACGTTTACCGCGGTCGATCGCGTGCCGGGTGAACGCTCACTGGCGTTGACGTATATGGTTTATTTGCCAGTCAAGCCGGAACTAGTTCCGGGGTATGGTGCGCGCGATGTCAAGTGGTTTGCCATTACGCCGCGGGTGGATCGTGATGATCTGGTCGCTGATGGTTTGGCATTTGATGGTGTTCCCGATTCGCAGACGGAGCGGGAGTTTTATCAACGAATCGCCAAGCAGTTGTTAACCGCCGATCATGGCCTGATCTTAAGAAACGCCCTACAACGTGTGCGCAATCGCCTGGATTATGCTCCTACGATCTTATTAGTGTTAGGTGAGCAGTTCACACTCAAACAGGCGCGCCAGCTGTATGCGATTTTGTGGCGGCAGCCAGTGGCAACTATCGACAATTCAAACTTTCGTAAAACCCACGTTCATTTATTTACAGAGGTGGGGACAGCCCGACCTGGCTCTTCTGGACGCCCCGCTAAGGTATACCGGCTAAAGTAGTTCATTTGACACGTCCAAGTCGGTATGCTACTTTTATAGCACCATAAAGGTAAAAAATACCTAAATTAGTGGAAGGCTAATTAGGAAATTTGGGGGAGTATTGGAATGGTCGAAAGTAAAAGAAATGGTGCTAAGCTATTATGGGTCATCGGGACGGCCTGGCTTTTTGATGCGTTAGACGTGGCCCTGCTATCATTTGTGATGCCGGTTATTAAAGAAAGTTGGCAGCTAACTGCAGGACAGTTGGGAGCAGTCAGTGCGATCACCACGCTTGGCATGATGATTGGGGCCTTGGTATGCGGCTATTTAGCAGATAAATTGGGGCGTAAGCCGGTCCTCATTGGGACGCTACTGCTCTTTTCGCTTGGTAATTTGTTATTGACGATTACCCCGAACGTCGAGTGGTTCTTAGTCGTTCGGTTGTTGACTGGCATTGGTCTGGGGGGTGAACTACCGGTTGCTGCGACAATGATTGCTGATCATTATACGGGAACACAGCGCTCACGCATGCTAGTCCTGGTAGATAGTTTTTGGGCGTTTGGTTGGATTGCAGCATCGTTATTGGCCTTTTTAGTGATGCCACACATTGGTTGGCGGATGACGGTCTTAATCACCGCCTTAATGGGGTTGTATGCGTTGCTGTTACGCCGACACTTACCTGCAGAACAGGAGGCTAATCGGCCACAAAAAGTTGATTTTAGACAGGCATTGCGGCAAGTGTGGTCCGCTAAATATCGACGAGCTACGATTTGCCTCAGCATTCTATGGTTTGTGATTATGTTTGCCTATTACGGTATGTTTTTATGGCTTCCAAGCGTTTTGGTGTTGCGCGGATTTTCATTAGTACATGGGTTTGGCTATACGATGTTGATGAGCTTGGCGCAACTTCCCGGCTATTATCTAGCTGCGTGGTTGATCGGCGTCGTCAAGCGTAAGGCGGTATTGGCAACTTATCTGATTGGGACGGTCGTCAGTGCCGCAGCTTTTGGGACGGCCAATAATCCAACGATGATTCTGATTAGTGGTGCATGGTTGTCGTTCTTTACGCTAGGGGCGTGGGGAATTATGATTGCTTTCACACCGGGGCAATTTGCGCCCGCGGTACGGGGAATTGGTATGGGCGTTGCCCAGTCAATTGGTCGCATTGGCGCAACCATCGGCCCATTTTTAGTTGGTGCGCTGATGGCAATTGGATTTGGCATTCCGGCAATTTTTATGGTGTTCGTGGCCGTACTCTTACTCGGTGTTGGGGTATTGCTATTCGGGTTACCGAATCAAGAGACGGATGATTAAGTATCGGTGGCAGATATAAATTAAATCGTAAGTTAAATTTACTTATATGGAATGGACTAGTGATGTGGGCGCTGTTGCTGAATTTGAATTGAAATGATTCAATAATATTTTTTGTGAAAGTTAAACAAGCTCAGTGATGACGCGGCTTTGAGGGTGTCATTCGTTGCGAAGCCAAAGTGAAACTCCTATGATTACACTGAGGAGTTGAAAAAAATGGCAAAGGCAAAAGCACGTACGACCCAACCGAATGAACGATTAAGTGCCCAACTAGCACTTGCCAGCATGGCAATTGAGATTCGAAGCGATGTTGTGTTGACCAGGTTAGTTGCGCGGGCTCGTGGCCGGCTTAATCGTAGTGGTGACAGTATTGCTATCGCGCACCAAATCGCTGTTGATCTAGGTTATTATTTAGTGTGTCATCAATACAAAATGCCCCGAGCTGCTTATGATTTGTTAGCAGTTGCGTATGAAGTAAGTGTTGAGACGCCCACACGAGCGACTATTATTCAGTTACCGTCACGAAAAAAATAGACTAGGACTATCAATTGATTCACACTTATATTAGAATATAATGATAAATAGATGTGCAAAATTGGAGGGAATTGAATGGGAAGGTCTGAACAATTAAAAAAACTCGTCTTGGCAGGGTTATTTGCCGCCATTATTTTTATTGGTATCAGTGTATTACGAATTCCGTTGCCCGCGATTGTTGGGCGGCCATTTATTCATTTTGGTAATATTTTGACAGTGCTCGCAGTGATGCTGCTTGGTTTTGGCTATGGTGCTACGGCTGGTGCAGTGGGGCTTGGCTTGTTTGATATTCTGAATGGGTATGCCGCAACTTCGTGGTTAACAATTATTGAAGCAATTATTCTGGCCGCGATGGTCAACCTGAGTTTCAAGTCAATCGGCTATCGTGAAGATCGTATCGGCCGGCTTTACTGGGTATCGTTAGTCGCAGGGCTCACAAAAATCGTCACTTCGTGGTGTACAGGCGTGATTGAAGCCTTAATGGTGGGGACAACGCTCAAGGTCGCCATGATTGGGTCCTTCACGAGTTTATTAGCAGCGACCATTAATGCGGTGGCATGTGTCATCATTGTGCCGTTATTGTATCGGATCTTAGTACAGGTTGGGTTTAACCGCCAGCGGGTCGGTACGGTCTAAATGGTCGTATGCTAACGCAGCTGGATTAGTGCCGTGAGCGGTTATTATTTTAACAGACTGGTTGCAATCCACTTTAACACCGTTGGCTGTGGCGTTTATAATTATTGGACAGATTTTGGTTGATCAGGTTAACCATGGTTGTATTATCGGTAAAAAAAGCCCTTTCCAATTTGGAAAAGGGCTTTTTACTGAAGTAGCACGCTAATCAAAATAGGACAAAAAAAGCTATCCCGTTAGGATAGCTTTAATGAATATTGATATAACAAGTGTTCTGGAGCTTATTACATCACTTTGAAACTTAGTAATGGAGATGGCGAGAGTCGAACTCGCGTCCAAGCATATTGCCCCTCGGATATCTACGCTCATATTCATACTATTTAAATTTCATCATTGCAAACGCCGTATGACAGGGCACCCAGCAATGACTAACCTGATTAGTCTCTTCTCGCAACTCCAGGTGGAAGCTTTGAGCGTAAGTCCACTAAATTTAGGACCCAGATCCAGAACATGGACGATCCTGGGAGGATCTACGTTAAGCGCTTATTAGGCAGCTAAAGCGTAAGAATTGTTATTATTTTTTGCAGTTATAATTTAAACTGAGCGTTTTTACGTAGACACAACCTACGAAGCGCAATCCGAACTCAAACTATACCTGTCGAATCCAGAACATCCCCAAATTCAACAATCCTAGTTTAGCACAGCTCAACTGTTCTGCCAACTAATCTGTCTAGTGGTCATGACAATCATTACAGCAGTTTAAGATGAAGAGTGTGCTCGGCGGCGCCGCAAAAAGTGCAACATTTTATGTGTGTTCAGTGAAAGTGCCATGACTGCCAAGATAATCAGTAAGCCGCCGATAAAATCGAAGCTAGTGAGTTGAACGTTTAGAAAAGTAATCGAGAAAACCGTCGCGGCTAAGGGCTCGAAGGCGTCCATCAAACTGGCCGTTGTCGGTAGAATATCGCTTAAACTACGCGCAAACATCAGGAAGGGGGCCACCGTTCCTAAGAGAATAATGACGATTAACAAGCCTAATTGGGGCCAGGTAATCGTCAGGTGGACACGCCACATGGGTTGTAACAAGGTTAGAAACAGACCCGCAATCAGTAACCCCCAGCCAGTGACGGTTAATGCGCCATACTTTGGTAAAATGGTTCGCGGAATCAAGGTGTTCGTGGCGACCCCGATGGCGGATAAGCCGCCCCAGAACAAGATGACGGGTGAAATTGCCAGACTGTTTAAGTGACCGTGTGTCACGATCAATAGTGTCCCGATAAAGGCCATGATCATACCAATCAGTTCGATACGACTGGGTGTCACGTGCTTAAATAAGAAGTAATAGATGCTGATAATGAATGGGCCAAGAAATTGAATAATCGTGGCAATCGGGGCATTACCAACGCGAACCGCTTCGAAATAGCAAAGTTGAACCGGAATCAGCCCCAGCAAACCGTAACTCACCGCTGTCCAAGCGGCATGGCGGTGATGCCAGATTTTAAAGGGGTGTTTACCAGCCACCATCCCCCAGACGAGTAAAATCAAGCCTGCACTGATCATGCGGACCTGCGTTAGCCACATTGCGGTTAGATGCGGATTATTGATGAAGAGGGTACTCGCAGCCACCCCTGAGATACCCCACAGAATACAGGCACTACTAGCGAGTAAGACGCCCCGTAAATGATTTTGTTGTGTCAAATTACGACTCCTTTCTGAAAATAATAAGCAATTTTCATTATAGCAAAGGTGCGTCTGGGAACCTATGTTTATGAGGAATCTCTTATTATTCTCATGGGTTACTTCATCAAAAGTAACGGGTGCGTTTCAGAAGAACTCATGCTATGATATGAACAATCAAACGCGAATAATGATGCGTCTAACGGAGGCTATAAAGATGAAAGCAATTATTACCGTTGTGGGACAGGACCAAGTGGGAATTGTCGCAAAAGTAGCGAACGAGTTAGCACGTTTAAAAATCAATATTGTCGATATTTCGCAAACCTTGATGGATCATAATTTTACCATGATGCTATCGGCGGAATGGGATGACCAGCAATTAAGTTTTGCGGCGGCCAAAGCGGCGTTAGAATCGCTCGGTGAGGCATCAGAGTTAACGATTCGAATTCAACGGCAAGCGGTTTTTGACGCAATTCAGAAGTTATAGGAGGCGGCCATGGAAAGTCGTTCAATTTTAGAAACAATTCAGATGGTGGCCGAGGAAAATCTTGATATTCGTACAATCACAATGGGCATTTCGCTCTTTGATTGTGTTGATAGTGATGGTGAGCGGGCCCGGCAAAAAATCTATGATAAGATCACGACTAGCGCGAAGGACCTGGTCAAAGTGGCCGCTCAAATTCAAGAAGAGTACGGTATTCCTATCATCAATAAGCGAATTGCGGTAACGCCGATTGCATTGATTGCGGCTGCGAGTCAGGATCAAGACTATGTCGCGTACGCAGTAACCATGGAACGGGCAGCTCAAGCGCTAGGTGTCGATCTCATTGGTGGTTTCTCCGCCCTGGTTCAGAAGGGGTATCAGAGTGGGGACCGCAAACTGATTGCATCGATTCCCGCCGCGTTAGCTGCAACTAGCCGTGTTTGCAGTTCGGTAAATGTCGGGTCGACACGGGCTGGAATCAACTTGGACGCGGTCGGTGAAATGGGTCGTATTATAAAGCAGATTGCGGCTGACGATCCGGTCAATTGCATGAGTTTAGTGGTATTTGCCAATGCGGTCGACGATAATCCGTTCATGGCGGGCGCTTTTCACGGTGTTGGTGAAGCTGATCGAGTTATTAACGTTGGGATCAGTGGCCCTGGTGTCGTAAAACGAGCCTTAGAAGAAGTTCGCGGTCAGTCGATCGACATTGTGTCGGAACAAATTAAGAAGACGGCGTTTAAAGTGACACGGATGGGGCAATTTGTTGGGTCCATCGCGTCAGAACGGTTGCACGTCCCATTTGGGATTGTTGATCTATCACTGGCACCAACGCCTAACGAAGGCGATTCGGTTGCTGAGATCCTGGAAGAAATCGGGTTGGAAAGTGTCGGTGCGCCGGGAACAACGGCGGCGTTGGCCTTACTGAATGATGCCGTGAAGAAGGGTGGCGTGATGGCCTGCGAACATGTCGGTGGACTGTCGGGTGCCTTTATTCCGGTTTCTGAAGATGCTGAGATGATTCGGGCGGTCAGTGCTGGTCGTTTGAATATTGAAAAACTTGAAGCGATGACAGCAGTGTGTTCAGTTGGTCTGGATATGATTGCAGTACCTGGTGATACTAGTGCCGCGACTATCAGTGGGATGATTGCCGATGAAGCTGCGATTGGGATGATCAACAACAAAACAACGGCGGTGCGCGTCATACCAGCTACCGGCAAAGGTGTTGGTGATGCGGTTGAATTTGGGGGCTTGTTCGGTCAAGCACCAGTTATGCCGGTCAACACCAATCAACCAACGACGTTCATTAAGCGTGGGGGTCATATTCCGGCACCAATCCACTCCTTTAAGAATTAGGCACAGTGGACGTTGTGAAGGGGCGAACCGGCAGTCATCCTGAACTTAAATGGTGACTTCACGCTCGCAACTCGTGAAATGTAACTGAATGATGCACGATTTCCTGGTCGGTATGAACGGCAGAAAATCGTGCTTTTTATGTCAGTGAGCATGACTCTGGTATGATGTGTGACTGATGTGCCAAGATTATTAAGTGTCCCTCAATGATGGGATGACACAGTTATTTCACAAATCGTGCACGCTTTGTTATTAATTTGTTGTTATACTAATCCTGAATCCTAGCGCGAAGTAGGGTATGATAATAGATAGGTTAATAAATGATGATTAATCAACAAAGTTAGCAATCGTAATTAACTTGGAGGACGTTGCACTATGAAATTATTAATGATTGAAGATAATAAATCGGTCTCTGAAATGATGGCCATGTTTTTTAAGAAGGAAAAGTGGGATGCCCATTTTGCTTATGATGGCAATGAAGCTGTCGAAATGTTCAATGAAGATGTCGATGGCTGGGATATGGTGACGCTCGACTTGAACTTGCCAGGCAAGGATGGCATGCAAGTTAGTGCGGATATTCGCAAGGCTTCCCCAACTGTACCAATTATTATGTTGACGGCCCGTGATTCGGAAAGTGATCAGGTACTTGGCTTAGAGATGGGCGCTGATGATTATGTCACCAAGCCGTTTTCACCGATTACACTGATTGCTCGGATCAAGGCCCTTCATCGCCGAGCAGATTTGGCTAAGACCACGCCGGCTGACCAACCTGCCAGCACGGTGAGTTCCTTTGATGTTCAGACGGACCATTTTAAACTGAATACCAAGACGCGGGAAGCCTATTTAGCAGACAAACAAATTCAAGACTTGACCCCCAAAGAATTTGATTTATTGAAGACCTTAGCTCAAAAGCCGCGGCAAGTTTTCTCACGCGAACAACTTTTGCAACTGGTCTGGGACTATGAATATTATGGTGACGAACGTACTGTGGATGCACATATCAAAAAATTGCGCCAAAAGATTGAAAAAGCTGGGCCACAAATTATTCAGACGGTTTGGGGGGTCGGCTACAAGTTTGATGATAGTGGAGTTGACGCTCAATGAAACTGATTTATCAACAAATGCTAGCGTTCTTTGCCGTCATTATTACGGTAATCGTCGTCCTCGGATTTTCATTTATTCGAACGACTAGAACGATGCTTTATCAAAACTCATGGCAACAATTGCAGCAGTACGCCGCGAGTATTGAAAAGGAAGCTATTCGGTATAATACGAAGACTAATCAAGTTGTCGGGTTTAATCAACAATTTCTAAATGATGGGACCGTCATCTTACGAGATCAACATATTCACTTTTCGGTATATGATGCTAACAAAAAGTTGGTCTATCCAAGTGGTATGGGGACAACAATGAGTGGGACCCCTGGTGGCTCGATTTATGATCCCAAGATCTCAGCCAAAGATTGGAAGAAGCTGAAGCGGAATAAGATTATTACGCAGTCGCCCCACGTAACGTTCAGAACACGCAATCGTGATCAACCCGTGAATACACCGTCGTTGCGAACCATTGACGTTTTAGTGCCCCTTTTCTATAAGAATGGAGCAACGAAGAAGTTTGTTGGGGCCATCTCGATTGGGTCGTTTGAACAGACCTTGCAGGCCAATGAACAGCAGATCGAAAAAAATCTGTTCATTGCACTGTTAGTCTCGGGGATTGCGGCTCTGTTGTTAAGTTACATTTTGGCACGTTATTCCGTTCGTCGTATTAATCGATTGCGGTACGCGACGCACTCGGTCGCAAATGGTGATTTTGACATTCAAGTTGACAGTAATCATAAGGATGAGATTGATGACTTGGCGGATGATTTCAACGGCATGGTCAACTCCCTGCGAACTTCCAATGAAGAAATTAAGCGACAGGAAAAGCGGCGTCGGGAGTTTATGGCCGATGCGGCCCACGAAATGCGAACGCCGTTGACTACGATCAATGGTATTTTGGAAGGGTTAGCGTACGATGCTATTCCAGAAGAAGACAAGGGTCATTCAATTGAACTGATGCAAAATGAGACGAAACGGTTGATTCGACTAGTCAATGAGAACTTGGATTACGAAAAAATTCGAACCGGACAGATTGCTTTGAACAAGACCAATTTTGATGGCGCCGAGGTTTTGCATAACTTAGTTGAACAGCTCACAAAGAAAGCGGCCGCCGCGGATGATGAATTCAAGCTGACGGTTCCCGAGAAACTGCCAGTATGGGCCGATTATGATCGCTTTGTTCAGGTCTTGTTTAACATCATGCAGAATGCCATTCAGTTTTCACAAGCTAACGTGATCGAAGTAACGGGTAGCCGTACGGATCATGCGACGGTTGTCGCGATTCAAGACCATGGGATTGGGATGACACCGGACCAAGTCAAAAATATTTGGGAACGGTATTATAAGGCTGACCCATCACGAAAGAATACGAAGTATGGTGAATCAGGTTTAGGGCTAGCGATTTCACATCAATTAGTCCAACAACATGGTGGTTCGATCAAGGTTGACAGTGTGGAGAACGAAGGGACGTGCTTTACCGTTACTTTCCCAGATGAAGGTTTTGATAAACCGATTATTGATGATTAACGTGATAGTTTAAAGCGGGTAAATCCGTACGGACCGGGCTTGGGGATCGTAATGATCTCGAGGCCCGGTTTTGCTAATGCGGGGTAACGGTGGGCCATAGCAATAACCCATCATTAATAGTAGGAACGGACGTTTAATAGTAATCGATTGCGGACCTTAAGCCTAATACTTTTCAGCGATTGACACTGTTCTACCTCGCACTCTGAGGCTAAATATGTTACCCTTAACAAGGCTGCAAACAGCGATTTATCAATAGTTTAGATAAGATTTGAAATGAATAGGAGAAACAACAACTATGCAAAGAGTACAAATTACGGGAAATTCGCAACGTAAAGTCAAGGACGGCTATCCTTTACTCGTACAAGATGATCTCAAGGATCCGAGTATGAAACTAACCGATGGCTCTTTTGTGGCGTTAATGGCAAGTTCTCAATTTATGGGCTACGCGCTGATTGCGAAGCATCGTCGGCAACTAGGCTGGGTCTTGAGCTTGGATGAAAGTGAGACGCCAACGACCGATTACTTTCGTAAGTTATTCAAACAGGCGTTGGTCCGGCGAGCAACGAGCATGGATCCACAGTTACCACAACGGGTCTTCAATGCGGATGGCGACGGTCTCGGCGGGTTAGCAATCGATCGTTATCAAGATTACTATGTCATTACATGGTACGCACAAGGTGTTTACCAGCAACGCGAAATGATCTATGCGGCTTTTGAAGCGGCTACTGAACATCAATTTAAAGGCATCTATGCGAAATTACGATTTAATGTCGAAGAAGCTAACTTAAAGAGTCAACTCGTCACGGGTGAAGCAGCACCAGAGCCGTTATTAGTGACTGAAGGCGCGGTGACGTATCCATTACACCTTGCTGATGATTTAACGACCGGGTTACTATTAGATATGCGTCCCATCCGGGAATGGTTGGCCGGAGCCGAATTGCAAGGTAAGACGGTCTTGAACTTGTTTAGCCAGGAAAATGGGGTTACGGCTGCTGCTGCCGTTGCGGGTGCTGCCAAGACGATTTCCATTGAAACAAGTAAGAAGGGTGCCAAAGAGACCGCTGATCAATTGGCGGTCAATAATATTGACCCTGATAAGCAGGAAATTCGAGCAATCGAAGTGAACAGCTATCTAGATTACGCCCAGAAGCACCGACTAAGTTATGACGTTGTTGTCGTAACGGCACCGACTTTTGCGCGGGTGAAAAAGCAGAAGTTCCAAGTTGCAACTGATTTAACTGACTTATTGACAGCGACCTTACCAGTTGTTCGGCGTGATGGGCAATTAGTGATTGCAACGACTGCGAATAATTTTTCAATGAAGAAGTTTAAAGCCGCGGTCACGGCGGCCTTTGTCGGCAGTGATCGGCACTTCACACTTAGTGAGACGTTCCGGTTACCAGCAGACTTCGTGACGCGCAAGGCTTACTTGGCAAGCAACTATTTGAAGGTTCTGGTTTTGACACTCGATAAGTAGTGTGTGCGCCATAATTTAAGTGGAATAGAAAAAAATTTTAAAGGGTATTTCGGGGACCGTTTTCATTAATTGAAAACGGTCCCTATCACTAAGAAAACGAATTCATGAAAATATAAAAATAATTATATTTAACCCTGAATCCCTGGTTGTGACTGGTAAAACGGTTACTTAACTGGTAAAATAATTCCTTGTCGTTAGGCAAGAGAGAAAACATAGAAATGAGGATTATTAGTAATGGGAATTCTAATTGCACTGATTCCTGCGATTGCGTGGGGCAGTATCGGCTTAATTAGTGGCCGAATGGGCGGTACCGCTCGGCAACAGACCCTTGGGATGACCATGGGAGCCTTGGTATTTGGCTTGGCACTCTGGGCCGTAGAACAGCCAACTTTAACAAGCAAAATTTGGTTGATTGGGATTGTTTCTGGGTTATTCTGGAGTATTGGTCAAGGTCAACAATTTACGTCAATGAAGGCGGTTGGTATTTCACGGACTACGCCGATTTCAACTGGGATGCAACTGGTTGCTAATGCGTTGGCCGGTGTGCTGTTATTCAATGAATGGCACGGAAACATGTATTGGATTGGCTCCGCTTCTGTAATTGTGTTGATTGCCGGGGCTGTTTTAACTTCCTTAACTGATAAGACTGATCCGAACCGTAGTGCTTCTGAAAATTGGGGTGTTGGGATTCGTGCCTTGATCTTATCAACGATTGGATACGCTGGCTATACGATTGTGGTCCATTATGGTAACGTCAATGCACAGGCAGTTGTAATGCCTCAAGCTGTTGGGATGTTGCTGGGTGCTTTGATCTGGTCCTTTAAGGATAAGCCATGGGTTGTTAAAGCAACTTATCGTAATATCGTCACTGGTCTGGTCTGGGGTATTGGGAATCTCTTCATGTTTATGGCAATGGCCCAAATCGGACAAGCTGTCGCATACTCCCTTTCGCAAATGGGAATTGTTATTTCGACGTTTGGGAGTATCTACCTCTTAGGAGAGCACAAGACGAAGCGAGAAATGGTTTACGTGGTGATTGGCTCGATCCTGGTCATTGTTGGTGGGGTCGCGTTATCCTTAATGAAGGCTTAGTAAAGCTTTACTAAAAAATTAATTATTTGATTTACAGATTAAAAAAATCTGTTGAAGGTGCGGTAACGGTAAGTTATCAGCACCTTTTTTGTTAATAATTGTATTTATTTTTTACACAAATGACGAAAATTTACGAAAAAAGGGAGGAAGCGCTTTTCATTATTAGGCGAGCTATTGTATAATATGACATGTAAATACGTATAGAAAGAGGTAATAGTAAATGGCACACATTTCATTTGACAGCTCTAATTTAACTAAGTTCGTCCATAATAACGAACTTGGCGAAATGCAAGCTATGGTCACAGCTGCTGATAAGGAGCTGCGTGAAGGAACCGGCGCCGGTAATGATTTCCGTGGCTGGTTAAATTTACCAACAGATTACGATAAGGAAGAATTTGCACGGATTAAAACCGCTGCAAAGAAGATTCAAGACGATTCAGACGTCCTCGTTGTAATCGGGATTGGTGGTTCATACCTCGGTGCACGGGCAGCCATTGAATTCTTACACGAAACTTTCTGGTCATCACTTTCACGTGAAGACCGTAAATTCCCACAAGTTGTCTTTGCTGGGAACTCAATCTCATCTTCATACGTCAACGACTTAATTCACTTAATCGGCGACCGTGACTTCTCTGTTAACATCATTTCGAAGTCAGGGACTACGACGGAACCTTCAATTGCATTCCGGGTCTTCAAGGAACGTTTAATCGCGAAGTATGGTGAAGAAGCTGCTAAGGGCCGGATCTATGCCACAACTGACCGCAAGCGCGGTGCGTTGAAGCAAGAAGCTGACGCTGAAGGCTACGAAACCTTTGTTATTCCTGATGATGTTGGTGGTCGTTTCACTGTTTTGACACCAGTTGGTTTATTACCAATTGCGGTATCAGGCGGCGACATCGATTCATTAATGAAGGGTGCTGCGGATGCCCAAAATGAATACAAAGATGCCGATTTATCTAAGAACGAAGCTTACCAATACGCTGCTTACCGGAACATCTTGTACCGGAAGGGCTACACCACTGAAATTCTTGAAAACTACGAACCAAACATGGCGATGTTCTCAGAATGGTGGAAGCAATTAATGGGTGAATCTGAAGGGAAAGACCAAAAGGGGATCTACCCATCATCAGCTAACTTTACGACTGACTTACACTCATTGGGTCAATATATCCAAGAAGGCCGTCGTAACTTGATGGAAACGGTCGTTAAAGTTGACAACGCTACTAGTGACGTTGACATTCCTAAGGAAACCGAAAACCTTGATGGGTTAAAGTATCTTGAAGGCAAGACGATGGCTCAAGTTAACACCAAAGCTTTCGAAGGGGTTATTATGGCCCACGTTGATGGCGGTGTTCCTAACATGGTCGTTAACATTCCTTCACAGGATGCCTATACGTTAGGTTACACGATGTACTTCTTTGAAGCTGCAGTTGCCATTTCTGGTTACTTGAACGGGATCAACCCATTCAACCAACCTGGTGTTGAAGCTTACAAGAACAACATGTTCGCCTTACTTGGCAAGCCTGGTTACGAAGAATTAACTAAGAAGTTAACCGCACGTCTTAGTGACTAAGGTGCTAGCACTTTAGAAATTAAGATGGAAGCTCCTAAAACAAACAACTATCAGCTGGCTGATAGGCTGCTTGTTTTGGGGGCTTTTTGCTTGTCTTTCTGACGCTGTGTTCGTAGCTGTTATTGAGCGTCGTCGCTAATCTAAAATTTATGAATCACAACGTTGTTGGCGAAATGAATCGCTACGTCCGCAAGATGACCCTAATTTAACATGGTGACGCTCGTAATTTTTGACCGCACTGGTCGCACTAACTTTGAATGACATCACGCAATGAAAAATCTGCCGACCTATCTCGAGTTTAATCGTGAGTGGTTGGCATGTGATTTAACAGCAGACGGGTTATAATAGATTAGGTGTTAAAGGACAAATATAGTCATGCATGGTAGTTGCTCGCAACGATGTGTGATGTACGTGAGGAGTTTGAGATGCGTAAATTAAACATTATCGAAAGTATCATTATTGTTCTCGGGTTACTAGTCTTTTGGCTGGGGAGTGAAGTGACAGTAATCAGGCAACAATTGCCATGGTTGCAATTTGCAGGGCTGATTGTCGTATTTGTGACTGGTTTAGCGGATGCGATTTACCGCGTGGTCACGAAGCGGTCCTTTTTTAAGTAGGAATCCTGCTGATTGAAGTTGGAGTCATTAGGTGTAATTTAATACGATGAAGCGTCCGTTACTGGCAGTCAGTGTGCCTAGTAATTGACGCTTTTTAGTTCATGCCTTGAATGTGTGGGGTGCTTGGATTTATCTCTGCTGACGGTTAAGTCGTGATTGCCGTCATAAAATAAGTTCGAAATAGAAAAAATTTTATTGTAAAAATCAGCAAAATGGGTGATATTTTACAAATTGTAACTACCAAGTAGGCGGTTTATTAGGATTTAGGATGATTATAATTTTAATTATGAATGATGACCACAGGTATTCAATAACACTTTACATCATTCACCAAAAATCGCAATGTTATTAATGAGGAAATACATTGTGGGGAATGTAGTTAATAAAATAGTGGAGGTACATATATGAGCTTTTTAGAATTACACGATATTCGTAAGGCCTATACCTTAAATCACCAAGAGAATGTCATCTTGAAGGGCATTAATCTAAACTTCGAACGGGGGGAGTTTATTTCCATTCTTGGGGAGTCTGGTGGTGGTAAGTCAACGTTAATGAATATTATTGGTGGCTTGGATCATCATTATGATGGAGATGTCTTGTTAGACGGCCAATCCTTGCGTTCAATGAATGTGCGGCAAATGGACCGGTATCGTCGGGAGACAATCGGGTTTATCTTTCAGAACTTTAACTTGGTAAGTTACCTAACTGTCTTGGATAACGTCATGCTTTCATTAAAGATGACTAAGACGTCCCATGCGCAACAAGTCCAGCAAGCACAGGACCTACTCAAGCGGGTGGGACTTGAGCAGCAGACGCACCAGTATCCAAATGAACTATCCGGTGGTCAAAAGCAACGGGTCGCCATCGCTCGCGCACTAGCCAGTGACCCCGATATTATTATCGCAGATGAGCCGACCGGGGCGTTGGATAGTGAAAATACCCAAGAAGTAATGGATATTTTATACTCAATCGCTGCGGAAGGTAAACTTGTGATCACCGTGACCCATTCGCAGGAAGTGGCTGACTACGGGACGCGGATCGTTCATTTGGATGACGGCCAGATTCATGACGAATTAGTGATCGGGGCGCCTTTCGACGTGGTCGATAAGCAACCGACGCGTTACCGAACACTTGGCTTTCGGCAGATGTTCCGGATGTCCATGCAACATATGCGTCGAATGTGGCTTCGTTACCTGCTGATTATCTTTGGATCGTCGATCGGGATCAGTAGTATCGTCGTAATGCTGGGCTTGGGATCAGGGATTCAAAATTATATGAATCACCAGATTACGTCTCAAGTTAATCCAACCGCTGTCCAAGTATCGAAGAAGACGGGGAAAGTCAGCACGGCTGCGCGTAAAAAAGCAACCAGTGCAGCAGCTTACAAAGCAGCGGTTAACCAAGAACAAGTCACAGCCGCGAAGAATGCCGAAGTGACGACTGCAAACGTCAAACAATTAGCGGCTATCAAACATGTTAAGTCTGCTAAGCTGGGCTATTACACGAGCACACAAGCGAGTTATAAAAAAACAACCGTGACGGCCAGTCTCCAGACGGATAACCCCACAATTTTGAGTAAGACAATTAAGGACGGTTCACGTCCTGAAAATGGTCAAGTTTTGATTGGTCGTAAGTTAGCTAAGAAGATGGTGGGTAAGAAAAATTATCAACAAGCGCTCAATAAGAAGTTGACCGTTAAATTGGCAACGGTTAATCGCAAGAATCAGTCCGTAACGGTCAGTCAGACGCTGACCGTCAGCGGAATTACGGGTAGCGATGATACTAGCGTCGTGGTCTTACCACAAACCGTCAAAAAGATGTTAACTGCTAAGAATGTGGCTTATCGACCAAATTTTGCCATTGTTCAAATAGATAAATTGGCGAATGTTAAGCAAGTCGAACACCAAATCAAGGCAATCAAGGGAACGAATAAGAAGCAACAGTATAACTATACCGGAATCGGTGATTTAATTGATTCATTGAATACCTATATTCGTTTAGCCACTAACGTATTGACCGGGGTGGCTGGTATTGCGTTATTAGTCTCAGCAATTATGATCATTGTTGTCCTGTACGTCAGCGTTTCTGAACGGACTCGTGAAATTGGGGTTTTGCGCGCACTTGGCGCCCGCAAACGCGATATTAGTCATTTGTTCTTTGCTGAGGCCTTAACTATCGGGGTATTAGCCGCCGTTATGGGGTTACTGTTTGGAGAAGGTTGGCAATTCTTAGGCAATATGGCCATCTATAGCTTAATTAAGTATCCAATCGTTCGAATCTCCGGGGCAGCAATGCTGGGCGGCATTACAGTCAGTGTTGTCATCAGTTTATTGGCTGCTTTGGCACCGGCACATATGGCGGCACGGTTGGATCCAGTCGAGAGTTTATCACATGAATAAAAGCGGGGGCGTAGCAAATGTATTTCTTTATTACGAGCAAAATTGATTCGACGCCATCAGCTATTGAGTTAGCCATGATTCAGCGTCAAAAATTATTCACAAAGCACCGGGTACCTGCGTTGATCGTGACCCGTAACTTTGTACGCGATTTACATCATAATATGCAACTCATTGGGTATGATGATGAGTTCCAGGTCAATATGTATGATTATTTTCAAGGCACTACGAATTACGAAGGCGAACCGTTAACTGCGGCCAATTATCCACGGGTGACGGGTGAAACGCTGGAACGGGTCAGCGCTAATGAATTTGACGTCATTCAACGGGAACAACGGCAAAAAGCACTAATGTTAAATGCGCAGGGGAATATTGATTACGTCGATATTCTCAATCCACAGGGCGCGGTCAGCCGTCGAGACTATTATGATACGCGGGGCTTCTTAACGGTGGCCCAGTACTTTGATGACAAGCAGAATATTGTGTTAGAGCAACACTGTAATTTACAACAACAGCCTGTCTTAGAGACGTTTTTCCGGCCAAATGAGAAGCAACAACCAGTTGCCACTCATCAACGGCTGTTAAACTATCACGGGCATAATTACGAATTTGAGGACTGGGATCAGCTGACTGCCTTTTTCTTAGACGCGTTAAATACTGAGTATGGCGGTCACGGAACCATGATCGTGGATCGTAGTGATGCTGGAATGAATCCGATTGTTAAAATGTCCACAGCAGCGCGCAAGTATGAGTTCTTACACAGTAATTTCACGCTGGACCCACTTGACGTTGTGAACTCACCAATTGTGCCGTACACTCAAATCGGGTTAGATCACGCCAGTCAAATGGCTGGTTTGATCATGTCCACGCAAGAAGAGTGTGATGATATGACGAACCACATTCATAATGTGATTCCAACTTTAGCGATTCCAGTTGGTAGTGTAAGTGACGAACAATTAGCAGCTCGTCCGGTTGACTTTAAGGATCGGATTGAGGGCAAGGTGATTGCCGTTGCTCGCTTATCGGCAGAGAAAAATTTGGAACAATTGATTAAGGCGGTCGCCTATGTTCATGAAAAACAGTCGAATGTGACCTTAGATATTTATGGTTATGGTGATTCATGGACTGGATTTAAAGAAGAAAATCGGTTGCGAGCCTTGGTCAGTTCGCAACGTTGGCAGTCATTTATCACGTTTAAGGGCTTTGAGCGCGATTTGACACCGGTCTATAACCAAGCACAACTGATGGTCCTTACTAGCCAATATGAGGGCTTTAACTTAGGTATTTTAGAAGGGTTAAGTCATGGCGTTCCGGTGGTTGCCTATGACATTAAGTATGGTCCGGCAACGATGATTACGGATGGTGAAAATGGGCGATTGATCACCCCCAATAATTTAGTTGAATTGGGCAAGGTGATTTTAACGCTCTTACAACACCCTAAACAGTTGGCGAAGATGAGTGAACGGGCATATGGCAACAGTAGCCGTTTTTCTGAGGCTATGATTTGGCAACGGTGGAATGATCATGTCATTCAGCCTGATATTCAAGCAATGAGGGGAGTTACAACCAATGGAAACGCATATCACGTCATCGGCTAAACAACCACATGCCAAGTATGGGACCCGTGATTTATTGAGATTGATCATGACCCATGCTCACCCGAAGAAGGGACTCTTTGTGATTGGAATCCTGTTGTCGTTTGTCGCAACGATTTGTAGTCTTGGCATTACGTTGATGTTGAAGGAGTTTATCGACGCCTTTAACCATGGTACTTCGGGTCAACTGTTGCTTCGGTTAGGCGCTGTGATTGTCGTGCAGCTATTTGCAAGTGTTGCGTCGAGTTTTCTACTTAGTTATACGGGGGTCGACGCCGTTTCGACGTTGCGGAGCGCGTTATGGCAACATATCGTGGACTTGCCGATTCCGTATTTTGACCATAACCGGACGGGGGAACTGTCTAGTCGGGTAGTTAACGATACATCGACGATTTTTGAATTGATTTCAAGTCAGTTTTCGAATGCCATTAATGGGATCATCTCAATTGTGGGTTCCTTGACGTTAATGTTGTTATTAAACTTCCGCTTAACGATTATTATTTTAATTGTGGTTCCATTGATGGCCGTGATCATTGTGCCAATGGGTCAAGTGTTAGCGCGGATCTCCAAAGCGATTCAAAAAGAAACGGCCAACTTAAATAGTGCAGCAGTACAAATGATTGGTCAAAATCGGTTAGTGAAAGCAATGGTTGCTGAAAAGGCACTGAAAAAACAGGGAAAAGATCAAGTTGATCGGATCAAAGGCTTCAGTGTCCGTCAAATCAAGCTGATCTCGGTGCTTAATCCAGTGCTAAACATCATGTTACTGGCCGCAATTTTCATTATCATTGTTTATGGTGGGATCTTGGTACAAACGAACGCGTTGACAATTGGAAGTTTAGTAGCTTTCTTAATGTATGCCGTTCAAATGATTTCACCACTGAGTAGCGTAACTGGCTTAGTGACTGCCTTGCAACAAACGGTCGGGGCAACTGAGCGAATCGACAACATTTTAGATAGTCCGGAAGAAGATAAGCGGTTGTCAGGCGAAACGCTGTCAACAATCGATACGGTCGACTTTGATCACGTCGATTTTGGCTACGAAAGTGATAAACCGGTGCTTAAGGACATTGATTTGACAATTCATCGCGGTGAGCGGATTGCCTTGATTGGTGAGAGTGGTAGCGGGAAAACGACCTTAGTTTCGCTCTTAGAGGCTTACTATACGCCAACTCGTGGTGAGCTGGACGTGAATGGCGAGACAATGGCCAGTTATACGATTCCCTCGATTCGTAATCAGATCGGCTACGTGAGTCAAGAAGTAGACTTGATGCCCGGGACGATTCGCGATAATCTCCTGTTAGGTTCGACGGAACCGGTCTCTGATGAACAATTGAGTGCGTTGTTGACACAAGTCGGCTTAGCGGACTGGCTAGCTGAACTGTCAGCTGGTCTTGATACGGACGTCGGTGAACGGGGCTTGAATGTTTCTGGTGGACAGCGGCAACGTTTGGCCATCGTCCGGGCACTCGTCCGCCACCCGTCGTTATTGATTTTAGACGAAGCGACGGCTAGTCTTGATAATCAGAACCAAGAACGGGTGACCCAGCTCTTGGCGACGTTACCAGCTGACCTGACGACTATTACGATTGTCCATCGGTTAAACCAGATCGAAGCTTATCCGCGAATTCTCTTCATGGAGGATGGTCAGATTACGGGTGATGGCAATCATGAGTCCTTATTAGCAACCCATGAACGTTATCGTGACTTTTATCGGCTGCAGTATCAACACGGTTAAAAAGGCCTTAGTGAAATATTGTTTGATTATTAAAATTAGTAAGTGGTTATTGCTGAGTGTTGGCAATAGCCACTTTTTTGATCCCAAAATATGTATTCAACTGGATAACGTGGGTTAAGGCATGAAATAAAACCGCCGTAAAAAATATAAAAAGTATTAATAATTTTAATAATAAGTCGAAAAAAGCGATATTTATAATTATTTTTTAGGGAATAAATTTCCCGATGGTATGGTTCATAATTCGGAAAAAAAGAGGGGATGTCGCAGCAAGCAACTACGCTGAAATGCTGATATTATCAGGGGTTTAAACGCTTTCTGCTGGCATAGTTAACTGGTGATAAATATAAATAATATTGATATTGGACACAAATTTTGACCGTTAATGAAACGCGTAAGTTGTCCATAGTATACACATTTACTGATTGAATATGATACTGCCCTGTATTTATTCAAATATTAGTAATTTTATTGACGATTGTGGGGCGAATTAGTTAATATTTAAATCGTAAACGAGGTTACTTGTTTCACGTTCGCATTAGTAATCAATATTAGTTATTTAACAGACTAAATTAAATTAATGATTATTGAGCTGCTAATTTGTGAACAATTTGTAAATTTTCTAAGGAGGATATTAACATGAGTTTCTTCAGTGATTTACATCTCTTACCAGGGACCCACACATCATCACATACTAGTTATGTCAGCAACCAACCACTTGGTACTTTCTATCAGTTTGTGTTGAACGTGATTGCCGCAATCAAAGGTTAAGCGTTGCTAGAGACGGGTGTTAGGGAATTCAATGATTAATTAGTTGAATTTTCTAACTGTTTAATCAAGTTTGTCGGAATTTAATTTGTTTTCCAAACTCTCAAGTCTTGCCATACAAGTGGCTAGGCTTGGGGATTTAACCATTAACTAACTTAAAAGGAGGAGTTATTCATGAGTTTCTTTACTGATTTGCACTTCTTACCGGGAACCCACACGTCATCATACACATCAAGTGTTTCAAATGACATCTTCGGTGGCTTCCACAGCTTCATCTTAAACTTGATTCCTGCAATCAAGAGTTTGTTCAGCAAATAATCATAGTTAATTTTATAGGAGGATTTCAACATGAGTTTCTTTAACGATTTCCACGTATTACCAGGTACGCATACGTCATCATACACATCAAGTGTTTCAAACGATATCTTCGGTGGTTTCCACAGCTTCGTCTTGAACTTGATTGCTGCATTCAAAAAGTAATTTAGTCAAACAATCATAGGAGGATTTACATTATGAGTTTCTTTAACGATTTCCACGTATTACCAGGTACACATACGTCATCATACACATCAAGTGTTTCAAACGATATCTTTGGTGGCTTCCACAGCTTCGTCTTGAACTTGATCGCTGCATTCAAAAAGTAATTTAGTCAAACAATTATAGGAGGATTTACATTATGAGTTTCTTTAACGATTTCCACGTATTACCAGGTACGCATACGTCATCATACACATCAAGTGTTTCAAACGACATCTTCGGTGGTTTCCATAGCTTCGTCTTGAACTTGATTGCTGCATTCAAAAAGTAATTTAGTCAAACAATCATAGGAGGATTTACATTATGAGTTTCTTTAACGATTTCCATGTATTACCAGGTACACATACGTCATCATACACATCAAGTGTTTCAAATGATATCTTTGGTGGCTTGCACAGCTTCATCTTGAACGTTATTAAAGCGATCAAGGGATAATCTATTTCGATAAACTAATTAATTAATATATTAATTAATGTCTTGATATTATTTAGATAATGAGGGAGGATATACATTATGAGTTTCTTTTCAGATTTACACTTTTTACCAGGTACGCATACTTCATCACACACCAGCTACGTTAGCAACCAACCACTTGGTACTTTCTACCAATTCGTATTGAACGTAATTGCTGCATTCAAAGGCTAATTAATTAACAATTAAAGGGGATTAATCTCATGAGTTTTTTCAATGATTTTCATATTTTACCAGGTACACACACATCATCATATACATCAAGTGTTTCCAACGACATCTTTGGTGGATTACACAGTTTTATCTTAAACGTAATTGCCGCATTCAAGGGCTAATTCGTTAAATATAACTGAAATGCCAACAAAATCGTTATGGTGTTATTAAGCACGACACGATAAGCACGACTAAGATGATGGGCTGGCAAGCGATTTGTCGCCCATCATTTTACATAAATGCAGAAAATCGTGGGTGCTCGGGGAGGATTCCATATGTCAAAAGATAATCAAAAAATGACCGGTGATTCGGTTTATCGGGTAAAGATGTATAAAGATGGCAAGCGTTGGGTTTATGCCGGCGCAACCACGTTAGCTTTGGCTGCAGGTTTAGTATTTGCCAACGTTAATGCTTCTGCTGATACTGCTGCTAGCTCAGACGCAACCACGGAACAAGTTTCTAGTGCTGCCAGCTCTGCTGCAACTAGTTCAACGGCGACTTCATCAGCTGCTACGGATGCCAGTTCTGCATCTTCAACTGCATCTTCAACTGCAACTTCAACGTCAAGTACGGCTAGCTCAACTGCTACTACTTCAAGTAGTGCTGCCAGCTCGACTGCTTCTTCAGCTGCTACGTCAACAACGAGTGCGGCTAGTTCTTCAGCTGCAACTGTCAGTGCGACTACACCAGCAAGCAGTGATGCGACATCGACTTCAACGGCAACTGTTGCAGCAACGGCTGCTAAGGCATCAGTTGCAACACCAGCTTCTGCTGCAGCAACGGCAACCACAACTGCTACGACCACGGCTGCGACTACAGCCCCAACAGTAACGGCACCAGCTTCTGAAGCTGCTAATCAAACTGCTGCTGGCTCAGTTGACGCTGGAACATTGACGAGTGCTACTCAGTCGGGTGGTTCGGGCAACTTACAAGACCAAGCACAATACATTCAGGAAAATGTTGATGGCACGAACATCAAAGTTACTGCCGGGCATACGTACGCAGTTGCCATCCGGTTAACCAAGAGCCAAGCGCTTGATTGGGCTAATGCTTCTGGTCAAGTTTCAATTGCGCCAAATGGTTCCAACAGTAATGGCACTTGGACTGCCGTTGAATACGCAACTGAATCCGGTAAGGAATACAGTTACGCAGCTGGTGCTTCAACTGCCACTGTGGACATCACGAAGCTAACTGATGCTGATAGTTATGTCACTGTTCTCTATACTTTCAAAGCTAACGACGACGCGACGACGGGTAGCCGGGCTGCATATTTGGAATTTACAGGGACTACCTCAGTTAATAAGTTATCAACTAATACTAACAACACTGATGCCAATCAGCAGATTGAGGCTTGGAGCTATGCAACCCAAGTAATGGATACTTCTGTTGCCGCTGGTACGGTCGTTGTCCATTACGTTGATGAAAACGGCAATAAGATTGCGGATGACACGACTGTTCAAGGCGATGTTGACAATACTTACACCGTTACACCTGCTACTTTCAGTAATTACACGTTAGATACGACTAAGTCCAGTGCTTTGACTGGAACAGTTGCCGCTGACACCACTGATTCTGATGGTAATGTGACGGCTGCTGGTACTGAATTGACGTTAGTCTACTCACAAAATACCGAAGCTTCAAACTTGACTGTTAACTACGTTGATGCTGATGGCAATACGATCTTACCTTCTAAGACTTATACAGAAGGTGCTGATGGTACTGCAGCTGAAGTTGGCGGTGCTTACAGTGTAAATGCCGCTTCGATTGACGGTTATACCTTAACGGGTGATGCAACCCAAACTGGGACTTTTGTTTCTGGTGGTAACACGGTTACCTTCACTTATACGAAGGATGCAGCCCCAGTTGAACAATCAACGGTTACGGTAAACTACGTTGATGCTGATGGTAACACGATCAAGGCCGCTACGACCCAAACTTTGGATAACGGTTCAACTTATACGGTTGAAACGCCAACGATTGCTGGTTACACTTACAAGTCAGCTGATGCCGCTTTGACTGGTACGGTTGATGGCAATAAGACGATTACCTTAACTTACACCAAGAATGCCACCCCAGTTGAACAATCAACGGTTACGGTAAACTACGTTGATGCTGATGGTAACACGATCAAGGCCGCTACGACCCAAACTTTGGATAACGGCTCAACTTATACGGTTGAAACGCCAACGATCGATGGTTACACTTACAAGTCAGCTGATGCCGCTTTGACTGGTACGGTTGATGGTAATAAGACGATTACCTTAACTTACACCAAGGATTCAACGACACCAGTTGAAAACAAAGCTAACTTGACGATTAATTATGTTGATGCTGATGGTAACACTATCAAAGCATCCAACGTAACTGAATATATTGTTGGTCAAGCTTACACTGTTGGTCAACCAGAAATTGCTGGTTACAGTTACAACCACTCAACTGGTGATGCTATTGCCGGGACAATTGGTTATAACGGTAACACCGTGACCTTAGTATATACGAAGAATGGTGGTACTACTACGGCACCAACTACGGCGCCAACAGTAGCGCCAACCACAGCACCAACAGTAGCTCCTACTACGGCACCGACTACGGCGCCAACAGTAGCACCAACCACAGCACCAACCACGGCACCAACGGTAGCACCTACGACTGCACCTGGCACTGGTGACAACGTCAACGGTGGCGGTACTGGTACAACTACAACTGCTCCTGTTACGACGCCAAGTGACGATACTGTTGATAATGGTAATGGTTCATCAAACAACGGTTCATCAACGACGACTTCAACGGCACCAGCAACCACGGTTTCTGATGATGAAGTAACGCCAACGACGACGGCTACTACTAACAATGGGACTAGTGGGGTTGTTCCTGCATCAGCCTCATTGAAGCCAGTAGTTACGACTAAGACGACGACTTCAGACGCAAAGACGTTACCACAAACGGATGAAGACGAAAACGGGACTGCCTTGGCTGTCTTGGGTCTTTCAACCTTATTGATGGGTTCAGCGCTATACTTTGGCGTTTCTCGTCGGAAGCATGAAGCATAATAATTAGAATAGCTTGATTATTTGCTGAACGGATAGAAAGGTCAGCGATGACCTTTCTACTCTTTGAGCAAACAATCAAGTTTATGGAGGAGTTGCATTATGAAGATGTTCAATAAAAAGCGCAGAGATAAGAATGAGGATTACCGTAATCATTCTGAGCGTGCAACGGCGACTTCAACCGTTGCTGCTCAAAAGCCAAAACCAAAGGCGACTCAAAGTAGTACGACCCCCAATGTGCGGTCATCTGCTGGTGTCCGGCCAACTAGTAGCAGCGTGACTGCTTCAACTAGTGCCCCAGTTAAGGGCCAAAACCGGGTCAACCAACGGCGTGCTACCCAAACAGCAGCCAAAAACAGTGTGGCCATTGAACGCGAAATGGCTGACTTAAACAAGCAATACCAAACTTTACGTGGGGAGCTTAAGGTCCAATTAGTTCAGGATCGTAAGCACGAAAAGCAACAGTATGAAACTTTAGTTGCCGAACAGTTAAACTTAGAACAACAGTTAAAGGACGCTAAGGTTACTCTGTCTAAACAGGACAAAGTCGTTAACACGAACGATAGCGAACGGCAGGGAATGGTCAAGACCATCAATGCTGCTCAAAAACGTTATGATGATGCTAAGAAAGCTCTTGCTAAGAGCGATCAAACCATCAAATCGTTGGAAAAGAAGATTACGCAGTCTGAACAATCATTAGCTGATTTGAAGCAAAATGAAGCTGATATGCGTAAAGCAATTCAGGGCGAACAGGATCTTAAGAAGTTATTCGTGTTGATGAAGCAACAGGAGAAGCAAGCACAGGATCTGTATCAAAAGAGTGACGCAATCAACAGTGAACTCGTGAAACTCCAGAAGCGTGAACAGACTGAAACCCGTGAACGTTCGCGGAAGGAACACGCGATTACGAGTGCGGAAAAAGACTTACATACCGCTCAAGATGCGTTAGTTGCTTATGATCGTAAGAAGAAGAGTGCTCAAGACGAACAAGAACGTTCACTCAACTTGATTAATCAGAAAATCAATCGATTACAACATGATTATGATCAAAATGCCACGATTGTTAAGGGGCTCCAACAAAAGATTGAAAGCATTGATGCCAAGTTAAAATCGGATTACGGGACGACTCACTTAGTATCGCCCGTCGAATTTGACCAGTCTGCAAAGTACTTCTTGTTCAGCACCGATCTGATTCAATCATTGTCTGGTGATGAAAAGGCTTCGATGGAAATGATCATGGGCTTATTGAAGAGTGAAGTTAAGGATAAAGCTAATGTTATTACGGTTAACTATAATGACAGCTTGCCAGAAATT
The DNA here is from genome assembly GCF_055413545.1 of Lactiplantibacillus sp. 3062. Taxonomy (NCBI): domain Bacteria; kingdom Bacillati; phylum Bacillota; class Bacilli; order Lactobacillales; family Lactobacillaceae; genus Lactiplantibacillus; species Lactiplantibacillus sp. 3062. The sequence continues at coordinate 110,138 of NZ_JBVAYE010000009.1, forward strand.
TGGAACAGTTACCAATCAGCTGGCTTAGTTGATAAACGAACTGGCTTGTACAACATGTACTACACGATTCAGGCAAAGGTACCGGGTGCCGTTGCGAAGACTAAACCAGAATTACCTGATAATCCTGCATGGCAATATAAGCGCAATGCTGATAAGCAGATTGTGTCAATTGCCGATGACGGCGGTAACCCAATTATGACATTGAAGTACCGTAAGAATGGTGCCATTTGGTACATGACTTACTTCAATGGGTCATTAGCAACTCGTCGGGATGTGTACGATGCTGCCGGGTTCTTGTCAGTCACTCAGTACCTTGACCGGACGAATAACTCACAAGTGACACTAGAAAACTTCTATCGTCCAGACCACTCTTTAGCAATGGTCAAGCAATATGGTAGTAACCACGAATTATCAATTCAATTAGTGAACAAGGAAGAAGCCATCACGAATGTCTTCCATTCTGAAGCACAATTATTGAACTGGTGGTTGGCATCAGTCTTACAACAACAAAACAGTGTGTTGGTTATGGGAGTTAACGCCCCATTGTTCGACCAATGCTTACAAGCAACGAATGATAATTTCCATCTCTTACCAATCGTCTCTGCTGATGATTTGGATAATCAACACGTCCAAGATATTATCAACGGAAAGAGTAAGTTGTCGAGCTTAGTTGTAACGGATCGTGATGTTCAGACTGCGATTGAGAAACAAATGACACGTGATCTTGAAATCACCGTTATGCCAGCTGCAGAAGTCCGTGCGTAATCACGGGGTTGTTGATGATGCCTTGAACGTGACGCATGAATGGGGTTTTAAATAATGATGAAGACTAATACTAAGAAGGCCAAGTACGACGATGCGGAATTGTTCGAAAAAGTCTTAGTGGGCATGTCATGGCTTGAAAGCCATCTTCGCGAGATTATTCAAACGATGGTGACTGATGCGGACGTGTCATTCGAACAGTTCTTGATTCTCTACTATCTTGACCATAGCACTGATCACCGGATTACGGTGAAAGAGCTAGCCGCTGACCGCCACGTCTCTTCTTCAGCGATTTCAAGGAAACTGACCTACTTGATCAACAATGACTTGATTGTGTTGAACATCGATCCTTATGATCGTCGGTACCGTTATCTAACGTTAACCGCCAAAGGTGAGAAGTTAGCACGGGTCATTGAAAAAGTTAACGAAGAACGCCTTGGCAAGTTCCTCGACGAATTTGGCCGGATTCGAACCTCTGAATTAACTGATGAGCTTCGGATGGTCAGCAAAGTTTTAGTGGATACCAAGGAAATTAAAGGCTAGTAAAAAAGAGTCATTCAACTTGTATAAGCTGAATGACTCTTTTTAGTGTTAAATATTGATCGCTAATGAGAACAAGATAAAACCACCAAGTAACATGGCAAGAATCGCCACGACCACCCACAACACTTGACGGACGTTGTGCCGCACGCGTCGCTCAACATGGCTCTTTGATTGGAGATGCTCATGTTGGGCATTAAATAGCGAAGCATTCGTGTCTTTGACCCAATCAGCACCATGCTGACCATAGTAGGGGTTGGTGTTATGATTGAGCGAGTGGGGGACCCGGCCATTTGATTTGGTTAACGGTTGATAGCGCCGCATCGTAATCCTCTTTTCAACGGTTGTTTAGTTTTTCTGGGCCTTATAAGGAACGGCATAGTTCTTAGGGGCGTCGCTAGCTTTTGCATACTTCCAGTGCCCAGACATCTTCTTTTCGAGTGGGGCATCATCTTTGATGCAAGTAAAGCGAGAGCCAACTTCATTTTCGATAATGAAGATCCGGTTAAACTCGTGCCGCGTCTGAACAATGTGACAATCATTGTGATCGATACCAAAAACATCTTTGTATACCAACAACATTATCTCCTTTGGATTGAATTTAAAATAGTGACAATTTTACAAGGCTTCACAGACAGTCTACACTATCTATTATAAACCCCTAATCAAGTCCGTAAACCGTTTTGAGTGAAAAAAGATAAAATTGCACTGGCAAGGGTGTGACAATTCATAAAAAGCCACGCAGGTAAATTTGATCTTACCTGCGTGGCTTTATCCGTACTTCTGATTGGGTATACTGGGAACGACCCCCATATCACCAAAAATGCTTGTATACCAGCTATTATGAGGCGTTCAGGCCATTAAGAAATTGAGTTGGCTGTCCTTTTGGCTGACTACCATATAAATTAACCCTATTTTCTGCTAGAACTGGAAATGTTTTTTTTAACGTGGTCCACGTGGTCCGGTGGTCCAAATGTTGACATATCAACGTTTTAAAGACCCCCTGACGTGGTCCATATGGTGGTCCAACGTGGTCCACTTGGTAAAATGCGTCAAATTCAGCAGTCTAAATATTAAAAATTAAGGTAATTAGCCAGTTTTTCGGTGGCTTCATTTTTTTGCTTGGCAGTAACTGCGGTGTAAATATCTAAAGTTGTGCGATAGCTTGAATGCCCTAACTGGTCTTGTACTGACTTGATGGAAGCATGTGCTTCAAATGCAAGCGTCGCATAAGTGTGGCGGAATGCGTGAACCGTAACATGCTTCAAGTCATATTTAGTTAGAGTATGCTCAAGCCATTTACGTGGCTTAGATGGTTGAAACATCTCGTTATTTTCATTAGCAAACACATAGTGGTTACCTTGGTTGATGTTAAAGCCGAAACGTAGTAGCCATTCTTTTTGATCAACTTGCCAGTGTTGCAATATTTTGATCGTAGTGGGATCTAAATACACTGTCCGATTGCTACGCGCTGTCTTGGGCGCTTGTACTAGCAGACGGGCACCATCACCACGGGATTGTGTTTTATTAACCCGTATAGTGTGGTTGCTAAAATCAATGTCAGACCATTCTAAGCAAAGCATTTCAGATTTTCTCATACCAGTAAAGGCCGCTAAACGAAAGAATACACTGGCTTGCGGTGTATTGTCATCATCATTCAGACACTCAAAGAAGTGTTGTAATTCAGCCTTATCAAAATAATTTTCTAAATTTTTGCGTGAACGATCGTTTTTATTCACTGGTACAATAACACGCTTAGCCGGATTTTCACTGATTAAGTCAATGTTGATGGCATAATCAAGCACCTTGGCAACGTAGTTCATTAGAGTATGATACTTTACTAAGCCGGTATTAAACCACTGGTTAATGGCTTTTTGACAGTCCTTAATGGATATTTTAGCAATCCTGTAATCACTAAATATTGGTAAAATATGAAGCCGGAACAGCCGTTGAGTAGTTACCCAAGTGCTTTCCTTAACCGTTTGTTTATATTGTGTGAACCACAGCTGGTAAATATCTTTAAAAATTGTATTATCGTTTTTAGTCGGTAGTCCATGATTGTAAATATCAAGTTCAAGTCTTGATAATACAATCTGGGCTTCTTTTTTTGTCTTGAATCCACGGCGTCGGGTATTTTTCTTTTTTCCCGTTAGTGGATCAACGCCTAAATAAACTTGAAACTGATAACGGGTATTCCCGTCCTTGTCCTGATACTTCTTGATTGTTGCCATTTATAATTTCCTCCATAACGTACCGTGCGGGGGCAGTGTTATGTATGAAATTAGAATGGTAATTCGCCAAAATCATCAACGTTTAATAGATCAGACTTGAAGTCCGTGTCTAATATTAGATTTTTTGGCGATAATGAGAATGAGACATCTTCGTATGCTAATCTTTCGTTTAAGGATTCACTTATAGCTTGGGCTAAATTATTTTTCAATTGATCCCACACAATCGAACGAAAACCGGGCGTAATTTTTTTGTGCCAAAAATCTGCAAAGCCGGCACTTTCATTCTCGTCTCTTGTTAAAAGAATAGGAATATCAGTGCCAACAGATCCGTTACCATTAGAGCCCAAATATCCAAAAATTTTGCTTTTGGTACTGACGTTATTTACTTTGATATAGATATCAAATTTGATGTCTTCATCCCTTAAATGAACTGTATCTCGAGTCACGTCTGTGAAGAGAGCTTCGTTTTTAGTGATTGTAATGTCAAAATCAATATTGAATGGAAGATATTCAAAAAAATCTGTTGGTTCAATATGCAAAAATTGGCACAAAGTATCTACTGTTTCAAGCTGTATCATTTTACCAGTATTTGATGCAGTAGCTGTAATTGTGTTTCGGGATAAATTCGGTAGCTGTGCAGCTACTCGACTAATTTTTAAGTCTCTTTCAGCCAACAATTCAGCTAATCTATTTCTAATCATTTATAAACCTCCCTCATCTAAATTACCAATATTATAACCATTATTACTATAAAAATCAAAAAATGACAACAAAAGTTGTCTTTTTTAGTTGACACTCATCATGATTGTCTATATACTGGTTTTTGTTAACAAATGACAAGTATTGTTGTCAAAAAAACAAAAAAGGAATGAGCGCTCATGAAAGATGATAACAAACGATACTTAACTATTTCTCAAGCCATGCATTATTTCAATATTAAATCACGTAATACCTTGAAGAAAAATTTCATTGCCAAGGGCTTACCAGTTGTAATTATCAATGGTACTAAACGCATTGATCAAGTGGACGCAGACAAGTTCATGGAGGCACATAAAGTTTAATTGCACCGTGCGGGGGCAGAATAATTTTAAGGAGGTGATTTCATGATAGCAACAGTAATCTTATGGGCAATCAAGTTTATGATTGTGTCGTTTGTCGGCAACGTGGTGGTTAAGTTAATCAAGAACCCACGTCGGTATTTTGGAATGTGAGGTCAGTCGCATGGGAAAGCATACAAAAAAGACCTACTTTACTTTGGCGAGTAGTAGGTCAGAAAGAAATAATCAAAAATATGCTTTCCCTTATTTTAACACGAATAAGGAGAATGGAAAATGACAAATAGTGAATTAGTGGAACAAGCTAAGAATTTATCAGCGGCACGTGACAATCTGCAAATGGCAATTGATTACTTAGATATGGTATCTGCGTCAGTTAATAGTGGGGACACATGGGCTGGACAATTATTTTTCTCAGACCACCGCGCTGGAAACGTTGTTGAAAACATGCAAAATGTTGCTGATTCGATTATGGCAGTTAGCAATGACATTTGTCCCGAAGATTAGGCGGTGATGAACAATGAAAGATTTCGCAACGCTTGATAAAGCCATTGAGCTGGCCCAGCGAGGCTATGCGGTTTACCCATTGATTGAGAATACGAAGAAGCCACCTAAAGGGGTGGCCGGCTACCAAGCCGCAACTAGTGACCAGAACACCATCTTTGCATGGTTCAAAAAGCACCCGACTTACAACTTAGGATTGCGCCTAGATTTATCGGATTTATTGGTTGTTGATATTGATATGCACGAGCCAACTAAAAATGGTCGGACTAGCTTGGTACAACTATCCAAACAAGGATTGACATTACCAAGTGACACCTATATTGAACAGACAGCTAACGGTGGCGTACATTACTTTTTGAAATACGCGGGTGCTAAGGTTCGAAAAATTGACGTTTGGCCAGGGATTGACTTGCTAAGTGATTTCACGGTGATTGCACCAAGTGAAATTAACGGCAAAATGTATGAACCTTTAGACGGTCGAACCTTAGCTGATATTAAGCCGGCTCCTCAATGGTTAGTCGATAAGTTGGCGGGCCAAAAAGTGAACTGGACGTCAGAACACGCCTATACCACACGCCAAAAGAAGTATACCGGTCGCTTGTTAGATGAAATGGTAACCGGAACAACCCAAGGTAATCGTAATGCTTGGTTAACTAAAATTGCCGGTCGTATGTTTGGCGTCGGTGCTGCTCCCAAGACAGTCTATAACATGCTGTCAGTGATCAATGATTCGTTCGTGGATCCGGCACTACCAAGCAAGGAAGTTAATGTTATTTTTCAATCCATTTTAAAACGAGAGAGTAAGGGGGTTCATTAATGGGCAAAGCAATGGATTTACCAGCAGAGACCCGAGAAGCGGCCAACAATGTTATCAAAATGCAACGTGACGCTGATTGGCAGAACGATTTCAAAAAGAATTCGGACGATGGAATTAAAACACAGTCTCTTTACAATATCCGCTTAATTATGGAACATGACGAAATGTTGAAAGGGCTAGTTGTCTTTGACGAGTTCTCGGAACAAATTGTCAAAACACCACAAGCAGAAAATTCACTGTTCAAAAAAGGTTTTTGGAATGATAGTGATGACACGTTATTGAGAAGTTATATTGAGGATCATTACAACTTGTTATTCAGCAAGGAGAACATTACCGACGCAGTAGTTACAGAGGCACGCCGCAAGACAATCAATCCGGTTAAGGCTCGTATTGAAGCGGTAGAATGGGACGGCCAGCCACGTGCTGAACGTTATTTCATTGATTACTTAGGTGCCGAAGATAATCATTACACCCGCACCATCACTAAGAAATGGCTAACTGGTCTTATTGCCCGGGCCTATGTTCCCGGCGTTAAGTTTGAAATTGTTCCTATCTTAGAGGGAAGCCAAGGACTTGGCAAGAGTACGGCTGGTAAGAATCTATACCCGGATAAATTCAATGATTCGTTGAAAGGCATGGGTAAGCAGAAAGACGATTATCAACAGTTGCAAGGTAGTTGGATTATTGAAGTTGCCGAGCTTTCCGCCATGAAGAAAACGGACATTGAGGGAATTAAAAATTTTATTAGTGCACAAACCGACACATATCGGAATAGTTACGGCCGCTATGCGTTACCACACCCACGTAAATGCGTATTTATTGGCACAACTAACCAAACCGACTATTTAAAGGACGCGACCGGTGAACGGCGCTTCTATCCAATTAAATGTGGGGTCAACAAGGCCAAATTAGATGTATGGCACCCGGACGAGAATTACATGCTTCAAGTATTGGCGGAAGCCATGTACTGGTTTAGGAATGGTGAACTGCTATATCTGGATCAGGCCACTATGAAAGAGGCTAAGGCGTATCAGATGGCTGCGGAAGCTGTCGACCCTATGCGAGATGCCATCGAAGCGTTTTTAGCAATGGAAGTTCCCACAGATTGGGGAAATATGAGTACCGGCTTAAAATAAAGCTATGTCAGTGACTACGGCCATCAATCTAAGTGGCTACAAGATCAAGTTAGTAATGAACGGAAACTACTCAATCAAACAACAACTCGGGAAATTATGGAAGTTGTCTTCCATAAAACAGTTGATCGTTATTTAACCGGGCGAACAAACTCGGAAGCTAAGCGAATCAAGTTATTAATGGACAATATGGACGGTTGGAAAAGTCAACGAATTAGAATGAATGGCCAACGTCTACATGGGTATATGCGCGAAGTTTAATCAGAAATTTACCAAGTGGACCACGTTGGACCACCATATGGACCACGTCAAGGGGTCTTTAAAACGTTGATATATCAACGTTTGGACCACGGGACCACGTGGACCACGTTAAAAAAAACATTTCCAGTTCTAGGAGGAAACACGTATGAAATGGCAAGAAATGCAATTATTGAGGGACACAAAATATAGCAGTTCAGAAAATCTCAAAAAATTTGAAGACGTATTTAAGTTTGATAAATGTGCCGTGTATGAACGCCCACATAGTCTCGAAAAATTACTAGCTGGTGAGCGTTCATACAATGCGGGTAAGAAGTATGATACACCACCTTACCTTGGGGAGTGGTTAGATCATGCCGAATTACAAAAGGTAAGTGGGACTACACGCGTTGTTGCAATTGCTCATGATTATGGGCCGGCCGATAGCGTTCATAGCAAAATAGCGGAGCACGTCTTGTCGCTTGATTTAGTGGGCGTGATCTTTGATAGCAAAGTAGATTGGTATTATCCCGGCCAGTCTTCACTAGTAATGATTATGAGCAAGGAAACATATAACTACTATTACTATGACCTGTTGGCAAATCATCATGTTGTTGATGTAGTTAAGAAGCAATATTTTAGAGAATAAAAGGAGTTTAAAATAATGAAAATTAAGATGGTACATGCTGACAATATGGAGGAGTTATTTGCGCAAGTTTCGGAAGTCGACAAAGCACAAGATATTGACGATGAGTTGATAGGCACTAGTATTGATTTTATCAAGGTGAGCGATTCAAAAATGATTTATTGCGAAGCATTGGTTTATAGGACTGGTGATGACGATGAAGAACTATAATCTAAACCGCCTAAATAAGCGAGTACAGTTTGGCACCGTCAAGTCTGTTCAGAACCCAATAAACGGCACAACCAAACAACAATTCGTGACACTGTTCACTGTCTGGTATGGTGAGTACACGTTAACTGTCAGTAATACCATTAGCCTTACTGGTACGACTGCGACAACTAACCAGCTAATTGCAGTGCGCCATGATGAACGTATTACCACAGCACTACTAGCGTTACTAGATGGGGTTACGTATCGCGTTGCTGGCGTTAGTTCTGACAGCGAGCTGAATGCCTATGACGTGGTCACACTAACTAAGGTCAACGGTCATGGCTAAGCCAATGAAGCAATGTGAGCACCCAGGTTGTCGGACGTTGGTTGCCTATGACACACGCTACTGTGAGAAGCACCGCAAGGCCACTAACAAGTGGCGGTATCACAAACGCATGTACGATTCAGACGAGAGTAAGTATCAACAGTTTTACAAGTCGTCAGCATGGCGCAAGTTGTCACGGCGGTTCCTTGAAAGTAATCCGGTATGTGTACAGTGCTACCAAGACGGGGTGATCCGTAAAGCTAATGTGGTCGATCACGTTATCGAAATCAAAGACGATTGGTCAAGGCGACTTGATGAAAGCAACCTACAACCATTGTGCTACCGACACCATAACCGAAAAACGGGATTGGTTAGAGAACAACGGGAACAACAAACTAAATAACCAATGAGTGTCGTGCTGAAATGTGCGGCACTTTTTAGTATCTGCTAAATTAACCCTATTACATACTATAATTGTAAATGTTCATATTAACGTGGAACACGTGGAACACGTGGCACAACCATTGATATATCAACGTTTTCAAAGCGTCCTAACGTGGTACACACGTGGCACAACGTGGAACATTACCTGGCACAACACACTAACTTGATACACTAGCTGACCCGCTAAGATGACGTGACAGGTTGCTTGTACTACCTAAGCTTAACTTAGGTAGGTAAACAAAAAGCCGCCCATTAAGGCGACCAGTCACAGGGCCACTCGAATGACCGTTGCCAGTATAACATATAAAAAGCGCCGCCAATGCTGACGCCGCTACAACTAATTCCCACAAAATTAATTATATCACGTGAAAGCGAGAAAACAATTTGTGAGTCGAAATTTTATACCCACAATTCAAGATTCATATTAAAAGGTGTTTCCACAGTAGGAGATCTGCGCAATACTGCGCTGAACTTTCAGCCGAGCTACTGAGTCGAAATTTTCGACCTAGTTAACCAACCCGCATTTTGCGTCTACGTTGCCAAAAGTGGCAATGGACTGCGCCGATTTCTCGGCCGAGTGAACAATTCAAGCTGGCGGCTCAACTTTGAGCCACGAGACTAATTCAAAACAGCATGACAGCCCAGAAACGTTGATATGGGGGGGCTATGGTCGACACGAAAGGAGCGGACAGCATACTTTTGTGTTTATAAAAGTCCCTTTTGAACTTTGATTTTTTGCTGATTTTGCTGGATTGTGAAATATCACTACTAATAATGCGAAATTTAAACAAATAGCCAGTCAGGGGGTAACGTGTAAATATATACATGTTATTAATTGCACTTTTTAGAAATATGTGCGATAATATAGATATAATAAACGAATTCTGGATATATGTATCAATCAGCCGCTATGGGTCTAACCCGTGGGGGCTTTTTGGTACGTAAATTTAAACGAAAGGAGTGCTCCGAATGAGCCAAAAAGTAAAAGCCTTAGCTAGTATGAAGAAACATTTAACCAATGATGAGCGTGATCAACGCAAGGACGCTGAAAAAGCGTTATTTGATTATCCGGTGCTTGATTTAACCCCGCCAGATTGGTTACATAATCGGGCCTTGACTGAATGGCAACGGGTAGCGCCTTATTTAAAGGCCAATACCCCAATTAGTGAACTTGACCGGGCCATGTTAGCCAGTTATTGCCGCGCTTATGCCACGGTACAGACTTGTGAGAATGATATTCGTAAGAACGGGCTGGTACAAACTAATCAAGAGACTGGTGTACGTAAGCCGAACCCTTACGTGACCTTGCAGTCACAAGCGATGAAAGATTTAAAAGCCTTAGCCAATGATTTAGGCATGTCGCTATCGAGCCGGGCACGCATGGAATTAAACAAGCAAAAAGATGAGACACCCGAAGATACTTTCGAGGCGATGTTATCATGATTGAATATGTTGACCAAGTGTTATCGGGTCAAGTATTGGCTGGTCAAAAAATCAAATGGGCGTGCGAGCGATTTAAACGCGATTTAAGCCGTTCTAAGGACGACAGCTTCCCGTTCTACTACGACGAAGACAAAGCGGCACAGGCAGTTAAATTTATCGAATTAATGCCTAAGACTGACGGTAGCCAACTCACCATGCAACCCTTTCAAAAATGGATTATTAGTGAGCTGTATGGCTGGCGTGAAAAAACTACTGGTAACCGCCGTTATGATCGTGCGTTTATTAGTATGGCCCGGAAGAATGGTAAAACCTATCTGGCTTCTGGCATGGCCGCTAATGGCCTTTTAAGAGAACGTCAGCCCGCCCGCAACCGACAAGTATTATTCGTTAGCAACGCCCTTAAACAAGCTAAATTAGGCTACGACATGCTTTCAAGTGGGCTACGGCAAGTCCGCAAGCAATCGAAGTACATGCGGCAACGGATTAAGGTACAGAAACAAGCCATTACTGACTTAGAAACTGATTCGCAAGCCTTGGCCCTTGCCAGTGATACCAGTACGCTTGATGGTTATGCCGGGACTACCGTTATTTTAGATGAATGGCACGAAGCTAAAGACCGCAAAGTGTACAACGTTTTAAAGTCTGGTCAAGCACAAGAAGATAACTCCCTGCTGGCGGTGATTTCCACCTCGGGCCTTAACCTTAACGTCCCAATGCACGCTGAATATGACATGCTGACGGACGTTTTAAAGGGCAAGACCGAAGCTGACCGTTATTTTGTGGCAATATGGGAACTGGACGACCGCGAAGAAGTTTACGATCAAGCCAATTGGATCAAGGCCAACCCGTTATTCAGTGAACCACACGTTAAACAACGCATGACGGAAAAGATTCAGGCCGACGTGGATCTTGCCATTAAACAAAATAATCTCATTCCAATACTGGTTAAGAACTTCAACATGTGGTTGCAAGCCAGCGAGGACAGTTATATTTCAGCAGACGATTGGGCCGCTGGTAAATTGGCAAAGGTGCCCGACTTACATAATCGCGACGCCTATATTGGCATTGATTTATCAAAAAGCAATGACTTAACCGCGGTTAGTTGGCTTGTTCCAATTGGTAACGGTCAGTTTTATTGTGACAGTCATTCGTTTGTGGGTACTAAATACGGCCTTGATTCTAAGATTAAACGTGATGGCATTGATTACCGGTCAATGGAACGGGCGGGTGAGTGTAGTATTACCCGATTAGATAGCGGCATTATTGATTATGACAATCTATTTGATTTTGTGCAAAAACTAGTCGGGAAATACAACTGGAAAGTGAAAGCAATCGCTTATGACCCGTATAACGCGCAAACGTTAATTACAAAATTTGAGAAATTAAGCTACCCACTATTTGAAGTACGACAAGGCACCAAGACTTTGAATATTCCAACTCGTAATTTCCGTGATCAGCTTTACGATGACAAGATTAAACATAACGGCAATAAGATTCTCGCTTATGCGGTCAATAACGCCATCTTGAAAGTGCTAAACAATGGCTGGCAACTGGATAAAGCCCGCAATAGTAACCGGATTGACCCGATTGCGGCGTTGATTAACGCGTTTGTAGCGGGTATGGACTATTACCAAGAAAGTGAGGATCAACAGCATGCAGAAGATTACTACAAAACAGCGACTGCGGCAGATCTGTTCTGATTATGTACAAACGATTTTGTTGGTGATTGGATTAATATGCTTAGTGATTGGTTTTGGTTGCTGGATCAGCTGGCAAGCGGGGTTAATATTGGCTGGTATAGCCATGATTCTGATGGCCTTGCTAATTAATTATGAAAAGCAAAGAGGTGATTAAATGAGTTTTTTTGTTAAAAGCAATACCACCAGCGGCACGCATGATCCGGTAGCCGACGCCTTGGTTAGTTTATCAAGTAACGACCCGTATACGTTTGTCAGTGCGGCGGTGTTGCGTAATAGTGACATTTACGCGGCGATTAATATTATTGCGAGCGATATTGCTAGCAATCCAATTATGTGCGATACGGCAATCTTTAACACGATGATTAATCAGACCCCCAATAGTCAGATGGACGGGTACCATTTTAAATATGCGTTGGCGGCTAACCTGTTACTAAATGGTAATAGTTTTGCCGAGATTTTGCCTAATCATACGTTGAAATTGATTGCCAATAACCAATTAACGGTTGAACAAGATGACGTCAGTGGGGCATTGACCTACACCTATACCCCGATTGGCGGTAACAGTCGTCAGATTGCGCCTAACAACATTTTACATTTTAAATATTTCACCAAAGACGGCGTGTCGGGGATTAGTCCCTTATATGCCCTCAAAGATGAACGCCAGATTCAGTCGGCCGGCAATAAATTGCTAACCGGCTTTTTTACTGCTGGTGTGCACGGCACCACGGTTATTAAAGTCCATCAATCTGATTTAGGGCCGGAAGCTAAGGACAATATTCGTAAACAGTTTGATGAAGCCAATACGGGTGACAATGCGGTTAACACAATTGTGACTGACGATACGATGGATATTAGCAACTTATCCTTAAATACCGATGTGTTAAAGCTGGTCAATTCTAATGACTGGACGACCCGACAAATTGCTAAAGCTTTTGGCTTACCGCCGGAGCGCTTAGGGGTTGAAAACGATCATTCTAACCAAGAACAAAGTGGCGTGCAGTATCTACAAGGGACGTTGCAACATTACTTTGATAGCTTTACCAGCGAGCTGTCGTTCAAGCTTGGTCATGACTTTACGTTTAACACGGACAAGTTATTGAGCCTTGACCCGCAAACTCAGCAAGCCCAAGCGGTGGCTGGTTTCACTGGCGGCGTTATGAGCCGTAACGAAGCTCGGGCCAAAATTGGCTTGCCACCAACTGACGATGGCAATATTTTCTTAAACTTACAAAAGAATGGAGTGACTAATTCATGAAACAAGACCGACGGTTAACGATTGACGCCGAATTGCGAGCACAAACGCCGCAGTCAGAAACACCCGAAGACGGGCCAGCTGAAAATTCAGCAGACCCACAACCTAAAGGTTCCCAAACAAGCAAGGGTAAAACAATTAGTGGTTATGCAATTGTATGGAACTCACCAAGTAAAGACTTAGGTGGCTTCACTGAGGTTGTTACCCCTAAGGCCCTTGATGGTGTCGATTTATCAAACGTTCTTATGCTTAATAACCACGACTATACCCAAGTGTTAGCCAGTGCCAAGGCGGGCACATTAACGTTAGAAACGGACGACAAGGGGCTACATTTCACCGCACAGTTGCCGAATACGTCGTTTGCTAATGATGTTTACGAAGAAGTTCAAAGTGGGAACGTTGATTCCTGCTCATTTGGCTTTGATAGTGACGACGACACCGACGAATGGACTAAAGATGATGGCGGTAATATCACGCGCACCATTAATCAAGTTAAAAGCTTGTTCGATGTGTCAGTGGTAGCCGTTCCCGCTTATGACGATACAAATGTGCAAGTTGATACCCGTAGCTATGAAAAATTTATTAACCAAGAAAAGGAGCCTGACAACATGGCAAAACAAACAATTATTGATCCTAATACCAACGAAAACAAAACCGGTATTCCCGCCTTTGAACAATATGTCCGGACACACGGGGAAACTCGGGACGGCTTAAAGACTGACGGTGCCAGTGCGGTTATTCCTAAGGAACTGATTACCCCCGTTTTCCAATTAAAGCAATCCAATTACAACCTCGCCCAATATGCGACGGTTAAGCAAGTTTCTAGTGGTTCCGGTACTTACCCAATTGCCACCAGCCAACAATCTGCGGTACTGGCTACTAAAGACGAATTAGCCGACATTGCCGACGTTGACGCGAACATGTTTACGGAAGTGCCGTTTGATGTGAAAACCCGGGCGGGTAAGATTGCCTTATCTAATGAAGTGGTGGAAGACGCCGAAGTTGATATTGTCAGCGAAGTTAAAACCCAGTTACAACAATTGGTTGATAACACGGACAACACACAAATTATGAGCTTGTTAACGGGTAGCAACTTTACTAAAGCAACGGCCGCCAATATTGATGATCTTAAAAAGATTTTCAATGTGACGTTAGATCCCGCCTTGAGCAAAATGTGGTTAGTTAACCAGTCCGGGTTCAACTACCTTGATACCTTGAAAGATTCCGAAGGTCGTTACCTATTACAGCCAAACCCAACGGCACCAAGTGGCTTCACCTTGTTAGGGGCGCCAGTCGTCATGATTAGCGACAAATTACTGGCTAACAACGCGGACGGGACGTTCCCAATGATTGCGGGAGACTTATCGCAAGCCGTAGCTGTTTTCCGGCGTAACCAAGTAACCGCCCAATGGGACAAATTCGACCAGTTCAGCCAAGGACTTTCCGTAATTGTGCGAAACGATTATGAAGTGATTGATAAGACCGCTGTAATCAACGTGGCGTTAGGAACTGCGACGGCAACGCCTGCACCGGCTGGTAAATAATCGTACCCACTTTTGGGGACGGTTATACAAGGGGTGGCGATTCACCACCCCTATACATAAATTAAACTAAGGAAAAAGGAGTGATTACATGGCTGTAACCGTTGATGATATTAAACTAAGCCTAAGAATTGACGTAACCGAAGATGATCCAATGATTAAAAGCTATTTAGACGCCGCCGAGGACTACGTTCAGACGGCCGTTAGCAAAAACGAGGACGTGTCTATGTACAAACAGTATGATTTTGCCGTGTCCTTGCTGACACAATTCTGGTATCAAAACCGGGTAACCGATATGACAAAGACACCGTATCAAGTTGTTAGCATGATTCAACAATTGCGCGGTTTAGTAACCGGATAAGTTTTAAAGTGAATATGCTTCATTTAAAACAATTATAGGTGAAAATATTTGTTTTAAGTGCTATAATATAAGTATTCATTGTGTTGATATTAGCCAAGACGGGGTGTAATAGCCCCGTTTTTTTATACATATATCTGGAACCCAGAAAGTGTGATTCCAATGCGCCAAGATGTTAAGAAGATTTGTAATTTATTAAAGCAATATGCCAAACTAAAACGTGACTTGACGGCTTTTAATCAAGTTTCTAGTCCCTCGTTCGATGGAGTATCAAGCCATAGCAGCCGAAACGGTGCTGAAAGCCGCCTGATAAGCCACGTTGATTTGTCTTACCAGTTAAAAGAAGTCGAAGACGCCCTAAATGCAATTGATGATCCACAATATCAATTTATCTTACATGATTACATTATTGAGAAACGTTTCAGCCGCAGTGAAGCTTGCAACCAATTATCGGTTAGCGTTAGCAAGTTCAATTATCTAAAAAACGAAGCATTAAAGGAATTTGTTTGTAAATATTGTAAAAGAACATAAAATTATCGTTTAGAATTGATTATTTGTGATACACTGTTGCTGACGTGGAGGAAACTTCATGTTAGGGAGGGAATAATCATGGATGCTAAATTAACTATTTTTGATGCTGCAAAGTGGTTTATTGAAAATAACGATAGTGTAACGCCTAAAAAATTACAAAAACTTCTATATTACCTCTATGCTTGGGGACTTGTTTTTCTTAATGAAGATATTGATGATTTAAGTGATAAAGTGTTTAGCGGGGAATTTGAAGCGTGGGTTCATGGGCCTGTAAATCGTGATGTGTATGAAAGATACAAGCCTTATGGTGGTAATCTTATTAAAATACCCGATGCTAATGAAATGAAAATCGAGAACCCTGATACTTTGAATTTAATGAAACAAATAAATAGAATATATGGAAAATATGATGGCAATACTCTTGAATTATTAACTCATTCTGAAGATCCGTGGAAAAAAGCTAGAGGAAGTGCAAGGCCACTTGATCGTTGTCAAAACGTTTTGAATGATGCTGAGATGTTTAAATTTTACTCTAGTTTATTAGAAGGTTAATTAAAGTGAGTAGAAGAAATAACAACCGGAAAAATAATTTTAAGAAAATAGAAGATAGTGTCGATAAGGCAACTGGAAATGGTGAAGACAGTGCTATTCCAGAACCCCAAATTAAGCCAACTAATGGCTTTAATTATTTTTCAGTTTATAATTGGCTGGATGCGACTGATTCTTTTCTTAAGAGTGACAATTTTACCAATTATTCCAAAAACTCGGGTGAATTCTCAAAGAATATTTATGAGTTGATACAAACCTTTATACCTTGTCTTTATAAAGAGTGGGAAAAAATTTTTGATACTGGGAATAATTGGCAATTTAGACACTGCCATCAAGTGGAAGATAAACACAAAGATCTAGTGAACAGAATTGCAGAAGAGATAAATCACACTGCTTTTCCAAATTTTGATGGTGAAGATTATTGTTGGTGGCAATTGGGTTTTAGCGGAGCTACAAGAGTTTATGGTGTCTATATCAAAGCAGAACATGCGTTTTATCCAATATTTTGTGATTGGCATCACCTTATTAATGGGGATGAGAAACACAATACTAAAGATTATCAGCATTATTCTTACAATCCTAAAGACTAAAAAAACTGTTAACCAAAGTTGGCTAACAGTCACTGCCCCGCGCAAGTATTAAGTCACTGGAAACAGTGGCTTTTTTGTTATATTTTTGGCTGTCCCTTTGGCTGACTTTTAGTGAAAAGAGATGACAACCAATGACAAACTAGAGTAATAAAAAAGCTGTAATCACGGTGTTTTTGACAACCAATGATAACAGCTGATAACGAATATTGGGTATACTGGGCTCGAACCAGTAAATTACGGATTCAGAGTCCGCTGCCTTACCAATTTGGCGAATACCCAATAACAACTATTTAATAGTAACTTTTCCAGCAAATACTGTCAAGACTTTGCTGAAACTTTGTGTCTATTTTTTGCATTTTTGCTTGAATATCGTATCAGTTGGTGGCTAAACTAGTTAAATGGAAGGTGAGTGTATGTCGAAGTCAGAATTAGATCATTTATTCGATCATCTGCGACAACAATTGATCGTATGGGCGGTCACGGCCATCGGATTAGCAGTTATGCGCAGCTTTTTGTTACCCCAATTATTGACTTTCGTTTTTTGGTGTAGTGTGGCCTACTGTTTGCTCTTATTCGTTGGTTTAGTTGTTGTGACGATTTTTAGGTGGCAAAAATCTTAATTATATTTGACAAGCCGCTTATCATTCGGTAAGATAATAAATGAATTTGTGCCCGCTGGTCAAATTGGTTAAGACGTCGCCCTCTCAAGGCGGAGTTACGGGTTCGATCCCCGTGCGGGTGATAAGTTGAC